>CAJNBS010000006.1 GCA_905221065.1 bacterium
TCATAATCATATCACAAATAAAAAAACAGGTTTAATTTTTTGCAGAAATGGAAGAGGAATACTATGGAAAATTTTGGTGCAGTTTTAAAGGATATCCGTATTTCAAAAAATTTTCGTCTTAAAGATTTGGCTTGTGATAAGATTAGTGAGTCAACTATTTCTCGTTTCGAAAATGGGATTACAAAATTATCTATTGATCATTTTTACATGTTGTTAAATCGCCTGGGGATCTCATTTTCGGAATTTGAAGAATTAGTTCATTGCTATTATTCCAAAAAAGAATGCTTTTTTGAAGAATTAGAACATGCTGTAAACTCTTCAGATATCATTTTGTTACAAGAACTAATAAAGAAAATAGAGCTAAAACAAAAGCAGGAGAAAAGCTTATGCAATTGTCACATAAAATCGATTGCTGAACAACAGATTAATCGCCTTGCAAACCTTCCTTACAATACATCTAAATGTAATGAGATAATCAAGTATTTGCTTTCTGTAGATAATTGGATGGAGTATGAACTGAAAATTTTCTATAATTCGGTGTTTTTTATGAACACTAAAACCATAAGCTTACTATATAGAGCTGTAATCAAGAAAACACGACATTTTTTAAAAACAGATATGGGAACACATAGAGTAATTCCTTTATATTTATTTAATTTAGAATTATTATTAAAAAACAATTTGTTAGATAGCGCTCAATTTTTTATAGATGATTTAGAAAATTTACTGACTAGACAAGGATATTATTTTGAAAAGACTTATTTACTTTTTTTAAAAGGTATTTATCTCATAAAAACGAATCAAGTAGAGTTAGGTAAAAAAGAATGTTCCAAAGCTATGAAAATATGTAAGGAATATAATGATAGTGTCACAATAGAGAAATTAAACAAGACCTTTAAATCAGATTTAAAAGGATTTGTTTTTTAAATAAAGTTAGATAGAAAATGAGATAAAAGAAAAAAGGATAGCCTCTCTGCGATGAGATGTTATCCTTTTTGATTTAAAAATTATTGCAAATTAACCTTGTTTCTCAAAATATAGTAGGTTCCGAGGTAAAAGATAGCTATGAAAATGAGTTCTTCAACAATGGCTATACCTGCTCCCATATAGAAATGGTCATTAAGTCCTACAAGTGAATTGACATAGAAATTAGAACTAAGATTGAAGGAAAGTTCAATAAATCCAATGACGATTTGGATACCAATGTAGGCTGCAACAGCGAGTGCTGTACGGTATTCATTGAAAAGCTGTCCAATGGAAATAGCCAGGTAGATGCAGAGGATTCCTGAAATGGTATTTAGTAGGAAGGATATACCTGTAAGAAAGATCTGAGGGAGATGTGTTTCTACAAATGTAATCACATAAGAAAGAGGAATCCATTCTGAAACCGTTATAGTCACAATAAGAAAAGCACTTAGAGCCAGTACAGCCGAGCTAAGTATAGACCAGATGAAGGCTCCGACTAATTTAGCAGTGATGATATGGTGTTCAGAAACTGGCAAGGTCAAAGTCAGATAGCCTTGGCGGTCATAGACACTTCCTTTGAAGCGTTTAATAATCAAGAAAAGAGTTGAAATCCCAAGTGTAAGCATCAAGCCACCAAAGACGAGAGCCAGAAAGATAAATAGGAAAGGTTGGCTATCTTTGAAAGATATATAATTATAGTAGTGGCCTTGCATTCCTATGAGGATAGAAAGGGCTAGAACAGCAGCGTAGAGGGCTAAATACCACTTGTTAACATTTTTAAATTCGTAGCGAACTAAATTCCAAAACATAATAATCTCCTTTGCTTAGGCCTTAAATTCCTGACGGAAGAGTTGGTCAATGGATTCACCTGACTCGTAACGAATATCATCTACATTGCCTTGACGAACGACTTTTCCGTCTTTGAGGAAGACAATTTCATCCAAGATTGGCTCGATATCAGAAATCAAGTGGGTAGAAATCAAAACGGTAGAAGTTGGGGAGTAGTTGTTGATAATGGTATTGAGGATATACTCACGGGCTGCTGGATCCACCCCACCAATAGGTTCGTCCAGAACGTAGAGGCGGGCATCACGGCTCATAACTAAAATCAGTTGGACCTTTTCCTTGTTCCCTTTTGATAATTTCTTGAGACGACTATTTTCATCAATGCCGAGGTCTGCAAGTAGATGATGGGCACGTTCCAGATTGAAATCTTTATAGAAGGTCTTGAAGTAGGTTAGGGCTTCTTTGACCTTCATTTGCTCATTGAGATAGGTCGTATCCGGCAAATAAGCTACGATAGCCTTGGTTGCTGGGCTTGGGTCCATGTCGTTGATGAGGACACGTCCTTGATCTGGTTGTAAGAGGCCATTGATTAGTTTAATCAGGGTTGTTTTTCCTGAGCCGTTTGGGCCAAGAAGACCAACAATTTTTCCAGCTGGGATGTCAAGAGAAACATTTTCAAGGGCTGGGGTTGCTCCATAAGATTTGGATACATTTTCAAATGCTAGTAATGACATAGGCTTAAACTCCTTTAATATAATCGCCGACTACGCCTGGTAGTTCTTCTTTTTCATAGCCAAAATGGGTCATGGAGGAAACGAAGTGTTCCAATTCTTCTTCTGATAGTTGTTTGCGAGATTGGGCGATCAGTTCCTTATCCTCAGTCACAAATCGTCCAGTTGTGCGCTTGCTGTAGACAAATCCTTCTCGTTCAAGGTCTGACAAGGCTCTTTGGATGGTGTTGGGATTGACACCAGCCTCGCTAGCTAACTCTCTCACGGTTGGAAGTTGTTGATTGGGTTCCAGTGCATGGGAGACAATCTGAAGCTTGATTTTCTCCATAATCTGTAAATAAATGGGTTTTTTGTTGTCAAATGTCCAGGACATCTTGGTCTCCTTTCGTTTATCTCTTTGTCTTAATTAAATAATACAACAAAACAAAAAACTTGTCAAGCAAAAAGAAGAATTGTTTTGGGAATCGCTTAAAAAATGGTATAATGAAAAGAAAACGATAAGGAGGGAAAGGATGCGTTGTCCAAAATGTGGGGCTACCAAGTCAAGTGTTATCGATAGTCGCCAAGCAGAAGAAGGGAACACCATTCGTAGAAGACGTGAGTGCGATGAATGCCAACACCGTTTTACAACCTACGAACGGGTAGAAGAAAGAACATTAGTTGTTGTTAAAAAAGATGGCACACGGGAACAATTCTCCAGAGATAAAATCTTTAATGGGATTATCCGCTCAGCCCAGAAACGTCCTGTGTCAAGTGATGAAATCAACATGGTAGTCAATCGTATCGAACAGAAACTCCGTGGTCGAAATGAAAATGAAATTCAAAGTGAGGACATTGGTTCACTCGTCATGGAGGAGTTGGCTGAACTGGACGAGATTACCTATGTACGTTTTGCCAGTGTCTATCGTAGTTTTAAGGATGTCAGTGAGTTAGAGAGCTTGCTCCAACAAATCACCCAGTCCTCTAAAAAGAAAAAGGAAAGATAAATGAAGCCAATTGACCGTTTTTCTTATCTAAAGAATAATCGGGTGTCGCAAGATACCTCATCTCTGGTACAGTGCTACCTCCCGATTATCGGTCAGGAGGCACTGAGCCTTTATCTTTATACCATTAGTTTTTGTGATAATGGTATAAAGGAATACCTCTTTTCAAGTATTCTTAACCATCTCAACTTTGGGATGGATAGACTGATAAAATCTCTGAAAATCCTATCTGCTTTCAATCTCTTAACCCTCTATCAAAAGGGGGATGTTTATCAGCTAGCCCTCCATGCTCCCCTTTCGAGTCAGGACTTCTTGGAGCATCCTATTTATCGTAGACTCTTGGAGAAAAAGATTGGCGATGCAGCGGTGGAGGATTTGAAAGTTGAAAGTGCTGATGGTGAAGAAATCTCTGTCTCACTCAATCAAGTTTTTCCAGATTTGGCAGAACTAGGAAGTCAAGAAGACCTTGCTCTCAAGAAGAAAGTGGCCAATGATTTTGACTTGGACCATTTTCGTCAGCTCATGGCTCGAGATGGGCTTCGCTTTGCGGATGAGCAGTCCGATGTCTTGAACCTGTTTGCTATTGCAGAAGAAAAGAAATGGACTTGGTTTGAGACTTATCAATTGGCCAAGTCAACAGCTGTTTCCCAGGTTATTTCAACCAAACGCATGCGAGAAAAAATCGCTCAAAAACCAGTTTCCTCTGACTTTAGTCCTAAGGAAGCGACTATTATCAAAGAAGCCAAAAGTAAAACTGCCCTGCAGTTCTTGGCAGAAATCAAGCAGACCCGCAAGGGAACCATTACCCAAACAGAAAGAGAACTCTTGCAACAGATGGCTAGCTTGGGCTTGCTGGACGAAGTCATCAATATCATTCTCTTATTGACCTTTAATAAGGTAGATTCGGCAAATATCAATGAGAAATATGCCATGAAGGTAGCCAATGACTATGCCTATCAAAAGATTCATTCGGCAGAAGAGGCAGTCTTGCGCATTCGTGAACGTGGGCAAAAGAGTCAGGCTCAAAAGACTAGTAAACCCGGTCCTGCCAAGTCCAATGTACCCAAGTGGAGCAATCCAGATTATAAGAATGAAACCAGCGAGGAAACTCGTCTGGAACTAGAACGTAAGAAACAAGAACTATTAGCTCGATTAGAAAAAGGAGGAGATTAGATGGAAAGTGTCGGAGACGTACTCAAGCGTCAACCCAGCCGTTTTCACTATCAAGATTTGGTCCAGAAAATCATGAAGGACCCTGATGTTGCGGCCTTTATCCAGCAAGAATCCCTTACTCCAGAGGAATTGAATCGCAGTATCTCCAAGTTTAATCAGTACATCACCGAGCGCGACAAATTTCTCCGTGGGGATACGGATTATATTGCCAAAGGTTATAAGCCTATTTTGGTTATGAATCATGGCTATGCGGATGTTTCTTATGAAGAAACTCCTGAACTAATCGCAGCGGAAAAAGAAGCGGCTATTAAGAACCGTCTTAAGTTAATCAATCTGCCAGCCAGTCTCAAGAAAGCTAGTTTGGCTCAAGTTGACATGGATGATTTGGGGCGCTTGCCAGTTTTTGAAAAGCTATTAGCCTTCGTAGAGCAATATCCAGCTATTCGAAAAGGTCTTTATTTATATGGAGACTTTGGTGTGGGGAAAAGTTTCATGGTGGCTGCCTTAGCCCATGATTTATCGGAAAAACGTGGTGTTTCATCAACCCTTCTCCACTATCCTAGCTTTGTCATTGATGTCAAAAATGCTATCGGTGATGGTAATGTTAAGACCTTAGTGGATGAGATTAAGCTTTCTGAAGTCCTGATTTTAGATGACATTGGTGCCGAGCAATCAACAGCTTGGGTGCGGGATGAAATCCTGCAAGTCATTCTCCAATATCGGATGCAGGAAAACTTACCGACCTTTTTCACCTCCAACTTCAACTTTGAAGAATTGGAGCTGCATTTCGCTAAAGGGAAGCATGGAAATGACGAAACCTGGGAAGCCAGACGCGTCATGGAACGCATCCGTTATTTGGCTGAGGAGACTCGTTTAGAAGGAGTGAACCGTCGATGACAGAAACAATCAAATTAATGAAGGCTCACACTTCAGTGCGCAGATTTAAGGAGCAAGCCCTTCCTCAGGAAGACTTGACTGAAATCCTGACAGCAGCCCAGATGGCCTCGTCTTGGAAGAATTTCCAATCCTACTCTGTGATTGTGGTACGAAGTCAGGAAAAGAAAGATGCCTTGTATGAATTGGTGCCTCAAGAAGCCATTCGCCAGTCTGCTGTTTTCCTTCTCTTTGTCGGAGATTTGAACCGAGCAGAAAAGGGAGCCCGACTTCATACTGACACCTTCCAACCTCAAGGTGTGGAAGGTCTCTTGATTAGTTCGGTCGATGCGGCTCTTGCTGGTCAAAATGCTCTGCTAGCAGCTGAAAGTCTGGGCTATGGTGGTGTCATTATTGGCTTGGTGCGTTACAAGTCAGAAGAAGTGGCAGAACTCTTTAACCTGCCTGACTACACTTATCCAGTCTTTGGGATGGCACTGGGTCTTCCAAATGAAGAACATGAAGTTAAACCTCGTTTGCCATTGACTCAGGTGGTATTTGAGGAAGAATATCAGGAACAGACAGTTGATGTGATTGAGGCTTATGACCGTGTACAGGCAGACTATGCTGGCGCGCGTGCAACCACAAGCTGGAGTCAACGCCTAGCAGAACAGTTTGGTCAAGCTGAACCAAGCTCAACTAGAAAAAATCTTGAACAGAAAAAGTTATTGTAGAAAGTGAGAAATTATGGCCCTACCAACTATTGCCATTGTAGGACGTCCCAATGTTGGGAAATCAACCCTATTTAATCGGATCGCTGGTGAGCGAATCTCCATTGTAGAAGATGTCGAAGGAGTGACACGTGACCGTATCTATGCGACGGGTGAGTGGCTCAATCGTTCGTTTAGCATGATTGATACAGGAGGAATCGATGATGTCGATGCTCCTTTCATGGAACAAATCAAGCACCAGGCAGAAATTGCCATGGAAGAAGCCGATGTTATCGTCTTTGTCGTGTCTGGTAAGGAAGGAATTACCGATGCGGACGAATACGTAGCCCGTAAGCTTTATAAAACCCATAAACCAGTTATCCTTGCAGTTAACAAGGTGGACAACCCTGAGATGCGTAATGATATCTATGATTTCTATGCCCTCGGTTTGGGTGAACCACTGCCAATCTCATCTGTCCATGGTATCGGTACAGGGGATGTGCTAGATGCGATTGTAGAAAACCTTCCAAATGAATATGAAGAAGAAAACCCAGATGTCATTAAGTTTAGCTTGATTGGTCGTCCTAACGTCGGAAAATCAAGCTTGATCAATGCTATCTTGGGAGAAGACCGTGTTATTGCTAGTCCAGTTGCTGGAACAACGCGTGACGCCATTGATACCCACTTTACAGATACAGATGGTCAAGAGTTTACCATGATTGATACGGCTGGTATGCGTAAGTCTGGTAAGGTTTATGAAAATACTGAGAAATACTCTGTCATGCGTGCCATGCGTGCGATTGACCGCTCAGATGTGGTCTTGATGGTTATCAATGCAGAAGAAGGCATCCGTGAATACGACAAGCGTATCGCAGGATTTGCCCATGAAGCTGGTAAAGGAATGATTATCGTGGTTAACAAGTGGGATACGCTTGAAAAAGACAACCACACTATGAAAAACTGGGAAGAAGATATCCGTGAGCAGTTCCAATACCTGCCTTACGCACCGATTATCTTTGTATCAGCTTTGACTAAGCAACGTCTCCATAAATTGCCTGAGATGATCAAGCAAATTAGTGAAAGTCAAAATACACGTATTCCATCAGCTGTCTTGAACGATGTGATTATGGATGCCATTGCCATCAACCCAACACCGACAGACAAAGGAAAACGTCTCAAGATTTTCTATGCGACCCAAGTGGCAACCAAACCACCAACCTTTGTCATCTTTGTCAATGAAGAAGAGCTCATGCACTTTTCTTACCTTCGTTTCTTGGAAAATCAAATCCGCAAGGCCTTTGTCTTTGAAGGAACACCAATCCATCTCATCGCAAGAAAACGCAAATAAAAAAGTAGAATCTGGAATGACATTTCCAGATTTTTTTGATAGAATGAAGTTGAAGAAAACGCTATCAAAAAGAGGGGGCTGGTGATGAAACATTTGTTTAAATTGTTAATCTTATTACCCTGGTTTTACTTTTTCAGCTGGATTGAAAAGGCCAATAGAGATAGTAAATTTTTCCTAATTTTTTACTATTTTTACTGGTTTTACATCCCCCTCTATGCTCTTTTTAGCCTTGCTTGGACAGTTATTTCAGTCTTGTTTTTCAATATCGTCTTGAGAAATTTGACAGATATCAAGTTATGGGGCATTTGGTTTCTTTTTATTATGCTAGCTATTGGTCTGAATTGGTTAACTTGTTCCTGTTTCAAAAAAATGCTTTGCTTGAGACGAGAACTAGGGAAGTCTAAAACGGGGAGACATTGATTTATATGGCTTTTATTGATAGGAGGTAGCTTATGAAGATTCCTCTCTTAACTTTGGCAAGGCATAAATTTGTTTATGTCTTGCTTACTTTGATTTTTCTTGCTTTGGTTTATCGTGATGTTTTGATGACTTATTTCTTTTTTGATATTCATGCACCTGACCTAGCCCAATTCGATGGACAAGCAATTAAAAATGACTTATTAAAATCAGCTTTAGATTTTCGTATTCTCCAGTTCAACTTAGGTTTTTATCAATCATTTATTATTCCAATTATCATTTCTTTACTAGGTTTTCAATATATTCAGCTGAAAAATAAAGTTTTACGATTGAGTATTGGAAGAGAAGTAAGTTATCAACGGTTAAAAAGAAAGTTGACTTTTCAACTTGCAAGTATCCCTTGTGTGATATATTTAGTGACTGTGCTGATAATTGCAATCATAACCTATTTCTTTGGGACTTTTTCGCCTCTGGAATGGAATTCTCTATTTTCTGATGGAAGTAGTTTACAAATGCTCTTTGATGGAGAGATAAAAAGTTATCTATTTTTTATATGTGTCCTTTTAATCGGTATCTTCATCAATACGGTCTATTTTTTAAAAATAGTTGATTATTTAGGGAATGTGACTCGTTCGGCAATCGCCTATTTGATGTTTCTTTGGCTTGGTTCTATGTTGCTCTATAGTGCCTTGCCTTACTATATGGTTCCTATGACGAGTTTGATGCAAGCTAGCTATGGGGATGTAAGTTTGATGAAACTCTTTACTCCTTACATCCTTTACATCGTCTCTTATATGGTGCTTGAAAAATATGAAGATAATGTTTAAGAATTTTAACAATATTTTGCTAAAGAGAAAGATCGTTTTACTACTTCGTATAGTTCTGATGATGATTTTGACCAACTATCTATTGTCAACAGCGGTTCAAAAGCAGGATGTTTTTCTCTTTTTCAAGAGAGAATTGATTTCAATCTTTTCCTATAATGACTATTCTGAATTAAATTTAGAAATCCCCAAACTCTTGTTAAACCTTTCTATTTTCATGGTAGGATGGCTCTCTGTCATTTTACTTGAAACTGATTTGGCAGACCATTATCATCACTTGATTCGCTATCAATCAAGCTCCTTTTTCGATTATACAAGGAAACGATTGGTTCTTATTTCTAAATTTTTTACTCAAGATTTATTTGTCTGGTTCCTTGGTTTATTTCCTCTAGGAATTCATTTCAAAACAGTCGCACTTTTCTTTTTATTTGCTCAGTTAATGATGTTGTACTTACTACTGTCTTATCTGATAGCACTTATTAGTGCGGGCGCTGGTTTTTCCTTTTTTCTCTATTTTTTAGCATTTGTGGGACAAGAATGGATGATGGATCATATTGTAACAGTGTATTTAGGACTCCTAAGTTTATTGGTTATCTTGATTGTTAGTCGCTTGGAAGAGAAATTTAAGAAAGGATAAACGATGAGACTTGAAATTATAAATGGACAGAAAATTTATGGGAAAAGACCTATTTTAAATCAGTTAAACCTGGTCTTTCAATCAGGAAAAATTTATGGCCTTAAAGGTGATAATGGATCTGGAAAGACGGTTCTTTTAAAGGTACTTGCTGGTTATATTAAGCTTGACAAAGGAAAAGTTCTTCAAGATGGGAAAGTTTATGGGGTGAAAAATCATTATATTCAAGATGCAGGGATTTTAATTGAAAAGGTAGAGTTTTTATCTCATTTATCACTGAGAGAAAATTTGGAACTGTTAAGATATTTTTCATCTAAAGTTACTGAAAAAAGAATTGCCTATTGGATTCAATACTATGATTTACAGGAATTTGAAGACATTGAATACCGTCATTTATCCTTAGGAACGAAGCAAAAAATGGCCTTGATTCAAGCCTTTATTGCCGAACCATCTATACTCTTTCTCGATGAACCTATGAATGCTTTAGATGAGAAGAGTGTGAGGTTGACAAAACAGGTCATTTTATCTTATCTGAAAAAAGAAAATGGTTTGGTTATCCTGACATCGCACATATCGGAAGATATTTCAGATCTTTGTACAGAGGTATTATTTGTCGAAAATGGGCATATACAGTATTCAAAAGATATACAAGCTTAGGAGGTAGCTTATGGCACATCTAAAATCATTTATTACACGCTATTCTAAGGTCTATATTGGTTTAGTTCTGTTGATCTGGATTACTTTCTTCTTTCTTCCTTGGGGCAGTCCGATTCTGGGGGGAAAGATTGACCTCTTCAGCATACAGAAAGTCTTGCTAGTTTTTGGTATTCTGTCTATTTTGATGGCCTTTCTGTCCAAGAAAGTCAGTCTCTTTGTTTTTGGACTCATCTGCTGTTTTTCTCTTTGGATTAATCTATTTATCCTATTTGCGATTTTGCCGATTTTTGGCAATTAAAGTATCATAAAAGTCAGAGAGGTTAGCTTGGAAACTAGCCTCTTTTTCCTTTTCAAAATGGGGATTCTTCCTTGAAAATAATCAGTAATTGTGCTAAAATTAAAAGAACATTCTAAAATATTCGGAATTTAAAGTAAGGAAAAACATGGCTAATATTTTAAAAACAATTATCGAAAATGATAAAGGAGAAATCCGTCGTCTAGAAAAGATGGCTGACAAGGTTTTCAAATATGAAGACCAAATGGCTGCTTTGACTGACGACCAACTAAAAGCAAAAACAGTTGAATTTAAAGAACGTTATCAAAATGGAGAATCACTGGATTCACTGCTTTATGAAGCATTTGCGGTTGTCCGTGAGGGTGCCAAACGTGTCCTAGGTCTCTTCCCATATAAGGTTCAGGTCATGGGGGGAATCGTTCTTCACCATGGTGACGTGCCAGAGATGCGTACAGGGGAAGGGAAAACCTTGACTGCGACCATGCCGGTATACCTCAATGCCCTTTCAGGTAAAGGGGTCCACGTAGTTACGGTCAATGAATACCTATCAGAACGTGACGCGACTGAGATGGGTGAATTGTACTCATGGCTTGGTTTGTCAGTAGGGATCAACTTGGCTGCTAAATCTCCAATGGAGAAAAAAGAAGCCTATGAGTGTGATATTACTTACTCAACCAACTCAGAAATCGGATTTGACTACCTTCGTGACAACATGGTCGTTCGTGCTGAAAACATGGTACAACGTCCGCTTAACTATGCCTTGGTCGATGAGGTTGACTCTATTTTGATTGATGAAGCCCGTACACCATTGATCGTATCAGGTGCCAACGCGGTTGAAACAAGCCAGTTGTACCACATGGCAGACCACTATGTAAAATCTTTGGACAAAGACGACTACATTATCGATGTGCAGTCTAAGACTATTGGTTTGTCTGATTCAGGGATTGACAAGGCTGAAAGCTACTTCAAACTTGAAAATCTCTATGACATCGAAAACGTAGCTCTGACTCACTTTATCGATAACGCCCTTCGTGCCAACTACATCATGCTTCTCGATATTGACTATGTGGTGAGTGAAGAGCAAGAAATCTTGATCGTTGACCAATTTACAGGTCGTACTATGGAAGGTCGTCGTTATTCTGATGGATTGCACCAAGCCATTGAAGCTAAAGAAGGTGTGCCAATTCAGGATGAAACCAAGACATCTGCCTCAATCACTTACCAAAACCTTTTCCGTATGTACAAGAAATTGTCTGGTATGACAGGTACAGGTAAGACTGAGGAAGAAGAATTCCGTGAAATCTACAACATTCGTGTTATTCCAATTCCAACCAACCGTCCTGTTCAACGTATTGACCACTCAGACCTTCTTTATGCAAGTATCGAAGCTAAGTTTAAGGCGGTTGTCGAAGACGTTAAGGCTCGTTACCAAAAAGGTCAGCCTGTCTTGGTTGGTACAGTAGCGGTTGAAACCAGTGACTACATTTCTAAGAAATTGGTCGCAGCTGGCGTTCCTCACGAAGTTTTGAATGCTAAGAACCACTATAAAGAAGCCCAAATCATTATGAATGCTGGTCAACGTGGTGCTGTTACTATCGCGACTAACATGGCCGGTCGTGGTACTGACATCAAGCTTGGTGAAGGAGTTCGAGAACTTGGTGGACTTTGTGTTATTGGTACAGAACGCCATGAAAGCCGTCGTATCGATAACCAGCTTCGTGGACGTTCAGGTCGTCAAGGAGACCCAGGTGAGTCACAATTCTACCTATCTCTTGAAGATGATTTGATGAAACGTTTTGGTTCTGAACGCTTGAAGGGAATCTTTGAACGCTTGAACATGTCTGAAGAGGCGATTGAGTCTCGTATGTTGACACGTCAGGTTGAAGCAGCGCAAAAACGCGTCGAAGGAAATAACTACGATACTCGTAAACAAGTCCTTCAATACGACGATGTCATGCGTGAACAACGTGAGATTATCTATGCTCAACGTTACGATGTCATCACTGCAGACCGTGACTTGGCACCTGAAATTCAGGCTATGATCAAACGTACAATTGGTCGTGTTGTTGATGGTCATGCGCGTGCCAAACAAGATGAAAAACTAGAAGCAATTTTGAACTTTGCTAAGTACAACTTGCTTCCAGAAGATTCTATTACGATGGAAGACTTGTCAGGCTTGTCTGATAAGGCCATTAAGGAAGAACTCTTCCAACGTGCCTTGCAAGTTTACGATAGTCAGGTTTCAAAACTACGTGATGAAGAAGCAGTTAAAGAATTCCAAAAAGTTTTGATTCTACGAGTGGTAGATAACAAGTGGACAGATCATATCGATGCCCTCGATCAATTGCGTAATGCAGTTGGACTTCGTGGCTATGCTCAGAACAACCCAGTTGTTGAGTATCAGGCAGAAGGTTTCCGTATGTTTAATGATATGATTGGTTCGATTGAGTTTGATGTGACACGTTTGATGATGAAAGCACAAATTCATGAACAAGAAAGACCACAAGCAGAACACCATATCAGTACAACAGCGACTCGCAATATCGCTGCCCACCAAGCAAATATGCCTGAAGATTTGGATTTGAGCCAGATTGGACGGAATGACCTTTGCCCATGTGGTTCTGGTAAGAAGTTTAAAAACTGTCACGGTAAAAGACAATAAAATGAGATAGTTTAGAGGCGGATACCTTGTGAAAAGTAAATTTTTACTTGGTATCCGTTTGATTTATAAGGAGATGAGTTATGGTATTTACAGCAAAAAGTCCTAAAATTAATATTGAAGAAGTTCGTGCCTTATCAAAATTAGAAGGCCAAGCTTTGGAGAGAAAATCACAGCGCGATCAAGAGCTAGAAGCCATTATACGTGGAGAAGACCAACGGATTCTCTTGGTAATCGGGCCATGCTCATCTGACAATGAAGAAGCTGTCCTTGAGTACGCTAAGCGTTTGGCAGCTTTGCAAGAAGAAGTAGCAGACCGTATTTTTATGGTTATGCGCGTTTATACAGCCAAACCTCGTACCAACGGAGATGGATACAAGGGCTTGATTCACCAGCCTAATGCGACAGAAGCGCCAAGCCTCATCAACGGAATCAAAGCTGTGCGCCATCTTCACTATCGTGTCATCACAGAAACAGGCATGACAACGGCTGATGAAATGCTTTATCCTGAAAATCTTCCGCTTGTAGATGATTTGATTTCTTATATGGCGGTTGGTGCCCGTTCAGTTGAAGACCAGCAACACCGCTTTGTGGCAAGTGGGGCAGATTTTGCGACTGGGTTTAAAAATCCAACCTCTGGAAATCTCAATGTTATGTTTAATGGGATTTATGCTGCTCAAAACAAACAAAGCTTCCTTTTCCTAGGAAAAGAAGTGGAAACAACTGGTAACCCTCTTTCGCACGCCATTCTTCGTGGAGCGATCAATGAGTATGGTAAGAATATTCCTAACTACTACTATGATAATTTGATAGATACTATTGCCCAGTATGAGAAAATGGGCTTGGAAAATCCCTTTATCATTGTGGACACCAATCATGACAACTCTGGCAAGCAATATATGGACCAAATTCGAATTGTCCGCCAGACCTTGATTAACCGTGATTGGAATGAAAAAATCAAGCAGTACGTTCGTGGCTTTATGATTGAGTCTTATCTAGAAGACGGCCGTCAGAACGAACCAGAAGTATTTGGCAAGTCTATCACAGACCCTTGCCTTGGCTGGGAAAACACGGAAGCCCTTGTCAGAGAAATCTACCAAACGTTAGGAGAATAAGATGGCATTTATTGAAAAAGGTCAAGAAATCGATATTGAAGCAATCAAGGCAGAAACTCAATTGTCTGCGGAAGCCTTGCGCCTAAAGGAGCGTCGTGACAGAGAATTGGCAGACATCATTTCAGGGGAAGATGATCGTATCCTTTTGGTGATTGGTCCTTGCTCTTCTGACAATGAAGAGGCTGTCTTGGAATATGCCCGTCGTTTATCAACCTTGCAAAAGAAGGTGGCGGACAAGATTTTCATGGTTATGCGTGTTTATACTGCTAAACCTCGCACAAACGGAGACGGTTATAAAGGTTTGGTTCACCAACCAGATACCTCTAAGGCTCCAAGTTTAATTAACGGCTTGCAGGCTGTGCGCCAGTTGCACTACCGCGTGATTACAGAGACTGGTTTGACAACGGCAGATGAGATGCTTTATCCGTCAAATCTGGTCTTGGTAGATGATTTGGTCAGCTACCATGCTGTGGGGGCTCGTTCTGTGGAAGACCAAGAGCACCGCTTTGTGGCTTCAGGGATTGATGCACCAGTCGGGATGAAAAATCCAACCTCAGGAAATCTTGGGGTCATGTTTAACGGTATCTATGCCGCTCAAAACAAACAAACCTTCCTCTTTCATGGCCAAGAAGTTGAGACTTCAGGAAATCCTTTGGCACACGTAATCCTTCGTGGAGCAGTCAATGAATATGGGAAAAATGAGCCTAATTTTTACTATGAAACCCTGCTAAATGCCATTGAACGTTATGAGACAATGGGACTTGAAAATCCTTTTATCCTCATCGACACCAACCATGATAACTCAGGCAAGCAATATATGGAGCAGATTCGAATTGTTCGCCAGACCTTGCAAAATCGTGATTGGAACGAGAAAATCAAAAAGACAGTTCGAGGCTTTATGATTGAATCTTACCTAGCAGATGGTCGTCAAAACCAACCAGAGGTCTTTGGATGTTCTATTACCGACCCTTGCCTAGGTTGGGAAAACACAGAGGCTTTGGTAGAAGAGATTTATGCTACCTTGACAAAATAAGTGAAAAGGATGGAGTTGGGGAATCTCAACTCCTTTTGATGAGAATGATAGTTGGACACGGAATTGATATCGAGGAATTAGCTTCGATAGAAAGCGCAGTTACACGACATGAAGGATTTGCTAAGCGCGTGCTGACAGCTAAGGAAATGGAACGGTTTAACAGTCTTAAAGGACGTCGGCAGATTGAATATTTGGCTGGTCGCTGGTCGGCTAAGGAGGCCTTTTCCAAGGCTATGGGAACGGGCATTGGCAAGCTCGGTTTTCAGGATTTGGAAGTCTTGAACAATGAACGCGGGGCGCCTTATTTTAGTCAGGCACCATTTTCAGGAAAGATTTGGCTGTCTATTAGCCATACAGATCAGTTTGTGACAGCCAGTGTCATTTTGGAGGAAAATCATGAAAGCTAGTCCACATAGACCAACCAAGGCTCTGATTCATCTGGGAGCTATTCGACAAAACATTCAACAAATGGGAGCTCACATCCCTGAAGGAACTCTCAAATTTGCAGTGGTCAAGGCCAATGCTTATGGGCATGGAGCTGTTGCCGTTGCGAAGGCTATTCAAGATGATGTAGATGGTTTTTGCGTTTCGAATATCGATGAAGCTATTGAACTAAGACAGGCTGGACTCAGCAAGAAAATCCTTATTTTAGGAGTTTCTGACATCGAAGCTGTTGCTCTAGCTAAAGAATACGACATCACCTTGACTGTGGCTGGACTGGAGTGGATTCAAGCACTCTTAGATAAGGAAGCTGACCTAACTGGATTGACAGTCCATCTCAAGATTGACTCAGGGATGGGACGGATTGGTTTTAGAGAGGCCAGTGAGGCTAATCAGGCTCAAGACTTGCTCCTTCAACGCGGTGCTCGTGTTGAAGGAATCTTTACCCACTTTGCAACTGCGGACGAAGAATCAGAAGCCTACTTTAATACCCAGTTAGAACGCTTTAAAACTATTTTGGCCAGTATGAAAGGTCTTCCAGAGCTGGTTCATGCCAGTAATTCGGCAACGACTCTTTGGCATGCAGAGACTATTTTCAACGCGGTTCGTATGGGAGACGCTATGTATGGTCTTAACCCAAGTGGAGAGGTTTTGGACTTGCCTTATGACTTGACTCCGGCCTTGACCTTGGAATCTGCCCTGGTTCATGTCAAGACAGTTCCAGCTGGAGCCTGCATGGGCTATGGAGCCACCTATCAGGCGGATAGCGAGCAAGTCATCGCGACAGTTCCAATCGGATATGCAGATGGTTGGACACGAGATATGCAGAATTTCTCCGTCTTGGTAGATGGACAAGCTTGCCCAATCGTTGGGCGGGTTTCTATGGACCAAATCACTATTCGTTTGCCTAAACTTTATCCGCTAGGAACAAAAGTCACCTTGATTGGCTCAAACGGGGATAAGGAAATCACAGCTACTCAGGTAGCGACCTACCGTGGAAGCATTAACTATGAGGTGGTTTGTCTCCTCAGCGACCGTATTCCGAGAGAATATTATTAAACCAAAGAAAGGAGTGGAGCATGAATCTACATCAACCCTTGCATGTCTTACCTGGTGTGGGGCCAAAGTCAGCAGAGAAATACGCCAAACTAGGAATTGAAAACTTGCAAGACCTCTTGCTCTACTTTCCTTTCCGTTACGAAGACTTCAAGACCAAGCAAGTGCTGGAGCTGGAGGACGGTGAAAAGGCGGTTCTTTCTGGTCAAGTCGTGACTCCTGCTAGTGTCCAATATTATGGTTTCAAGCGTAATCGCTTGCGTTTTAGCCTTAAGCAGGGAGAAGTTGTTTTTGCAGTGAATTTCTTTAACCAGCCCTATCTAGCAGACAAGATAGAGTTGGGAGCAACCCTGGCTGTATTTGGAAAATGGGACCGCGCCAAGGCTAGTCTGACTGGGATGAAGGTCTTAGCTCAGGTGGAAGATGACCTCCAGCCTGTCTATCGTCTGGTTCAGGGAATCAGTCAGGCAAGTCTGGTCAAGGTTATTAAGACGGCCTTTGATCAGGGGTTGGACCTCTTGATTGAGGAAAATCTTCCCCAGTCTTTGTTGGATAAATACAAACTCATGTCCCGTTGTCAGGCAGTCCGAGCTATGCATTTTCCTAAGGATTTGGCAGAATACAAGCAGGCCCTTCGCCGTATCAAGTTTGAGGAACTCTTTTATTTCCAAATGCAATTGCAGACGCTCAAGTCTGAAAATAGAGTTCAGGGAAGTGGCCTGGTTCTGGATTGGTCTCAGGAAAAAGTGTCGGCTGTTAAAGAAAGTCTACCTTTTGCCTTGACCCAAGCTCAGGAAAAGAGTTTACAGGAAATTTTAACTGATATGAAGTCTGACCGCCACATGAATCGTCTCCTGCAAGGGGATGTGGGGAGCGGAAAAACGGTGGTCGCTGGTTTGGCAGTGTTTGCGGCGGTAACAGCTGGCTATCAGGCAGCCCTAATGGTGCCGACAGAGATTCTAGCAGAACAACACTTTGAGAGTTTACAGAACCTCTTTCCAGACTTGAAACTGGCTCTTTTGACAGGTTCCTTGAAAGTGACAGAAAAAAGAGAAGTTTTAGAGACTATTGCCAAGGGTGAGGCTGATTTGATTATTGGAACCCACGCTCTGATTCAGGATGGGGTGGATTATGCTCGTCTTGGTTTGATTATCATCGATGAGCAGCACCGTTTTGGTGTTGGGCAAAGGCGGATTTTACGGGAAAAAGGCGACAACCCAGATGTTCTCATGATGACGGCGACTCCCATACCACGGACGCTGGCTATCACAGCCTTTGGCGATATGGATGTTTCCATTATTGACCAGATGCCAGCAGGGCGGAAGTCTATTGTGACGCGCTGGATCAAGCATGAGCAACTGCCTCAGGTTTTGACTTGGTTAGAGGGAGAAATCCAAAAAGGTTCTCAAGCCTATGTTATCTCTCCCTTGATTGAAGAATCTGAAGCTCTGGACTTGAAAAATGCTATTGCCTTATCAGAAGAGTTGACGACTCATTTTGCAGGTAAGGCAAAGGTGGCTCTTCTACACGGTAAGATGAAGAGTGATGAAAAAGACCAGATTATGCAGGAGTTCAAAGAGCGAAAGACGGATATTCTGGTTTCAACGACGGTTATCGAGGTCGGGGTCAATGTTCCCAATGCGACAGTTATGATTATCATGGATGCCGATCGCTTCGGTCTCAGCCAGCTTCACCAGCTCAGGGGTCGTGTCGGTCGGGGAGATAAGCAATCCTATGCTGTTCTCGTTGCCAATCCCAAGACGGATTCTGGTAAAGACCGCATGCGCATCATGACAGAAACGACTAATGGATTTGTCCTAGCGGAGGAAGATTTGAAAATGCGGGGTTCAGGTGAGATTTTTGGAACCAGACAATCAGGTCTCCCAGAATTCCAAGTGGCTGATATTATCGAAGATTTTCCGATTTTAGAAGAAGCCAGAAAGGTTGCCAGCTACATTAGTTCGATAGAAGGCTGGCAAGAGGATCCGGAATGGCGCATGATTGCCCTTCATCTGGAAAAGAAAGAACATCTAGATTAAGCTTTCTCTAAGGAAAACTTAAGCTAGCTTTCAGGTTTGACCCTTATACTAGAGTCATCAAAAAGAAACGAGGACTCTCATATGACAGTAACGATTAAAGTAAATTACCAAACTACTTTCCAAAAGAAAGAAGCAAAAAATTAAGATTGGATAGAGGGAAGAAAGAGCGAAAATGCTCTTTTTTTATTTTTAAAACTACTTTCAGTTCATCATCCCAAAAATAAAGAATCTAAAAGCACTTTCTATTTGTTTTTCTTTCTTGCGTTGATTTCTTATATGTGCTACAGTTATGATAGCGATTACAAAATAAAAGGAGCATGATATGAAAAATCCAGCTTTGTTAGAAGAAATCAAGACTTATAAAGGAAGAGATGAGGTTCCAGAAGACTTTGATATTTTCTGGGATGAGGAAGTGAAAAAAGTTTCCACACTTCCAGCCTACCAGTTGGAGGAAAGAGATTTCCATATTCCCCAAGTCAAGTGCTTTGAGCTCACTTTTGAAGGAACTAATGCAGGCAAGGTCTATGCACGCGTTGTTCTTCCAAAGAGTGAGGAGAAGGTTCCGCTAATCTTCCATTTCCATGGTTATATGGGACGTGGCTGGGACTGGGCCGACATGCTGGCGTTCACTGTGGCTGGTTACGGTGTTGTTTCCATGGATGTGCGGGGGCAGTCAGGTTACTCGCAAGATGGCTTGCGTTCTCCTCTAGGAAATACCGTTAAGGGGCATATCATCCGTGGTGCTGTGGAAGGTCGGGAGCACCTCTTTTACAAGGATGTTTATCTTGATATTTACCAGTTGGTCGAAATTGTTGCCAGTTTGCCTGAGGTGGATGAGAAGCGACTTTCTAGCTATGGTGCCTCACAAGGAGGGGCCTTAGCCTTGGTTGCAGCAGCACTCAATCCACGGATTCAGAAAACAGTTTCCATCTATCCCTTCTTGTCAGACTTTAGACGGGTTCTTGAGATTGGGAATACCAGCGAGGCTTACGACGAACTTTTCCGTTATTTCAAGTTTCACGATCCCTTCCATGAAACTGAGGAGGAAATCATGGCGACCCTGGCCTATATCGATGTGAAAAATCTTGCCCATCGTATCAAGGGTGAGGTCAAGATGATTACGGGCTTGGATGATGATGTTTGCTATCCTATTACCCAGTTTGCAATTTATAATCGTCTGACCTGCGATAAGGTTTATCGCATCATGCCTGAGTATGCTCACGAAGCCATGAATGTTTTTGTTAATGACCAAGTCTACAACTGGCTCTGTGGTAGTGAGATTCCTTTTAAGTATGTGAAGTGATGAATGAGAGAGCCCGGTAGCTCTCTGATATATTCCCCTTCTAGCAGATAGTGAAAAATAAAAATTCACTAGAAACTATAGGAGGAGTTTTCACTTATTTACAAATTATTGTTTATTATATGGCTAGAATTGTATGGGAAGTTCTAAATAGTTCTTCAATTCAAATTTCTACATAAGTCAGAACATATATCCAATTATATATATCTATATCTCAAAATGCCATTCTTTTTTATGTTTTAAAATAATTTGATGAATGAAATTTATATCCAATAATTGCAAGCGATTCAAGCTTGTGTTATATTGTAAGAGTGAGTCTAAAACTTAAAGGAATAATATATATTAAAAATAGATTATATATTGAAAGTCGTGTAGTAGGAAGGAGGATGAAGCTGCAGGACTCATTAAGTTGTTTGGAATTCTAATGCACAAATTAACTTTGAAAGTTAAAGTGAGGTAATATATGTTTATACGTTTAAAAGGTTTAGGAAAATTCCGTAAATCCAAAGCATATGGTTTGGTTGGTTTCTTGACACTATCCGCAGTGCTTGGCTTAGCTGCACCAGAATTACCAGTTATTGGCGGTGGCGTTGCTTATGCTGATGTCATTCAGGGCGGTAACGATATAAAGGATGTGGAAGTTCATAGCGATGTTGCAGATGGTGTAGCAATGACCTATACCACCTATGATAGTGGAAATAGTGGTCAACAAACGGCATCAGGCAGTGGAGTATTTGTTGCACCAAATGTGATGGTGACTGTTGCTCATAATTACTACGATAAAAAAACTGAAGATGGTTCTGCGGTTTTACGTGGCGGCGATTCTGCTAAAAGTTATGTCGTGATGAATTCAGATACGGAGAAAGTAAATAAAGTTCCCACATCAGGTAGTACTGAAGCTGTGGATAAAGGTGCTATTCATGCTTATAATGAAAAGGATTTTGGAAGGTCTTATAGTAATGATCTGGCAGTTGTTGTAACTAAGAAAACTGTCGAAGCTATGACCGATGGAGAGGATTCACCAAGAGAGCTAAGTAAGACTGAGGTAGCTACAGGTGATTCGATTCGAATGGTTGGCTATCCTAATGACTTCACAACTTCTAATCTAAGTGTAGAAAACAGAAATCGACTAAAAGATGGAAAACCTTATGAAGTGGAAGGAAAAGTAAGTACTCTTAATAAAGAAAATGGTGCTGTTACTTACCATACGTCTGCTTTAGGTGGTTTTTCAGGTGCTCCTTTATTTAATGATAAAGGGGAAGTAGTTGGTATCCATCAACACGGAACAAATACTGCTAGTGAAGTAGAAGCCAATCGTATCGGTGGTGGTACTATCTTTACGGAAAAACATAAAGAGTGGATTCGTTCGATGGTAGATAGATATGCAATCACAGGCTGGTACCTAGATGGAACGACTCGTTACTATTATGACGAAAATCATAAAGCTCTAAAAAGTGTTGAAAAAGAAATTGATGGAGCGCGCTACCGTTTCAATGATAGAGGTCAAGCAACCTTATTAAGTGGAGTTGAAAAAGGTCGAGTTCTTCTTCGTCTGGAAGATGTGAAGGGCAATCGCTTGATTGCAGACAAGGTGGTGCAAACAGGAGAAGTTGATTCACCAATTGTATTCAATTTACGACAAGATTCAGACTTTAATCGATTAGTAGGTGATTCTCCGAATGCTAAGATAGTGTCTTATAATAATCTTCCTATCAACAAGTTAGTTACGGATACTAGTTGGTCTGGTGATTATGTAAGTAAAGTAGCTCTAGGAAATACAGTCATTAAAGCTGTGTTAGATTCAGTATCTCCAAAAGCTGATTTTGCTCGTACTGAGGTTGGGAAAGTTGATTTAAGTGGAACTGCAAACTTACCAAAACCAAGTGAAATAGTAAAAAATGCACCAAATGGTGAACAAAATTTCCAAGCAACTACGCATATCTTAACGCCTGATGGAACAGGTTCAGCAACCCTAATTGCACCTAATTTGTTATTAACTGTGGCACATAACTTTTTAACAGTTAATGGCTCTAAGGTTGTTACAAAGTCAGGGAAAGAGAATACAGTTTATAAGGCTACGTTACCAAATGGCACTTCTATCAATTTTTCTGATGAAGAGATTGCTTATTGGAACAAAGCAGAGTCTGTTTTTGGCTTTAAAAATGACTTGGCTCTCGTTCGATTAAAAGAAGCGGTGAAAGGAGTAACTCCTGTAGAAGTCGTGAAGCAATCTGCAAAAGTTGCAGAAGGAAATACAGTTTCGGTCTATGGTTTCCCAGATAACAAGCTAAGTCCAGTTTTAGATAGTAAAGTAGTAGGAACTACTGACTTTGGTTCTGGTATAGAGGGAATCAGCTATGGAGGTACGAAACCTGGAGCATCTGGTGGTGGACTATACAATGATAAAGGTGTCTTAATTGGCGTTCATCAAAATGGGGTTATTGATAATCGTAGTGGTGGTTTAGTTTTATCAAAAGAACAATTAGATTGGGTTCGTTCCTATATTGAAGGTCAACCTAAAGAGCCAGTTTATGTGAAAGATAAAGAAGTAGCATCACCTAAACAAGATTTGAATAAGGAACTAGCTGAAAAATTAGCTTCAGCAACTGACAATGGAGTTGAAATTAACAAAGAAAGCTTGAAAAAAGAGACACCAACTGACCAAGGAGGAAATCCGGAAAATATTCCAGCAGAAACCGAAAGTACAGATGATACTGTTCTTCCTCCACGTGATTACTTTGCTAGAGATTTGAAGAACGTTGAAACAGTATTTGAAAAAGAAGATCTTGCTACGAATGCTGGAAATGGGCAAAGGGTTGACTTGGCAGAAGCCTTAGATAAGCTGAAACATCTTCAAAATGCGACTATTCATATGGAGTTTAAACCTGATGCTAATGCTCCGCAATTCTATAATCTTTTCTCTGTATCAAGTGATAAGAAAAGAGACGAATATTTCAGTATGTCTGTTAATAAAGGTACTGCAATGGTAGAAGCTCGCGGAACGGATGGAAGTCAATTTTACGGAAGTTACTCAGATGCACCACTTAAAGTAAAACCGGGTCAATGGAATTCGGTTACTTTCACAGTGGAAAGACCGAAAGCAGACCAACCAAATGGACAAGTTCGTCTATATGTAAATGGTGTATTATCTAGAACGAATACGAAATCTGGTCGTTTTATTCAAGATATGCCAGATGTCAATAAGGTTCAGATTGGAGCTACTAAAAGAGCGAACCAAACAATGTGGGGATCAAATCTTCTGGTTCGTAATCTGACTGTATATAATCGTGCCTTGACGCCTGAAGAAGTTAAAACACGTAGTCAGTTATTTGAGCGAGCAGATTTAGTCAAAACATTACCTGAAGGTGCTCAAGTTACTGACAAAAAAGATATTTTTGAAAGTGGAGTCAATGGAAAGGGCAATAAAGAGGGAATTAAGAGTTATCGAATTCCGGCTTTGCTGAAAACGGATAAGGGAACCTTGCTTGCTGCTGGAGACGAACGTCGTTTACATCATCTTGACTATGGTGATATCGGCATGGTAGTTCGCCGTAGTCAGGATAACGGGCAGACATGGGGAGATAAAATTACGATTTCTAACCTTCGTGACAATCCAGAAGCCAAAGATACAGCTGCACCATCGCCCCTTAATATTGATATGGTTTTGGTTCAAGATCCAACAACAAAACGAATTTTCTCAGTTTATGATATGTTCCCAGAAGGGCGAGCAGTTTTTGGAATGCCAGATCACCCAGAAAAGGCTTATGAACAGATAGGAGATAAAACCTATCAGATTCTCTACAAGCAAGGCGAGACAGAACATTATACTCTAAGAGAGAATGGGGACATTTTCAATTCACAAAACCAAAAAACAAACTACAGAGTTGTGGTAAATCCGACAGAGACTGGATATAGAGATAAGGGAAATCTTTATAAAGATAAAGAACTGGTTGGCAATATCTACTTTAAGTCAAGTGAGAAAAATCCATTTAGAGTAGCTAATACAAGCTATTTGTGGATGTCTTATAGTGATGATGATGGGCAGACTTGGTCTGCACCAAGAGATATTACACCGGGTATTCGCCAAGATTGGATGAAATTCCTTGGAACAGGCCCTGGTACAGGTATTGTATTACGTACAGGCGAGCATAAGGGGCGGATATTGGTGCCTGCTTACACCACAAACAATATTTCGCATTTAGGTGGTTCACAGTCTTCTCGTTTGATTTACTCAGATGATCATGGAGTAACTTGGCATGCTGGAGAATCACCAAATGATAACCGACCTGTAGGAAATGAAGTTATTCATTCATCTACGATGAATAATGGTGGTGCGCAAAATACAGAATCAACCGTACTTCAATTAAATAACGGTGATGTTAAACTCTTCATGCGTGGTTTAACTGGAGATCTTCAGGTTGCTACTAGTAAAGATGGTGGCGTTACTTGGGAGAAAACAATCAAACGTTATCCAGAAGTGAAAGATGCCTACGTGCAAATGTCAGCTATTCATACGATGCATGATGGAAAAGAGTATGTTCTTCTTAGCAATGCTGCTGGACCAGGACGTGAACGAAAAGATGGTCTAGTCCATTTGGCACGTGTTGAAAAGAATGGCGAGTTAACTTGGTTGAAACATAATCTGATTCAAGGTGGGGAATTTGCTTATAATTCACTGCAAGAATTGGGGAACGGTGAGTATGGTTTGTTATACGAACACAGGGAAAATGGTCAAAACTACTATACCTTATCGTATAAAAAATTCAATTGGGATTTTGTGAGCAAAGAGTTTCTTTCCCCAACAGAAGCAAGAGTAAATCAAGTACTTGAAATGGGGAAAGGTGTTATTGGTCTTGAGTTTGATTCAGAAGTTTTGGTAAACCAAGCCCCTACTTTGCGATTAGCGAATGGAAGTACAGCCGTCTTTATGACTCAGTATGATTCAAAAACCCTTTTATTTGCGGCAAATAAGAAAGATGTCGGTCAGGAAATTACAGGTATAGTTGATGGTAATATTGAAAGCATGCACAACTTGACAGTCAACCTTGCTGGAGCAGGAATTCCTGGCGGAATAAATGCTGTGGAGAGTGCAACTTATGATATCAAAGATTATACAGGTGACTTGGGTACATCTGGTGAGGAAGCAACACCGACAGTAGGAACATCTGACTTCACAGGCGGAGTAAATGGCGAGTCTCTTGTTACAGAATTTCCAGAATACCAAGGTTTTGTATCAACAGTAGGTGAAGAGGCAGCACCAATAGTGGAGCACCCTGAATTTAGAGGCGGAGTAAATGGCGAGTCTCTTGTTACAGAATTTCCAGAATACCAAGGTTTTGTATCAACAGTAGGTGAGGATGCAGCCCCAATAGTGGAGCACCCTGAATTTAGAGGCGGAGTAAATGGCGAATCTCTTGTTACAGAAGTTCCAGAATATCAAGGTATTCTATCAACAGTAGGTGAGGATGCAGCCCCAATAGTAGAACACCCTGAGTTTAGAGGCGGAGTAAATGGCGAGTCTCTTGTTACAGAATTTCCAGAATACCAAGGTTTTGTATCAACAGTAGGAGAAGAATCAGCCCCAATAGTAGAGCACCCTGAGTTTACGGGTGGAGTTAACTCAGTACTGGCTCTTCTTGAGGAAAAAGAGGATTATCGGGGAGGAGTAAATGCAGTAGCTAGTGCAGTTCATGATATAGAAGATTATACAGAATCATTAACTGCAGCAGGGGCTTCAGTAGTGAAATCCGCTGATAAGCAAGTAGAGAATAGAGAAAGTAAAAATGAAGCAAACTCTAATCAAGTAATCCCAGTTCTTGCTCGTTCACAACGTATTTTCAAAAATGAAGCAGGAAGTGTTCGAGTTCAAGCTTCAGATGAAGTTTTGAAAAATGTTAAAACTGTACAAATAGAGGAAGTAAAAGTTAGCGGTTTCGATTCATTAAACTATAAAGCATTTGATATCAAATTGAAGGATGCAAATGGTAGATATGTTCAACCTGAAGGAAAAGTCCTTGTTACTTTTGCTACAGATCAGTCTGTTGAAAATGTTTATTATGTGGATCCAGAAGGGAATCTACATCCTCTTGAATTCACACAAAAAGATGGAAAGGTCATTTTTGAAACCAACCACTTTAGTATCTATGCTATGACTTTCCGACTCTCTGTCAATAATCTAGCACTTGATAATCCTACAAAAGATAAAAAAGAGGAGGAAATTTCACCCTCACCTAAATTGTTATCTACAAATCAACACTCAGAATCAAACCAATCAGAGAATAAAGTAAGTAACAATGAACAAACTATGTTACCAAATACAGGTGAGTCTGCTTCATCACTAAAAATCTTATTTGGTTTTGTAGGAATGTTCCTTGGAGCAATGATTTCTTATAAGCGAAAAGACAGTTAATTTGTCTACAGTTGTTCGTTGAACTTTTAGGTTCATATAAAATAAACCAGTCTAGAATCCTGTAAAAAGATGAGAATTCTAGACTGGTTTTATAATAAGATTTGTAATTGTGAGTAATAGATACGGATATTTATGTTATCTGAAACTACTTTCAGAAACAGCTGTTCTATAAAATACTTTTGAAACTGGAATCTATCCTACTACAAAGTATTGAAAGCGCTTCACAAATGATATATAATAAACTCATAAGAACAAAGAAAAGGAGGAAAGAGGATGCCACAGATTACTAAAGAAGCCTTGATTGCACAAATCAAAGATGGAATCATCGTTTCTTGTCAGGCCCTTCCTCACGAACCGCTTTATATAGAAGCGGGAGGAGTCATTCCCTTACTGGTCAAAGCGGCCGAGCAAGGTGGAGCAGTCGGTATCCGAGCAAACAGTGTTCGCGATATCAAGGAAATCAAGGAGGTTACAAAACTTCCAATCATTGGGATAATTAAACGAGATTATCCACCGCAAGAGCCTTTCATCACGGCTACGATGAAAGAAGTTGATGAATTGGCAGAACTCGACATCGAGGTGATTGCTCTGGATTGTACCAAGCGTGAACGCTACGATGGTTTGGAGATTCAAGAGTTCATTCGTCAGGTTAAGGAGAAATATCCTAACCAGCTTTTGATGGCAGACACCAGTACTTTTGAAGAAGGACTAGCAGCTGTTGAAGCAGGAATTGACTTTGTCGGAACAACCTTATCAGGATATACATCTTACAGTCCAAAAGTGGATGGTCCTGATTTTGAATTAATCAAAAAACTCTGTGATGCCGGTGTAGATGTCATTGCAGAAGGGAAAATTCATACACCAGAACAAGCCAAACAAATCCTTGGATATGGAGTGAGAGGTATCGTTGTTGGTGGCGCTATTACTAGACCAAAAGAGATTACAGAACGCTTCGTTGCTGGTCTTAAATAACACAATTTAAAAACAGAGGAGAGTGGTGGATGCGTCGGATGAAATGAAAACGTATACAAATTCAAGAACTCATTATCCAATATGGATACGCTTATCAATTAGGAGAATACAAATGAAATTTAGAAAACTAGCTTGTACAGTACTTGCGGGTGCTGCGATTCTTGGCCTTGCTGCATGTGGTAATTCTGGTGGAAGTAAAGATGCTGGAAAATCTGGTAGCGATAGTGGAAAAACAGAAATCACTTGGTGGGCATTCCCAGTTTTCACTCAAGAAAAAACTGGTGACGGTGTTGGAACATATGAAAAATCAATCATCGAAGCGTTTGAAAAAGCAAATCCAGATGTAAAAGTGAAATTGGAAACCATTGACTTCAAGTCAGGTCCTGAAAAAATCACAACAGCCATCGAGGCTGGAACTGCACCTGACGTACTCTTTGACGCACCAGGACGTATCATCCAGTACGGTAAAAATGGTAAATTGGCTGAGTTGAATGATATTTTCACAGATGAATTTGTCAAAGATGTCAATAACGAAAACATCGTACAAGCAAGTAAGGCTGGAGATAAAGCCTACATGTATCCAATCAGTTCAGCTCCATTCTACATGGCTATGAACAAGAAAATGTTGGAAGAAGCTGGAGTTGCAAACCTTGTAAAAGAAGGTTGGACAACTGATGATTTTGAAAAAGTTTTGAAAGCGCTTAAAGATAAAGGATATACACCAGGTTCATTGTTCAGTTCTGGTCAAGGGGGAGACCAAGGAACACGTGCCTTCATCTCTAACCTTTATGGAGCTTCTGTAACAGATAAAGATGTAACCAAATACACAACTGATGATCCGAAATTCGTCAAAGGTCTTGAAAAAGCAGCTAGCTGGATCAAAGACGGTTTGTTGAACAACGGTTCACAATTTGACGGTGGAGCAGATATCCAAAACTTTGCCAACGGTCAAACATCTTACACAATCCTTTGGGCGCCAGCTCAAAACGGTATCCAAGCTAAACTCTTGGAAGCAAGTAAAGTAGAAGTGGTAGAAGTACCATTCCCATCAGATTCAGGCAAACCAGCTCTTGAATACCTTGTAAACGGATTTGCAGTATTCAACAACAAAGACGACAAGAAAGTTGCAGCATCTAAGAAATTCATCCAATTTATCGCGGATGATAAAGAATGGGGTCCAAAAGACGTTGTTCGTACAGGTGCCTTCCCAGTGCGTACTTCATTCGGTAAACTTTATGATGACAAACGTATGGAAACAATCAGTGGTTGGACTAAATACTACTCACCATACTACAACACTATCAATGGTTTTGCTGAAATGAGAACACTTTGGTTCCCAATGTTGCAATCTGTATCAAATGGTGACGAAAAACCAGCGGACGCTTTGAAAGCCTTCACTGAAAAAGCTAACGAAACAATTAAAAAAGCTACAAAACAATAAGCACTAAATCAGATTGATCCCTCCCTTTTCCCTGTGCATAGTCTATGTAAGAAAAGGGAGGATTTTGTTTGAAATGTAAGGAACTGTCACGAAATTAAAATGAAGTTCTTACATAAGCGAATCTTAAAAAATTTCATTTTGATTTTAAAACAGTTCAAGAAAGTCAAAAAATTATTCTATTTGAAAGAGAGGTGCCGACTGTGAAAGTCAATAAAATTCGTATGCGGGAAACAGTGATTTCCTACGCTTTCCTAGCACCAGTGTTGTTCTTCTTTGTCATCTTTGTATTGGCTCCTATGGTGATGGGATTCATTACAAGTTTCTTTAATTACTCTATGACAAACTTTGAGTTTGTAGGCTTAAACAACTATATCCGTATGTTTAAAGACCCTGTCTTTATGAAGTCTTTGATCAACACGGTTATCCTGGTTATTGGATCTGTACCAGTTGTTGTTCTATTCTCGCTCTTTGTAGCATCGCAGACCTATCATCAAAATGCCATTGCCAGATCCTTCTACCGTTTCGTCTTCTTCCTTCCTGTTGTAACGGGTAGTGTTGCCGTAACAGTTGTTTGGAAATGGATCTATGACCCACTATCAGGGATTCTAAACTTTGTCCTCAAGTCAAGTCATATCATCAGCCAGAACATTTCTTGGCTGGGAGACAAACACTGGGCTTTGATGGCGATTATGATTATCCTTTTGACAACTTCAGTTGGTCAGCCGATTATCCTTTATATCGCTGCTATGGGGAATATTGACAATTCATTAGTTGAAGCGGCGCGTGTCGACGGTGCAACTGAATTTCAAGTTTTCTGGAAGATTAAATGGCCAAGCCTTCTTCCAACAACTCTTTACATCGCAATCATCACAACAATCAACTCATTCCAATGTTTCGCCTTGATTCAGCTTTTGACATCTGGTGGTCCAAACTACTCAACAAGTACACTTATGTACTACCTTTACGAAAAAGCCTTCCAATTGACAGAATACGGCTATGCCAACACAATTGGTGTCTTCTTGGCAGTCATGATTGCAATCGTAAGCTTTGTTCAATTTAAAGTACTTGGAAACGACGTAGAATACTAAAGAAAGGAGACAGCTATGCAATCTACAGAAAAAAAACCATTAACAGCCTTTACTGTTATTTCAACAATCATTTTGCTCTTGTTGACTGTGCTGTTTATCTTTCCATTCTACTGGATTTTGACAGGGGCATTCAAATCACAACCTGATACAATCGTTATTCCTCCTCAGTGGTTCCCTAAAATGCCAACCATGGAAAACTTCCAACAACTCATGGTACAAAACCCTGCTATGCAATGGATGTGGAACTCAGTATTTATCTCATTGGTAACCATGTTCTTAGTCTGTGCGACTTCATCTCTAGCAGGTTATGTATTGGCTAAAAAACGTTTCTATGGTCAACGTATCCTATTTGCTATCTTTATCGCTGCTATGGCTCTTCCAAAACAAGTTGTCCTTGTACCATTGGTACGTATCGTCAACTTCATGGGAATCCATGATACACTTTGGGCAGTTATCTTGCCTTTGATTGGATGGCCATTCGGTGTCTTCCTTATGAAACAATTCAGCGAAAACATCCCAACAGAGTTACTTGAATCAGCTAAAATCGACGGTTGTGGTGAGATTCGTACCTTCTGGAGCGTAGCCTTCCCAATTGTGAAACCAGGATTTGCAGCCCTTGCAATCTTCACTTTCATCAATACTTGGAACGACTACTTCATGCAGTTGGTTATGTTGACTTCACGTCAAAACTTGACTATCTCACTCGGGGTTGCGACCATGCAAGCCGAAATGGCAACCAACTATGGTTTGATTATGGCAGGTGCAGCTCTTGCAGCAGTGCCAATCGTAACAGTCTTCCTTGTCTTCCAAAAATCCTTCACACAGGGTATTACTATGGGAGCTGTTAAAGGATAATACTCTGCGAAAATCGAATTCAAACTATGTCAGCGTCACCTTGCCGTACTCAAGTACAGCCTGCGGCTAGCTTCCTAGTTTGCTCTTCAATTTTCATTGAGTATAAAAGAATATAGAGTTATAAGTGTCTACAAAATGGAGGGTATGGAGTTACTTTATGAAGTTTTGTTAGACACTTATCAACTTAAGAATGATTTTAGTTAACTATCAGAAACGAAGGAAAGAGTATGATTTTTGACGATTTGAAAAACATCACCTTTTACAAAGGGATCCATCCCAATTTAGACAAGGCTATCGACTATCTCTACCAACATCGTAAAGATTCATTTGAGCTAGGTAAGTATGAGATTGACGGGGACAAGGTCTTTCTAGTTGTTCAGGAAAATGTCCTCAATCAAGCTGAAAATGATCAATTTGAGCATCATAAAAACTATGCAGACTTGCATTTGCTGGTAGATGGGCATGAATATTCAAGCTACGGTTCACGTGTCAAAGATGAAGCAGTAGCATTCGACGAAGCGAGTGACATTGGTTTTGTTCATTGTCATGAAAACTACCCACTCTTGTTGGGTTATCACAATTTTGCGATTTTCTTCCCAGGAGAACCACACCAGCCGAATGGCTATGCAGGTATGGAAGAGAAGGTTCGCAAATATCTCTTTAAAATTTTGATTGATTAAAAAATCAGGAGGAGCAAACATGGCACAAAAAGGAGTAAGCCTTATCAAGGCAGCATTTGATACAGACAACTTTCTCATGCGTTTTAGTGAAAAGGTCTTGGATATCGTCACAGCCAATCTTCTTTTTGTCGTTTCTTGTTTGCCCATCGTGACGATTGGAGTGGCTAAAATCAGCCTCTATGAGACCATGTTTGAGATTAAGAAGAGTAGACGTGTGCCTGTCTTTAAAATCTATCTAAGAGCTTTCAAGCAAAATCTGAAACTAGGTCTTCAGTTAGGTCTGCTTGAGTTAGGCATTGTTTTGTTGAGTCTTCTAGACCTCTATCTCTTCTGGGGGCAGACAGCTATGCCTTTCCAAATGGTGAAAGCTATTTGTCTAGGCATTCTTATCTTCCTCACTATCGTGATGCTGGCTAGCTATCCGATCGCTGCGCGCTATGATTTAACTTGGAAAGAAGTGTTACAAAAAGGGCTGATCTTGGCAAGTTTTAACTTTCCTTGGTTCTTCCTCATGTTAGCCATTCTTGTCCTCATTGTGATGGTTCTTTATCTGTCCGCCTTCAATCTACTTTTGGGTGGCTCAGCCTTCCTACTTTTTGGATTTGGACTATTGGTCTTTATCCAGACTGGATTGATGGAGAAAATTTTTGCAAAATACGAATAGGATTGCTTGTTTCTGAAACTACTTTCAAGCTTTAAACATTTCAAAATTCATATCGAAACTAAAATCTAAGTGTACACCAGATATTGAAAGCGATTTTCACAAGGTGTATACTAAACACGTAAAGAATAAATTCTGCTTCTGGCAGAAAAAAAGAAATCTTAGGAGAAAATCTATGTCAGATTTAAAAAAATACGAAGGTGTCATTCCAGCCTTCTACGCATGTTATGATGATCAAGGAGAAGTAAGTTCAGAGCGTACGCGTGCTTTGGTTCAATACTTCATTGATAAAGGTGTTCAAGGTCTTTATGTCAATGGTTCTTCTGGTGAATGTATCTACCAAAGCGTTGAAGACCGTAAATTGATTTTGGAAGAAGTCATGGCAGTTGCCAAAGGGAAATTAACCATCATTGCTCATGTTGCTTGCAACAATACCAAAGACAGTATGGAACTTGCTCGCCACGCAGAAAGTTTGGGTGTTGATGCCATTGCAACGATTCCACCGATTTACTTCCGCTTGCCAGAATACTCAGTTGCTAAATACTGGAACGATATCAGTTCTTCAGCTCCAAACACAGACTACGTGATTTACAACATTCCTCAGTTAGCAGGGGTTGCTTTGACTCCAAGTCTATACATTGAAATGTTGAAGAATCCTCGTGTTATCGGTGTTAAGAACTCTTCTATGCCAGTTCAAGATATCCAAACCTTTGTCAGCCTTGGTGGAGAAGATCATATCGTCTTTAATGGTCCAGATGAACAGTTCCTAGGTGGACGCCTCATGGGTGCTAAGGCTGGTATCGGTGGTACTTATGGTGCTATGCCAGAACTCTTCTTGAAACTCAACCAATTGATTGCGGACAAAGACCTAGAAACAGCGCGTGAATTGCAGTATGCAATCAATGCAATCATTGGTAAACTCACTTCTGCACATGGAAATATGTATGGTGTCATTAAAGAAGTCTTGAAGATCAATGAAGGACTTAACATCGGATCAGTTCGTTCTCCACTGACACCAGTGACTGAAGAAGATCGTCCAGTTGTAGAAGCAGCTGCAGCCTTGATTCGTGAAACCAAGGAGCGCTTCCTCTAATCCATAAGGAGGTATTTATGACACACTACGTTGCAATTGATATCGGTGGAACTAATATCAAATATGGTTTGATCGACCAAGAAGGCCAACTTGTTGAATCGCATGAAATGCCAACTGAGGCGTATAAAGGTGGACCTCATATCTTACAAAAGACCAAAGATATCGTAGCCAGCTATTTAGAACAAGGCCCAGTAGCAGGTGTTGCTATTTCTTCTGCGGGGATGGTGGATCCAGCTAAGGGTGAGATTTTCTATGCTGGGCCTCAGATTCCCGACTATGCAGGAACTCAGTTCAAGAAGGAAATCGAGACTAGCTTTAATATTCCTTGTGAAATTGAAAATGATGTCAACTGTGCAGGTTTGGCTGAAGCGGTATCTGGTTCAGGCAAGGGAGCGAGTGTCACTCTTTGCTTGACTATTGGAACAGGTATCGGGGGTTGCTTGATTATGGATGGGAAAGTTTTCCATGGATTTAGCAATTCAGCCTGTGAAGTTGGTTATATGCATATGCAGGATGGATCTTTCCAAGACTTAGCCTCTACGACAGCCTTGGTGGAGTATGTAGCAGCAGCTCATGGAGATTCAGTTGATCAGTGGAATGGCCGACGCATCTTTAAGGAAGCTACAGAAGGCAACAAAATCTGTATGGCTGGCATTGACCGCATGGTAGACTACCTTGGAAAAGGTCTGGCAAATATTTGCTACGTTGCCAATCCTGAAGTGGTCATTCTCGGTGGTGGTATCATGGGACAAGAGGCTATCCTCAAACCGAAGATCCGTACAGCCTTAAAAGATGCCTTGGTACCAAGTCTAGCCGAAAAAACACGATTAGAATTTGCCCATCACCAAAACACAGCAGGTATGTTGGGTGCCTACTACCATTTCAAGACAAAACAATCCTAGTTTGGTTCAACCAAACTAGGATTTTCTAATCAAATCCTCTTGACTTTCTTTATAATTGTGAGATAATAAATAAAATACATAAAGGAATTATATAAAATGGCTATAGCAAATTCAAGTAAAGTTGTGACCTTCCAAGCTAATAGAGAATTAGTAAATGATGCCATGGAAGTGTTAAAAGAAAAAAATCTCTCTCTTTCATCGGCACTCAGATTATTTTTAAAGAATGTTGCCGTAACAAATGAAGTAGATTTACTGAGTGAAGAGGAATTGGAGAAGGAGTACTTGTTTAGACAATTACAAGCAGAAGTTCAAGAAAGTTATGCCAAGATTGAGGCTGGAAATTACTTGACAGATGAGGATGTCGTGACACGCTATGAATTATAAAAGATATAGGATTTTGTATTCTCCTAGAGTGATTGATAGTCTGGATAAAATATATCAGTATATAGCGGAGGAAATTGGTTCTGTAGAGGCTGCGAGACGAAAAGTAGCCAATATTAGAAAAGATATTAATCGGCTAGAAATTTTCCCCCAAGCTGGATTTGATGCCGATGAAAAATTTGGTAAGAAATTAGATCCTCACTACCAAACGCGAGGGTTGACCTTGAGTAAGGATTACATCGTATTATATACAATTGTTAAGGATACCGTCAGACTTGCTTATTTACTCCCTTCAAAAAGTGATTACATGAAATTATTTAAGACTAAGTCAAGATACGACTAATTCATAATCTAGAAGAGGGATGTTTAGTGACGAATAAAAATCCTAGTTTGGCTCAGCCAAACTAGGATTTTCTGACGCGTTTTTGTCTACGATAGCCGTTTAGTTTCTTATTTTCCCAGTAGCTATTAAAGATTTTTTCCTTGTTTTCACGATTGATTTCTAAAAAGTAGGCATAAATCAAATCGATAAAGAAGAGCATAGGGAGTTGAGCGGATATTCGTTGAATGTAGGAAGATTGGCTGTGGCTAGCAACAAGAACAGTCTCTGTATAGGTCTGGCTATCTTTATTGGGAACACTTGAAAAGAGTACAGTCTTTGCCCCCATCTCCTTGGCATCTAATAAACTGTCTAAAATAGAAGGAGTTGTACCAGAAAGGGAGAAACCGAGTACGAGACAATTCTCATCCATAATGCTGGTCGTCCAAGCAAAACCGTCTTGGTCGGTCAAGGCCTCGCAGACCACACCCAGACGCATGAAGCGCAATTTCATTTCACGGGCGACAAGGCCAGAACTCCCTGTTCCGAAGAAGTAGACACGCTCAGCATCTTCGATTAGCTGGGCAATTCGCTCTAGTTGGACTTCGTCAATCAAGTCCTGTGTTTGTTCTCTCATACTGCTATAGCTTCTGAGGACTCGTTTGGTCAGTGGACTATGTTTGTGAGAATGGGTGTCTTGTTTCTCTGCTTGGTGTTGGTATTGGAAAATAAATTCTCGGTAGCCAGTAAAGCCACACTTTTTAGCAAAGCGGGTCAAAGCAGCTTGAGAAATATGTAATTTTTGAGTAACCTGCTGAGAAGATAAATCATCTGCAATGGTTTCAGATTGTAAAAAATAGCGAGCGATTTCTTGCTCTAAGTCTGTCATTTCTTCGAAGTGGGAATCAATGAGGGTTGCTATATCTGGTTTGTCCATAGAAAGGCTCCTTTAAATGAGTCGTATTGGAAAAAGACTGGGTCATCGAATGTTTACATTTATTATATCATATAATGTAGGGATGGATAAATAAAATCGTATTTTCCTGTAAAAAGGAAAAAGCTCCCTTCTTTTCCATAATTTTCTTCTCAAATTATGGTACAATGAAGAGTAAGATTTTAAATAGAAATGAGACTGATTTGTATGAGAAAATTTGATAGCCATTCGATTCCGATTCGGCTTAATTTATTGTTTTCAATTGTCATTTTACTCTTTATGACCATTATTGGTCGTTTGTTGTATATGCAGGTTTTGAACAAGGATTTTTACGAAAAAAAGCTAGCCTCAGCTAGTCAGACCAAGGTCACAACCAGTTCTGCCCGTGGGGAAATCTATGATGCTAGTGGAAAACCTTTGGTAGAAAATACTTTAAAGCAGGTTGTTTCCTTTACGCGTAGTAATAAAATGACGGCTAAAGATCTGAAAGAAATTGCTAGTCAGTTACTGGGATATGTGAGCATCACTTCGCCAAATTTGACAGAACGCCAGCTGGCAGATTACTATTTGGCTGATCCTGAAATCTATAAAAAAACAGTAGAGGCTCTCCCAAGTGAGAAACGCTTGGATTCAGATGGCAATCGCCTATCCGAATCAGAACTGTATAACAATGCGGTCGATAGCGTTCAAGCGAGTCAACTAAACTATACAGAGGATGAAAAGAAAGAAATCTATCTTTTTAGTCAGTTAAATGCCGTTGGAAACTTTGCGACAGGAACCATTGTGACAGATGCCTTGACAGATACCCAGATTGCTCTGATTGCCTCTGCTTCGAAACAATTACCCGGCGTCAGCATCTCAACTTCATGGGATCGAAAAGTTCTAGAAACTTCCCTTTCTTCTATAGTAGGTAGTGTATCCAGTGAAAAAGCTGGTCTCCCAGCGGAAGAAGCAGATGCCTATCTTAAAAAAGGTTATTCTCTAAATGACCGTGTGGGGACCTCTTATCTAGAAAAGCAATACGAGGAAACCTTGCAAGGTAAACGCTCAGTGAAGGAAATTCATCTAGATAAGTACGGTAACATGGAAAGTGTCGAAAATATCGAAGCTGGTACCAAAGGGAATAATATTAAACTGACCATTGATTTGGCCTTCCAAGATAGCGTGGATGCTTTGCTGAAAAGTTATTTCAATTCAGAGTTGGGAAATGGTGGGGCCAAGTATTCTGAGGGTGTGTATGCAGTCGCCCTTAACCCCAAAACAGGTGCTGTGTTATCCATGTCAGGGATTAAACATGACCTGAAAACGGGAGAGTTGACGCCTGATTCCTTGGGAACGGTAACCAATGTCTTTGTCCCAGGTTCAGTTGTCAAAGCAGCGACCATCAGCTCTGGTTGGGAAAATGGAGTCTTGTCAGGAAACCAGACCTTGACAGACCAGTCCATTGTCTTTCAAGGTTCAGCCCCAATTAATTCTTGGTATACTGCCTTTTCTGGGCCAATGCCGATTACGGCGGTTCAAGCTTTGGAGTATTCATCCAATACTTATATGGTCCAAACAGCCTTAGGTCTTATGGGGCAGACCTATCAACCTAATATGTTTGTGGGCACCAGCAATCTAGAGTCTGCTATGGGGAAACTGCGTTCAACCTTTGGCGAATATGGCTTGGGGTCTGCGACCGGAATTGACCTACCAGATGAATCTACTGGATTTATTCCTAAAGACTATGATTTTGCCAATTACATCACCAATGCCTTTGGACAGTTTGATAACTATACGCCGATGCAATTGGCTCAGTATGTAGCAACTATTGCAAATGATGGTGTTCGTGTGGCTCCTCGTATTGTTGAAGGTATTTATGGCAATAATGATAAGGGAGGATTGGGTGACTTGATTCAGCAACTGCAACCGACTGAGATGAATAAGGTCAATATATCCAACTCTGATATGAGCATCTTGCACCAAGGTTTTTATCAGGTTGCTCATGGGACTAGCGGATTGACAACCGGACGTGCCTTTTCAAATGGTGCCTTGGTATCCATTAGCGGAAAAACGGGGACAGCCGAAAGCTATGTGGCAGATGGTCAGCAAGCAACCAATACCAATGCGGTGGCCTATGCCCCATCTGATAATCCCCAAATTGCTGTGGCAGTGGTCTTTCCGCATAATACCAATCTAACAAATGGTGTAGGACCTTCCATTGCGCGTGACATTATCAATCTGTATCAAAAATACCATCCAATGAACTAGAAAGGAAATTATGCTTTATCCAACACCCATTGCCAAGCTGATTGACAGTTATTCTAAGTTACCAGGTATCGGGATTAAGACGGCTACGCGTCTGGCCTTTTATACGATTGGGATGTCTGATGATGACGTTAATGAATTTGCCAAAAATCTCCTTTCTGCTAAGAGAGAATTGACCTACTGTTCTATTTGTGGACGTTTGACAGACGACGATCCTTGTTCTATCTGTACCGATCCGACTCGTGACCAGACAACGATTTTAGTTCTTGAGGATAGTCGTGATGTGGCGGCTATGGAAAATATCCAAGAATACCACGGACTCTATCATGTCTTGCATGGACTCATTTCTCCCATGAATGGCATCAGTCCAGACGATATCAATCTCAAGAGCCTCATGACTCGTCTTATGGATAGTGAGGTTTTAGAAGTGATTGTGGCGACTAATGCCACAGCAGATGGGGAAGCGACTTCGATGTATCTTTCGCGTCTGCTCAAGCCAGCTGGGATAAAGGTTACTCGTCTGGCACGAGGGCTCGCTGTGGGAGCAGATATCGAGTATGCGGACGAAGTCACACTCTTACGAGCCATTGAAAATCGAACAGAGTTGTAAGTGTAGACAAATTTACGAACTTCATCCATTTATAAAAAATCAAGGAGGCTGAAAATCGTTGATATCGGCCTCTTTTTGTATAGTGTGATGAATAGTGTCAGGTTCAAGTTTTAAAAAACCAAGCAAATATGATATACTAAAGAGCGAGTATTCTAGTAGAATTAGGACAAATAATATGAAACAAACGATTATTCTTTTATATGGTGGACGGAGTGCGGAACGCGAAGTCTCTGTCCTTTCAGCTGAAAGTGTTATGCGTGCGGTCAATTATGACCGTTTCACAGTCAAGGCTTTCTTCATCAGCCAGTCAGGTGACTTTATCAAAACGCAGGAATTTAGTCAGACTCCGGGGCAAGAAGACCGTCTCATGACCAATGCAACCATTGACTGGGATAAGAAAGTTGCACCAAGTGCCATCTACGAAGAAGGCGCAGTGGTCTTTCCAGTCCTTCACGGCCCGATGGGAGAAGATGGCTCTGTTCAAGGATTCTTGGAAGTTTTGAAAATGCCTTATGTCGGCTGTAATATCTTGTCATCCAGTCTTGCCATGGATAAAATCACGACTAAACGTGTTTTGGAATCTGCTGGTATTGCCCAAGTTCCTTATGTGGCCATCGTTGAAGGTGATGATGTGACTGCTAAAATCTCTGAAGTGGAAGAAAGATTGACTTATCCAGTCTTCACCAAACCATCAAACATGGGTTCAAGTGTCGGTATTTCTAAGTCTGAAAATCAAGAAGAACTCCGTCAAGCCTTGAAACTTGCCTTCCAATATGATAGCCGTGTTTTGGTTGAACAAGGGGTGAATGCCCGTGAAATCGAGGTTGGTCTCTTGGGCAACTACGATGTCAAGAGTACGCTGCCAGGAGAAGTTGTCAAGGATGTTGCCTTCTACGACTATGACGCCAAGTATATTGATAACAAGATTACTATGGATATTCCAGCCAAGATCAGTGATGATGTAGTAGCTGTCATGCGTCAAAATGCAGAAACGGCCTTCCGTGCGATTGGTGGCCTTGGTCTATCTCGTTGCGATTTCTTCTATACAGATAAGGGAGAGATTTTCCTAAACGAGCTTAATACCATGCCAGGTTTCACCCAGTGGTCTATGTACCCACTACTTTGGGATAATATGGGAATCAGCTACCCAGACCTAATCGAGCGTTTGGTTGATCTTGCCAAGGAAAGTTTTGACAAGCGCGAAGCGCATTTGCTATAAAAATGAAAGAGAGGGTAGAAGCCAGAACCATCACTGCAAGGTGACTAGAGTTCTCGAGCTTCGACCCTTTTTAAAGGAGTAGAAATGAAACTTACAATTCACGAAGTTGCCCAAGCTGTTGGAGCTAAAAACGATGTTAGTCTTTTTGCGGATGCTCAGTTAGAAAAGGCTGAGTTTGACAGTCGTTTGATTGGGGAAGGGGACTTGTTTGTGCCACTTAAAGGTGCGCGTGATGGCCATGACTTTATCGAAACAGCTTTTGAAAATGGTGCAGCAGTAACCTTGTCTGAGAAAGAGGTCGCAAATCATCCTTACATTCTAGTAGACGATGTGTTGACTGCCTTTCAACAACTAGCTGCCTACTATCTTGAGAAAACGGCTGTTGATGTCTTTGCTGTTACAGGTTCGAATGGTAAGACGACGACCAAGGATATGTTGGCGCACTTGCTATCAACAACCTACAAGACCTACAAAACACAAGGCAATTACAATAACGAGATTGGCCTTCCTTACACAGTTCTCCATATACCTGAGGGGACAGAAAAGTTGGTTTTGGAGATGGGGCAGGATCACTTGGGAGATATTCATCTCTTGTCAGAATTGGCTCATCCAAAAACAGCCATCGTGACCTTGGTTGGAGAAGCACATTTGGCCTTTTTCAAAGACCGTTCGGAAATCGCTAAAGGGAAAATGCAAATTGCTGATGGCATGCCTGAAGGTTCTTTGCTTTTGGCACCGGCTGACTCTATTGTAGAGGCCTACTTGCCAGCTGATAAAAAGGTGGTTCGTTTTGGGCAAGGAGCAGAGCTGGAAATTACAGGCTTGATTGAGCGCAAGGATAGTCTGACTTTTAAGGCCAATTTCCTAGAACAAGCCCTTGATTTGCCAGTGACAGGTAAGTACAATGCCACTAATGCCATGATTGCATCCTATATTGCCCTACAAGAAGGAGTGTCAGAGGAGCAAATTCGTCAGGCCTTCCAAAATCTTGAATTGACCCGCAACCGTACAGAGTGGAAGAAAGCAGCCAATGGAGCAGATATTCTGTCTGACGTATACAATGCCAATCCAACTGCTATGAAGTTGATTTTAGAGACTTTTTCGGCTATTCCAGCCAACGAAGGGGGGAAGAAAATCGCTGTCTTAGCAGACATGAAGGAACTGGGTGACCAGTCTGTTCAACTCCATAATCAGATGATTTTGAGCCTCTCGCCAGATGTGCTGGATACCGTTATTTTCTACGGAGAAGATATCGCAGAATTGGCCCAACTTGCCAGTCAAATGTTCCCAATCGGCCATGTTTACTACTTCAAAAAAACGGCCGACGAGGATCAATTTGAAGACCTAGTCAAGCAGGTTAAGGAAAGACTCAGTGCCAATGATCAAATCTTGCTCAAGGGCTCTAACTCCATGAATCTAGCTAAGCTGGTAGAAAGTTTAGAAAATGAATGCTAGTGATTTTGTCAAGTATTTGCAAAGAATGATTGCCATTACAGATACTGGGTTAACCTTTACAAAAGATTCTTTTGACCGTGAGCGCTATGAAGACTTGCGAGGTCTTTTATCTGAAATGTTGAATCAGGTATCAGACCTTGATGCAGAAGAAGTGGCAGAAGTCTTGAAGCCAACTTCTGCTTATGCGACTCCGTTAATGGACGTCCGTGCTTGGATTGTTGAGGACGAAAAGATTTGTCTGGTTCGGGGACAAGGGGAGGATAGTTGGGCTTTGCCAGGTGGCTTTGGTGAAGTCGGCTATTCTCCAACCGAAAATATTCTCAAGGAAATTGAAGAAGAAACAGGTTTTGAAGCCAAAGTTGAAAGACTGCTAGCTGTTTTTGATACCAATCGTTTCCAACTACAGAGCAAACAGTATGCAAAATTTGTCTTTGAATGTAAGCTTCTCGATGGACAATTCCAAGAAAATCAAGAAATTGCAGACCTTCAATTTTTTGCTATTGACCAACTGCCGACCTTATCTGAAAAACGTATTACCAAGGAGCAAATAGAGATTCTTTGGCAGGTTTATCAAGGTCAGAGGGAGCAATATCTTGACTAAGAAGATGATTATCGTATTTCTAAATCCATTTTTGACAAATAGCATGGTATAATAAAATGCAGGAAAATTTTGAATCATGAGGAAGACTAGATGAATTTATGGGATATTTTCTTTACGACCCAAGCAACAGAACCACCCAAATTTGACCTTTTTTGGTATGTCAGTATATTTACACTCTTGGCTTTGACCTTTTATACAGCCTATCGTTATCGTGAAAAGAAGGGTTATCAACGATTTTTCCAAATCTTGCAGGCAGTTCAGTTAATCCTTCTCTATGGTTGGTACTGGGTCAATCATATGCCACTGTCAGAAAGCTTACCCTTTTACCATTGCCGTATGGCTATGTTTGTGGTGCTTTTGCTTCCTGGTCAGTCCAAATATCGGCAGTATTTTGCATTACTAGGAACATTTGGGACATTAGCAGCCTTTGTTTATCCAGTGCCAGATCCTTATCCATTCCCGCATATTGCGATTTTATCCTTTATCTTTGGGCACCTAGCTCTCATGGGAAATTCACTGGTTTATCTCTTGAGACAGTATGATGCAAGATTGCTAGATGTGAAGAGAATTTTTCTTATGACCTTTGGACTAAATGCCTTAATTTTTGTGGTCAATTTAGTAACAGGTGGAGATTACGGATTCCTGACAAAACCGCCATTGGTTGGAGATCATGGCTTAGTAGCTAATTATTTGATTGTTTCTCTGGCCTTGTCAGCAGCCATTACTTTGACCAAGAAAATCTTGGAACTATTTTTAGAACAAGAAGCAGAAAAAATGATTGCAAAGAAAGCTTAGAAATGAGCTTTCTTTTTTGGCAATAGACAGATTGTTGTTGGCTACATAGAACAGAAAAATTCTTGTAAAGGAAAAGTGAAAAATTGGCTAGTAAATTTAGGAAAAAACTGAGCACAATCAGATTTTTTGTGTTATAATATTCTGTGAATAGCTATGCCCATGTTTAGCTATGGAATATTACGAAGTGAGAAACTTGGAAGATAGAGAGGATGCGATGTAATGGCTAGAGAAGGCTTTTTTACAGGTCTAGATATTGGAACAAGCTCTGTCAAGGTGCTTGTAGCCGAGCAGAGAAATGGTGAATTAAATGTAATTGGCGTGAGTAATGCCAAAAGTAAAGGTGTAAAGGATGGAATTATAGTTGATATTGATGCAGCAGCAACTGCTATCAAATCAGCTATTTCCCAAGCGGAAGAGAAGGCTGGCATTTCAATCAAATCAGTGAATGTCGGCTTGCCTGGTAATCTTTTGCAGGTAGAACCAACTCAAGGGATGATTCCAGTAACATCTGATACAAAGGAAATTACGGATCAAGATGTTGAAAATGTTGTCAAATCAGCTTTGACGAAGAGTATGACACCTGACCGTGAAGTCATTACCTTTATTCCTGAAGAATTTATTGTGGATGGTTTCCAAGGGATTCGTGACCCACGGGGCATGATGGGGGTTCGCCTTGAAATGCGTGGCTTGCTTTATACAGGACCTCGTACTATCTTGCACAATTTGCGTAAGACGGTTGAGCGTGCAGGTGTTCAGGTTGAAAATGTTATCATTTCGCCACTAGCAATGGTTCAATCAGTTTTGAACGAAGGTGAACGTGAATTTGGTGCGACAGTGATTGATATGGGGGCAGGGCAAACGACTGTCGCTACAATCCGTAACCAAGAACTCCAGTTTACCAATATTCTCCAAGAAGGTGGAGATTATGTAACTAAGGATATCTCTAAAGTCTTGAAAACTTCTCAGAAGTTGGCTGAAGGTTTGAAATTAAACTATGGAGAGGCTTATCCTCCTCTTGCAAGTAAAGAAACTTTCCAAGTAGAGGTTATTGGGGAAGTAGAACCTGTTGAAGTGACAGAAGATTACTTGTCAGAGATTATTTCCGCACGAATCAAGCATATCTTTGAACAAATCAAACAAGACCTAGAAAGAAGACATTTATTGGATCTTCCTGGTGGAATTGTTTTAATCGGTGGAAATGCTATTTTACCAGGTATGGTAGAATTGGCTCAAGAAGTCTTTGGTGTCCGTGTGAAACTCTATGTTCCAAACCAAGTTGGTATTCGCAATCCAGCCTTTGCGCATGTGATTAGTCTATCAGAATTCGCTGGACAATTGACAGAAGTCAATCTTTTGGCTCAAAGAGCAGTCAAGGGTGAGGTTGCTCTGACTCATCAACCAATTAGTTTTGGAGGAATGATTCAGAAAACAGCTCAGTTTGTACAATCAACGCCTGTTCAACCAGCCCCTGCTCCAGAAGTAGAGCCGGTGGCGCCTACAGAACCAATGGCGGATTTCCAACAAGCTTCACAAAATAAACCGAAATTAGCAGATCGTTTCCGTGGCTTGATCGGAAGCATGTTTGACGAATAAAGAGGAAAAATAAATTATGACATTTTCATTTGATACAGCTGCTGCTCAAGGTGCAGTGATTAAAGTAATTGGTGTCGGTGGAGGCGGTGGCAATGCCATCAACCGTATGGTCGACGAAGGTGTTACAGGCGTAGAATTTATCGCAGCAAATACAGATGTACAAGCATTGAGCAGTACAAAAGCTGAGACTGTTATTCAGTTGGGTCCTAAATTGACTCGCGGTTTGGGGGCAGGAGGTCAACCTGAGGTTGGTCGTAAAGCTGCTGAAGAAAGTGAAGAGACACTGACTGAAGCTATCAGTGGTGCAGATATGGTCTTCATCACTGCTGGTATGGGAGGAGGATCTGGAACTGGAGCTGCTCCTGTTATTGCTCGTATCGCCAAAGATTTGGGTGCTCTTACAGTTGGTGTTGTAACACGTCCGTTTGGTTTTGAAGGAAGCAAACGTGGTCAATTTGCTGTAGAAGGAATCAATCAGCTTCGTGAGCATGTAGATACTCTATTGATCATCTCAAACAACAACTTGCTTGAAATTGTTGATAAGAAAACTCCACTTCTTGAAGCTCTTAGCGAAGCGGATAACGTACTTCGTCAAGGTGTTCAAGGGATTACCGATTTGATTACTAATCCTGGTTTGATTAACCTTGACTTTGCCGATGTGAAAACAGTTATGGCAAATAAAGGGAATGCTCTTATGGGGATTGGTATCGGTAGTGGAGAAGAACGTGTGGTAGAAGCAGCTCGTAAGGCAATTTACTCACCACTTCTTGAAACAACTATTGACGGTGCTGAGGATGTTATCGTCAACGTTACTGGTGGTCTTGATTTAACCTTGATTGAAGCTGAAGAGGCTTCACAAATTGTGAACCAGGCAGCAGGTCAAGGAGTGAACATCTGGCTCGGTACTTCAATTGATGAAAGTATGCGTGATGAAATTCGTGTAACAGTTGTCGCAACGGGTGTTCGTCAAGACCGCGTAGAAAAGGTTGTGGCTCCACAAACTAGACCTACTACTAACTACCGTGAGACAGTGAAACCAGCTCATTCACATGGCTTTGATCGTCATTTTGATATGGCAGAAACAGCTGAATTGCCAAAACAAAATCAACGTCGCTCGGAACAAGCTCAAGGATCTGCTTTTGGTGATTGGGATTTACGTCGCGAGACAATTGTTCGTCCGACTGATTCAGTAGTGTCACCGGTAGAACGTTTTGAAATTCCAAGTTCACAAGATGAAGATGAGTTGGATACACCTCCATTTTTCAAAAATCGTTAAGTAAATGAATGTAAAAGAAAATACAGAACGTGTTTTTCGAGAAGTCGCAGAAGCAAGTTTGAGTGCTCATCGCGAGAGTGGCTCAGTCTCTGTCATTGCAGTTACCAAGTATGTAGATGTACCGACAGCGGAAGCTTTGCTTCCGCTAGGGGTTCATCATATCGGTGAAAATCGTGTAGATAAGTTTCTAGAGAAATATGAAGCTTTAAAAGATAGAGATGTGACTTGGCATTTGATTGGTACCTTGCAAAGACGTAAGGTGAAAGATGTCATTCAATACGTTGATTATTTCCATGCTTTGGACTCAGTAAAGCTAGCAGAGGAAATTCAAAAAAGAAGTGACCGAGTCATCAAGTGTTTCCTTCAGGTAAATATTTCTAAAGAAGAAAGCAAACACGGTTTTTCGAGAGAGGAACTGCTGGAAACCTTGCCAGAGTTAGCCAGACTAGATAAGATTGAATATGTTGGTTTAATGACGATGGCACCTTTTGAGGCTAGTAGTGAGCAGTTGAAAGAAATTTTCAAGGCGACCCAAGATTTACAAAGAGAAATTCAAGAAAAACAAATTCCAAATATGCCTATGACCGAGTTAAGTATGGGAATGAGTCGTGATTATAAAGAAGCGATTCAATTCGGTTCCACCTTTGTTCGTATAGGTACAGCATTTTTTAAGTAGGAGAGAACCATGTCTTTAAAAGATAGATTCGATAGATTTATAGATTATTTTACGGAGGATGAGGATTCAACGATTCCTTATGAAAAAGGAAATGAACCCGTGTTTACTCCAGTAAATTCTTCACAGGAACCGGCTCTCCCAATGAATCAACCTTCACAGTCTGCTGGTGTAAAAGATAGCAATATCACCAGACTGCATGCAAGACAACAGGAATTGGCAAATCAGAGCCAGCGTTCAACTGATAAGGTAATTATAGATGTTCGTTATCCTAGAAAATATGAAGATGCAACAGAAATTGTTGATTTATTGGCAGGAAACGAAAGTATTTTAATTGATTTTCAGTATATGACAGAGGTACAGGCCCGTCGTTGTTTGGACTATTTGGATGGAGCTTGTCATGTTTTAGCTGGAAATCTGAAAAAGGTAGCATCTACTATGTATCTGTTAACACCAGTGAATGTTATTGTGAATGTAGAAGATATTCGTTTACCAGATGAAGAACAAAATGGTGAGTTTGGCTTTGATATGAAGCGAAATAGAGTACGATAATGATTTTTTTAATTCGTCTGATTTATAATGCAGTGGATATTTACTCCCTGATTTTGCTAGCCTTTGCTGTCATGTCTTGGTTTCCAGGTGCCTACGAATCCAGTTTAGGTCGTTGGATTGTAGCATTGGTAAAACCAGTGCTTGCTCCCTTGCAACGCCTGCCTTTACAGATAGCGGGTCTTGATTTATCTGTTTGGGTTGCGATTGTTTTGATTCGATTTTTAGGAGAAAACCTAGTTCGTTTTCTGGCGATGATAGGATGAATAAAGGGATTTACCAGCATTTCTCCATAGAAGATCGTCCATTTCTTGACAAGGGAATGGAATGGATAAAGAAGGTAGAAGATAGCTATGCTCCTTTTTTAACTCCTTTTATCAATCCTCATCAGGAGAAACTATTAAAAATTTTGGCCAAAACCTATGGTCTTGCTTGTAGCAGTAGTGGGGAATTCGTCTCGAGTGAGTATGTCCGAATTTTATTATACCCAGATTATTTTCAACCAGAGTTTTCAGATTTTGAAATGTCTCTCCAGGAAATTGTGTATTCCAATAAATTTGAACACTTGACGCATGCTAAGATTTTAGGGACAGTCATCAATCAATTAGGGATTGAACGGAAACTTTTTGGAGATATCCTAGTAGATGAAGAACGGGCGCAGATTATGATTAATCAGCAGTTTCTTCTTCTCTTTCAAGATGGATTAAAGAAAATTGGCCGTATACCCGTTTCGCTGGAGGAACGTCCTTTCACCGAGAAAATAGATAAGCTAGAACAGTATCGAGAGCTGGATTTATGCGTGTCTAGTTTTAGATTAGATGTTCTTTTATCAAATGTTTTGAAACTATCTAGGAATCAAGCAAACCAGTTGATTGATAAGAAACTTGTCCAAGTAAATTATCATATGGTAGACAAATCAGATTATACTGTTCAAGTCGGAGACTTGATTAGTGTGAGAAAATTTGGGCGCTTGAGATTGCTTCAAGATAAGGGACAAACTAAAAAAGAGAAGAAAAAAATAACAGTCCAGTTATTATTAAGTAAGTGAGGAAAAATATGCCAATTACATCGTTAGAAATCAAAGATAAAACCTTTAGCACACGTTTTAGAGGTTTTGATCCAGAAGAAGTAGATGAATTTTTAGATATTGTAGTTCGTGATTATGAAGATTTGGTTCGTTCTAATCATGATAAGGATTTACATATTAAAAATTTGGAAGAGCGTTTGTCTTACTTTGATGAGATGAAAGATTCGTTGAGCCAGTCTGTATTGATTGCCCAAGATACAGCTGAGAGAGTGAAACAAACAGCACATGAACGTTCAAACAATATCATTCATCAAGCTGAACAGGATGCACATCGATTATTGGAAGAAGCAAAATACAAGGCAAATGAAATTCTTCGTCAGGCTGCTGATAATGCTAAGAAAGTTGCTGTTGAAACCGAAGAATTGAAGAACAAGAGTCGTGTCTTCCACCAACGTCTCAAATCTACAATTGAGAGTCAGTTGGCTATTGTTGAATCTTCAGATTGGGAAGATATTCTTCGTCCAACAGCTACTTATCTTCAGACAAGTGATGAAGCCTTTAAAGAAGTTGTTAGCGAAGTACTTGGAGAACCGATTCCTTCATCAGTTGAGGAAGAACCAATTGATATGACACGTCAATTTTCTCCAGAAGAAATGACAGAGTTACAGGCTCGTATTGAGGCAGCTAATAAAGAATTGGCTGAATTTGAAGCTCAAGCTAAACAGGAAGTGGAAGCTCCAACTCCTGTAGTGAGTCCTCAAGTTGAAGAAGAGCCTGCTCATCCAGTTGGTCCAATGTACGAAGAGCCAGAAGTAGCTCCAGTGCATCCGACAGGTCCAACACCAGCTAAAGAAACTGTTGATTCAGCACCGGGAATTGAAGCACCGCAAGAATCCGTTACAATTTTATAAGAAATGATGTGAGAACAATATCTTATCCTTATATTTCCAGCGAGCAGGAGATGGTGTGAGTCCTGCATTCCCTAATGATAAGATTATCCTCTCAAACTCTCAAGTCTGAACAGAGTAAGATTTGACGTTCCCCACGTTACGGGATAAGAGGGAGAAAGATTAGATCTTTTTCCGAATAAAGGTGGTACCACGATTTTCGTCCTTTTTGGAAGTCGTGGTTTTTAATTTGTTATTATTTATAAAGGAGATACCATGAAACTCAAAGATACCCTTAATCTTGGGAAAACAGCTTTCCCAATGCGTGCAGGCCTTCCTACCAAAGAGCCAGTTTGGCAAAAGGAATGGGAAGATGCAAAACTTTATCAACGTCGTCAAGAATTGAACCAAGGAAAACCTCATTTCACCTTGCATGATGGCCCTCCATACGCGAACGGAAATATCCACGTTGGACACGCTATGAACAAGATTTCAAAAGATATCATTGTTCGTTCAAAATCTATGTCAGGATTTTATGCACCATATATCCCAGGTTGGGATACTCACGGTCTGCCAATCGAGCAAGTTTTGGCAAAACAAGGTGTCAAACGTAAAGAAATGGACTTGGTTGAGTACTTGAAACTTTGCCGTGAATACGCTCTTTCACAAGTAGATAAACAACGTGAAGACTTCAAACGTTTGGGTGTTTCTGGTGACTGGGAAAATCCATATGTGACTTTGACTCCGGACTATGAAGCAGCCCAAATCCGTGTCTTTGGTGAGATGGCTAATAAAGGTTATATCTACCGTGGTGCCAAGCCAGTTTACTGGTCTTGGTCATCTGAGTCTGCCCTTGCGGAAGCAGAGATTGAATACCATGACTTGGTTTCAACTTCCCTTTACTATGCCAATAAGGTAAAAGATGGCAAAGGTGTTCTAGATACAGATACTTATATCGTAGTTTGGACAACTACTCCATTTACTATCACAGCTTCTCGTGGCTTGACTGTTGGAGCGGATATTGATTACGTCTTGGTTCAACCTGCTGGTGAAGCTCGTAAGTTTGTGGTTGCTGCAGAATTGTTGACTAGTTTGTCTGAGAAATTTGGTTGGGCTGACATTCAAGTTTTGGCAACTTACCGTGGTCAAGAATTGAACCACATCGTAACAGAACACCCGTGGGATACAGCTGTAGATGAACTCGTTATCCTTGGTGACCACGTTAAGACTGACTCTGGTACAGGTATTGTCCATACAGCCCCTGGTTTTGGTGAGGACGACTACAATGTCGGTATTGCTAATGGTCTTGAAGTCGCAGTCACTGTTGACGAGCGTGGTATCATGATGGCTAATGCTGGTCCTGAGTTTGAAGGTCAGTTCTATGACAAGGTAGTTCTAACTGTTATCGAAAAACTTGGTAATCTTCTCCTTGCTCAAGAAGAAATCTCTCACTCATACCCATTTGACTGGCGTACGAAAAAACCAATTATCTGGCGTGCAGTTCCACAGTGGTTTGCCTCAGTTTCTAAATTCCGCCAAGAAATCTTGGATGAAATTGAAAAAGTGAAATTCCACTCAGAATGGGGTAAAGTCCGTCTTTACAATATGATCCGCGACCGTGGCGACTGGGTTATCTCTCGTCAACGTGCTTGGGGTGTTCCACTTCCAATCTTCTACGCTGAAGACGGTACAGCGATCATGACAGCTGAAACCATTGAACATGTGGCTCAACTCTTTGAGGAACACGGTTCTATCATCTGGTGGGAACGTGATGCTAAGGATCTCTTACCAGAAGGATTTACGCATCCAGGTTCACCAAATGGTGAGTTCAAGAAAGAAACAGATATCATGGACGTTTGGTTTGACTCAGGTTCATCATGGAATGGAGTTGTAGTAAACCGTCCTGAGTTGACTTACCCAGCAGACCTTTACCTAGAAGGTTCTGACCAGTATCGTGGATGGTTCAACTCATCACTTATCACATCTGTTGCCAATCATGGTGTAGCACCTTACAAACAAATCTTGTCACAAGGTTTTGCCCTTGACGGTAAAGGTGAGAAGATGTCTAAATCTCTTGGAAATACCATTGCTCCTAGCGATGTTGAAAAACAATTTGGTGCGGAAATCTTGCGTCTCTGGGTAACAAGTGTTGACTCAAGCAATGACGTGCGTATCTCTATGGATATCTTGAGCCAAGTCTCTGAAACTTACCGTAAGATTCGTAATACCCTTCGTTTCTTGATTGCTAATACATCTGATTTTAACCCAGCTCAAGATGCAGTAGCTTACGATGAGCTTCGTTCAGTTGATAAGTACATGACCCTTCGCTTTAACCAGCTTGTCAAGACCATTCGTGATGCTTACGCAAACTTTGAATTCTTGACAATCTACAAGGCCTTGGTAAACTTTATCAACGTTGACTTATCGGCCTTCTACCTTGACTTCGCTAAAGACGTTGTTTACATCGAAGGTGCCAAATCATTGGAACGCCGTCAAATGCAGACTGTTTTCTATGACATTCTTGTGAAAATTACCAAACTCTTGACACCAATCCTTCCTCACACTGCGGAAGAAATCTGGTCATATCTTGAATTTGAAGCAGAAGACTTCGTTCAATTGTCTGAATTGCCAGAAGCAGAGTCATTTGCTAACCAAGAAGAAATCTTGGATACCTGGGCAGCCTTCATGGACTTCCGTGGACAAGCTCAAAAAGCCTTGGAAGAAGCTCGTAATGCCAAAGTAATCGGTAAATCACTTGAAGCACACTTGACAGTTTATCCAAACGAAGTTGTGAAAACTCTACTCGAAGCAGTAAACAGCAATGTAGCTCAACTATTGATCGTGTCTGAATTGACCATCGCAGAAAGACCAGCTCCAGCATCTGCTGTTAGCTTTGAAGATGTGGCCTTCACAGTAGAACGCGCTGCAGGTGAAGTATGTGACCGTTGCCGTCGTATCGACCCAACAACAGCAGAACGCAGCTACCATGCAGTCATCTGTGACCACTGTGCAAGCATCGTAGAAGAAAACTTTGCAGGCGCAGTCGCAGAAGGATTTGAAGAGAAATAAGTTGAAAAGTCCAGGGAAAACTCAATCTGAGAAGAAAAGACAACTAATCTTATAGACTATAAAACGCATTGTATCAAGTTTTTGAATACCTGATATGATGCGTTTTTATAATATTAGAAGTTTATTGTCGTTTTCTTGTCTCAATTAATACTCTTCGAAAATCAAATCCAAATCACGTCAGCGTCGCCTTACCGTACTTAAGTACAGCTTGGGCTAGCTTCCTAGTTTGATTTTTGATTTTCATTGAGTATAACTTTACATCGTTGTATATGGTTGAATTTCAAAAAGCTCATGAATCATCTGAAAAGTAGATTTCATGAGCTTTTATTTGTTGGCATTCTAAAGGGATTCATCAATCAAGTGTTTAAGATTTGATAGGAGATGCTCCAAAGTTAGGACTGTTTTCTGCTGGTGAGCTAGTTGGTAGAGATTTTGAAAGTAGTCTTGAATATCGTTCTCAAAATTTTGAGGTAGATGAGAGCAATTGTTTTTTGCGAACTGGAGCATGCGTTTTTCTCCTGGATGGAGCTGCTCATTGAAGGCGAAGAGCAAATCGAAATAAGAGGCGAAAAACTCACTAGTGCGGTGATTGATGCTGAGTAAATCTTGGCGTTTGAGGGCTTTTTTGATTTGTCTTGAAAAAGCTGGCATAGCTTGGTCGAGAAGCAGAGACTGCTTGTTTATGATATTCTTTTTCAGTTCAGCTGGATAAGGAAGATTGTACTTTTTCTGGAGAGCAGCATAGTGACCATCTCGATCGTATATAATCTTACTGTTGAGCAGATTGTACCACATACAAGTAGTGTAAGAATTCTGGGTTTGGTGCTCTAAAACCACGGCTTGTAAATCTTTGTCAAATTCGTCCAGAGAGCGGTAAATCAGCTCGATTTCGATACCATTATTGAGAACACAATCATCCTCCAATTCCCAAAATTGATTGCCAATTTCCATATAGGAGCAGTGTTTACTGAGGATTTCTTTTCGTATGTCTGGTGTGAGAGGAGCACTGAGGTAGACATATACATCATAATCAGAGTCTTTGTCAAAATCTTGTCCGGCCCGTGAACCTCCTAGAGCTAGAGCCTCTACTTGCTCCAGTTGAGCCAATTCTTTAAAGAGATGTTGTGGCATAATGTTAACCTTCTTTATTTTTTGACATCATTCTAACAAAAAGTAAAGAGACTAGCAAGGGTGAAATGGAAATTTCTTTTCACATATTTGCTTAATTTTATTTCATATTATGCAAGTTTTTATTTTATAATTTCAGAAAATGCTTTTTTTTTTTTAGCAAATATGATACAATTTTATTTGAAAAAAATAAAAAAGGAGATTTATTATGAAGTCAAAAGCTTTAGCACTTTATAGTGGTATTGTTGGTTTAGTAGGTGGACTCTACTTGCTTATTGCCCCGTTTCTTTTACTAGCAGCAGTTGTGAGTACAGCTGCTACAGCAACAGCTACACAGAGTCCTGAATTAACTGCATCTACAACAGTTGCAGGAATTGCAGGAGTTTTACTCCCAACCGTTTTAAAAATTGCAATTTTAGTTTTAGGAATTGTTGCGATTGTATACTATAAGGGAGAAAGTCGTGTTGGTTCGGCTCCTTCTGTTCTATTAATCGTAGGTGGAGCAGTTGGCTTGATTCCAGCTCTTGGTTGGGTAGGAGGAATCCTAGCAATTATCGGTGGTTCACTATTTTTAGGAAGTCTCAAAAAATTCAAAGTTGAAGTATAAAAAATAAGGAAAAGGATTGCCAAACAGTCCTTTCCTTTTTGGTTTTGACTAGCTTTTTTGTGAAAAATTGTGTAAAATAGAATAGATAAACGAGGGGAAACCTCGGAAAATTTAAAGGAGAATCCATCTAATGGTAAAATTGGTTTTTGCTCGCCACGGTGAGTCTGAATGGAACAAAGCTAACCTTTTCACTGGTTGGGCTGATGTTGATTTGTCTGAAAAAGGTACACAACAAGCGATTGACGCTGGTAAATTGATCAAAGAAGCTGGTATCGAATTTGACCAAGCTTACACTTCAGTATTGAAACGCGCTATCAAAACAACGAACTTGGCTCTTGAAGCTTCTGACCAATTGTGGGTTCCAGTTGAAAAATCATGGCGCTTGAACGAACGTCACTACGGTGGTTTGACTGGTAAAAACAAAGCTGAAGCAGCTGAACAATTTGGTGATGAGCAAGTTCACATCTGGCGTCGTTCATACGATGTATTGCCTCCAAACATGGATCGTGATGATGAGCACTCAGCTCACACAGACCGTCGTTACGCTTCACTTGACGACTCAGTAATTCCAGATGCTGAAAACTTGAAAGTGACTTTGGAACGTGCCCTTCCATTCTGGGAAGATAAAATCGCTCCAGCTCTTAAAGATGGTAAAAACGTATTCGTAGGAGCTCACGGTAACTCAATCCGTGCCCTTGTAAAACACATCAAAGGTTTGTCAGATGACGAAATCATGGACGTGGAAATCCCTAACTTCCCACCATTGGTATTTGAATTCGATGAAAAATTGAACGTAGTTTCTGAATACTACCTTGGAAAATAAAAAATTGTAAGTCTAGAATTGATTTCTAGGCTTTTTATGTTAGTATGGTAGTATGATAAGGAATAAAAAACAAGATTATGTACTGACCTACAAGCAACCAGTTTCAACCACTTATAAGGGGTGGGAAGAAGAGGCTTTACCGATAGGCAATGGTTCTTTAGGGGCTAAAGTCTTTGGACTTGTAGGGGCTGAGCGGATTCAATTCAATGAAAAAAGTCTCTGGTCTGGAGGTCCACTTCCTGATAGTTCAGATTATCAGGGTGGAAATCTTCAGGACCAGTATAGTTTTTTGGCTGAAATTCGGCAGGCTTTGGAAAATAGGGATTACAATACTGCTAAGGAATTGGCTGAACAGCATTTGGTCGGGCCCCAAACGAGTCAATATGGGACCTATCTGTCCTTTGGAGATATTTTCATTGAGTTCAGCCAGCAAGGTAATTCTCTGTCTCAGGTGACGGATTACCAGAGACAGCTGAATATCAGTAAGGCACTTGCGACGACTTCTTATGTACATAAAGGGACTATGTTTAAACGAGAAGCCTTTGCGAGTTTTCCAGATGATCTCTTGGTTCAGCATTTTACTAAGGAAGGGTTGGAAAGTCTAGATTTTACTATGGAACTGTCCTTGACGCGTGATTTGGCTTCTGATGGAAAGTATGAGCAGAAAAAGTCTGATTACAAGGAATGCCAACTGGATATCACTGATTCTCATATCTTGATGAAGGGACGGGTTAAGGATAATGACCTGCAGTTTGCTAGTTATCTAGCTTGGCAAACAGATGGAGACATTAGAGTCTGGTCGGATAAGGTTCAGATATCAGGAGCCAGTTATGCCAATCTCTTCTTGGCAGCTAAGACAGATTTTGCTCAAAATACTGCTAGCAATTATCGCAAGAAAATAGATTTAGTGCAACAGGTAATAGACTTGGTGGAGAGAGCTAAAGAAAAGGGTTATGACCAATTGAAATCAAGGCATATTCAGGACTACCAAGCTTTATTTCAGCGTGTTCAATTGGATTTGGAGGCTGAAGTTGACGCATCCACTACAGATGATTTGTTAAAAAATTATAAGCCACAAGAGGGGCGGGCTTTGGAGGAGCTGTTCTTCCAGTATGGGCGGTATTTATTGATTAGTTCTTCCAGAGATTGCCCAGATTCGTTACCAGCTAACCTGCAAGGTGTCTGGAATGCGGTTGACAATCCTCCTTGGAATTCGGACTATCACTTGAATATCAACCTGCAGATGAATTATTGGCCAGCCTACGTGACTAACCTCTTAGAGACGGCTTTTCCGGTCATCAACTATATCGATGATTTACGTGTTTATGGTCGCCTAGCGGCTACAAGGTATGCAGGAATCGTTTCTCAGAAAGGGGAGGAGAACGGTTGGTTGGTCCATACGCAAGCGACTCCTTTTGGTTGGACGGCACCTGGTTGGGATTACTATTGGGGCTGGTCGCCAGCTGCAAATGCGTGGATGATGCAAACTGTTTATGAGGCCTATTCATTTTACAGGGACCAAGACTATCTCAGGGAGAAAATTTATCCCATGTTGAGGGAAACGGTTCGTTTTTGGAATGCCTTTTTACATAAGGATCAGGAGGCCCAGCGTTGGGTGTCTTCTCCGTCTTACTCACCAGAACATGGTCCGATTTCGATTGGCAATACCTATGACCAATCTCTGATTTGGCAATTATTTCATGATTTTATTCAGGCTGCTCAAGAATTGAAATTGGATGAGGACTTGTTGACGGAAGTCAAAGAAAAATTTGATTTACTAAATCCTCTGCAAATCACTCAATCTGGTCGAATCAGAGAGTGGTATGAGGAGGAAGAACAGCATTTTCAAAATGAGAAGGTGGAGGCCCAACACCGGCATGCTTCCCATCTGGTGGGGCTTTATCCTGGAAATCTCTTTAGTCATAAGGGACAAGACTATCTTGATGCGGCGCGTGCTAGCCTCAATGATCGTGGAGATGGGGGCACAGGTTGGTCCAAGGCTAATAAGATCAATCTCTGGGCGCGTTTGGGAGATGGCAATCGAGCCCATAAATTATTAGCAGAGCAGTTAAAGACATCCACCTTGCCCAATCTTTGGTGTAGCCATCCCCCTTTTCAGATAGATGGGAATTTTGGTGCTACTAGTGGCATGGTAGAAATGTTACTCCAGTCTCATACAGCTTATCTGGTGCCTCTAGCTGCCCTACCTGATGCATGGTCATCAGGTTCCATTTCAGGCTTAATGGCACGTGGACATTTTGAAGTTAGTATGCGCTGGGAGGATAAAAAACTCTTACAGATGACCATTTTATCAAGGAGTGGAGGAGATTTGCGCGTCTCTTATCCAGGTATTGAAAAAAGTGTGATTGAAGTCAATCAAGAAAAAGCAGAAGTGAAATGCATGGGGAAAGATTGTATTTCAGTGGAGACTGCAGAAGGCGATCTTGTTCAGTTTTATTTTTAAGAAGATAATGGAAGGCAGTGATTTGAGACTGACTTTTTTGAAGGATTTGAGAATGTAATACTCTTCGAAAATCAAATTCAAACCACGTCAGCTTCGCCTTGCCGTACTCAAGTACAGCCTGCGGCTAGCTTCCTAGTTTGCTCTTTGATTTTCATTGAGTATGAGCAGTTTCCAACTAGTTGAAAAAGCGTTATAATGGTAATAGGAAGTAATTTGTTTGAGAGAGGGTGGGTCTGATGGCTTATATTGAGATGAAACACTGTTACAAACGTTATCAGGTTGGTGACACGGAGATTGTGGCCAATCGTGATGTGAATTTTGAAATTGAAAAAGGGGAGCTAGTGATTATCCTTGGTGCGTCTGGTGCTGGTAAGTCAACAGTTCTTAACCTTCTTGGGGGAATGGACACCAATGATGAAGGAGAAATCTGGATTGATGGTGTCAATATTGCAGACTATAGTTCCCACCAGCGCACCAATTACCGTAGAAATGATGTGGGGTTTGTTTTTCAGTTTTATAATCTAGTTTCCAATTTGACTGCTAAGGAAAATGTGGAACTAGCTTCTGAAATCGTGACAGATGCCTTGGATCCTGAGCAGGTTTTGACAGATGTAGGTCTGGCTCATCGTCTTAATAATTTCCCAGCACAGCTTTCTGGAGGGGAGCAACAGCGAGTCTCCATTGCACGCGCAGTAGCCAAAAATCCTAAAATCCTTCTTTGTGATGAACCGACTGGAGCCTTGGATTATCAGACGGGCAAGCAAGTCTTGAAGATTCTCCAAGACATGTCTCGTCAAAAAGAGGCAACAGTGATTATCGTGACTCACAATGGAGCTTTGGCGCCCATTGCTGATCGCGTGATTCATATGCACGATGCCTGTGTCAAGGATGTGGTGATCAACCAGCATCCTCAGGATATTGACAGTTTGGAGTACTAGCATGATTAAGCGAAAAACCTATTGGAAGGACTTAATTCAGTCCTTCACAGGCTCCAAGGGGCGTTTTTTATCCATCTTGACCCTGATGATGTTGGGCTCTCTAGCCCTAGTAGGTCTCAAAGTAACTAGCCCCAATATGGAGGCGACCGCCAATGCTTATTTAACCACTGCTCAAACCTTGGATTTGGCAGTCATGTCTAACTATGGCTTGGATCAAGCAGATCAAGAAGAACTAGAGCAGACTCAGGGCGCAGAAGTCGAGTTTGGCTACTTGACAGATGTGGCTATGGATAATGGGCAGGATGCCATTCGGCTGTATTCCAAACCAGAGCGAATTTCAACCTTTCAGCTAAGAGAGGGACGACTTCCGCAGTCAGACCAGGAAATTGCTTTGGCAAGTCATCTGCAGAATCAATATAGCGTGGGACAGGAAATTAGTTTTAAAGAAAAAGAAGGCAGTCATTCCTCTTTAAAAGACTATACTTTTACCATTACTGGTTTTGTGGATTCGGCTGAAATTCTCTCCCAGCGGGATATGGGCTATGCAGGAAGCGGAAGCGGGACTCTGACAGCCTACGGGGTGGTTTTACCTAGCCAGTTTGATCAAAAAGTCTATAATATAGCTCGTTTGAAATATCAAGATTTAGCAGGCTTAAATGCCTTTTCATCAGCTTATGAAGAAAAATCCAAGCAACATCAGGAAGACCTTGAACAAGCTTTATCAGATAATGGCAAGGCACGTCTGCAACTCTTGAAAAAAGAGGGTCAAGAATCTATCGATAAGGGTCAAGAGACCCTTGATAAGGCTCAGGTAAATTTGCAGGAAGGCAAGCGTCGTTTAGCAACTGCTCAAGCTCGTTTACAGGCGCAGGAAAGTCAACTAGTCTTGCTCCCTCAAGCTCAGAGAGACCAGGCCAGTGCTCAACTTACCCAAGCTAAGCAGGAATTGAGCAAGGAAGAAGATAAACTAAAGCAAGCTGAACAAAATTTAGCCCAAGAAAAGGAAAAATTAGAAAAACATCAGCAAGTCTTGGATGATTTGGCTGAACCCAAGTATCAAGTCTATAATCGTCAGACCATGCCAGGTGGTCAGGGCTATCTCATGTATAGCAATGCTACAGCCAGTATTCGGGCAGTGGGCAATATCTTTCCTGTGGTGCTTTATGCTGTAGCAGCCATGGTGACCTTTACAACCATGACTCGCTTTGTGGATGAAGAGCGAACACATGCAGGGATTTTTAAGGCCTTGGGCTATCGCAGCAAGGATATTATCGCTAAATTTCTCCTCTATGGTCTAGTAGCTGGGACTGTCGGAACAGCTCTAGGTAGTATACTTGGCCATTATTTGCTAGCCAATGTGATTTCAAGTGTTATTACAAAAGGTATGGTGGTGGGAGAAACCCAGATTCAGTTCTATTGGAGCTATAGTATGCTAGCTCTAGGTTTGAGTTGGTTAGCGAGTGTGTTACCAGCCTATCTGGTGGCTAGGAGGGAACTTCACGATGAAGCAGCCCAGCTTTTACTGCCTAAACCACCTGTCAAAGGAGCTAAAATCTTACTAGAGCGCATCGGTTTTATCTGGCGTCGTCTCAGTTTTACCCATAAGGTAACAGCTCGCAATATCTTCCGTTATAAACAGCGGATGTTAATGACAATCTTTGGTGTGGCAGGTTCAGTCGCTCTGCTCTTTGCAGGCTTGGGAATTCAATCCTCTGTAGCAGGAGTTCCGTCTAGACAGTTTCAAGAAATCCAACAGTATCAAATGATTGTCTCTGAAAATCCTAGTGCGACCAATCAAGACAAGGCAAGTCTAGAAGAAGTGTTGAAAGGGCAGGATATTCAAGCCTACCAGAAAATTTATTCTAAGACGCTAGACAAGGATTTCAAGGGTAAGGGTGGTCTTCAGACCGTTACCCTTATGATGACAGAGAAGGAAGATTTGACACCCTTTATCCATCTGCAAAATCATCAGCAGGAGCTGACATTGAAAGATGGAGTCGTTATTACAACTAAACTAGCCCAGCTGGCAGGTGTCAAGGTTGGGCAGACTTTCGAAATTGAAGGTAAGGAACTAAAGGTTGCTGCCATTACTGAGAACTACGTTGGTCATTTTATTTATATGAGTCAAGCTAGCTATGAACAACTTTACGGACAGCTACCCCAAGCCAACACTTATTTGGTCTCGTTAAGAGATACCAGTGCTACTAGTATCGAAAGGAAGGCAGGCTTGCTTATGAATCAAGTTGCGGTGTCCAGTGTCGTCCAAAATGCTTCAGCCATTCGACTCTTTGACTCTGTCGCTAGTTCACTCAATCAGACCATGACCATCTTAGTCATCGTGTCGGTTCTATTGGCTATCGTTATCCTCTACAATCTGACCAATATCAACGTGGCTGAGAGAATCCGTGAACTCTCTACTATCAAGGTTCTCGGCTTCCATAATAATGAAGTCACTCTCTACATTTACCGTGAGACGATTGTCTTGTCTCTTGTGGGAATCGTACTTGGTTTGGTCTCAGGTTTCTATTTACACCAATTTTTGATTCAAATGATTTCTCCTGCGACTATTCTCTTTTATCCGCAGGTAGGCTGGGAGGTCTATGTAATCCCAGTGGCAGCAGTAAGCACCATTTTGACCCTGCTTGGTTTCTTTGTCAATCATCATCTGAGAAAGGTTAATATGCTTGAAGCCTTGAAATCTGTAGAGTAAGGTAGTTATTTTTAGTAGCTTGAACTTCTATTTACTCGTAAACAAAAATCCTCCGTTTAAAAGAGCAGGAAACTCTTTGTGACAGAGGATTTTTTTCTATAGGGCTTTAGCTGCTGCAATTGCGGCTTCGAAGTTTGGTTCAGAGTTGATATTGTCCACGTATTCAACGTAGCGGATTGTATTATCAGTATCAAGGACAAAGACTGCACGTGCCAATAGGTGCCACTCATTGATTAAGAGAGCATAATCACGTCCAAAGGAATGGTCAAAATAGTCTGAAAGCATGATGGCATTTTCAATTCCTTCAGCACCGCACCAACGTTTTTGAGCAAAGGGTAGGTCCATGGAAACAGTCAAGACGACCGTGTTGTCAAGTCCAGCCAGTTCTTCATTAAAACGACGCGTTTGAGTTGAGCAGATGCCTGTATCGATAGAAGGAACGACACTCAAAACTTTTTTCTTCCCATCAAAATCAGATAGAGATTTTTTAGAAAGGTCTGTTGTAGTGAGAGAAAAATTAAGTGCCTTGTCGCCGACTTGTAGTTGTTTACCTGTAAAGCTAACAGGATTTCCGAGAAAAGTTACCATAAGATACTCCAATCTTTTTTCTTCCATTTTAGCTAAAACAGTTAGAATTTTCCAATGATTTGACCGGAAATATGGGCAGAGAAAAAACGTCAATTCGGAAAAGAATGACGTTTTTCAGAGGCTTATACTCAATGAAAATCAAAGAGCAAACTAGGAAACTAGCCGCAGGTTGCTCAAAGCACCGCTTTGAGGTTGCAGATAAAGCTGACGTGGTTTGAATTTGATTTTCGAAGAGTATTATTTTGCCAATCCTTCAGCAATCTTATCAAGGTTGTATTTCATCATGTTGTAGTAGCTGTCGCCTTCTTTACCTTGTTCTGCGATAGAGTCAGTAAAGATTTGTGCGTAGATTGGGATGTTTGTGTCTTGAGAAACAGTTTTCATTGGACGGTCATCCACACTTGATTCTACAAAGAGTGAAGGAGTTTTTGTTTGGCGAAGTTTTTCAACCAAAGTCTTGATTTGGTCAGGTGTTCCTTCTTCTTCAGTGTTGATTTCCCAGATGTAGGCACTTGGGACACCGTAGGCTTTAGAGAAGTATTTGAAGCATCCTTCGCTGGTTACGATAAGTTTTTTCTCAGCAGGGATGTTGTTAAATTTCTCCTTAGCTTCCTTATCAAGTTTGTCTAGTTTTTCAGTATATTCTTTGAGATTTTTTTCGTAGAATTCCTTGTTGCTAGGGTCTTTAGCGCTCAATTGTTTTGCGATATTTTTAGCAAAGATCATCCCGTTTTCAAGGTTGAGCCAAGCGTGTGGGTCTTCTTTGCCTTTTTCGTTTTGGCCTTCAAGGTAGATAACATCAACGCCTTCGCTGACTGCAAAGTAGTCTTTGTTTTCAGTTTTCTTGGCATTTTCTACCAATTTTGTAAACCAAGCATTGCCACCTGTTTCAAGGTTGATACCGTTATAGAAAATCAAATCAGCTTGAGAAGTTTTCTTAACGTCTTCAGGAAGTGGTTCGTATTCGTGTGGGTCTTGACCAACAGGAACGATACTGTGAAGATCAATCTTGTCACCAGCAATATTTTTAGTAATATCAGCGATGATTGAGTTTGTAGCAACAACTTTTAGTTTTTGACCAGAAGCTGCATCTTTTTTTCCGCTAGCACATGCTACAAGAGCAATGACGGAAAGAAAGAGAACGAGTAATGTACCTAATTTTTTCATTAGATCCTCCAATTTATTGGGGTTTTGCCCCTTATTTTAACAAATGTTTATTTTTCAGTTTCAAATATCGTTGTTTTGGAGCGATAAAGAAGCTAATGAGAAAGAAACTAGCAGCTGTAAGCACGATACTAGAACCTGCCGCAACGTTAAAGCTATAGCCGATAAAGAGCCCCAAAACTGAAGCTATCGCTCCAAAGGTTGAGGAAAGGAAAATCATGCTTTTCAGGCTATTAGCATAGAGATAAGCAGTTGCCGCTGGGGTAATCAGCATGGCTACAATCAGGATAGTTCCGACACTTTGCATGGCTGTCACAGACACGAGAGTTAGGAGTACCATGAGTAAGTAGTGATAGAAATTGACAGGCATTCCCATGGCTTTAGCCAAGAGTTCATCAAAGGATGTTATCAAGAGTTGCTTGAAGAAAATCCAGATTAACAAGAGAATGGCTGCCCCTACACCCATAGTAATAAACATATCCGTATCTTGGACGGCCAGGATATTACCAAAAAGAATATGGAAAAGGTCAGTTGAACTTTTAGCGACACTAATCAAGATGATACCGAGGGCTAAGAAAGAAGAAAAGGTAATGCCGATGGCGGTATCGCTTTTGATAATCGAGTTTCCCTTGATGTAGGTAATGATGATGGCAGCTAGCAATCCAAAGACAATGGCTCCGATAAAGAAGTCAAGGCCCAAGATGAAGGAGAGGGCTACACCTGGTAAGACAGCATGTGAAATGGCATCTCCCATGAGTGACATCCCGCGTAGAATGATGAAACATCCTACAGCTCCAGCTACGACCCCGATGACAATGGCTGTTATCAAGGCATTTTGTAAGAAATGGAATTTTTGTAATCCATCGATAAATTCTGCAATCATAGGTCACCTCCATTGAAAAAGAGTCGATTACCGTAAGCTTCTTTGAGATTGGCTTCGGTAAAGGTTTCTTTGGTTGGACCAAAGGCAATCACTTCTCGATTGACAAGCAAGACTTGATCGAAGTAGTGGGGAACCTTGCTGAGGTCATGGTGGACGATGAGAACCGTCTTGCCAGCTTTTTTCAGATCTCTCAGCGTATTCATGATGATTTCCTCACTGACAGAATCAATCCCAACAAAAGGTTCATCCAAGAGGATATAGTCGGCTTCCTGCACCAAGCATCTGGCAATCAAAACCCGCTGGAATTGACCTCCAGACAGTTGACTGATTTGACGTTCAGAGTAGTCAGCTAGGCCGACGATTTCAAGGGCTTCTTGCACTTTCTTCCAATGTTTAGCGTTTAAACTTCGAAAGAGAGGAATAGAGGGAAATAGTCCTAGCGAGACGCATTCCTTGACCTTGATGGGAAAGTTGTAGTCGATATTGATTTTTTGTTCGACATAGGCAATTCGGTGTAAGGATTTTTTAACTTCCTTGTCATCGAGAAATGCCTGACCTTGATGTGGGATAATTCCCAGCATCCCTTTTAATAATGTTGATTTCCCAGCACCGTTTGGACCAATGATACCGGTAATTGTTGGTCCATGGAGCGCTAGTGAAATATCCTTAAGTGCCAACGTTTCTTTGTAGGAGACACTGAGGTTTTCGATACGTATCATAAACTTGTATTCCTCCTGCCTCTTAATATACATTAAAAAAAAAATTAAGTCAAGTTAATTTTTAAAAAAATTAAAATAATAACTGAAAAACAATAGAAAGTATCAGTTCATTTTTAATTGCATTCCCAGGTAATTTTTGTTAAGCTAAAAGCAAGTATAAATGAAAGCGAGAACAAGATGACACGTTATCAAGATGATTTTTATGATGCAATCAATGGAGAATGGCAGAAGACAGCTGAAATCCCAGCAGATAAGTCTCAAACAGGAGGTTTTGTTGATTTAGACCAGGAAATTGAAGATCTGATGTTGGCGACAACAGACAAGTGGTTGACAGGAGAAGAGGTGCCTGAGGATGCTATCTTGGCAAACTTTGTCAAATACCATCGCCTAGTTCGTGATTTTGACAAGAGAGAAGCTGACGGTATCAAACCTGTCTTACCACTACTTAAAGAATTCCAAGAATTGGAGACTTTTGCAGATTTTACAGCTAGACTAGCAGAGTTTGAACTTGCAGGAAAACCGAACTTCCTTCCTTTTGGTGTATCACCAGACTTTATGGATGCCAGAATCAACGTTTTATGGGCTAGTGCTCCAAGCACGATTTTGCCAGATACGACCTACTATGCAGAAGACCATCCTCAACGCGAAGAACTCTTAACTCTTTGGAAAGAAACCAGCGCCAATCTCCTCAAGGCTTATGATTTCTCTGACGAAGAAATTGAAGACTTGCTAGAAAAAAGACTTGAATTGGACCGTCGAATTGCGGCAGTGGTGCTTTCTAATGAAGAAAGTTCAGAATATGCTAAACTCTACCATCCCTATTCTTATGAAGATTTCAAAAAATTCGCGCCTGCTCTACCTTTGGATGACTTCTTCCAAGTAGTTCTTGGACAAGTGCCAGACAAGGTTATTGTAGACGAGGAACGTTTCTGGCAAGCAGCAGAGCAATTCTATAGTGAAGAAGCCTGGCCTCTCCTCAAGGCAACCTTGATTTTAAGTGTTGTCAATCTTTCAACCAGCTATTTAACAGAAGAAATCCGTGTCTTGTCAGGTGCCTACAGTCGTGCGCTTTCTGGAGTTCCAGAAGCCAAAGACAAGGTTAAGGCAGCCTACCAGTTAGCACAAGGTCCATTCAAACAAGCCTTGGGTCTCTGGTATGCCCATGAAAAATTCTCCCCAGAAGCTAAGGCGGACGTGGAGAAAAAAGTAGCAACCATGATTGATGTCTATAAGGAGCGTTTGGCCAAGAATGACTGGCTGACTCCTGAAACTCGTGACAAGGCCATTGTCAAACTCAATGTCATCAAGCCTTATATCGGTTACCCAGAAGAATTGCCAGAACGCTACAAGGACAAGGTAGTGGATGAAAATGCTAGCCTTTTTGACAATGCTTTAGCCTTTGCACGTGTGGAAATCAAGCACAGTTGGAGCAAGTGGAATCAGCCTGTGGACTATAAGGAATGGGGCATGCCTGCTCATATGGTCAACGCCTACTACAATCCACAGAAGAACCTGATTGTCTTCCCAGCGGCCATTTTACAGGCACCTTTCTATGACTTGAATCAGTCATCTTCTGCTAATTACGGTGGGATTGGTGCGGTTATTGCCCATGAAATTTCCCATGCCTTTGATACCAACGGGGCTTCCTTTGATGAAAATGGTAGTCTCAAGGACTGGTGGACAGAGAGCGACTATACTGCCTTCAAGGAGAAAACACAAAAAGTTATTGACCAATTTGATGGACAGGATTCTTATGGTGCAACCATCAACGGTAAATTGACTGTATCAGAAAACGTGGCTGACTTGGGAGGAATCGCTGCAGCACTTGAAGCAGCTAAGCGAGAACCAGACTTCTCTGCAGAAGAATTCTTCTACAACTTTGGTCGCATATGGCGTATGAAAGGTCGTCCAGAATTTATGAAACTTTTGGCTAGCGTGGATGTACACGCACCAGCCAAACTCCGTGTCAATGTACAAGTACCAAACTTTGATGATTTCTTTACAACCTATGATGTCAAAGAAGGAGACGGTATGTGGCGTTCACCAGAAGACCGCGTGATTATTTGGTAATGCAAAAAATCTAGTAATAAGAAAAAGGCATCCAATCAGGTGTGAAAACCTTGATAGGATGCCTTTTGTAATAGAAAGACTTGTCGAATAGTTTAATTAAATTGTGATATACATCATCATCTTGTTAGAAAAAAGGATTGAAGGTCTTTTCATGGGCGATGGTCGTAGCTGGACCATGCCCTGGATATACATCGTAGTTTGGTAGGGTGAAAAGTTGAGTCTGGATACTGTGAAGGAGTTGCTCCATGCTACCAGTCGGAAGGTCCGTCCGTCCGATTGTTTCACGGAATAGGGCATCACCTGTCAAGACTAGGTGGGCATCAGGGAATACTAGGGAAACACCACCGATAGAGTGACCTGGTGTTGGCAAGACAGTAAAACGAAATTCCTCCAGTTGGTATTCTTCATGAAAGACAAAGGTGTGTTCTGCAGGTTTTGCGATTACATCTGCCATATCATCGTGGCGGGGAAGACCAGAGAGATTATCGACAGGAGTATAGAGCCAGCTGGCTTCGCTCTCTGCGATATAGACCGGAGGATTGCCAAAAGTCTCGCGAACCAAGTCCAGACTCATGATATGGTCATAATGGGCGTGGGTCAATAGAATGGCACAAATCGGTTTGTTTATGTTCTCGATAGTCTGACGAATGGCTTCCCAATGGCTCCCCGGATCGACAACGATGAGGTGCTTTTCGCCCTCTAGATAATAGGTATTTTCATAGGCAACAGGATTTACGGTTTTATGGATTTTCATATTGGCTCCAATCTCAAAGAATGTACTAAATTAAGTATAGCACAGTTGGGGAGAATAGGTAAGGATTTAGAATAAACTTAAAAACCAGCATGACTAGATGAAGAAAGGCTGGTTATCAATTTATTAATATTGGAGAGGTGTCAATTGCCCTTCATAGGTTGCATAAACTCCGTCATTAGCTTGTTTGATAGACGTGATGTTTAGAGTGCCGCCGTAGTTGGCTTCTCGTTTATCGCTATATTCACTATAACTTATCCTACTGGGCAGGTTCTGATTGTTAGCATAGTATTGAACGACTGTTTTTTTATAGCTTTGCTGGTTGAATAGGAACAAACAGCTAACTCCTAACACTAGGAGAGCAAAGATAGAAATAGCAGTTTTTTTCATAGGTGTTCTCCTTATAAACTAAAGGATAGAAGAAAGTATCTTGAGGATTTTTATACTCTTCGAAAATCTCTTCAAACGGCGTCAACGTCGCCTTGACGTATATATGTGACTGACTTTGTCAGTCTTATCTACGACCTCAAAGCGGTGCTTTGAGCAACCTGCGGCTAGTTTCCTAGTTTGCTCTTTGATTTTCATTGAGTATTAATTCCAAAATCCAGTCAAGGTACCAGTGTATGTGACACGAGTTCCACTGTTTAGCTTTCGTATCTTCAAGGAAATTGAGGGAAGTCAGAAAGTCTTTGCGTTACAATATGGTTTCCGTTGGTCTATCTCTCCTTCTATCACCTAAGTTTAAAATCTAACTTCGTAATATATTATATACTAATAATTCAGAATTATCAATCAATTCTGAATTATTTTTTTCCTATTCTGTTCCAATCTAGTTTTCATATTCTTAAAAAAGTGATAAAATGGTAGGAAGAATTGGAGAGTATAGATGCCAAAAGAAGTGAATTTAACAGGCGAAGAAGTTGTCGCCTTAACCAAAGAATATTTAACGGAAGAGGATGTCCATTTTGTCCATAAGGCCTTGGTTTATGCGGTGGATTGCCATAGTGGTCAATACCGCAAATCAGGCGAGCCTTATATCATTCACCCTATCCAAGTGGCAGGTATTTTAGCTAAGCTCAAGCTGGATGCTGTAACGGTAGCTTGTGGTTTCTTGCATGATGTGGTGGAAGATACTGATGCGACCTTGGATGACTTGGAAAGAGAGTTTGGTCCTGATGTGCGCGTAATCGTTGATGGGGTTACCAAGCTTGGTAAGGTTAAGTATAAATCTCATGAAGAACAGTTAGCTGAAAATCATCGCAAGATGCTCATGGCCATGTCTGAGGACATCCGTGTGATCTTGGTCAAACTGTCAGACCGCTTGCACAATATGCGGACCCTGAAACACCTTCGCAAAGACAAGCAGGAGCGCATTTCCAAAGAAACTATGGAAATCTATGCCCCACTTGCCCACCGTTTGGGGATTTCAAGTGTCAAATGGGAGTTGGAAGACTTATCTTTCCGTTATCTCAATCCGACAGAGTTTTACAAGATTACCCATATGATGAAGGAAAAGCGCAGAGAGCGTGAAGCCTTGGTGGATGAGGTAGTCACAAAATTAGAGGAATATACGACAGATCGTCACTTGAAAGGGAAGATTTATGGTCGTCCCAAGCATATTTACTCGATTTTCCGCAAAATGCAGGATAAGAGAAAACGCTTTGAGGAAATCTATGACCTGATTGCTATTCGTTGTATTTTGGATACCCAAAGTGATGTTTATGCCATGCTTGGTTATGTGCATGAGCTTTGGAAGCCTATGCCTGGACGCTTTAAAGATTATATCGCCAACCGCAAGGCCAATGGTTACCAGTCTATCCATACGACTGTTTATGGGCCAAAAGGGCCGATTGAATTCCAGATTCGCACTAAGGAAATGCATGAGGTGGCTGAGTACGGGGTTGCGGCCCACTGGGCTTATAAGAAAGGCATTAAGGGGCAGGTTAACAGCAAGGAATCAGCTATTGGGATGAACTGGATTAAGGAGATGATGGAGCTCCAAGATCAGGCTGATGATGCCAAGGAATTTGTGGATTCAGTTAAGGAAAACTATCTGGCTGAGGAGATTTACGTCTTTACCCCAGATGGAGCTGTTCGTTCCCTTCCAAAAGATTCAGGACCGATTGATTTTGCCTATGAAATCCATACAAAAGTCGGAGAAAAAGCGACGGGTGCCAAGGTCAATGGTCGCATGGTTCCACTGACAACCAAGCTCAAGACAGGGGATCAGGTTGAAATTGTCACCAACACGAACTCCTTTGGGCCAAGCCGTGACTGGCTCAACATGGTCAAGACCAGCAAGGCGCGTAACAAGATTCGTCAGTTCTTTAAAAATCAAGATAAGGAATTGTCTGTCAACAAGGGTCGTGAAATGTTGATGGCCCAGTTCCAAGAAAATGGCTATGTAGCAAATAAATTCATGGACAAGCGTCACATGGACCAAGTTCTGCAAAAGACCAGCTACAAGACAGAAGAATCCCTTTTTGCGGCCATTGGTTTTGGAGAAATCGGTGCGATTACCGTCTTTAATCGTCTGACTGAAAAGGAACGCCGTGAGGAAGAACGTGCCAAGGCCAAGGCAGAAGCAGAAGAGCTTGTCAAAGGTGGCGAGATTAAGGTTGAAAATAAAGAAACCCTCAAAGTCAAGCATGAGGGTGGTGTGGTCATTGAAGGTGCATCAGGTCTCCTCGTGCGGATTGCCAAGTGTTGTAATCCTGTGCCTGGTGACGACATTGTTGGCTACATTACCAAGGGACGTGGTGTGGCTATTCACCGTGTGGACTGTATGAACCTGCGTGCCCAAGAAAACTACGAGCAACGTCTCCTTGATGTGGAATGGGAAGACCAATATTCTAGCTCAAATAAAGAGTATATGGCCCATATCGACATCTATGGCCTCAACCGTACAGGACTATTGAACGATGTATTGCAAGTTCTTTCAAACACAACCAAGAATATTTCAACGGTCAATGCCCAACCAACCAAGGATATGAAATTTGCCAATATCCATGTGTCCTTCGGTATTGCCAACCTCTCGACGCTAACCACGGTCGTAGATAAGATTAAGAGCGTGCCAGAAGTTTACTCTGTCAAACGGACCAACGGCTAATGGTCTGAGCTCTTACTAGAAAGGCTATTATGAAAATCATTATCCAACGGGTTACAAAAGCCCAAGTGAGCATTGAAGGTCAGGTGCAGGGGAAAATCAATCAGGGCCTCTTATTGCTGGTTGGTGTTGGACCAGAGGACCAAGAGGAAGATTTGGACTATGCTGTGAGAAAGCTCGTCAATATGCGGATTTTTTCAGACGCAGAAGGTAAGATGAATCTATCTGTCAAAGATATTGAAGGACAAATCCTTTCTATTTCTCAGTTTACCCTCTTTGCGGATACCAAGAAAGGCAATCGTCCAGCCTTTACAGGCGCAGCCAAGCCTGATATGGCATCAGATTTCTATGACGCTTTCAATCAAAAATTAGCGCAAGAAGTGCCTGTTCAGACAGGCATCTTTGGAGCAGATATGCAGGTTGAGCTGGTCAATGACGGACCGGTTACCATTATCCTTGATACTAAAAATAGATAAGAAAGACCAAGTCCAGCCGGCTTGGTTTTTCTCATCTATCATAAAATACTCCAAAAAGAAATCGGTGCTTGATAGGCTTGGGGGAAGTCTCTTTTCAGGCTTTGGCAGATGCGATAGGAAGGGATGAGATGTCCTAGGATGAGGAGACTTCCCTGAAAGAAAAGTGGGATACCCCTTAAAAATATCAAGGAGAGAATTATCAGGCTATCCCATAGGAGGATTTGTAAGGCAAAAGGCCAGAAGCTTGGTCTAATCTGGGAATAGAGTTGACTGAAGTGGTCACAAAGTTGGTTGGAAAGATAGGTCAATAGCACAGGATGAAAGAAGATGAGCCAACCGCTATAAACCAAAATCCAATCCCAAGTAAGCCCTTCTTTAAATGTCAAAAATGCGAGCATGATTCCATCAATGACAAGGAGTTGAGTGGTTTTGATGAAGATGATTTTTTTCATGATAAAACCTTCTTTTCCTTAGAGACACTCCCACAAAGAGGTGTGTTTGTCATAAAAGTCTAGATAGTTTTCTCTTAGGTAGTCAGTTGTCCGATAATATAAAGTAGAATGGCAAGCAGTGACGATTGGTATAAGAGTGGAAAATCGCTGAGAACTAACGAAGGCGAAGAGGATAAATAATAGAAAATCAATGGTGAGCACCCCTAAATAGTAGAAGCGAATCTTTTTATTGATTTGAGTATCAATCTCAGAGAAATGTTTTTTGAGTCGGTTGACCAAGCGAAATAGCAGGAGTCCTTGAGCAAGGATGAAAATAAAACCAGTGAGCAAGAGCCAGCCCAAAGCTGTCTCGGGTCTAGTGCTGAAAAATGCAAATAGTAGCAAATCGATAACTGCAATTGCTGTAAAATGGATTCTAAAGAGATTTTTCATAAGATGACCTCCCTCTTTTATCTAGCTTCATTCTACTCCAAAAGAATGGAAGTTACAAGTAAAATGATAAAAAATTTTAGTAAGGAGATTCTATTCGATTTCTTTATTTGAGTTTCCTCTTATTGTTCCACTTCTTCATCATTCCAGACAAATAAAGCTCCAATTGCATTGAGGATATAAAAGATGTATTTACCGATATTGGCAAAGTTTCCTTGAATGCCAGCCTTTGTCAGCTGAACGAAATTGTAAATCAACCAAAATCCCCACTGAGTTGTTAGTTTCAATGCATTCAAAGCATTGGCAATGAGAGACAGTGCGAAGGCAATAGTTGTTACGTAGGCAAGGAGATTCATCTTTCCTCCATAGCCGATATAGTTGGTCGCAAAGGCAAAGAGGAAGGCGATGATGGAAATGATGATGGCCGCCAATTTTAGCTGTTTTTGGCTCATTTGGTTGGGTCTGCCTTCTTGCGAAGCTTCCCATTTCTTAATAGCAAAGGTATAAATGAGGAAGGTGACAGGATAGGTGATAATGGCCGCCTTATTTCCAAGGATATAATCAATGGTGCCAGACAAAATGGTATTAATAATACCAAAGTAATTTCCCCATTTGCTTAATTTCCCAGTGAAACGAGTGGACAACATGGAAATCCCAACGTTGGTTACGGAAATTAATCCAAAGGGAACAAGAGCTGTCCATGGTCCCCAGTCTACGAATTTATCGAGACGGGAGTTGAGGTAGCCAGATGCAATCGCAATCCCAACGACCAAAGCAACTCCGAAGAGGTCAAACCATTTAGATGTCGCAAAAATTTTTAGTGATTTTTTCATAGGTTAAGGTATCTTTCTTGTTTTTTACATCGATTTTATAATAAAATGAAAGCAAAATCAAATGATAGAAATAAAACCCTGAAAATTAAACTTTCAGGGTTAGTGGGGGACTTGAGAAATTAGTTGATTTTCTCGACATAGAGTTGTTTGGCAATGTCCATATTCACTTGTAAATCTTCATTTTTAGTGAGGATAGTGAAGGTATTGCTGAAGCCATCAAACTGCTTGACTTGGAGCGGATCTCCGATGTGAAGTGAGTGCTTGTCCAGATAATGGAGAATGTCAAAACTATCGTGTACCCGAGTCAGACGGTAGGATCCAGCTTCCTTGATATCCGCAAGGGGTAGGTTATTGATTTCAACCAGAAGTTCTCCCTTGGCTGGAATGGTTCCTCCGTGGGGACAGGTTTTGGGGAATCCGAGCAGTTTATCCAGTCTTTCCACGAAGAGGTCAGAGACAGTATGCTCTAAGACCTCAGCTTCCTCGTGAATCTGGTCACTCGTATAGTCTAAATGATGAACTAGAAAAACTTCAATCAAGCGGTGTTTGCGGTAGAGCTCTGAGACCAATTTGAGGCCGAGGTCTGTCAGTAGATAGCCACATTCCTTGTCCTTGAGGATGAGGTTTTCACTTTTCATCCGTTTAATCATTTCAGTTACGGCAGGGGGAGAGACTTGCATGCGGGCCGCAATTTCTTTGTTGGTAATTTTATGCAGGTCTATGCCGATTTCATAAATACATTTTAGATAATCTTCTTTATTCGGGGTCATTCGCTTCCTCTTGTCTAATATCTTTATCTAGTATATCAAAAAAAGCTAGATTTCTCTAGCTGTGACTTTTTATGTTATACTTATTGCAAGAGAAAAAACGAGGAGATAGATATGACAAAAATAGCTCTTCTTTCAGATATTCATGGAAATACTACCGCTTTGGAGGCTGTTTTGGCGGATGCACGGCAGCTAGGAGTGGATGAATACTGGCTTTTGGGAGATATTCTCATGCCAGGGACAGGGCGTAGAAGGATTTTGGACTTGTTGGCTGAACTACCGATTACGGCTAGAGTTTTGGGAAACTGGGAAGACAGTCTGTGGCATGGTGCCCGCAAGGAACTGGATAGTACTCGTCCCAGCCAACGTTATCTCTTGCGCCAGTGTCAGTATGTTTTAGAGGAAATTTCCCTAGAAGAAATTGAACTGCTCCACAATCAACCTCTCCAGCTCCATCGTCAGTTTGGGGATTTGACGGTGGGAATTAGTCATCATCTGCCTGATAAGAATTGGGGGCGTGAGTTGATTCATACTGGGGCGCAAGAGGATTTTGACCGCTTGGTGACCAATCCGTCCTGCGATATAGCCGTTTATGGCCATATTCACCAGCAGTTACTTCGTTATGGGACTGGTGGGCAATTGATTGTCAATCCGGGTTCAATTGGGCAGCCTTTCTTTCTAGATGCTCAGTTGCGGAAGGACTTGCGGGCCCAGTATATGATTTTGGAATTTGATGACAAGGGCTTGGTAGATATGGACTTCCGACGGGTGGACTACGATGTGGCAGCTGAATTGCAGCTAGCTAAAGACCTCAAACTTCCCTATTTTGAGGTTTACTATGAAAGTCTGGTCAATGGTATTCACCATACTCATAATCAGGAATTTTTGAGAGAATTGGCCCAGAAAGAGGGCTATGATAGGGAATTAGATGCCTGGTTAAAAAGTGGTAACGATTGACATTACAACCAAAAAGGGTATAATAAAAGAAAAAGAAGAGTAGAGGCAGGGATGCCTCGTAAAAAGGAGAAGAGTATGCAAATTCCAAGTAGATTTACCATTGCGACTCATATGCTGATTATCATTGCCCTCAAGGGGAAGAAAAGCAAGGTGACCAGTGATTTTCTGGCTGCTAGTGTTGGGGTTAACCCTGTCATTATCAGAAAAACCTTGTCCCAGTTGAAGAAGGCAGAACTGATTTCAGTAGCGCGTGGAACGGGCGGAACAGAGATTGTCAAGGACCTCAAGGATATTAGTCTTTTAGATGTTTATCAGGCGGTTGAGTGTCTTGGTAAGACAGGCCAACTCTTTAGTTTCCATGACAATCCAAATCCAAATTGCCCAGTCGGAGCTCATATTCATGAGGTTTTGGATCAAAAATTGGAGAGAATCCAGCGAGCTATGGAGGCTGAACTTGGTCAGACCAGTCTAGAACAAGTCGTGGCTGATGCAGAGAGTCAGATGAAGGAGTGAGAGGGATAGATGCCCTCTTTTTCTCTTTGGATAATTATGATAAAATCTACTTATAAAAGGAGGAAATGATGTATCTTTTTACAGGAATTATTGTAGCCGCATTTGTCTTTTCATTTTGGAAAGATAACAGAAGCCTTTGGAATCCAGCCTTATTTTTATTGTCTCTCATCTCAATCTATTTATCGGTGGCCCATTTTTTTTATCAGAATGGATATGAAAAGGTTCACATATTCTTTTTGATATTTACCTTTGTCTTCCTTCCTTTTCTGCTTTTTCTTAGTGGGCTCTTTTTAATCTATAATGGAGTCATCTTACTGAAACGAGAAGGACGTTCCAAAGCTAATTATCTTTCTATGTTACTTGGTTTTGTTATCTTGATATTTTTTGGGATCATGTCATTTAGATTGTGGGATAGGAATGAGCTATTTTCTACAAATCACTTTCTGAATCTCCTATTTCTATTTACGACTTATTCTTATTTTCTTTTCGGTTTTGCTTTTGCAGGATTTATGCTTTATTCTATCCTGTACCTGTTTATTCCTAAAAAGAAAAGCTATGACTTTATCATTATTCATGGAGCTGGCTTGTTAGACGGAGAAAGAGTGACACCCTTACTCAAGCGTCGGATTGATAAGGCAATCGAGGCCTTCAGGGCTTCTCCTAATCCAAATGTTAAACTGATTGCAAGCGGAGGTCAAGGAGAAGATGAGAAGATTTCTGAAGCGCAGGCCATTTGTAATTATATCTTAGAAGAGACAGATGTCAGTATGGAATCCATTCTTCTTGAAGACAAATCCAGAACGACCTATGAGAATTTATTGTTTTCAAAAGAAGTGGGAGAACAATTGGTTGAAAATCCTTGTTTCCTCTTTGTTACTAATGACTATCATGTCTTTCGTACTAGTACCTATGCCCGTAAGCTAAATATGAAGGGAGATGGGCTCGGCTGTAGGACGGCAGGCTACTACATACCATCTGCTTTTATTCGGGAGTACGTGGCCCTCTGTGTCAAAATGAAATGGCTTTTCCTTGCCTTTTATGTCCTGCTATTAGCCCTCATTTTGATAGCCTACAAAGGGATTCTTTGGTAGTCAGATTCTATTTAAAAAGACTTAGAATGCACATGAAAGTCTGTATTCTAGGTCTTTTGTTTTATATACATTTGATTTTTGAAAGGTATTATCTATTCTTCCATGCTTGGTAACGGGTATCAATCAATAATTGGGTAAGACGTCCCATAGTTTCCCTTTCTTCTGGAGTGAGGGATTGCGCTTGGACAAAGAGATGATGAATGTGTTCAATAGCCTTGAAGGAAGACAGGTCATTGATGGAACTAATCCCAGCATCTAGAATGATGCCAAAGAAGAGATCGAAGTAGAGCTGAAGTTCCTCGTCAGGGACTGTTGCTACCCACTCCTTGAAAGTTGTGTCTACTTGTTGACTATCACTGTTGGTCTTATCCAGTTGGACGAAGTGCTTGTTCTCAATTTGCCAACTAAAGGTATCGTGCTGGGCGATGCCACCTAAGGCAGTGCTATGAACGATGATTTGGTGAGCAGGAATTTCCAGCATCCTACCGATAATGGAACCTTGTGGAATGAAGACCTTGGTTCTATCCATTATCCTTTGATAACCTTCGGTCTGTGTCAATTCTTGATGGAGACCAGGCGCATCAAATGTATAGACTGCTGTAATCTGATTTTGCAAGCTTTGTTCGATTTGGCTAGCAGCATAGATGGCTAAATTTCCTCCCTTGGAATGCCCAGACAGAATGACTTTTTTCCTAGGGTGGTGGACAAAAAAGTTCTCTAAATAGCATAGGGCGTGCTTTTGAGCAGGAATTTCCTTCATATAGGTCATGTGGAAATCTTCCTTCCAGCCAATGATACTGTCATCTGTCCCACGAAAGACAATCAGATAGGTATCGAGAGTGAGGCGGTAGGTCATAGCCGCAAACTGCTTTTGCAGTTCAGGGTCGATTTCGTTGATAAAATAGGAGAGTTTGCAATTTTTGAAGCGCTTGTGTTGAGCCAGTTCGTCCAATAGCTGGAGGCGATTTTTACTGGTCAGCATGGTGGGCTCTCTTGGAACCTGAGGTGCCAAATCTAAAAGTCGCTGAGGACTTGTGGAGACCAGATTATCAAAGGGGAGGTAGGTGGTTTCTGTTAAGGCTAGAATATCTAATTCATTTAAAGGTAGGTCGTAAAAGGAATCGTATGCGACATCTTTCAGATAATCAAAAATATTGGCCATAAGAGCTCCTTTCTTTTTATTTATCTTATCAAATTTCCCTTAAATTAGCTAGTAGGATTGCATCACTTTGTTGGCTAAAAACAAGTTCTTTCAAATTCAGTTTCATGCCTGCTAGCATGGAAAAATCTGTTATAATAATAGAAAAGGAGGAGCGCATGCACAAGATTTTACTAGTAGAAGATGATCAGGTTATTCGTCAACAGGTCGGGAAAATGCTCTCTGAATGGGGATTTGAAGTGGTCTTGGTAGAAGACTTTATGGAAGTTTTGAGTCTTTTTGTCCAGTCGGAACCTCATTTGGTTCTCATGGATATTGGACTGCCTTTGTTTAATGGCTATCACTGGTGTCAGGAAATCCGTAAGATTTCCAAGGTGCCTATCATGTTTCTGTCTTCGAGAGACCAGGCTATGGATATTGTCATGGCAATCAATATGGGAGCGGATGACTTTGTGACCAAGCCTTTTGACCAACAGGTTCTTTTAGCCAAGGTTCAGGGCTTGTTGCGCCGTTCCTATGAGTTCGGGCGTGACGAGAGTTTACTAGAATATGCTGGTGTTATCCTCAATACCAAATCCATGGATTTACATTATCAAGGGCAAGTCTTGAATTTGACCAAGAACGAATTCCAGATTTTACGGGTTTTATTTGAGCATGCGGGTAATATTGTAGCGCGTGATGACCTGATGCGAGAACTTTGGAACAGTGACTTTTTCATTGATGACAATACCCTATCTGTTAATGTGGCTCGATTGCGTAAAAAATTGGAAGAGCAGGGCTTGATAGGATTTATCGAGACCAAGAAAGGGATAGGGTACGGACTGAAGCATGCTTGATTGGAAACAATTTTTTCTAGCCTATCTGCGCTCCCGTAGTCGTCTGTTTGTCTATCTGCTTGCATTAGCATTTCTGGTTTTGCTCTTTCAGTTTTTATTTGCCAGTTTGGGAATTTACTTTCTTTACTTTTTCCTCTTGTGTTGCTTTGTAACCATCTTATTTTTCACTTGGGACATATTGGTGGAAATGCAGGTCTATCGTCAGGAAATTCTCTATGGGGAGAGGGAAGCCAACTCTCCTTTGGAAAGAGCTTTAGCAGAAAAATTAGAAGCGCGTGAGATGGAACTCTATCAGCAGAGGTCAGAATCAGAAAGAAAACTGACGGATTTGCTGGATTACTATACCTTATGGGTCCACCAGATTAAGACGCCCATTGCAGCTAGTCAATTGTTGGTTGCAGAAGTAGCAGATCGCCAACTGAAGCAGCAACTAGAACAGGAAATTTTCAAGATCGACTCCTATACTAATCTAGTCTTGCAGTACCTGCGTTTAGAAAGTTTTCATGATGATTTGGTCTTAAAGCAGGTTCAAATTGAAGACTTGGTCAAGGAAATACTGCGTAAATACGCTCTTTTCTTTATTCAAAAAGGCTTAAGTGTCAATCTGCATGACCTTGATAAAGAAATTGTGACGGATAAAAAGTGGCTGTTAGTAGTCATTGAGCAAATCATCTCTAACAGTCTCAAGTACACTAAGGAAGGTGGTCTGGAGATTTATATGGACGGTCAAGAGCTCTGTATCAAGGATACGGGAATCGGGATAAAAAACAGTGATGTTCTCCGAGTCTTTGAACGTGGCTTTTCAGGCTACAATGGTCGCCTAACCCAGCAGTCATCTGGCCTTGGTCTTTATCTATCTAAGAAAATTTCTGAAGAACTGGGTCATCAGATTCGTATCGAGTCTGAGGTCGGAAAAGGAACGACAGTGCGGATTCAGTTTGCTGAAGTGAAGTTAGTCCTTGAGTGAGAATAGACAATGAGGTTGAGTTAAAACTCATTTTTTGCAGGAATTGAGTTTTTACCTAATCTCTTTTTACTATATTTCAGGATATTTGAAGACTGTTTTTTACAAAACGAATAATAGAATTTTTAATACGGATATAGTATAAATACTGCTTCGAAGTGAAGTTTGTATGCTTTATACTTTTATTGAGTATAAAATCTATAAACTAAGGTGGAATTACAAAAATTAATTTGAGATGAAGTGAATTGTAGTCTTGGGAAATATCTCCTATTCGATTTCAGAATGAATCGCTGATACAGGATTAAAAGAACTGCGGTTTTCTTTTTGTCTTGAATGAGATAGGCGCCTATATATTTGTGTAACTGATATAGAACTGCTTCCAAGAATTTGTACGTATTGTAGGTATTTCACACAATAACCTTAGTTGCTAGGAATCCAATTTTAACGGAATTGATAGATACCATTTGTCAGAAATTCAATGTATTCTATGTCGATATTGTGGGGAAAGGGATGATAAAGTTAGCTCTTATATATAAAGTACTCATAAACTAAAAAAGTAACTGTCCAAGATTTTCAGTTACTTTTTTAGTTGGATACAGCAAAGCGGTAAATATAAGGTAATAATTATAATGATTTCCAGTAAAGCCACCATGAATTTTTTACTGGAATATTCATGTGAAATCTCCTTGAACAAAACATCGCTTAACTTAATTATATGGTATAATTTAATTACATTTTATCACATAGGAAAGTTTATTTTGAAGTTGTCCCATATTTGCTAAAGGAGGTGTACTATGTTAAAGAACTTAGGAGAGACATATAAGGTGTTTAGAGAATCAAGAAAAATTTCTCTTAGAGATATAGAAAACAAAGGGATATCACGTTCACAGTTATCTCGATTTGAAAAAGGAGAGACAGATCTGACTATTACAAAATTTCTGATAGCACTTGAACAAATAAATGTCCCTATTGAAGAATTCATGTATGCAACTAATGATTTTAAAAGAGATCGTTTCTACCAAACAATAGATGAAGTTAAACAATGTTTCCTTAATCGAAATGTGGCAAAATTACATAAATTATTGATTAAACGTATAGAAAATAATAATTCATCTCTTTTTTCTGAGATGGAAATAGTTTTTTTAAAAATCAAACTTCAAGAATTATCAAAAGAAGACTGTTTCAATGACACGGATATAAAAAGAATAACTGATTATTTGTTCGGTGTGGATTATTGGGGTGTGTTTGAAATTTTGTTATTTGGAAATATCATGTATATTTTTAATCATGCTACTTTTCTACTATTATCAAAAGAGATGTTGCATAGAACAGAGTTTTATCACGATATACCAAGCTATAGAAGAGTGATTGCTAGTATGGTTCTAAATGCACTTATTATTTGTATTGAAAGAGATCATCTTGTGGATGCAAAATACTTTGAGAAAAAAATTTCTCAGTTTTATTTTGATGAATCTGAGATTTATGAACGGTTAATTTTTAAATATGCATGTGCTTTTTACGAATTTAAGAAAAATCAGACAACACAGTCAATATTAAAAATGAGAAAAATAATTGGTTTTATGCGTGTAGCAGAATGTGAAAAACTTGCTAACCGATACGATGAGCATTTAAGAAAAATATTAGAGTCATATTTAAATAATGGTACATAGTGCAGATGTGGGACGAAAAATAATTGAATTTATAAAGTGATATACTGTCTTTACAAAAAAGATATTGAATTTATGGTGTTAATTTTATTGATAAATCAGGAAGTTTTCTAACTTGTAGTTCAGTACAGTTATCTTTTTTTACAACATATCTAGGTGCAGTTCAGCCAATAGAAGTATTGAAAATATTCATTTTACATCTATCAAAGAAACATGGGATAGACCTATATTTTACAAAATAGCAAATTATATTTTGAATGATAGTAAAAACTGCAGTACTTGTGTGATTTACAATTATTGCACTCAATGTCCGAGTATCGCACTATCTGAAACAGGGAATAGTAGAGATTGTTCTGCGATATGTAAAAAAACGCATTAGCAAGGAGTATCGTATATGCTACCATATCTTAAAACTATTAGATGGTATCTCTTCTTTAATTTTCTTTTTGGTGTAGTATCGAATATCTGCACAGCTTTGTTACCGTATTTCACGCAGGCATTAATCAAAGGGGATTATCAAGTAGCTCTATATGGTTACTCTATGTCAGTGGCAGGCTATTTGAGTTGTAACTATATCCAAATGATACTTGATTGGAAGCAGGGGATTATCTTTTCGACTACTTTGAAAAATGAGTGGTTTCGTTCACTTCTGGGACTCAGTCACCACGATTTCAAGCAGAAAACAGTAGCAGAGTATATTTCCTATCAATCTAATGACCTAGATTCGTTGGAAAAGGACTACCTTCCTCCATTGATGAGTTTTATCAAACAAATTTTACGTATCATCATTTACGCTTTCATTATTAGCAGAACAATTAATCCTATTGTATCACTGATTTTAATCTTTTCTACTGGAATTAGTATTCAAATTCCTAAAATCGTTGGGAAGTTGACCGCTAATCGTAGACAGGTTTACTTGAAAAAACAAGGAGATTACTATCGAACTTTGGAGGATTTGCTCATGGGACATCATTTGGTAAATAAACTAACTATGTCGCATTTTTTGAATCAACAAAAGACTTCTCTAAAGAATTTGCAGGATAAGTATTTTAAGTATGGTTTGACAAAAATTACAGGCATCTTATTGACAGGTGTTTCTTTTGAATTCATTAGTCTTGTTCTGTTTATTTATTTAGCCTACTCTCTATCTCACCAGCAACTCGGTATTCCTGAGGTGGTGGCGAGTTTCGGATATATTAATGCTTTTTCTGAACCAATACAGGAAATCCTTTATGATTTACAAATGTTAGAGTCCGTAAAGCCTGTAATCAAGAGTTTTCAAAACATTGTTGGGAGACCCGTTTCAGTTCAAGCACCTCAACATTCTTTTGATACGATTACTTTGAAAAACATTTCCAAACAACTGGGAGAATCAAAATTGATAATTACTTCCGCTACGATTCAAAAAGGGGATAAAATTGCGCTTATTGGTAAGAATGGGTCTGGAAAAAGTAGTCTTCTCAACATTTTAAATGGAACAGATGAAGATTTTGAAGGACAAATTGTGCTAGATGGGCTTGTTTTGGACCATCTTTGGGGAAGATTCGGTATGATTCTGCAACAAGAACATACATTTATTTCGAGTTATGAAAATAATGTAACGCTATTCAATAGTTTCAATGAAAAATTCAGAGAAGAAAATTTTGAAAAAATTCCACCACAATCCCTGTCAGGTGGTCAGCAACAACGAATGTATTTAAATCGTGAGAAAAATCGTAAAAATCCATTGCTTATCCTAGACGAACCTTTCTCTGCCTTGGATACTAATCAGTTTAAAATGGAATTGGAAAGAGTTCTGGAACTACCAAGTGCCGTCATTGTTACTTTACATCGCCAAAACGAATTATTAAGTAAGTTTGACCAAGTTTGGGAAATTAAGAATGGAGAACTTGTAATTTTGAAATAGCTAAATTATAAAGAATAAAACGCATAGTATTGAACTGCACCCCGAAAGTTAGACAGAAAAAATCTAACTTTTGGGGTGTTTCTATTATGAAATTAACTTATGATGATAAAGTTCAGATCTATGAACTTAGAAAACAAGGATATAGCATAGAGAAGCTTT
>CAJNBS010000007.1 GCA_905221065.1 bacterium
GGATTTTCATCGCTCTGAATATCAAAAAAGAAAGGACAAATTTCGTCCTTTCTCGATCTTAGCTTTTCTTCAACCCACTACAGTTGACAAAGAGCCAAAGGAATCAGGCTTAGAACCTGGTTCCTTTTAAGTTGTTTGATTACATGATGTGAAGAACATGTGCCACAATACCCACTGCGAAGAGTGCAAGGATAATAGTGATTGGAGATACTTTTTTCTTAAGCAAGTACATGCAAAGGAAAGTAAGGAGTAGTCCTGATAGTCCAGGAATCAACATATCCAAGTTTTGTTGGAAAGTAGTAACTTTTTCAGGTGTTTGAGACAATCCTTGTCCTACTTGTGCGAATGCTTCTTGGATACCTTTAGATCCTTCTGGCAATTTATCCCAATGGATATAAGCTTTTTCATCTAGTTGAACTTTGGCAACATCGAAAGCAAATTTAATATTTACCCAACGTTGAACAAGGACAGCAAGAATGAACATACCAAGGATAGAAGCTCCTTTAGTGATGTCTTGAAGGATACCGCCAGACATATCTTTAGTGATTTCTGATCCAGCCTTGTATCCAATCTCTTGTGTATACCACAAGAATGACATACGAATCAAGTTCCAAAGAACGAAGAAGAGGATTGGACCTAAGATATTACCAGTAAGGGCAAGTGAAGCACCGAGTGATCCAAGGATTGGGCGTACTGTAAACCAGAATACTGGGTCACCGATACCAGCAAGAGGTCCCATCATACCGATTTTAACCCCTTGGATAGCAGCGTCGTCGATTTCAACACCGTTAGCACGTTCTTCTTCAAGTGCAAGAGTAACCCCCATGATTGGAGCGGCTACGTATGGGTGAGTGTTGAAGAATTCAAGATGGCGTTCAAGAGCAGCGATTTGATCTTCTTTTTTAGTGTAGAGTTTTTTAAGAGCTGGAATTAATGAGTAAGCCCAACCCAAGTTTTGCATACGTTCATAGTTCCAAGAACCTTGTAAGAAAGTTGAACGCCACCAAACTTTTTTACGATCTGATTTAGTTAATTGAAGTTTTTCAGTCATGATGTTTTCAGTCCTTTCTTATCTTAGTAGTCTTCTAGGATATCGCCGATTGGGTCGTTAGAAGTTGCGGCTCCTCCGCCACCATTTCCACCAGTTTTAGAAAGGTGAAGGTAGATAAGAGCGATAGCAACACCGATAGCACCAAATCCGATTAGAGTAATATCTGACACGGCAGCAAGCACGAAACCGATAGCGAAGAATGGCCATACTTCACGAGTTGCCATCATGTTGATAACCATAGCGTAACCAACGGCAACGACCATACCACCACCGATAGCCATACCATCTTTAAGCCAATCAGGCATAGTATTTAGAATGCTTTGTACGGTTTCAGTTGGTACCATTAGAAGGAGTGCTGCAGGGACTGCAATACGAAGACCTTGAAGAAGAAGTGCGACAAAGTGAGCGCGTTCAACTGCTTTAAAGTCACCTTTTTTAGCAGAAGCATCAGCAGTGTGAACCAATCCGACAGAGAGTGTACGGACAATCATAGTCAAGAATAGACCAGCAACTGCAAGAGGGATAGCAACCGCTTGGGCAACACCGATACCTGTCTTAGTAAAGTCGCCACCAAGAACCATGATAATGGCAGCAGCAACAGAAGCAAGAGCAGCGTCAGGAGCTACGGCAGCTCCGATGTTAGCCCAACCAAGGGCGATCATTTGAAGAGAACCACCAAGGATAATCCCTGCTTCAAGGTTACCAGTAACAAGACCGATAAGGGTACAAGCTACGATTGGTTGATGGAATTGGAACTGGTCGAGGATACCTTCAAGACCTGCTAGGAAGGCTACAACGACTACTAAAACCATAGAAATAATAGACATCTTTAAAATCCTTTCATAAAATCGATTATTGCACGTTTGCTTTGTTGATCAAGTCAAACAAATCTTTTTTCGTGTCGTTTGGTACTTTACGTACGTCAAATTCAACACCAAGGTCACGCATTTTTTCAAATGTAGCAACGTCATCTTTGTCCATAGACAAAACGTTGTTAACCATTGTTTTACCAGTTGAGTGAGCCATTGATCCAACATTAAGAGTTTTGATTGGCACGCCACCTTCGATTGCACGAAGGGCATCTTGAGGTGTTTCAAACAAGATAAGGGCATGTGTTCCTCCGAAGCGAGGATCTTTTGCAACGTCGATTAGTTTTTGGATAGGAACAACGTTTGCTTTCACTTTACCTGGAGCTGCTTGTTTAATCAATTCTTTACGTAATTCGTCTTTAGCTACGTTATCTGAAGCAACGATGATACGGTCTGCTTTTGAATCTGGAGTCCAAGCAGTTGCAACCTGACCGTGAAGTAGACGAGTGTCTAGACGGGCAAGGTTGATTTTGAGTTTACCGTCTCCGATGACAGTTCCTTCTGGAATAGCAGCTTGGGCAACTGGAGCAGCTGCAGCGCTTGCTACTTCCTCAACTGGGTTTAGCTCTTCTGGAAGAGCTTTGATGCCATCTTTGGCTTCTTTAATGATATTTGCAGCGACTTTTTCTACACCTGCAGCAGCGTCCATGAGTCGCTCTGTATAGGCTTGAATCAACATCGGTAAATTAAGTCCAGTGATGATGGCAAACTTACGCTCAGGATTTTCTCCCATCACGCGGCTAGCTTGGTTAAATGGAGATCCACTCCAAAGGTCAGCCAGAACTAGAACCTCATCTTCTGCGTCAAATGCAGCAACAGCGTTATTAAACTTAGCGTATAAATCATCAGGACCTTCATTTGGCATAAAGGTTACAACTTGAACCTTTTCTTGTTCACCAAAAATCATAGAACCTGACTGATGAATACCCGCAGCAAATTCGCCGTGGCTCGCAATAATGATTCCGATACTCATTATTGTCATTCCTCCTTTTTTGTTTTAGTTTTCGTTTAAGAAAACTTTAAGACTTTTTAAGTATAAACCGTTTTCATCTAAAAATCAACTATTTATCATAAAATAATTAAAAAGATTACATCTGAAAATATTGATATATTGAGTTTTAGAGAAGTTTTTTTGAATCCTTATTAAAAAATTTAATATAAAAAAGTTGGAAGCGCATTCCAACTTTTAAAATAAATTTTTATTAGATTAGTGGGTGAAGTCGAGTACCATACGTCCTTGGATTTGACCTTTTTCCATTTCGTCGAAAATGGCTACGGCATCTTCTACTGGACGTTTTTGGACAACTGGAACTACTAAACCTTCTGCACCGAATTGGAAGGCTTCTTCCAAGTCTTTACGAGTTCCAACGAGAGAACCGATGACTTGGATTCCATCTAGAACGGTTTTTACGATACTTAGTTCCATCATTTCAGAAGGAAGGCCGACAGCGACAACGCGACCACCAGCACGAACTGAGTCAACAGCCTGGTTGAAGGCAACTTTAGATACAGCAGTTACGACAGCTGAATGAGCTCCTCCATCAGTTTTTTCCTTGATGAGTCCTGGTACATCATCAACTTCTAGGCCGTTAATAACGACATCAGCACCTACTTCTTTTGCAAGGGCAAGTTTGTCATTGTTGATATCAACGGCGATGACATGAGCATTGAATACTTTTTTAGCATATTGAACAGCTAGGTTACCAAGTCCACCAGCACCGTAAAGAACAACCCATTGGCCAGGTTCAACTTTGGCTTCCTTAATAGCTTTATAGGTTGTTACCCCAGCACATGTAATAGAAGAAGCTTGGGCTGGATCAAGTCCGTCAGGGACTTTAACAGCATAGTCTGCAGTTACGATACATTGTTCAGCCATACCACCGTCTACTGAGTAACCAGCATTTTTTACTGTACGGCAAAGAGTTTCACGGCCAGTAGTACAGTATTCGCAAGTGCCACATCCTTCAAAGAACCAAGCAACGCTGACGCGGTCGCCGACTTTAAGGCTTTTTACATCTGGGGCAATTTCCTTAACGATACCAACACCTTCATGTCCTAGAACACGGCCTGGTACCTGACCGAAGTCACCATGGGCAACGTGGAGGTCAGTGTGGCAAACACCACAGTATTCAATTTCTACAAGTGCTTCCCCAGTTTCAAGTGGACGGAGTACTTTTTCTTCAACAGCAACACCAGTGCTTTCTGGATTTACAACAACAGCTTTCATAGCTATCCTCCTTGATATTAACTGAGAGCAGGAGAAACAGGACTGGATTGATTTTGTGTCAACAGAGTCGAGTGTGACGAGCTCTCTTGTATTTATATGTGAAGTATATCACAAAAGAAAGCCTTTTCCAAGGTTTTGGAGGCAAAAAGTAGAACAATCGATTAACTGGTTGATGAGACTGTGAAAAGAGCACAAAGACCAGCTCGCAAGCTGGTCAGTATGGACTATAAGAATAAGTCTTGCAGGGTTTTGGCAACCCCATCTTGGTCATTGGTCAGGGCAATTTGCTCATCTGCATAGGGGAGTAGCTCTGGGTTGGCATTTTTCATGGCATAGCCCTTCCCAGCAAAAGCGAGCATTTCGGTATCATTGTGTTCATCTCCAAAAGAAATCAAATCCTTTTTGTCACGGTTCATTACCTTGAGCAAGTAGTCCAAAGCAAAGGCCTTGTTGACACCTTTTGGGGTACATTCAAGTATATTGAGCGGACCTCCCCAGGTATTGATAGAAAGTTGATGCTGGTAGAAGGCGTTCATTTCTTTTGCCAAGGCATATTTGTCACTGGCTCTGGTCTGCAAGAGGATACAGTTAGGATCCTTGGTTACCAACTCAGGCTGGAATTGATCTTCAGGCTGGAAAGCTTCCACACCAAATAGTTTGGGATTGGCAATTTCTTCATTAGGATTTGTAATGTAGAATTTTTTACGATATTCCCCAGCGATAAAATCGGCTTGAATGTCCTCTGAACGTTGAACCATGTCTAGCAGATATTTTTTGTCTACCGTCAAACACTTTTCAAAATCCCAAACTTGGTCTGGTAAATGAGTAAGGGAGCCGTTGAAATTAATCATAGGAGTGTTTAAGCCTAGTTCACGGTAAAAATCTTTTGACATTCGGTAAGGGCGCCCTGTCGTAATAATAACTTGATGGCCTTTTTCAGTAACTTTTTTTATGGTTTCTTTGGTAAAGTCAGAAATCTGACTGTCTGAGTTGAGCAGGGTTCCATCCAGGTCAACTGCAATAATTTTTTTCGTCATAGGGACCTTTCTAGTGTCTTTTCAGATAAGATGTCTACTATTATAACAAAAAGCAGGCAGAAAAGCAGATTCGAAACCAAAAAAGAAATTTCATCAAATTCTTAAATAAATCAAACAAAGATATTGAAAAAGTGAATGATAAATGATATAATTCTATTATTGTTCGTAAAAATTAAAAGGAGATTGATAATGGACAAATTATTTAAACTAAAAGAGAACGGTACAGACGTTCGTACAGAGGTTCTCGCTGGTTTAACAACTTTCTTTGCAATGAGCTATATTCTCTTTGTAAACCCACAAATTCTTTCGCAAACAGGAATGCCTGCTCAGGGTGTATTCCTTGCAACGATTATCGGTGCAGTAGCAGGAACCTTGATGATGGCCTTCTATGCTAACCTGCCATACGCTCAAGCGCCAGGTATGGGACTCAATGCCTTCTTTACCTTTACAGTCGTATTCGGACTTGGTTATTCATGGCAAGAAGCCTTGGCTATGGTCTTCATCTGTGGAATTATCTCATTGATTATTACCTTGACAAATGTTCGTAAAATGATCATTGAATCGATTCCAAATGCCCTTCGCTCAGCAATTTCAGCTGGTATCGGTGTCTTTCTTGCCTACGTGGGAATTAAGAATGCTGGACTTTTGAAATTCTCTATTGATCCAGGGAACTACACGGTTGCAGGAGAAGGGGCTGATAAGGCTCAAGCAGCGATTACAGCAAATGCTTCAGCAGTTCCAGGATTGGTCAGCTTTAATAATCCAGCTGTTTTGGTGGCTCTTGCAGGACTTGCTATTACTATCTTCTTTGTCATTAAAGGGATTAAAGGGGGAATTATCCTCTCTATCTTGACAACAACTGTTCTTGCTATTGCAGTTGGTTTGGTAGATTTGTCTAGTATCGATTTTGCTAATAACCATGTTGGTGCAGCCTTTGAAGACTTGAAGACAGTCTTTGGTGCAGCTCTTGGTTCAGAAGGTTTGGGAGCTTTGATTTCAGATACAGCTCGCTTGCCTGAAACTCTGATGGCCATTCTTGCCTTCTCATTGACAGATATTTTTGACACAATTGGTACCTTGATCGGTACAGGTGAAAAAGTTGGTATCGTAGCGACAAATGGTGAAAATCACCAATCAGCTAAGTTGGACAAGGCTCTTTACTCTGACTTGATTGGTACTTCAATTGGTGCCATCGCAGGTACTTCAAACGTAACGACTTATGTTGAGTCTGCTGCTGGTATCGGTGCAGGTGGACGTACTGGTTTGACAGCCTTGGTTGTAGCTATCTGTTTTGCAATTTCAAGCTTCTTTAGCCCACTTCTAGCGATTGTACCAACAGCCGCTACAGCCCCAATATTGATTATCGTTGGGATTATGATGTTGGCTAGCTTGAAAAATATCCATTGGGATGATATGTCTGAAGCAGTTCCTGCCTTCTTCACATCTATCTTTATGGGGTTCAGCTACTCTATCACTCAAGGGATTGCAGTTGGTTTCTTGACTTACACTTTGACTAAGCTTGTCAAAGGTCAAGCTAAAGATGTTCATGTCATGATTTGGATTTTGGATGCCTTGTTTATCCTTAACTACATCAGCATGGCCCTATAAATGCTATAATATAAAAAGGGGTTCTCCCCTTTTTATATTATAGTTACTTGAAAATTGCTTCAAACTAGGTAGGTGATTTTGATTGAATGGTAGGAGTATGATTGATGATAAAAAAGAATATTTGGGGTGAAGTATTAAACCGGGGGAAGTGGTTAATAATCTTTCTAGCAGGGCTTTTGTTTTCTCAGCTTCCTTTAGCCCTAGCAACTTTTCTAACTAGCAGAAAATTTCCACTGTTTCAAACGGGACTATTAGTAGGGGCCTTATCTCTTGTGGTTTTAACTGTATTTATAATAGGTGCTAGGAAAACACAGTTGGCTAGTTTTGGTTTATCGTTTTTCAAGGCTAAGGATTTGGCTAGATTGGCCTTAAGCTATCTAGTGATTCTTGCCTTTAATATTCTTGGTGTGGTCTTACTGCATTTGATGAATGAAACAACAACCAGCAATCAATCAAATATTAATGATTTGATCCAGAATAGTTCCTTAATTTCCAGTTTTTTCTTACTGGTTCTAATAGCTCCTATTTGTGAGGAGATTTTATGTCGAGGTATAATTCCTAAAAAGATTTTTAGAGGAAATGAAAATTTGGGATACATAATAGGTGCAATTGTATTTGCTTTGCTGCATCTACCAACAAATCTGCCTTCTCTTTTAATCTATGGTGGCATGTCATCGGTTTTAACGTGGACTGTCTATAAAACCCAACGTTTAGAAATGTCTATCTTACTTCATATGATTGTTAACGGAGTAGTCTTTTGCTTGTTTGCACTTGTGATTATTGTTAGTAGAACCTTTGGTGTGCCTATTTAAGGTTCTCTACTTTAAAAGTTAAGGGCAATATTTTAAAAATGGGAGAAATGGTTCTGCTAAATGGAAGCAATTTTTCTTGAGGGAGAAATTGCCTCCTTCAACTGTGAAAAAGATGAATGCAATCGTGTCCATCTTTTTCTTTTTATGGTAAAATAGAGAAATAATATGGTGAAAAGCCTTGAGGGAGTGACCGATATGTCAAGTAAAGCCAATCATGCAAAGACAGCTATTTGCGGAATTATCAATGTAACCCCAGACTCTTTTTCAGACGGTGGTCAATTTTTTGCTCTTGAGCAAGCGCTTGAGCAAGCTCGTAAATTGATTGCAGAAGGGGCTAGTATGCTAGATATCGGCGGAGAATCGACTCGGCCTCGGCCGGGAAGTAGCTATGTTGAGATAGAAGAGGAAATCCAGCGTGTTGTTCCAGTGATTAAAGCGATTCGCAAGGAAAGTGATGTCCTCATCTCTATTGATACTCGGAAGAGTCAGGTGGCAGAGGCTGCTTTGGCTGCTGGTGCCAATCTAGTCAATGATATCACTGGTCTTATGGGTGATGAGAAAATGGCCCATGTGGTTGCTAAGGCTGGTGCGAAAGTAGTCATTATGTTTAATCCAGTTATGGCACGACCTCAGCATCCTAGTTCGCTTATCTTCCCTCATTTTGGCTTTGGTCAAACCTTTACAGAAAAAGAGTTAGCTGACTTTGAAACATTGCCAATCGAAGACTTGATGGAGGCTTTCTTTGACAGAGCCCTATCGAGAGCGGAGGAAGCTGGAATCGCACAAGAAAATATCCTGTTGGATCCGGGAATCGGCTTTGGTCTGACCAAGAAAGAAAATCTGCTTCTTTTACGGGATCTGGATAAACTACATCAGAAGGGCTATCCAATCTTTCTCGGAGTTTCGCGCAAGCGATTTGTCATCAATATCCTAGAGGAGAATGGTTTTGAAGTCAATCCTGAGACAGAACTTGGTTTCCTTAATCGGGACACGGCCTCTGCTCATGTAACCAGTATCGCTGCGAGACAGGGGGTAGAAGTGGTACGAGTGCATGATGTAGCTAGTCACAGGATGGCAGTTGAAATTGCCTCCGCTATTCGTCTGGCTGATGAAGCGGAAAACCTAGATTTAAAACAATATAAATAAGATGAAAGAAATTGAAAATAATCAGTGGATTGCCAACTATCGGACGGACCAACCGCATTTTGGCTTGGAACGCATGGTGGAACTCCTAGCATTGCGTGGCAATCCCCATCTCAAACTCAAGGTCATCCATATCGGAGGGACCAATGGCAAGGGTTCAACCATTGCTTTTTTGAAAAATATGCTGGAAAAGCTAGGCCTGAGAGTTGGCGTGTTTAGCTCGCCCTATCTTATTCATTATACAGACCAGATTAGCATCAATGGTGCATCTACCCCAGAAGCGAGACTAGAGGCCCTCATGGTGGACTATCAGTCTTTGTTGGAGGGAGAAGCAACTGCCAATTTGCAGGGGACAACTGAGTTTGAGATCATCACAGCTATAGCCTATGATTACTTTGCCTCAGAGCAAGTAGATGTGGCCATCATGGAAGTGGGCATGGGTGGCCTTCTGGATAGTACTAATGTTTGCCAGCCCATTTTGACAGGAATTACAACTATAGGATTGGACCATGTAGCCCTACTTGGTGACACCTTGGAGGCCATAGCAGAGCAGAAGGCAGGTATTATCAAACAAGGGATTCCTTTGGTAACAGGTCGCATTGCTCCAGAAGCGCTAGCTGTAATTGATTCTATTGCGGCAACTAAAAATGCGTCAAGAATACGATATGAGAGAGATTATCAGGTCAGTCATCAAAAGAGTGTGGTAACGGGTGAAATATTTGATTATACCAGTTCTATCAGACAAGGCAGCTTCCAGACTGGCCTGCTCGGTTTGCACCAGATAGAGAATGCTGGGATGGCCATTGCTTTGCTTGATACTTTTTGTCAAGAAGATGCTCGAGAGCTAGCAAGCAATGACTTGATTGGTCAAGCCTTGGAAGAAACAAGATGGCCAGGGCGTCTGGAGGTCGTGTCAAGAGACCCCTTGATGATTTTGGATGGGGCGCATAATCCCCATGCTATCAAGGCTTTATTGACAACCTTGCAAGAACGCTTTGCGGATTATCATAAGGAAATCCTCTTTACCTGCATAAAAACCAAGGCCTTGGAGGATATGTTGGATTTGCTGGGGGCAATACCAGATACCGAGCTTACCCTGACACATTTTGACGATAGTCGGGCAACTGATGAAAGCGTGCTGAAAGAGGCAGCTAAGTCTAGAAATCTCAGCTACCAAGGCTGGCAGGATTTTCTAGAGCAGAAATTGATAGATAAAAAAGAAGAGAAACAAACAGTTAGGATTGTCACAGGTTCCTTGTATTTCTTGAGCCAAGTGAGAGCCTATCTGATGGAGAGGAAGAACGAGAATGGATACACAAAAAATTGAAGCAGCTGTAAAAATGATTATCGAGGCTGTAGGAGAGGACGCTAACCGCGAGGGTTTGCAGGAAACACCTGCTCGTGTAGCCCGTATGTACCAAGAGATTTTTTCAGGTCTTGGCCAAACAGCGGAGGAACATTTGTCAAAATCCTTTGAGATTATTGATGACAACATTGTAGTAGAAAAGGATATCTTTTTCCACACCATGTGTGAGCACCACTTCTTGCCATTTTATGGTAAAGCGCATATTGCCTACATTCCAGATGGCCGTGTGGCAGGCTTGTCTAAGCTAGCCCGTACGGTTGAAGTTTATTCGAAAAAACCACAAATTCAAGAACGGTTGAATATCGAAGTGGCCGATGCCTTGATGGAGTATCTGGGTGCTAAAGGAGCCTTTGTTGTCATTGAGGCGGAACATATGTGTATGAGCATGCGTGGTGTCAGAAAACCAGGTACTGCAACCTTGACGACAGTAGCTCGTGGTCTATTTGAAACAGATAAGGACCTAAGAAATCAGGCTTATCGTTTAATGGGACTATAATACTCTTTGAAAATCAAATTCAAACCACGTCAGCTTCCATCTGCAACCTCAAAACAGTGTTTTGAGCAGCCTGCGGCTAGCTTTCTAGTTTGCACTTTGATTTTCATTGAGTATAAAAAAGAATCCGCTTCAAGCGGATTTTTCTAGAAAGGACTAGTTATGGATCAACTGCAGATTAAAGATTTGGAAATTTTTGCCTACCATGGTCTGTTTCCTAGTGAGAAAGAATTGGGGCAGAAGTTTGTCGTTTCAGCCATCCTATCCTATGATATGACCAAGGCGGCTACAGACTTGGATTTAACGGCTTCTGTCCATTACGGAGAATTGTGTCAGCAGTGGACGACTTGGTTTCAGGAAACCACTGAGGATTTGATTGAAACGGTGGCCTACAAACTGGTAGAACGTACCTTTGAGACCTATCCTCTTGTCCAAGAAATGAAGTTGGAACTGAAAAAACCTTGGGCACCGGTTCATTTGCCGCTAGACACTTGCTCAGTGACCATTCATCGTCGCAAGCAAAGGGCCTTTATCGCCCTGGGAAGCAATATGGGGGATAAGCAAGCGAATTTGGAGCAAGCCATTGACAAACTGCGAGCGCATGGCATCCATATTCTCAAAGAGTCCAGTGTCTTAGCGACGGAGCCTTGGGGTGGAGTGGAGCAGGATAGCTTTGCAAATCAAGTGGTTGAGGTGGAAACCTGGTTGCCCGCGCCAGTCTTGTTAGAAACCTTGTTAGCCATTGAGTCAGAGATGGGACGGGTTAGAGAAGTGCATTGGGGACCTCGTTTGATTGATTTGGACTTGCTCTTTGTGGAGGACCAGGTCATTTATACAGACGACCTTATTTTGCCTCATCCTTACATAGCAGAACGCCTGTTTGTTCTTGAGTCTCTACAAGAAATTGCGCCTCATTTTATCCATCCGACATTAAAGCAACCTATCCGTAACTTGTATGATGCTTTGAAAAAATAGAAAAACTCTAGTTTTCAGTTACTTGCAACTGAAAGCTAGAGTTTTTAAAATAGGTCATTTTCTTCTGGGAGGAGGATAGTCTCTCTACCATCCAAATCTAAAACCAGTACTCTCGGGGGATAAAGAGGGTCGAAAGGATGGTTAAAGTCAAAATCAATAGCTGTAGGGAGGTGTTGACTCGAAAAGTGGAAGGTAATTTTTCCTTGGTTATTAAGCAATTGAAACTCGAGTTCTTCTTCCAATTCAAAGACGTTTTTTAAGAAATGGTCGATGATATACCAAAAAGAGTCAATGACATCATCAGGCAAGCTGGTAACAATGCCAAAACTAGCAGACCGCATCTGGGTATTGGTAAAAGCCATATCTCTGCCCCCTTTCTTTCCCCTTATCATACAGCAAATAGGATTAAAAATCAAGAAAAGGTCATTTTTTCTTTAAAACTTAGGTTTTCTATGAAATTTTTTTCAAACAATCTTCAAAAAATACTTGAAAGTGTTTACAAATAGTGATAAAATGGAATAAGTAGAATCATGAAAACGAAATTTTCATACCGTCTCTTTTTTTAGAGTCTCGTGAGGTATGATATAGAAAGGAAATGGAATGAATACAGACGATACAGTAACGATTTATGATGTCGCCCGTGAAGCAGGAGTTTCAATGGCGACGGTTAGCCGTGTAGTCAATGGCAATAAGAATGTAAAAGAGAATACTCGTAAAAAAGTGCTTGAGGTAATTGATCGTTTGGATTACCGTCCAAATGCCGTGGCGCGTGGTCTTGCAAGTAAGAAGACAACCACTGTCGGTGTTGTGATTCCAAATATTACTAATGGTTATTTCTCAACGCTTGCCAAAGGGATTGATGATATCGCTGAAATGTACAAGTACAATATCGTCCTTGCCAATAGTGATGAGGATGATGACAAGGAAGTTTCAGTTGTCAATACACTGTTTTCTAAGCAAGTGGATGGTATCATCTTTATGGGGTACCACTTGACTGAAAAAATTCGTTCAGAGTTTTCTCGTTCTCGGACACCAGTTGTTCTTGCGGGAACAGTGGATGTGGAACACCAACTTCCAAGTGTTAATATTGACTACAAACAAGCAACGATTGACGCAGTGACCTACCTTGCCAAAGAAAATGAACGCATTGCTTTTGTTAGCGGTCCACTAGTGGATGACATCAATGGTAAGGTTCGTTTGGTTGGCTACAAGGAAGCCTTGAAAAAAGCAGGGATTTCTTATAGCGAAGGATTGGTATTTGAGTCTAAATACACTTATGAAGATGGCTATGCCTTGGCAGAACGCTTAATTTCATCAAATGCAACTGCAGCAGTTGTAACAGGTGACGAGCTGGCTGCAGGTGTCTTGAATGGTTTGGCGGACCACGGTGTGTCAGTACCGGAAGAGTTTGAAATCATTACTAGTGATGATTCACAAATCTCACGCTTTACCCGTCCAAACTTGACAACGATTGCCCAACCTCTTTATGACCTTGGTGCCATCAGTATGCGTATGTTGACGAAGATTATGCACAAGGAAGAATTGGAAGAACGTGAAGTTCTCTTACCTCATGGTTTGACAGAACGTCGTTCAACACGAAAACGGAAATAGAAAAAATCAGGGAATCGTGAAGATTTCCTGATTTTGCTTTCTAGAGAAGAGGTTAGCCTTCCATATAGTCTTTCAAAGCTTGACCTGTTAGTCCGGCATTGAGGGCGATAAGGAGTTTCAAACGGGCTTTTTGGGCGTTGAGTTCTTTAACAAAGAAGACACCAGATTTTTGCAACTGCACGCCCCCACCTTGGTAGGCATAAACAGGTTCTGCAATACCGTTAAAGCATCGTGAAACCAGGGCAACTGGGATTCCTTTTTGTAGAAGGGTTTCTAATTTTTGAGCCGTTTCTTTGGGAATATTACCAGCTCCGAAGGCTTGGATAATCAAACCGTCCAATTGATCTAAATCCAGCATATCAATCAGCTCATCTGTCATACCGGCATAAGCCGAGATGATAGGGACTAATCCTTGTATGTGATCGAGGTCAAAGCGAACACGGGGCTCAGCTGTTTTGAAGTAGAGGATTTCGTGTTTCATAATCAGACCAAGTGGCCCGTGAGTAGGAGTCTGGAAGGTGCTGACGTTGGTTGTATGTGTTTTAGTAACATACTTAGCTGCGTGGATTTCATCGTTCATAACGACCAAAACTCCTTTGTCAGCAGCCCTGTCGTCGCTAGCCACTCGTAGAGCACTCAGATAATTATAGACACCATCACTGCCGAGTTCGTTGGAGCTGCGCATGGCCCCTGTTAGTATGATAGGCATGTGGGGAACTTCCATTGTGTCAAGGAAATAGGCTGTTTCTTCCAAAGTGTCGGTCCCGTGTGTGATCACCACCCCATCGTAGTTAGCAGCTTCCTCTTTAATTTTTTGGTAGAGGGCCAGCATATGCTTGGGTTTGATATGGGGGCTTGGTAGGTTAAAAAAGTCTAGGGAGTGGACTTGGATTCCTTCGAGAGGATTGGACACATGGTTCATGGGATTATCTGAACTGGTCACAACAGCACCAGAAGCATCGGCCTGCATGGAAATAGTCCCACCAGTATGTAAAACAAGGATTTTCTTAGGCATGATTTACTCACTCTTTCTGAAATGTGGTATAATCATTGTATCACAAAAGGGGAGATTGGGATAGGATGGAAGTCAAAGCTGTTTTTTTTGATATCGATGGAACCTTGGTTAACGATCGCAAGAGTGTTTTGAAATCCACTAAGGACGCGATTAAGATTGTCAAAGAACAAGGGGTACTGGTTGGCGTAGCAACAGGACGAGGACCTTTTTTTGTTAAGGAATTGATGGACGATTTGGATTTGGATTTTGCGGTAACCTACAATGGCCAGTATATCTTTACTAAAGACAGGGTCTTGTTCACGAGCCCAATTTCCAAGTTGCATTTGCGCCATCTAATTAGCTATGCTAAAAAAGAGGGCAAGGAGATTGCCCTAGGGACCAAGGATGCCATGTTGGGTTCTAAAATCATGTCCTTTGGTCTGGGTTCTTTTTCTCAACGAATCAGTCGCTTCGTTCCCTCTGTTTTAACCCGGACGGTGAGTCATTCCTTTAATCGTATGGTCAGCAAGGTTGTTCCCCAAAAGGAAGAAGACCTGCTTCATCTGATGAATCAGCCTATCTACCAAGTTTTGATGCTGATGACGCCAGAAGAATCTGAGAAGGCAGCAGCTGATTTTGAAGACTTGAAATTGACACGTAGCAATCCTTTTGCAGCGGATGTCATCAATCAGGGAAATTCAAAATTGGAAGGCATTCGCCGAGTTGGGAAAGAATATGGCTTTGACCTTAACCAAGTCATGGCCTTTGGTGACTCAGATAACGACCTTGAAATGCTGGCTGGTGTCGGTATGTCCGTTGCTATGGGAAATGGTAGTAGCAGTGTAAAGGAAGTGGCCAAACACATCACGACCAGCAATCAGCAAGACGGAATCCACAAGGCCTTGGAACATTTCGGTGTTTTGTCTTCAGAAAAAGTCTTTGTCAGTCGTGACTATCATTTCAATAAGGTCAAGACCTTCCACCACATGATGGATGAACGGACCCAAGAAGAGCCTCGAGCTTGGGATTTAGAAGGTGCAACCCATAGGGCTGGCTTTAAAATAGAAGAATTGGTGGAGTTTGTTCGAGCTGCCAGTCCTTCTGAAGAGGACTTTGGTCAAGCTCTATCGCAACTTCATCAGGCCCTTGATAAGGCAGCAGATAAAGTAGCCAAGAAGACACCTGCCCAGCAAGATTTGGTAGGGCAAGTGGATGCCTTGATTGACACGCTCTACTTCACCTACGGTAGTTTTGTCTTGATGGGGGTGGACCCAGAACGTATTTTTGACATTGTCCATCAGGCCAATATGGGGAAAATTTTCCCAGATGGCAAGGCTCATTTTGATCCAGTGACCCACAAAATCTTAAAACCAGATGATTGGGAAGAAAAATACGCTCCAGAGCCTGCTATTAAAAAGGAACTGCAGCGCCAACTCAAGGCTTATGAACGCCATAAAGAGAGAAATAATACTCAATGAAAGACTAGGAAACTAGCCGCAGGCTGCTCAAAGCACTGCTTTGAGGTTGTAGATAGAACTGACGAAGTCAGCTCAAAGCACTGCTTTGAGGTTGCAGATGAAACTGACGAAGTCAGCTCAAAACACTGTTTTGAGGTTGCAGATAGAACTGACGAAGTCAGTCACATATGTACGGCAAGGCGACGTTGACGTGGTTTGAATAGTATAAATAGTATACAAAAAGGAGCGCTGTGCTCCTTTTCTTCGTGATTATAAGGTTTTTTCTTGTTCTCTCACAACCAGCAAATCGACCTTAGCATGGCGGAGGATGTATTCAGATGAAGAACCGACCAAGAGGCGTTCAAAGGCGTTGAGACCAGTTGCGCCAACGAGGATGAGGTCCACTTCTTCTGCATCTGGAATAGTACGTGCAAGTAGGGTCTTTGGATTTCCCATTTCGATGACGATATGAACATCTGTCACACCAGCATCTTTAGCGCGTTTTTCGTACTCTTTCATCAGACTTTCAGCGTCGACTTGGAGTTCTTCGTAAACTTCAGCATCAAAGGTGGATACGCTTTGGAGTGCGCGTGTGTCAATGACATGAGCGATGGTGAGTTTAGCGTCGTTTCGTAGAGCAGAATGAACTCCCTTGACAAAAGCCAAGTCCGCTTCCTTAGAACCATCGATTGCGACCATAATATTTTGGTAACGTTGTGCCATAATGAAACCTCCTGAAATTTTCTTACTATAATTGTAAACCTTTTCACTATAGAAGTAAAGTAAAAAAAGTATTTTTTCAAAAGAATGTTAGCGTTTTAAATCTATATAAATATATGATAAAATAAAAGAAAGGATAGCAGGAAAGAAGTGAAGGGAGGGAGAATGATGAAAAACTCTTTTCAAGAAGCAAAAAAATCAAATTTCCTTTATTATGGAATCATCCTAGCCTCTGTCTTGGTAGAAGTGATCATGATCTGGCAATTAGAGAAGTTAATTCCTCTTCTCTATCCAGGTTTTATTGGCTTTTTAGTCTTTCATCTACTCTACCATCTGCTATTATTCCTAGTTGCAAAAAGAAGTGGTCGCTGGGATTACTTGATGATATGGGGACTTTTCCTCATGTTCAATCTTCTTTATGACTCCTTCTTAGGCCTGCTTTTTCTAGGTTTATCTTTTGGTATGTGATATTTTTTGGCAAAACACCTGCTATCACCATTGTCTCGACCTCGCTTTTAGCGAGGTTTTTCTTCTATCCGCACCTAGTAACACATTTCAGCAAACTTGTCGCATTCTCTTTCTAGTGGTATAATGTTACTATCTCGATGAATTGAGGAAACAAGATGAAAGAATATAACAAGTCTAGTAAGTTAGAACATGTTGCTTATGATATCCGTGGTCCTGTTTTGGAAGAAGCCATGCGGATGCGAGCAAACGGAGAAAAGATTTTACGCTTGAATACAGGAAATCCAGCAGAATTTGGCTTTACAGCGCCAGACGAAGTCATTCATGACTTGATTATGAATGCGCGTGATAGTGAAGGATATTCTGACTCCAAAGGGATTTTCTCAGCCCGTAAGGCCATCATGCAGTATTGCCAATTGAAGAAATTCCCTAATGTGGATATTGATGATATTTACCTTGGAAATGGCGTCAGTGAGTTGATTGTCATGTCCATGCAGGGGCTTTTAGATAATGGAGACGAGGTCTTGGTGCCTATGCCAGACTATCCTCTCTGGACAGCCGCTGTCAGCCTAGCTGGGGGAAATGCCGTTCACTATATCTGTGATGAAGCTGCAGAATGGTACCCAGATATTGATGACATCAAGTCAAAAATCACTTCCAATACCAAGGCAATCGTCCTTATCAATCCAAACAACCCAACTGGAGCCCTTTATCCTAAGGAACTCTTGTTGGAGATTATTGAGATTGCCCGTCAGAACGATTTGATCATCTTTGCGGATGAAATCTATGACCGCATGGTCATGGATGGACATGTGCATACGCCTGTGGCGAGCTTGGCACCAGATGTCTTCTGTGTCAGCATGAATGGTCTGTCAAAATCTCACCGTATCGCTGGTTTCCGTGTGGGGTGGATGGTCTTGTCTGGTCCTAAGACACATGTTAAAGGCTATATCGAAGGTCTCAATATGTTGTCCAATATGCGCCTTTGCTCTAACGTTTTGGCCCAACAAGTCGTACAAACTTCCTTGGGAGGTCACCAGTCAGTCGATGAATTGCTCCTTCCTGGTGGACGAATCTATGAGCAAAGAAATTTCATCTACAATGCTATTCAAGATATTCCAGGCTTATCTGCCGTTAAACCCAAGGCTGGGCTCTATATCTTCCCGAAAATCGACCGCACTATGTACCGTATCGATGATGATGAGCAGTTTGTCCTTGATTTCTTGAAGCAGGAAAAGGTTCTATTAGTTCATGGTCGCGGGTTCAATTGGCAGGAACCAGACCACTTCCGTATCGTTTACCTTCCTCGTGTTGATGAACTAGCCCAAATCCAAGAAAAGATGACTCGTTTCTTGAAACAGTATCGTAGATAGGGCTTACATTAGAAAAAGCTGGAAACATTTGCCTAGAGCTATTGACAAAAGTGAAAGAATCAGATAGAATAGTAAAGTATGTTTAGTAACTGATCACTTTATAGCCGGCTAAACGAATACAAAATCTATGAGGAGGTATTCATCGTGAAACGTACTTATCAACCAAGTAAACTTCGTCGTGCGCGCAAACACGGATTCCGTAACCGTATGTCAACTAAAAACGGTCGTCGCGTATTGGCAGCTCGTCGTCGTAAAGGACGCAAAGTTTTGGCTGCATAATCCAAACGAACTATATCAAAAATCAGTAGGAACTCGAGTCTACTGATTTTTATTTTTGTAAAAAAGTACAAAAGGCTTTATATTTTTGCTCAAATGGTGTATAATATTTCACATACTGTAAAAAAATGGAGAATAATCATGAAGAAATCAAAAGTTATGCTGTTTGGAGCTATGGCTTTGACAGCAGGTCTAGCTCTAGCGGCATGTGGATCATCTCAATCAAGTAATGCAGACAAGACTTACTCTTATATCTTTGTCAATAACCCAGACACCTTGGATTATATTACCTCTACACGAGATTCTACATCTAGTATCACAACTAACTTGATTGATGGCTTGTTGGAAAATGACCAGTATGGCAATCTCATTCCATCTATGGCTGAGTCATGGACAGTATCAAAAGATGGTTTGACCTACACTTATAAAATCCGTCAGGGAGCTAAATGGTACACTTCTGAAGGAGAAGAGTATGCGGATGTAACGGCTTATGACTTTGTGACTGGTCTCAAGTATGCTGCTGATAAAAAAGCTGAGAACTTGTACTTGGTACAAGACTCCATCAAGGGTCTAGCAGACTATGTTGAAGGAAAATCATCTGATTTTGGAACTGTTGGTGTGAAGGCAGTGGATGATTACACCCTCCAATACACCCTCATCCAACCAGAGACTTATTGGAACTCTAAAACAACAGCAAGTATTCTTAGTCCTGTAAATGAAGCTTTCTTGAAGTCTAAGGGAGATGACTTTGGAAGTGTGACACCATCAAGTATCTTGTCAAATGGTCCTTACTTGTTTAAGTCTTTCACATCAAAATCTTTGATTGAATTTGACAAAAACCCTAATTACTGGGATAAGGACAATGTTAAAATCGAGAAAGTGAAACTCTCTTTCTTTGACGGATCTGACCAAGACAGTATTGCAAGAGGATTCTTAGAAGGCAACTATACAGACGGTCGTATTTTCCCAACCAGTTCAGTCTTTGCTGAACTCAAGAAGGGAAATGAGGACAAGATTACTTATACACCACAAAACTCAGTTACTTTCTACTATCTTTTCAACGTCAATCGTCAAAGCTACAAGCAGACTATGAAGCAGTCTGATAAGGAAAAGACAGATGCACGCGCAGCTATGCAAAATAAAGATTTCCGTCAGGCTATCAACTTTGCTTTTGACCGTCATGCTTATGCAGCGCAGACAAATGGTGAAGATGGAGCAGACCGTATCTTGCGTAACACGGTTACACCAAGTAACTTTGTCCAAGTTGGCGATAAGAACTTTGGTGATATTGTCAATGAAAAAATTGTCAACTACGGTAAAGATTGGGCAAATATCAACCTAAACGATGGTAAGCAAGCCTTCTTGAACCCTGACAAGGCCAAAGAGAAATTTGCGAAGGCCAAAGAAAGCCTGCAAGCTCAGGGAGTAACCTTCCCAATTCATTTGGATATGCCAGTTGACCAGACTGCTAAGTTAGATGTGCAACAGGCCGGATCTTTCAAACAAACAGTGGAAGAAACTCTAGGTAAGGAGAATGTAGTCATCGATGTTATCCAACTTTCTCCGGATGAAAAAGACCAGGCAACTTACTTTGCAGATACAGCAGAACAAAAAGACTATGATATCGACATCTCAGGATGGGGTGGAGACTACTCAGATCCTAAGACTTACCTAGCCATCCTTGATCCAGAAACAGGTTCTCAGTTGAAAAACATGGGCTTGTCTGAAGGAAAAGACAAGGAAGTCAAGGACAAGATTGGTCTTTCTGACTACAAGAAACTCTTGGATCAGGCTGATGCGGAAATCACAGATACTCAATCCCGCTATGAAAAATATGCTGAAGCCCAAGCTTGGTTGACAGATAGCGCCTTGTTCCTACCAGTTCAAAGTGGTGGAGCCAATCCAATCTTCCGCAAGACTGTACCGTTTACAGGACCATTCTCATTTGTTGGACACAAAGGAGATGCAGACAACTATAAATATGTTGAATTGCAAAAAGAGCCAGTCACTGCTAAACAGTACCAAGAACTCTATGAAAAATGGCTAAAAGAAAAAGCTGAGTCAAATAAAAAAGCTCAGGAAGATTTAGCTAACCATATTCAATAGTATTCCTAGTCACGCTTTTCAGTTAAGCATAGTGGCTGGATTCAGAAAAAGGCCCTACCAGAGCTTCTTGATTCTGGTAGGGCCCTTTCTTTATTCTTTTAAGTGATAGGAGTAGCTAGCGACAACGACGTCCTGGTGCCAACGAAGGGCGTATTTGAGTTTGAGACTCATCTGATTGTGTAGAATATTTTGCCAAGGTTTATTAGGGATAAACTGGGGTACAAGGACAGTGACTGTATAGTTCTTTTTCTGGGCTTCCTCAGAGATCCGTTTGACATACTTGACAGTAGGCGTGATGATGTCACGGTAGCTGGTCTTGATATTTTTCAGAGTAATGGTTGGGAAGTAATCGGCAAATTCTTGGAGAATTTCCTGGTCTTTCTCTGCTGTTTCCTTAGTAGAAATGTGCATGGCTAAGACTTCATCACCGATACTTTGAGCGTAGTTAATGGCTCCAACGCTGACGCGGGTGACATTTCCCACTAGAACGAGAACCAGATTGCCATCGTAGTTACGTTTTTCGATTCCTTCATAAAGACGCAATTGTTGGGCCACTTTTTGGTAATGACTGTGAATAGCCAAGAAAAGTAGGGTGAGTACGAGAATAATCGGGAAGAAAGGCCAGATATCACTGAGACGGAAAAAGAGCAGGATCAGCACGATAGCGTAGCAAATGATAGCTCCAAGGATATTGGCAAGGGCAGGTTTTAAGAAATTTGCCCCCTTTTCTTTTTTCCAATGGCGAATCATCCCAGTCTGAGAAAGGGCAAAGGGAACGAAGACCCCGATAGTATAAAGAGGAATCAAACGTTCGGTATTGCCATTAAAAATGAGAAGAAGAATCATAGCCCCAAAGGCAAGAGTTAAGATTCCATTAGAGTAGCCTAGGCGGTCTCCTTTTTCCATAAAGAGATGGGGCATATATTTGTTTTTAGCCATATTGTAGGCCAGCATAGGGAAGGCTGAAAAGCCGGTATTTGCAGCTACGGCCAAAATCAAGGCTGTGGAGAATTGGAAGGTATAATAGCCAAGGTGACCTAAGAAAGAATCACCAAGGATGCCTTGAGCCATCTGTGAAAGAATAGTTTCTCCGTGTTGAGGCATAATCCCCATCCAGTAGTTTAGGAAGGTAATACCAGCAAAAAGAAATCCTAGAATCAGTGACATGATAGTCAAGGTCTGAGCAGCATTCTTTTCTTTCGGAGCCTTGAAAAAGGGAACGGCATTTGAAATAGCTTCAACTCCTGTCAGAGAGGCAGAGCCACTGGTAAAGGCTCTTAGAATGAGAACGATAGACAGGCTCGGGACGGCATGTCCAATAGGAGAAGTCGCCTGATAGCTGAGAGATCCTGTCATTAGTTGAAAGATTCCATAGAGCAATAGAAAGACAGTGCTGATGATAAAGAGATAGACAGGAAACATCAGTGAACTGGCAGATTCTTTCAGCCCCCGTAAGTTCAAGAGCATGAGCAAGCAAACTAGAAAAATGGAGATGTGGAGGTTGTAAGGATGGAGAGCAGGGAGGGCTGCTGTGATAGCATCAGCTCCAGATGATACCGATACTGCCACAGTCAGCATGTAGTCAACCAGCAGACTACCTCCAGCAATCAAGCCTAGCTCGGGCGATAGATTTTCTCGAGTAACCATATAGGCCCCTCCTCCCTGAGGATAGGCGTGGATGATTTGACGGTAGGAAACGGTTAAACTAGCTAGAAGTAGGAGGACAAAAAGGCCAATAGGAAGGCTCCACCATATAGCAAGTGGAGAGAGACTAGCCAAGACGAGGACTACTTGCTCAGGACCATAGGCAATGGAAGATAGAGCGTCACTTGACAACATGGCCAAGGCCTGCATTTTTCCCAGCAGCCCTCCCTCACCTTCTGTTAAGGACTTAAGAGGACGACCGATAAATGTATGTTTTAATTTTGTAAACATGGTATTTTCCTTTTCTGAAAATTTCAATAAGTGCTATTATACTGCTTTGAAGGGGCATCGTCAAGCAGAGATGATGGTTTTGTGAGAGTTCGAGATACCTCAAATGGATTATGTTATATTCTTAGATAAAAATCAATTAAAATTCATAAAACGGTATAATCTATTATAAATAAAAAATAGCAAATAGGGTAAATTTCTATATATTTTAATTAAAGTAAAAATTAGGCTAAAAGTGGACGGGGGGGGGGATTTCATGCTATAATGTACGTAGATTCTTATTACCTAAAGTGGATATATTATAATAAAATAGTATTATAGTTTATTGATTTTTTGAATAAGAGGAAATAAAAATAAAAAATGGAGATCAAAGAATGAAGTACAAGAGAACTCAGAAACGCTCTAAGCAGATGTGGCAGCGTGTGGAAAAATTTTCGATTAGAAAGTTTAGCTTTGGAGCAGCGTCGTGTTTGATTGGGGCATCTTTAGTTGGGGTAGCTATAAATCCGAACATTGTAGATGCGGCATTTAAACAATTAAATGGCGAGGACGGTATTGTATCATTATATTCTAATTCTGGAGAAACGCCTGAAAGTGCAGACGGTATTGAAATCGGATCAAAAGTAAATGTAGATAAAGAAATTGGAATCGATGTAGATTGGTCAGAATATACTCGAGAAAATCCAATTGTTAAAGTAACTTATACATTTAACGGCGGAGCAGACGGAAGTAGTGTAGCTGGATTTGGAGGACACCGTCCACGTTTCTGGTTCACAACACCAATAGGATTAAAAGAACCTAAAGAAATTACATTAAAGAAAAATGACGGACGACCAGTTTATGTAATGGAAAGCTGGAATAAAAATAAAAAATTCGGTTCGTTATCAAATTCGATTAATTCACGTTTCCAAACAGAAGATGACATCAATAGAGCTTATCGAGAAATTGATTTCCGCGGTAATGATACTAAGTGGGAATCTTATAATGAAACAACAGGTGAATCTTACCGAGAATATAGCGGAAGTTTTGCGAATAAGTTTTGGTATCATATTGGGGAAAGAATCTCAGATGATCCATATGAACAAGCTATTTATGAGAGTTTCCGTACAAACACAAAAACGATGTATGTCGATTGGGAACGTGGAGGAATTGAAAGAGCTACGATAACAGCTGTATATGAAGTTGCCGATCCAACATTTGGTAATGATCGTAGTACTTTAGAATTCGGAGCAGGGTTCAGAGTTGGTATCGCTCGAATGATGCAACATTACAAAACGGTATTAGCGCCAGTTCCAAGTCTATATAAATTAAATGAAATTTTTGAACCATCTGTTCCAACACGTGTTGCAGTAAAAGATACAAATAAACTTACAGAAGCAGAAAAAAATATTGTCAGAGATAGACTTTGGAGTGCAAATAAAGAAAATGTAACTTCGGTAGCGAGAACAGGGAAAAATAAATTAATAGAGAACCTTAAGAGTGAAGAAAAAACAGAATCTATTCTTATAGGTGATGATGGAACAGCGACAATTATTTATTCTGATAATACTAGAGATGTTATTCCAGGAACATCGCTTGTTTATAAAGTAACGGAAACGAATACGCATAGACAAGGTGGTGGATATGAGTATGATATTGCTCCAGTAGCTGTGAAAAACATGGATCAAATAACTGAAGAAGAAAAGAAAGCAGCTATTAAATCATTCTTAAAAGCAAATGGAATCGGAATAGAAAATTTACAATATCATAGTGGTAAAAGTGAACTTGATTTCGAGGGTGGAACGCTTCAGGATGACAAGGGGAATAAATGGTTTGCCTATGATGAGAATACAGCAAATGCCAAAAATATAGGAACACATATAGGGTTTACACCAAACAGTTCTACAGTCATGTTATCAAGAGATGCAGGATTCTCTGGAGTATACACTATTCCAACTTCAGATCTTTATTATAAAGAGGGAACTAGCGCTCTAGATTTAGCTAAAAAGGATGCTGAAGCGGCAATTGACAACTTAAATTATTTATCTCCAAAAGAAAAACAAGCATTTAAAGAAAAACTAAAAGATAAGACTACTCAAGAAAGTGTCAATGCTGTTGTAGAAGAAGCTGTTGCTAAAAATAGTGAAAATGAGAGAGCATTAGAAGCTAAAAAACGTGAAGTGAAGGAAAAAATTAATAACAATCCTTACTTAACAACAGCGGAGAAAAAAGAACTAGTAGATCAAGTGTCAGCGGTAGTAATGACAGACCCAACTGAAGGGACTGCTACTCCTATTGAACATACAAAAGGTCTTGTCGATAAAGTTTTAGACAAAGCATTAGAAAAAACAAAAGAAAAAGCTAAAGCCATTATTGATGAAATCGATAAAAATGGTGGGCAAGCAGGATATTTAGAAAATCCAACAGCAGCTCAGTATAAAGAGCAAATTCAAAATGCTACTACCCAGGAAGCAATTACGAAAGTAATTGAAGACGCACAAAATCAAAAATCTAAAAAAGCTCATGATGCTGAAAAAGCTAAAACAGATGCTTTAAAAGATGAGTATAAGAAGAAAATTGATCAAGTTCCTGGGCTAACAGATGCTCAAAAAGATGAGTATAAGAAACAAATTGATGCAGCAACAACAAGAGATCAATTGGAAGATATTGTGAAGGATGCGGAAGTAAAAGCGTATCGTGATACAGCAAAAGCAAAAATTGATGCGCTTGAACACTTAAATGCTGCACAAAAAGCAGAATTAAAAACACAAGTTGATGCTGCAGGAAACAAAGCTGAAGTAGACAATATTGTATCAATTGCTCAAGGTTTAGATTCTAAAATGGATTCTCTACAAAAATTAGTAGCAGAAGCTGAAAAAGTAAAAGCCTCTGATAAATATACTAATCCTAATGTTCCTAAAGATAAGAAAACTGCTTTTGACACAGCAAATGCTGCTGCTTCAAAAGTAGCTGACAAAACAACAGCTGAACCAGAAAATGCGGCGGGTACATCAGAAGTAGCTACTCTAATTGATAATCTAGCAAAAGCTATAGAAGCTCTTACAGGTGAAAAAGTTGCTGTACCTGTGTCTAAAGATGCTTTGAAAGCAGAAATTGACTTGAACACAGATGATGCTGTTAAAAAATCACCAGCTTATGCTAAAGAGGCAAATGGCGCTAAAAAACAAGCTTATGATGATGCCTTAGTAAATGCTCAAAAAGTGTATGATAATCCAGATGCTACACAAACAGATGTGGATAATGCACTAGATACACTAAAACAAGCACGTTTAGCATTATCAGGTAAAGCGGAAGACTTCACTTTAGGAGTGAAAGATGGAGCAGCAAAAATCTCTGTAGAACCTAAAGCAGATGCGGAATTAGCTGAAGCTGATAAAGATGCAGTAAAAGCTAAAGTAACAGCAAACGGTAATGCTTTAGATGATACTTATACTGTAGAGTATGGAGCTATTGCAGAAAAAGGCGATAAGAAAGTAGTACCAGTAACAGTCACTCATGATGGTATTACAAGAACAGTTGACGTCCCAGTAGAAGGGAACACTGCAGCGACAACAACACCGACAGCGGATACAGCAAAACTAAGCGAAACACCTAAGGTAAATGACATTGTTACAAAAGCAGAAGATGTGAAAGCAATCAAAGATGCTGTAAAAGTACCGGAAGGCACACAAGTAACAGATAAAAAATTACTTGACGAAGGAAAAGTAGTAGAAGGTACAGACCAAAGTGCAAACGGTGGAGCAAATAACGCAGGTAAACCAGTAGTTAAAGTAGAAGTAACCTACGGAGACGGAAGCAAAGATGTAGTAGAAGTGCCAGTAGAAGGCAACACTGCAGCGACAACAACACCAACAGTAGACACAGCGAAACTAAGCGAAACACCTAAGGTAAATGACACTATTACAAAACCAGAAGATGTAAAAGCAATCAAAGATGCAGTAAAAGTAACAGTACCAGCAGGACAAAAAGAACCAACAAAATCATTAGTTGATAATGGTAAAGTAGTAGCTGGAACAGACCAAAGTGCAAACGGTGGAGCAAATAACACAGGAAAACCAGTAGTTAAAGTAGAAGTAACATACGCTGACGGAAGTAAAGATGTAGTAGAAGTGCCGGTAGAAGGCAACACTGCAGCGACAACAACACCGACAGTAGACACAGCGAAACTAAGCGAAACACCAAAAGAAAATGACACTATTACAAAACCAGAAGATGTAAAAGCGATCAAAGACGCTGTAAAAGTAATAGTACCAGCAGGACAAGCAGAACCAACAAAAGAATTAGTTGATGGTGGAAAAGTAGTAGCTGGAACAGACCAAACAGCCAATGGTGGCGCGAACAACACAGGTAAGCCAGTAGTTAAAGTAGAAGTAACCTACGCAGACGGAAGCAAAGATGTAGTAGAAGTCCCAGTAGAAGGGAACACTGCAGCGACAACAACACCGACAGCGGATACAGCAAAACTAAGCGAAACACCTAAGGTAAATGACATTGTTACAAAAGCAGAAGATGTGAAAGCAATCAAAGATGCAGTAAAAGTAACAGTACCAGCAGGACAAGCAGAACCAACAAAAGAATTAGTTGATGGTGGAAAAGTAGTAGCTGGAACAGACCAAAGTGCAAACGGTGGAGCAAATAACACAGGAAAACCAGTAGTTAAAGTAGAAGTAACATACGCTGATGGAAGTAAAGATGTAGTAGAAGTCCCAGTAGAAGGGAACACTGCAGCGACAACAACACCGACAGCGGATACAGCGAAACTAAGCGAAACACCTAAGGTAAATGATACTATTACAAAAGCAGAAGATGTGAAAGCAATCAAAGACGCTGTAAAAGTAACAGTACCAGCAGGACAAGCAGAACCAACAAAAGAATTAGTTGACGGTGGAAAAGTAGTAGCTGGAACAGACCAAACAGCCAATGGTGGCGCGAACAACACAGGTAAACCAGTAGTTAAAGTAGAAGTAACCTACGCAGACGGAAGTAAAGATGTAGTGGAAGTACCAGTAGAAGGGACTGATGCTGCAAAAGCAACTCCAAAAGTGAAAGAAGAAATCACAGCAGGAGAAGTACCAGTAAGTGTCGATCCGGCTACAGATAAAAAAGTAGCTGAAGCAGATAAAAAAGCAATTACAGAAGCTGTAGTAGTACCAGAAGGACAACCACAACCGGCAGACAAACAAGTTAAAAATGACGGAACAATCGTGGCTGGAACAGGAGCGAATGCAGGTAAGAAAGTAGTTGTCGTAGAAGTTACTTATGGTGACGGATCAAAAGATGAAATCGAAGTACCAGTGAGAAAAGAAAAAGATGCAGACAAAGCGACTCCAAAAGTGAAAGAAGAAATCACAGCAGGAGAAGTGCCAGTAAGCGTAGATCCATCTAAAGACAAACAAGTAGCGGAAGCAGACAAAAAAGCAATTACAGATGCAGTAGTAGTACCAGAAGGACAACCACAACCGACAGACAAACAAGTTAAAAATGACGGAGCAATCGTGGATGGAACAGGAGCGAATGCAGGTAAGAAAGTAGTTGTAGTAGAAGTTACATATCCAGATGGATCAAAAGATGAAATCGAAGTACCTGTAAGAAAAGCTACTGATAAGGAAAAAGCCAAAGCTGACTTAACAGAAGCAGCTAACGCGGAAAAAGGTGAAATCGGAGGAGATACTACTCTAACTGATAAAGAAAAAGAAGACTTGAAAGCCAAAGTAGATGAAGTTAAGAAAGCTGCAGAAGAAAAGATTAATAATGCGAAAACATCTGAAGAAATAGCGAAAGCGACAGAAGAAGGTAAAAAAGCAATCGCAGATGTTTATAATCCACAAACTGCTAAAGGTCAATCAACAAATGTCTTCAAGCCAGAGTTAGACTTACAAACTGCTTTAGTATCCGGAAAAGTAACTGTAGAAAAAGGTAAAGACTTAACTGACGAAGAAATCCTAAAACAATTAGCACTAGCTGATGGAGTAACAGCGAAAGTTATTTCTAAACCAACTACAACTGAAACAGGAACTAAAGAAGCAGAAGTGGAAGTAACGCTCGCGGATGGTAACAAAGTAACTGTGAAAGTACCGGTTGAAGTAGTTGATTCCTTAGATACAGCTGATAAAGATAACGATCTTGCTAAGGCGAAAGAAGATGCTAAAAAACAAGTAGAAGAAGCTGCCAAAGCTAAAATCACTGAAATCAAGAAGGATACAGGTTTAACTGAAGAGCAAAAACAAAAAGCTGAAGAAGCAATCAATAAAGCTAAAGATGAAGCAAACAAAGCTATTGACGAAGCATCATCAGCAGGAACAGCTAAGCAAATTGCAGATCAAGCAAAAGAAAATATTGAAAAATATGATCCAAAAGCTGATACAGAAGTTAAGAAACCAGATGTAACAAACCTTGATGAAGAAAAAGCGAAAGCAAAAGCTGAGATACTAGAAGAAGCTCAAAAACGCATTGACGAAATCAAGAACAATAAAGATTTATCAGACGAAGCGAAACAAAAAGCTATCGAAGAAATCAATAAGGCCAAAGATAAAGCGATTGAAGACATCAATAAAGGTCAATCTAAAGATGAAATCAATGCGGCGAAAGAAGCTGGTATTCATAAGATAAATGAAGTTCAACCAGAGGGCTCTATTGCATCTAAATTCGAACCGAAAGTTCCTGAAAACAAAGTGGAAGTGGAAAATCCAGCAAAACTTTCAGATAAAGAAAGAGAACAAGTTCGTCAAAACATCGAAGGTGCGAACACATTCCCAGATGGAACAACAGTAGAAGTCAAACCAGATGGAACAGCTGTTATCACATATAAAGATGGTTCAAGTGATACTATTTCTAAAGATAAATTAGCAACACCAGCTAAGAAAGAAACTGGAACAATTGCTTCTAGAACCGAGCCAGTTATCCCAGAAAGAACACAAGTAGGAAATACTACGAAGTTAACACCAGAAGAACAAGCTGCGGTTAAAAAAGCAGTTGAAGGTGCGAATAACTTCCCAGCAGGAACTACAGTAGAAGTAAGACCTGATGGAACAGTAGTCATCACCTATCCAGATAAATCTGTAGATACAATAACAGGGGATAAACTTGTTGAAAAAGGAAGTAAACAAGAAACTCCAAAAGTTCAGACAGATGCAGAGAAGAACCCAGCGCAAATTCCAGGAAACTTTGTACCTGTTGAAAATACTCACAACTTGACACAGGCGGAGCAAGATACAGTAGCAGCTAAGGTTAAAGAAGCAAATCCAGCGGCGACAGCTGTTAAGGTATCTAAAGATGGAACAGCGACATTGACATACTCAGATGGTTCAGTAAACACAATTCCAGGAACAAGTCTAGTAGTAGCCAAAGATACTGAAAATGAAGTTGCAACACAAGCTGCGCAAAATCCAGCTGTGGTGCCAGCAACTACAGAAGTTGGAAATGCTCATAGCTTAACACCTGAGGAACAAGCTGCAGTAACAGCTAAAGTACAAGTAGCCAACCCAGCGGCGACAGCTGTTAAGGTATCTAAAGATGGAACAGCGACATTGACATACTCAGACGGTTCAGTAAATACAATTCCAGGAACAAGTCTAGTAGTTCAAAAAGAGGAAACTTCAACACAAGAGCAACCAACAATCGCAGAGAAGACAAAAGTAATCATCCCAGCTAACCCTACAAAAGTAGCAGAGGCTACAAGATTAACAGATGCAGAAAAAGAAGCTGTTAAAAAAGCTGTAGTAGAAGCAAATGGATTCGGAAGCGATGTGAATGTAGAAGTAGCCGGAGATGGCACAGCGACAATCGTCTTTAAAGATGGTTCAGCTGTTACAATTCCAGGAAATCAATTGGTAGCACAAGATCCAAAAGCACAAGATAGCACTAAACCAGCTGCTGAAAAATCAACTGTTAAAGCGCCTGCTCAAAGAGTAGATGTAAAAGATATAACTCATTTAACAGATGAAGAAAAAGAAAAAGTTAAGGTTGCTATTTTACAAGCAAATGGTTCAGCATTAGATGGAGCGACAATCAATGTAGCCGGAGATGGCACAGCGACAATCACATTCCCAGATGGTTCAGTAGTGACAATTCTAGGAAAAGATACAGTTCAACAATTTGCAAAAGGTGAATCTGTAACTCAAGAAACGACACCAGAATATACTCCAGAATCAACACCAGGTGGAGATAACGGAGGGAATACTGGAAGCTCAGATGCTAATGCGAATGCAGGCGGTGGTAGCAATGCAGGCGAACCAGCTAACACAGGTTCACAAATCCCAGCTCAATCACAAGCTTCTAAGCAATTAGCAAATGCAAAAGAATCAGCTAAAAATGTCATTGAAAAAGCTGCCAAGGACAAGCAGGATGAAATCAATGGTGCACCGCTTTCTGATAAAGAAAAAGCAGAACTTTTAGCAAGAGTGGAAGCAGAAAAACAAGCAGCTCTCAAAGAGATTGAAAATGCGAAAACTGTGGAAGATGTGAAGGAAGCAGAAACGATTGGAGTGCAAGCAATTGCTAGTGTTACAGTTCCTAAGAAACCAGTGGCTCCTAATGCTGCGCCTCAGGCAACAAGTGCACCGCAAGCAACTGCAGGAACAATGCAAGATGTTACCTACCAGTCACCTGCTGGCAAACAATTACCTAACACAGGTTCAGCATCAAGCGCAGCACTTGCTAGTCTTGGTCTAGTGGCGGCAACCAGTGGTTTTGCTTTGCTAGGAAGAAAGGCTAGACGTAGAAAATAGGACAGCTAGAAAGTTATATTCTCTACTTAAAGTTAGATTATAAGGGGGATTTGGAGAAATCATCAATCCTAGTGATGGGTGAGAGAAGTGAGAACCCAAGATAATCACATATTTTATACTCAATGAAAATCAAAGAGCAAACTAGGAAACTAGCCGTAGGCTGTACTTGAGTACGGCAAGGCGACGTTGACACGGTTTGAATTTGATTTTCGAAGAGTATTAGATGAATAGGGATGTTCTATCAATATAGCCAATCTCTTCCGTCTCTAACTGTGGAACAGGAGATGGGCAATATCGAGTAGAAAAGATAGCAGAATAGCTCTCTATAGAAGAGAGGAGGGAAACCGAAAAATTGGGTGCCCCTCCTCTTTTTTGGTATAATAGAAGATAGAAAACGAGGTTAGAAGAGATGATTTTTGATACACATACACACTTGAATGTAGAAGAATTTGCTGGTCGTGAGGCAGAAGAAATTGCCTTGGCTGCGGAGATGGGTGTGACGCAGATGAATATTGTTGGTTTTGATAAACCGACGATTGAGCGTGCTTTGGAGTTGGTGGATGAGTACGACCAACTCTATGCGACAATAGGTTGGCATCCGACAGAGGCAGGGACTTATACAGAGGAGATTGAAGACTACTTGCTTGATAAACTCAAACATCCCAAGATTGTTGCCTTGGGTGAGATTGGTTTGGACTACCATTGGATGACAGCGTCAAAAGAGGTGCAGGAGCAGGTTTTTCGCCGTCAGATTCAGTTATCTAAGGACTTGGGTTTGCCTTTTGTGGTCCATACCCGTGATGCGCTGGAAGATACCTATGAGATTATCAAGAGCGAGGGCGTTGGTTCTCGTGGTGGCATCATGCATTCTTTCTCAGGAAGTCTTGAATGGGCAGAGAAGTTTGTCGCGCTTGGTATGACCATTTCCTTCTCAGGAGTGGTGACTTTTAAGAAGGCAACCGATATCCAAGAGGCGGCTAGAGAACTTCCTTTGGACAAGATTTTGGTGGAGACGGATGCGCCTTACTTGGCTCCTGTTCCTAAACGTGGTCGTGAAAACAAAACAGCCTACACTCGCTATGTAGTAGATTTTATCGCGGATTTGCGTGGTATGACGACAGAAGAGCTAGCGGCGGCAACGACTGCAAATGCAGAGCGCATTTTTGGATTGGACAACAAGTAATGAAAGAAAAAATTTCCCAAGTCATCGTGGTTGAAGGTCGCGATGACACGGCCAATCTCAAACGTTATTTCGATGTAGAGACCTACGAGACTCGAGGTTCTGCCATCAATGACCAGGATTTAGAGCGAATTCAGCGCCTGCACCAACGTCATGGAGTCATTGTTTTTACAGACCCGGATTTTAATGGGGAGCGGATTCGTCGCATGATTATGACGGCCATTCCAACAGTTCAGCACGCCTTCCTCAAACGAGATGAAGCTGTTCCCAAGTCCAAGACAAAGGGGCGTTCTCTGGGAATTGAACATGCCAGCTATGAAGACCTGAAAACGGCTCTAGATCAGGTGACAGAACAATTTGAACATGAGAGCCAGTTTGACATTAGTCGTAGCGACTTGATTCGTCTTGGTTTTCTAGCAGGAGCAGATAGCCGTAAGCGAAGAGAATATCTAGGAGAAGCTCTCCGAATTGGCTATTCCAACGGCAAGCAACTCCTCAAACGCCTAGAGTTGTTTGGAGTCACCTTGGCAGAAGTGGAAGAAGCCATGAAATCTTATGAGTAAGAAAGATGTAGCTGTTACAATTTTTTAAGTTTCACAGTATTTTTCGAAGTAGGTAGAAGAGGAGGCGTCTGATGTTAATTGGTCAAAAAATTAAAGAGATTCGGATAGAAAAAGGAATTAGTCGTCCAGATTTTTGTGGAGATGAGCAAGAACTGACGGTTCGTCAACTATCGCGAATTGAAAGTGGAGCTTCGCAACCAAGTTTGCCGAAGTTAGACTATATTGCTCGCCGGTTAGGAGTTCCAGCTTATAGCCTTATGCCGGATTTTTCAGCTCTTCCTTCTGCTTATTTAGAATTGAAATACCAGATTTTACGTGAACCAATCTATGGTAAAGAAGAGGAGTACGATAAGAAAGAAGCGTGTTTGGAAGAGATTTATAAAACATACTTTGATAATCTTCCTAAAGAAGAACAATTAGCATGTGAAGTATTGCAGGCATGTTTGGATACTTCTAGAACTAGAAGGCCTGAATATGCAGAGTTAATACTTGAGGAACATATGCCCGAGATTATAGAAAAAGAAGCCTATTCAATAAATGATATGTTGTTGATTCGTTTGTTTTTTTATCAAATGCTCATTAGAAAAGATCTTGCAAAATTTGTGAATCAAATCGAAAAGATAATGTTCCTTCTTTTGGAACAGAAGAAGGTAACTCAAATAGAGAATTACTTTATAATTAGAGATACTCTTATTTCAGGAATGTGTTGTCTTGAAAAGGTAGGAGCGACTGATTGCTTTAATGATTATCTATCGTGTTTACAAGAAATTATGGATAAAACTCAAGATTATCAAAAGAAACCCCTTGTATTTATGTTTTTGTGGAAGCAAGCATTAAGAGAAGAAAGAGATTTTAGTTTAGCTGAATCATTTTATCAGTCTTCAAAAACATTTGCGCAGCTAATTGGAGATGAATTTCTAGTAAAGAAATTGACAGAGGAATGGCAAGAGGATGTAAAAAAATATTTATAAATATCGTGAAGCAATGACAAAAATGTCCTTGTCCTCGTATCAAAACAGTTCTAAAGTTCGTCTTTAGAACTGTTTTTTTAGATATAAGCTAAAAATAATATGAAATAGTTAGATTTTAAGGACATTGATGTCCTTGATAGTGTGATAAATATGGAGTATAATGACTATAAAAGTTCATTTCAGGGTGCTATTTTGACAATTTAGAAAAAACAAATAATTTTAGAGTATCATTTGGTAATATAATAGTATCAACGTTGATAATGGAAAGAGGAGCAAGTAACTCAGCAATCTTGTAATCAAAAATAGAGGAGTATCAATATGAAACAAACAGTTAAAAAATTAGCTCTTGTAGCGAGCATTGCAGCAACATTAGGTGGAAGTGTAGCAGTAGTATCGGCCGCGGTTAAGTATCCAGGTGGTGGTGTTTGGACGTATGGTTCAGCTAACGGCGGTGCGTACTCAAACTACTATCACCCGTCAAAATACCATAGTTCAACGGTTTCCAGCAGATGGAATAGTTCATCTGATAAGGGATATGCTAATGCAGGGGGAACATCTCGAGCTTGGATTCGTACTGCGTGGGCCGAGCAAGTAAGTTTCTATTATAATTATTAAAAATTACACACGAGAAAGTAAAAATATTTCTGGGTGAATTGATAACGATGCTTTACTTGGTCATCTTCTCACTAAGTGACCAAGTAACTTTTTGGAGGAAATGATGAAACGCTTATTTATTTTGATTTCAATGGTATTGGTATCGCTTTATATGGTGATAAATTCTGTTGACCATCGAGAAGAGATTTTATTTGGTAACTATCCCTCTGTTGACGTGATGGGTACTGGGCTAGACCAGCCAGTAGCTGGTCGCGAAGAGGTGACAGAGGCTTTGAGTAACTTGGCAGTAGAGCACAATAGTCTCATCGCCCGTCGGATCGTTGAGCCAAATGAAGCTGGAGAAACACGCTTTACCTATGCTACTTATGGTGAGGGAGAACTTCCAGAAGGTTTGACCATTTCCTCCGAGGAGAGTGCAGAAACGAGTGATTTATTAGGTTCTTACTTGATTGTGTCAGGGAGTCTGGATGGAGTGAGCTTACAGACCGCCCTGCAAGAACTGGGTTATAATGGTGTTGTCTCGAATAGAACAGAGTCATTTTCGATGGTCGTCCTCTTGGCTGCTACCCCAATGGGGCTACTGAGTCTAGCTATTTTTCTGCTGACTTTTATGAGTCTGACCCTGATTTATCGGATCAAGTCCCTTCGTCAGGCAGGGATTCGCTTAATCGCTGGTGAGAGCTTGTTTGGGGTGGCTCTCAGACCGGTGTTAGAAGATGTGAGACAGCTTATCTGCTCAGTGCTGGTATCCAGTCTTTTGGGATTGGGGATTCTCTGGTATCAAGGTGCCTTGTTTATGGCAACGGTGCAACTGGTCATCATTGCTCTTCTATTTTATGGATTGATCCTGGCCGGGATTTCTACCTTACTAAGTGTCGTGTATCTACTTGGTTTACAGGAAAATAGTTTGGTGGATCTATTGAAAGGGAAACTCCCTCTCAAACGTATGCTGACATTGATGATGGTGGGGCAACTCTTGGCCGTGTTGGTAGTCGGCTCGAGTGCGACTGCTCTCCTACCCCACTACCGTGAAATGCAGGAGATGGAGAAGGCTAGCGATAAATGGAGCCAGTCCTCAGACCGTTACCGTCTATCCTTTGGTTGGTCTAGTGCATTTGCCGATGAAGAAGGAATGCGTAAGGATAATCGTGAGTGGCAGACATTTACTGAAGAACGGTTAGCCAATACAGACTCTTTTTATATCATGAGCAATGTTGACAATTTCTCAGATGGAGCAGAAGTGGATCTAGATGGCAATCGACTCAGTGACTATACACCGTCAGGGAATGTTATCTATGTCTCACCGCGCTATCTGATAGAAGAAAAGATTACCGTTTCTTCAGAGTTTATGGACAAGATGCAAAACTTGTTTGAGGGAGAGTTTGGGCTGATCTTGCCTGAGAGCTTGCGAGAGCAGTCTGCCTACTATCAAGGCTTATTTACAGATTACCTGCAAAATTTTTCATCTGAAAGTGTAGAGGCGACGAGTCAGAAACACTATCTCCCACAGGTAACGCTAGCTTTTACAGAAACAGGACAGGAACATTTCCTCTATAACGATGGGTACAAGACGACACGTCAATACCTAAAAGATCCGATTATTGTAGTTTTAACGCCGCAAGCGACTGGAACAAGACCTGTTGCAGGGATGTTGTGGGGAACTACGGCTAATAGTTCCTTGAAACTAGATCGATATGGAGACAGTATCACAGCTCTAAAAGAGCAAGGTCTGTATCACAAGGTCTCTTATTTGGTAAAAAGTCAGCTATTTTTTGCCAAGGTACTAAATGACAAACGGATGGAGTTTTACTCTCTCCTTATTGGGACGATTTTGACCCTGTCTACGGCTATCTTGTTATTTGATTCCATGAATCTTCTCTATTTTGAGCAGTTTAGACGGGAGATCATGATTAAACGTCTTTCTGGTATGACAATCTATGAGCTTCATGGCAAGTATTTACTGGCGCAAGGAGGAGTTCTCTTGCTTGGCCTAGTCCTATCTAGTGTTTTGACAGGAGATAGCTTGATTAGCGCTCTAGTGGTAGCTTTGTTTACGCTTAACGCCCTCGTGATTTTAGTAAGGCAGGATAAAAAGGAAGAAGCTGGTAGCATGGCAGTATTGAAAGGAAAATAAGATGATTGATATTCAAGGATTGGAAAAGAAATTTAATGACCGAGCGATTTTCTCTGGTTTAAATCTCAAGATGGAGAAGGGCAAGGTTTATGCCTTAATCGGAAAGAGTGGAAGCGGAAAGACGACTCTGCTGAATATCTTAGGAAAGCTAGAAAAGATAGATGGAGGAAGTGTTCTCTATCAGGGGAAAGATTTAAAAACCATTCCCACTCGTGAGTATTTTCGAGACCAGATGGGCTATCTCTTTCAAAATTTTGGCCTTTTAGAAAACCAATCAATCAAAGAGAATTTGGATTTGGGCTTTGTTGGTCAGAAAATCTCAAAAGTAGAACGTTTGGAAAGGCAAGTGGAGGCTTTAGAAAAAGTTAATCTAGGATATTTGGATTTGGAACAAAAAATTTATACTTTATCTGGGGGAGAAGCCCAACGAGTTGCCCTTGCGAAGACTATTTTGAAAAATCCACCCTTGATTTTGGCAGATGAACCAACAGCAGCTCTTGATCCTGAAAATTCAGAGGAGGTTATGAATCTCTTGGTGGACTTGAAAGATGAAAATCGAATGATCATCATTGCGACCCATAATCCCCTAGTCTGGAATAAGGCCGATGAAATCATTGATATGAGGGAGCTTGCTCATGTGTGAAAAAATCCGTATTCGCAGGGTATCTGATTATCCTAGTGCCAGAGGTGGTTTGGAAGATATTCTCATCATGGAAAATATGACCAATCATCTCCTTTTGGTTCAAATCCGAGTGAATGGGTATTTGCTTGATTTTGCTAGTATTGAAGGTCAAAGACAAAAGCATTATCGTTTGAAAAATTTACCTCAAACGGTTGAACTGACAGTGGATGATGTGGAGGAGGATGTAGATTTGACCCTACCCGAAAATCGAAGTTATCAGGAAGCTGATTTTTTTGAACGTATGTTTCGAGAGAAACGCTAAGTCCCCCTTTAAAGATTTCCAAGACTATCTTTCTTCATGAGGAAAGATAGTTTTTTGGTATGATTTTCACCCCCAAAATACAAGGGGAATGTGTTACAATAGAAGTAACAGATAATAGAAAAGAGAATAGATGAGAATTGCAGATTATAGCGTGACAAAGGCAGTGCTGGAGCGTCACGGTTTTACCTTTAAAAAATCCTTCGGGCAAAATTTCTTGACGGATACCAATATCCTTCAAAAAATCGTGGATACGGCTGAAATTGATGACCAGGTCAATGTTATCGAAATCGGTCCAGGGATTGGTGCTTTGACGGAGTTTTTGGCTGAGCGTGCAGCTCAAGTCATGGCCTTTGAAATTGACCACCGTTTGGTACCGATTTTGGCAGATACCCTACGTGATTTTGATAATGTAACAGTGGTTAACGAGGACATTCTCAAGGTCGATTTGGCACAACATATCCAGAATTTTAAAAACCCTGACCTGCCAATTAAGGTAGTAGCCAACTTGCCTTACTACATCACGACGCCTATTCTCATGCACTTGATTGAGAGTGGCATTCCTTTTAGTGAGTTTGTGGTCATGATGCAAAAAGAAGTGGCGGATCGTATCTCAGCCCAACCTAACACCAAGGCTTACGGTAGCTTGTCGATTGCGGTGCAGTATTACATGACAGCCAAGGTTGCCTTTATCGTGCCTCGTACGGTCTTTGTGCCAGCGCCAAATGTGGACTCAGCCATTTTGAAAATGGTGCGTCGTCCAGATCCAGCCGTAGCAGTAGAAGATGAGAACTTCTTCTTTAAGGTTTCCAAGGCAAGTTTCACCCATCGCCGTAAGACCTTGTGGAATAATTTGACAGGTTACTTTGGCAAGACTGAAGAAGTCAAGGATAAGCTGACCAAGGCCTTGGACCAAGCAGGTTTGTCACCGAGTGTTCGTGGGGAAGCTCTCAGCTTGGCAGAGTTTGCCAGTCTAGCAGACGCACTTAAAGGGCAAGGACTCTAAGATGCAGGGACAAATCATTAAAGCCTTGGCAGGTTTCTACTATGTGGAGAGTGATGGTCAGGTTTATCAGACACGTGCGCGTGGGAATTTCCGTAAAAAAGGCCATACCCCCTACGTTGGGGATTGGGTAGATTTTTCTGCCGAGGAAAATTCAGAAGGCTATATCCTCAAGATTCACGAACGGAAAAACAGTCTGGTTCGTCCGCCTATTGTCAATATTGACCAAGCTGTGGTAATCATGTCTGTCAAGGAACCTGATTTTAACAGCAATTTGCTGGATCGCTTCTTGGTTCTTTTGGAGCATAAGGGCATCCATCCCATCGTCTATATTTCTAAAATGGATTTGTTGGAAGATAGAGGAGAACTGGATTTTTATGAACAGACTTATGGTGACATCGGCTATGACTTTGTGACCAGTAAAGAGGAACTCCTGCCTTTGTTAACAGGCAAGGTTACAGTCTTTATGGGGCAGACAGGTGTTGGGAAATCAACTCTTCTCAATAAAATCGCACCAGACCTCAATCTTGAAACAGGAGAAATTTCAGACAGTCTGGGTCGCGGGCGCCACACTACTCGAGCAGTTAGTTTTTATAATCTCAATGGAGGTAAAATCGCAGACACACCAGGTTTTTCATCATTGGATTATGAAGTAACAACGGCTGAAGACCTCAATCAGGCTTTCCCAGAGATTGCTACTGTTAGTCGAGACTGTAAATTCCGCACTTGTACCCATACCCATGAGCCGTCTTGCGCAGTTAAGCCGGCTGTTGAAGAGGGTATCATTGCGTCCTTCCGTTTTGATAATTACCTGCAATTCCTCAGCGAGATTGAAAATCGCAGAGAAACCTATAAAAAAGTCAGCAAAAAAATTCCAAAATAAGGAGAAACCTATGTCTCAATACAAGATTGCTCCGTCAATTCTGGCAGCAGATTATGCCAACTTTGAACGTGAAATCAAACGTCTAGAAGCAACTGGGGCAGAGTATGCCCATATCGATATCATGGATGGTCACTTTGTACCACAAATCAGTTTTGGTGCAGGTGTGGTCGAAGCTCTTCGTCCTCATAGTAAGATGGTCTTTGACTGCCACTTGATGGTGGCGAATCCTGAACACCACTTAGAAGACTTTGCGCGCGCAGGTGCAGACATCATCAGTATCCATGTAGAAGCAACGCCTCATATTCATGGTGCCATCCAAAAAATTCGTTCACTCGGTGTTAAACCTTCGATTGTCATTAACCCTGGTACGCCTGTTGAAGCGATTAAGCACGTGCTTCACCTAGTTGACCAAGTCTTAGTCATGACAGTTAACCCAGGCTTCGGTGGGCAAGCCTTTCTACCAGAGACCATGGATAAGGTTCGTGAGTTGGTTGCACTTCGTAAGGAAAAAGGCTTGAACTTTGAGATTGAAGTGGATGGCGGGATTGATGATCAAACTATTGCCCAAGCCAAAGAAGCTGGTGCGACCGTTTTTGTAGCAGGTTCCTATGTCTTTAAGGGAGATGTCAATGAGCGAGTACAAACTCTCAGAAAACAACTGGACTAGGGTTGCTGTTTTTGCTGGCGGAGACCGCGGTCATTATCGGACGGACTTTGATAGCTTTGTCGGTGTGGATCGAGGCTCGCTCTGGGTCTTGGAAGAAGACTTGCCTCTTGCTCTAGCAGTTGGGGATTTTGATTCTGTGACGGAAGAAGAGCGACAGGTGATTCAAAAACGTGCCCAGTATTTTGTCCAAGCCCGACCAGAAAAGGATGATACAGATCTGGAATTGGCTCTCTTGACTATTTTTGAGAAAAATCCTCAGGCTCAGGTTACTATTTTCGGTGCTTTGGGTGGCCGTATTGATCACATGCTGGCTAACGTCTTTCTACCTAGCAATCCTAAGTTGGCACCCTATATGCGTCAGATAGCGATTGAGGATGGACAAAACTTGATTACCTATTGCCCAGAAGGGACCAGTCAGCTTGAACCGCGTTCAGACTATGACTACCTAGCCTTTATGCCAGTTCGGGATAGTCAGCTGACCATTCTCGGTGCCAAGTATGAGTTAACAGAGGAAAATTTTTTCTTTAAAAAAGTGTACGCTTCTAACGAATATATAGATAGGGAAGTGTCGGTGACTTGCCCAGATGGCTATGTGGTCGTACTGCATAGCAATGACAGGAGGTAGGATGGAAAGTTTACTTGTTCTATTATTAATTGCTAATCTAGCTGGGCTTTTTCTCATTTGGCAAAGGCAGGATAAGCAGGAGAAACACCTAAGTAAGAGCTTGGAGGATCAGGCAGATCATTTATCAGATCAGTTGGATTATCGTTTTGAACAAGCCAGACAAGCCAGCCAGCTGGATCAAAAAGATTTGGAAGTGGCTGTCAGCAATCGCCTGCAAGAAGTGCGAATAGAATTGCACCAAGGTCTGGCTCAAGTCCGTCAAGAAATGACAGATAATCTCTTGCAAACTAGAGACAAGACTGACCAACGCCTCCAAGCCCTGCAGGAATCAAATGAGCAACGTTTGGAACAAATGCGCCAGACGGTCGAGGAAAAGTTGGAAAAGACCTTACAGACACGCTTGCAGGCTTCCTTTGAGACAGTTTCCAAGCAACTAGAATCTGTCAATCGTGGTCTAGGAGAAATGCAGACAGTTGCCCGCGATGTTGGTGCTCTCAATAAGGTTCTCTCTGGGACCAAGACGCGAGGAATTCTGGGTGAATTGCAACTGGGGCAAATCATCGAAGACATCATGACTCCTGCCCAGTATGAACGAGAATATGCAACGGTTGAAAACTCCAGTGAACGAGTGGAGTATGCCATCAAGTTACCTGGACAAGGCGACCAGGAATATGTATACCTACCAATTGACTCTAAGTTTCCACTGGCAGATTATTACCGTCTAGAAGAAGCCTATGAAGCAGGTGACAAGGACGAGATTGAACGCTGTCGCAAGTCACTCCTAGCCAGCGTCAAGCGTTTTGCCAAGGATATCAAGAGCAAGTATCTAGCACCGCCTCGGACAACCAATTTTGGAGTTTTGTTTGTTCCGACAGAAGGTCTCTACTCAGAGATTGTCCGCAATCCGGTCTTCTTTGATGATTTGAGACGGGAGGAGCAGATTATTGTCGCAGGTCCAAGTACCTTATCAGCCCTCCTCAATTCCCTATCCGTTGGCTTCAAAACCCTCAATATCCAAAAAAGTGCTGACCATATTAGCAAGACTCTTGCTAGTGTCAAGACCGAGTTTGGCAAGTTTGGTGGCATTCTGGTCAAGGCACAAAAACATCTCCAACATGCCTCTGGCAATATTGATGAATTATTAAACCGTCGCACTACAGCTATTGAGCGGACGCTCCGTCACATTGAGTTATCAGAAGGTGAGCCTGCGCTTGATCTACTCCATTTCCAAGAAGATGAGGAAGAATATGAAGATTAGTCACATGAAAAAAGATGAGCTGTTTGAAGGCTTTTATCTAATCAAATCAGCTGACCTGAGACAAACTCGCGCTGGGAAAAACTACCTAGCCTTTACCTTCCAAGATGATAGTGGCGAGATTGAAGGGAAGCTCTGGGATGCCCAACCTCATAACGTTGAGGCCTTTACTGCTGGTAAGGTTGTCCACATGAAAGGACGCCGAGAAGTTTATAACAATACCCCTCAAGTCAATCAAATTACTCTCCGCCTGCCTCAACCTGGCGAACCCAATGATCCAGCTGATTTCAAGGTCAAGTCGCCAGTTGATGTCAAGGAAATCCGTGACTACATGTCGCAAATGATTTTCAAAATAGAAAATCCTGTTTGGCAACGAATTGTCCGAAATCTCTACACCAAGTATGATAAGGAATTTTACTCTTATCCAGCAGCCAAGACCAACCACCATGCCTTTGAAACAGGCTTGGCCTATCATACGGCGACCATGGTACGTTTGGCAGATGCCATTAGCGAAATCTATCCTCAACTTAATAAGAGCCTGCTTTATGCGGGGATTATGTTGCATGACTTGGCTAAAGTTATCGAGTTGACGGGACCAGACCAGACGGAGTATACAGTGCGAGGCAATCTCCTTGGACATATCGCTCTGATTGATAGTGAAATTACTAAGACAGTGATGGAACTCGGTATCGATGACACCAAGGAAGAAGTCGTTCTGCTCCGTCACGTTATCCTCAGTCACCACGGTTTATTAGAGTACGGAAGTCCAGTTCGTCCACGTATCATGGAGGCAGAGATTATCCATATGATTGATAATCTGGATGCTAGCATGATGATGATGTCAACAGCTCTTGCTTTGGTGGATAAGGGAGAGATGACCAATAAAATCTTCGCTATGGACAATCGTTCCTTCTACAAACCAGATTTAGATTAATAATTTAAGAAAAATGAGCATTTTTTAGGATAAGAATGTTCGTTTTTTTATGTGAATATGGTATAATAAGTAAAAGAAAAAAATTAATACTCTTCGAAAATCTCTTCAAACTAGGGTAGCATCGCCTTGTCGTATGTATATATGTAGGTATATTACAGACTTTGTCAGTTCTATCGACAATCTCAAAACAGTGTTTTGAATCACCAGCGACCAGCTTTCTAGTTTGCTTTTTGATTTTTTGAAGAAAAATAGAATGGGAAATAGAAATGAAATTAAGAAGAAGTGATCGGATGGTTGTCATTTCCAACTATTTGATTAATAATCCTTATAAACTAACTAGTCTCAATACGTTTGCTGAAAAGTATGAATCTGCTAAATCATCCATCTCAGAAGATATCGTGATTATCAAACGTGCCTTTGAGGAAATCGAAATCGGTCATATCCAAACAGTAACTGGTGCTGGTGGAGGTGTCATCTTCACGCCTTCTATTTCGAGCCATGATGCTAAGGAAATGGTTGAGGACTTGCGTGCCAAGTTGTCAGAAAGTGACCGTATCTTGCCTGGTGGCTATATCTACTTGTCAGATTTGCTTAGCACACCAGCTATCTTGAAAAATATTGGACGCATTATTGCCAAGAGCTTTATGGACCAAAAAATTGACGCGGTTATGACAGTAGCGACTAAGGGTGTGCCACTTGCAAATGCAGTTGCCAATGTCCTCAATGTTCCTTTTGTCATTGTGCGCCGTGACTTGAAAATTACCGAAGGTTCAACAGTCAGCGTCAACTATGTTTCAGGTTCAAGTGGTGACCGTATCGAGAAAATGTTCCTTTCAAAACGCAGTCTAAAGGCCGGCAGCCGTGTCTTGATTGTGGATGACTTCTTAAAAGGTGGAGGAACTGTCAACGGGATGATCAGCCTCTTGCGTGAGTTTGATTCAGAATTGGCTGGTGTCGCAGTCTTTGCGGACAATGCCCAAGAAGAACGTGAAAAGCAATTTGACTACAAGTCACTCTTGAAGGTAACCAATATTGATGTCAAGAACCAAGCCATCGATGTTGAGGTTGGCAATATCTTTGACGAAGATAAATAAGAGATAGAACTAAAGGTTGGAACGATTGTCCCAGCCTTTCTTTGCAAATAGAATAGAAGGAAGCTTATGAAAACACCATTTATCAATAAAGAAGACTTAGAAGCGATTGTTGCTGAGTTCCCAACTCCCTTTCACTTGTATGATGAGAAGGGAATTCGTGAGAAGGCAAGAGCCGTCAACCAAGCCTTTTCTTGGAACAAAGGTTTTAAGGAATATTTTGCAGTTAAGGCAACTCCAACACCAGCTATCTTGAAAATCCTACAAGAGGAAGGTTGCGGTGTGGACTGTTCTAGTTATGTAGAGCTCTTGATGAGCCATAAACTGGACTTTCCAGGTTCTGAGATTATGTTCTCTTCTAACAACACGCCTGACAAGGAATATGCCTATGCGCGTGAATTGGGTGCGACCATTAACTTGGATGCATTTGAAGATATTGAACATCTAGAGCGTGCAGCAGGAATTCCAGAAATTATCTCTTGTCGTTACAATCCTGGCGGTGTTTTTGAACTGGGGACAGACATTATGGACAATCCTGGAGAAGCCAAGTTTGGTATGACCAAGAACCAGCTCTTTGAAGCCTTTGCTATCTTGAAGGAAAAAGGAGCTAAGACCTTTGGAATTCATTCTTTCCTAGCATCCAATACCGTGACCCATCTCTACTATCCAGAGTTAGCGCGTCAGCTCTTTGAATTGGCTGTTGAAATCAAGGAAAAGTTGGGCATTTCTCTAGACTTTATCAATCTTTCTGGTGGTATTGGTGTTAACTATCGTCCAGATCAGGAACCAAATGACATCGCCTTGATTGGTGAGGGAGTTCGTAAGGTTTATGAAGAAGTCCTTACACCAGCAGGTCTTGGTGAGGTCAAGATTTTCACAGAATTGGGTCGCTTTATGTTAGCTCCTCATGGAGCTCTCGTCACAAGAGTCACTCATAAGAAAAAAACTTACCGTACCTATCTAGGTGTGGATGCATCAGCAGTCAACCTCATGCGTCCAGCCATGTATGGAGCCTATCACCATATCACCAATCTGACTCACCCAGATGGACCAGCTGAAGTAGTAGATGTGGTCGGTTCACTCTGCGAAAACAATGATAAATTTGCAGTGAATCGGGAACTGCCTCATACAGAAATCGGTGATTTGCTGGTAATTCATGATACAGGTGCTCACGGTTTTTCAATGGGCTACCAGTACAACGCCAAACTTCGTTCTGCGGAAATCCTCTATACCGAAGAAGGTAAAGCCCGCCAAATCCGCCGTGCAGAGCGCCCTGAGGACTATTTTGCAACCTTGTATGGTTTTGATTTTGAAGAATAAAATGATAATTAATTGAAAATGAAATTGAAAAACAGATTGCTTTCTAAAAAATAGACAAAAATCTTGTTTTTCCTTCAAGTCGTGATATAATAAAACTATAAAACGTTTTCAAGGAAGGTAACGATATGTCTGAAGAAACAATTGATTATGGACAAGTGACAGGAATGGTGCATTCGACAGAAAGCTTTGGTTCGGTAGATGGGCCTGGGATTCGCTTTATTGTCTTTTTGCAGGGCTGTCACATGCGTTGCCAGTATTGCCACAATCCTGATACTTGGGCTATGGAGTCCAATAAATCACGTGAACGGACGGTAGATGATGTCTTGACAGAGGCCTTGCGCTATCGCGGTTTCTGGGGAAATAAGGGCGGTATTACAGTCAGTGGGGGAGAAGCCCTCTTGCAGATTGATTTCCTGATTGCCCTCTTCACCAAGGCTAAGGAACAAGGAATCCACTGTACCTTGGATACCTGTGCTCTTCCTTTCCGTAATAAACCACGTTACCTTGAAAAGTTTGACAAGCTCATGGCTGTCACTGACTTGGTTCTCTTGGATATCAAGGAAATCAACGAAGAACAGCACAAGATTGTCACTAGCCAAACCAATAAAAACATCCTGGCCTGTGCCCAGTATCTATCAGATATTGGAAAACCTGTCTGGATTCGCCACGTGCTAGTTCCAGGATTGACAGATAGAGACGATGACCTGATTGAACTTGGGAAGTTCGTCAAGACCCTCAAAAATGTTGATAAGTTTGAAATTCTTCCTTATCACACCATGGGTGAGTTCAAGTGGCGTGAACTTGGGATTCCTTATTCACTCGAAGGAGTCAAACCACCAACAGCAGACCGTGTGAAAAACGCTAAAAAACTCATGGATACCGAAAGTTATCAAGACTATATGAAACGTGTACATGGATAAAAAAGAAGCCTGATGGAAACATCGGGCTTTTGAGTTTACACAAATCTAGATAATTAAATGATACAAAATTTTAAAGATTTTAAATTCTGAAAAAAATCCGAAAATGAGTGTATAAGATATAGTTACTTTTAGAAATATTAAATAGAATAGGAGAACATCATGGAACAAAGTATTACCATTAAAAAATTATGTAAGTCATATGGGCAAACTCAAATTTTAAATGATATTTCTTTTGAAGCAAAAGCAGGTAGAGTGACTGCTTTCTTGGGGCCAAATGGAGCTGGTAAAAGTTCAACCTTACGTATTTTATTAGGATTAGACAAAGCAACATCTGGTCTTACCAAAATTGGAGATCAAACTTATAAGGAATTAAAATTTCCTCTAAAGACTGTAGGAGCTTCATTTGACAGTGTAGGTGCTCCTGATGATCGGACTGTTTATCAACATTTGAAAATTGTTGCTACTAGCAATGGGATATCCAGTCAGCGAATTGATCAAGTCTTGGATATGGTGGATATTAGCCATAAGAAAAAATCTAAAATTGGAAAATTATCATTAGGCGAAGGACAACGCTTGGGAATTGCAACAGCTCTATTAGGAAATCCTCAATATCTGATATTGGATGAACCGACAAATGGGTTGGATCCAAGAGGAATTCGGTGGTTTAGAGAGTTTATAAAAAAACAAGCTCAAGAAGGGAAGACCGTCTTACTGTCATCTCATATATTATCGGAAGTGGAAGCAGTAACAGATGATGTAGTTATCATAAATAAAGGAAAAGTTCTTATAAAAGGGACTTTACAAGAAGTGATGAAAAATCTTTCCTCATTAGAAGAAGTCTTCTTTAATTTAACAGAGGGAGGAAAGTGACATGGCACTTATTTACTCTCTTCATTCTGAAATATTGAAATTACTTTATAGGAGAGCTACTCATGTTGTACTATTCTTGATACTGGTATTTCAAACGTTTTTAGCAAATATTGGCGCTTCTCAGATTGTTTCAGTTGGTATCCATGCTACACCAGAGACAAATCCAGATTTAGCAGAGGCCATACCTCCTATTGAATTTTTAGGTTTTGATGTCACTTTATTTGGTGTTTTTATTATGATTATCCTAGGATCAATTTACGGAGCCGAGGAGTACAAAGGCTCGGCTATTCGTACAAGCCTTCTCTCTATTACAAATCGAAGTACTTTCCTAGTTTCAAAAACATTAGTTTGGTTTATATTTTCTTTCATCATTTCCTTTCTATCAATATTCCTTACGATTAACATGACACATTATGTTTTAGGACAAGATGGCTTATTACTTTTTTCACTAAATGGGACAGTTTGGTTCTATATATTTTTAGCCAGTATAGCTTGGACCTTGTTGGGACTGCTGGCCTATATTATGGCTTTGACATTTAAAACAGCTATTGTTCCTCTATTATTTTTGCTTCCTCAAGTCTACAATTTAGGAACATTCTTAGCAAACTATATATCAGCTGCAAAATTTCTTCCAGTTGCATTGGGGCAAGGATTGATTGCTACATCTCCTCAAATGTTAGAACATAATAGTTTACAAAATATTTTACTTTTGCTTTGTTGGAACTTCTCATTCTTGGCTTTAGCAATTTACCGATTACTTAAGTCAGATATCGGGGGAGGTGAATAAGTTGAAAGAGCAACTTAAAAGTGAGTATCTCAAGTTTATGATGAATCCTTGGCACTGGTTGATTATAGGTGCTCTGTTACTGTGTGTTCCGGCGATGGTTATTTTTTTAAATAGTAAGCCAGACCAGTTGACCCTACAGTTTGTTTTGGAACAGCTACTGCAAAGTCTCTATTTAGGACAGGCAGGTTTTATTAGTCTAGCTGTCCTATTTATAGGTCAAGAATTTACAGGTTCTAGCCTTCGTACCAGTTTTCTTACCTGTCCAAATCGTTTAAAATTTATAATATGTAAACTAGCTATTCTATTATGTATGGAAATTGTATTATTGGTCGCTGTAATATCATTATGTATACTAATCGCCCAAGGATACTACAATATTAATCTTTTGAGCAATATTAAACATGTTCTAACAATTCTATTTCCAGCTTGTATTTCTATTCTAACCTTCGCTCTTTTAAGTGGTATTTTTGTATTTATTTCTCAGTCTTTTATCTTAATTTTGGGAATCAGTTTATCCCTTTTATTGGGGTTGGGACAAATGTTACTACAATTCAGTTCTTTTTTTAGAAATTTACCATTATTAGCTAGTATGAATTGTTTTTATACCTATCCATTGTCTCTTTATTATCCAGTGTGGCAAGGCTTAGGGATACAAATAGTTTGGTTATTAATTGTTTTTGTATTTGCTACACTGATACTTATAGGAAGAAATGTAGGCTAAAGACGGGGGATATCCTGTCTTTTTCTCGGTTAGTGCTATAATATAGTTAGGAGGGTGAGTTATGGCTTATAAAGTTTTGGTGGTAGATGATGATCTTGCTATTCTTCGCCTAATAAAAAAAGTACTAGAATATGAAAAATATGAAGTAGTCATACGAAATAAGATAGAAGAGATTGATCTTTGTGATTTTACAGGATTTGACTTGATTTTATTAGATATTATGATGCCTGTTAGTGGTTTAGAAATCTGTCAGATGATTCGCGAGCAGATAACTGTTCCTATCTGTTTTATAACTGCCAAGGATATGGATGAAGATTTAGTAGCTGGAATCAATGCAGGTGCTGATGATTATATTATGAAGCCCTTTAGTATGCAAGAATTGTTAGCACGTGTTAAAATGCACTTACGTCGTGAAGAAAGGACTAAAGGAAATGTTCATCAAATAAAGATTGGGAAGCTTACACTATATACGGATAGTAAGGAACTATTTGTAAACGATGATAAGATTTCCTTGACAAGGAGGGAATTTGACATAGTGAATCTTTTAGTAAGCACCCCAAGTAGAATATACTCTATAGAGGAAATTTATAATTATCTATATCCACAAAGTTCCGAAGCACTTTTACGTTCGGTTTCAGAGTACATTTATCAAATTCGTCAAAAGCTGAAACCTTATCAATTAAATCCAATTAAAACCTTGTACGGTGGAGGATATCAATGGGTAGAATCAAAAGTTTTAGACAATTAATTCGAGAAACCTGTTGGAGAATTATTTGGCAGTTTAGTCTTGGCTTACTAATGGCCTATATTATTCCCTTAGCTTCAGTATCTATACAAATAAATGAAGATGGGCAACCTCTAAACAATAGTGGTGTTCTATCAATTTTTTTCAATGTGTCATCATGGATATATATTTGTGTTTTATTGATTGTTCTAATAAGTTATCACATTGGAAAATTGTTGAAAAAACTGAGTTATGAAATGACTTTGATTTATGAAAATAGTATGTGGTTGGAGAAGGAATGTACAGAAAGTTTAACGGTTAAAGAATTTCGTGAGACAGGAAATCGGATTATTGTGATGCAAGATAGAATTCGACAATTAATAGTTGATGAGAAACAGCAGAAAGAAGATTTGATGTTTCAGGTTTCAGCAGCTTCTCATGATTTAAAGACTCCCTTAACCATTATTAAGGGGAATGTGGAATTTTTGCAGGCGATAACTGAAAACGACCAATCTCAAGAATGCTTAGCAGATATAGAAAGAGCTAGTCAACAGTTACTAGATTACTTCAATCAATTGATTCACTATTCGAAAACCTATTATGATGATGAGACAGGTTGGAAGGAGTATTCTTCTTCAGATTTTATTAATGAATTAGAGAAAGAAGTCTCTTTTTTGATAAAAAATCAGATGAAGTTTTCTTTTGAAAAGAATGTGAACGGAACTGAAAGATATTATATAAATCCATCTCTTCTGATTCGTGCCATACAAAATATTTTAACAAATGCTTTGGAATACGCCGATAAACAGAATCCTAAAATTAAAATTAGAGTAGAGCAAGAGGGGAAGGAATTGAAAATAGGTATATGGAATAATGGTTCGGAATTTCCAGATGAAGTTTTAACTAATTTTGGAAAGCTCTTTTATCGTATGGATAAAGCTAGATCGTATAAAGAGCAACATTATGGTATTGGACTCAGTTTTGTATGTAGAGTTGCAAAACTACACAAAGGCCGAGTTGAGCTTAGAAATAGAGACGAGGGAGCAGAAGTTTTAATAACTTTCAATTGTTTTAAATCATAGTGATGCGAGGACTGTTCGTTTATGGGGCATTTTTTAAACGATGCGAGCGTCATATCTTTCTAAGAGTCTTACTGACTACATAGATTTCATATGGGGATTCAAAGCAAGGTTTTGGCTAATTTTGTAAAGCTTCAGTAGTTACGTTTTGATTTTTATTGAAGTAGCATTCTAACTATTTTTGATATTACAAAAAAACTTAGCAAACTAGCTAAGCCTTTTTCTTCTTATCTCGAACGTTGTTTTCCAGCGTTACGATTTTTGTGTTTTTTCTTGCTTGTGATAGCAGTTGGTTGTTCAGGGGTAACGTCTTTTCGTCCACTTGGTGTAGAGAAAGCACGTGCTTTTGGTGGGTTCTTCGCCAGTTCCTCACGGACTTTTTTGCGAAGTTTTGGACGAACGATATAGTTGACGATAAACTGTTGGAGAATCATCATGAAACCACCGACAACCCAGTAAAGTGTGACACTGGCTGGTGAAATGAGGGAGAAGACGACAATCGTGATTGGGCTCACGTAAGCCATTTTCTTGATTTGTTCTCTTTGCGTTTCGTCTTCTACTCCGTGAAGTGAAAGGAGCGATTGAAGATAGTAAAGGACACCTGCGCAGGCAACCAAAATCATACTTGGAGAACCTAGAGGAATGCCTAGGTAGCTTGCTTGAGCAACCCCTTCAGTATGTTGGGCAGCAAAGTAAATAGCAGAGAAGAAAGGCATTTGAAGGAGGATAGGGAAGCATCCTACACCACCAAACATGCTGATGCCGTGCTCTTTTTGAGCGGCAAAGAGGGCTTGTTGGGCTTCGAGTTTTTCTTCTTGAGTAGTCGCTTCCTTGAGACGAGTTTGATGTGGCTCAAGGACGTGCTTAAGGGCGTTCATCTTTTCAGAGTGAAGCGTTGCCTTCCATGATTGGTAGATACCAAGTGGCAAGATAATCAAGCGCACGATAATGGTTACGATAATGATAGCGACACCAAAGTCTAGACCTTTATCAGTAGCGAAGTACTTGATAGCTTCTCCCATTGGAGCGCCCAAGAAATCCCAAACGGGACCAATTGGCTTACCTGTTGCTTTATCGATCTGAACGCAACCTGCCAAGACTAATAGCATAGCCACTCCCATAGCCGAGAGTGCAAAACGTTTAATAGATTTCACTGTTTTTATTCCTTCTTTAAAAATTATACCTTTCTATTCTACTGTTTTTTTACAAAATATACAATAGTTCTAGAGACCTAATTTGCGATTTTGAAGTCAGGGTAAGGAGGAAAGTTACTCAATTGGACATCTAAGTAGCTGACTTTTGAAAAAGGTGTGGGTCCTTTTCGGATTTCTTGGATAAATTTCGCCATGATAGCAGATGAGTCTGCTTGAGCTAAGATTTCGACTGTGCCATCGTCGTTATTCCATACTCGGCCTGTGATGCCACCAATTTCAAGCGCCAGGCTGTAAACACCCCAACGAAAGCCAACTCCCTGAACCCTGCCTTGGGCAATCATTCTAACCTTTTGCATACCAAACCCCTTTGATTGTGTTATAATATTTCTATGACTATTATAACCTCAAAAGCCAATTCTGTGGTAAAAAATGCCAAGAAATTACACCAAAAAAAATATCGCAAGTCTGCCTATTTGATTGAAGGATGGCACTTGTTTGAAGAAGCTGTTCAAGCTGGAGTGACGATTGAGAAGATCTTTGCCCTAGAAACTTATCGAGATCAGTTAGCCTCGTTTCCGCAAACTGTCTGGGTGTCAGAGGATATTTTGCTAGATTTGGCGGATTCTCAGACTCCACAGGGAATTGTTGCTGTCGTTCAAAAAGAAGAAGTAGGACAAGCTGATTTTAGTCAGGGCAAGTTCTTGTTTTTGGAAGATGTGCAAGATCCTGGTAATGTGGGAACCATCATTCGTACTGCGGATGCAGCAGGTTTTACAGGAGTGATTGTTTCAGATAAGTCGGCAGACATCTACAGTCTCAAGACCCTACGTTCTATGCAAGGCAGTCATTTTCATCTACCCATTTATCGGATGTCGAGCCAAGCGCTTCTAGAGGAAGCTAAAAATGCTGGTATCCCAGTACTAGCAACCACTCTTTCCAAGGATTCTAAAGATTATCGTTACTTGCCTCATCTTGATCATTTTGTCTTGGTCATGGGAAATGAGGGTCAAGGAATTAGTCCCCTCATGGCTGAAAGTGCAGACCAGTTGGTCCATATTATCATGAAGGGTCAGGCTGAGAGTCTCAATGTTGCAGTTGCAGCCGGTATTTTGATTTTTCATTTAAGCTAATTTTAACTTTCTTTGTTATAATCAAGGAAAGACATTCATAGAAAAGGAGACAAGGATGAATCATACTATTATACAAGACCGTACTGGTCTCAATCAATTTTACGCTAAGGTCTATGCCTTTGTTGGACTAGGCATCGGATTATCCGCTTTGGTATCTGGCCTCATGTTGACTGTTTTTCAGTCTCAGTTGGTTTACTTTTTGATGCAGGGACGTCTCTGGTTGACCATCGCAACCTTTGCAGAGCTAGCCCTAGTCTTCGTTGCTAGTAACATGGCTTCAAAGAATAGTCCAGCTGCTCTTCCAGTATTTTTACTTTACTCCGTTTTAAACGGCTTTACCCTAAGTTTTGTGGTGGCCTTCTATACTCCGGGTACAGTTTTATCTGCCTTTGTATCGAGCGCCCTTCTCTTCTTTGTCATGGCGGCAGTTGGTATGTTCACCAAGAAAGACTTGAGTGGGATCGGTCGAGCTATGATGGCAGCTTTAATTGGTTTGCTGATTGCCATGGTAGTCAATATTTTCTTGGCTAGCGGTTTCTTTGATTATATGATTAGTGTAGCCATGGTTTTGGTCTTCTCAGGGTTGATTGCTTGGGACAACCAAAGAATTCGCTATGCTTATGAACAATCGCAAGGTCGTGTAGCGACAGGCTGGGTTGTGTCAATGGCTCTCAGTATTTATCTTGATTTTATCAATCTTTTCCTAAGTATTTTACGTATCTTTGGTCGCAATGACTAGAGGGTTCATGACATCAGTGTTCCAAGGAGCACTGATTTTTTTTAATTTTCTCTTTTCTTTTCTTGGAAATAGGTGTATAATGCTTTTAATTAATTTTTGAGGAGTAGCCTATGAAGAAAAGTTTTATTCATCAACAAGAAGAAATTTCCTTTGTCAAAAACACTTTTACCCAGTATTTAAAAGATAAGCTAGAAGTTGTCGAAGTTCAAGGTCCTATCTTGAGCAAGGTCGGTGACGGGATGCAGGATAACCTGTCTGGTGTGGAAAATCCAGTATCTGTCAAGGTTCTCCAGATTCCTGATGAAACCTATGAAGTGGTGCACTCACTTGCTAAATGGAAACGCCATACTTTGGCCCGTTTTGGTTTCGGTGAAGGTGAAGGTCTTTTTGTTCACATGAAGGCCCTTCGTCCGGACGAAGATTCGCTTGATGCGACTCACTCTGTTTATGTTGACCAGTGGGACTGGGAAAAAGTCATTCCAAATGGACAACGTAACATTGCCTACCTAAAAGAAACAGTTGAGAAAATTTATAAGGCCATTCGCCTGACTGAGCTTGCTGTTGAAGCCCGCTATGATATTGAATCGATTTTGCCAAAACAAATCACCTTTATCCACACAGAAGAGTTGGTAGAACGCTACCCAGACTTGACTCCGAAAGAACGTGAAAATGCTATCTGTAAAGAATTTGGAGCTGTCTTCTTGATTGGTATCGGTGGGGAATTACCAGACGGTAAACCGCACGATGGACGTGCACCAGACTACGATGACTGGACAAGTGAGTCTGAGAATGGCTACAAGGGTCTGAATGGCGATATTCTTGTCTGGAATGAATCTCTAGGTGGAGCCTTTGAGTTGTCTTCTATGGGGATTCGTGTAGATGAAGAAACCCTTCGCCGTCAGGTAGAAATCACCGGTGATGAAGACCGCTTGGAATTGGAATGGCACAAGGCTTTGTTGAATGGTCTATTCCCATTGACAATTGGTGGAGGAATTGGACAATCTCGTATGGCCATGTTCTTACTTCGCAAGAAACATATTGGAGAAGTGCAAACAAGTGTTTGGCCTCAAGAAGTCCGCGATACTTACGAAAATATTTTGTAGAGAATCGAACCGCAAGGTTCGGTTTTCTTTCTCTTTTCGCCCATAATTTGGTATAATAAACGGTATGAAAATCGTATCAGGAATCTATGGGGGACGTCCCCTCAAGACACTAGAAGGCAAGACGACAAGGCCCACTTCGGATAAGGTTAGGGGAGCTATTTTTAACATGATTGGTCCCTACTTTGAAGGGGGGCGGGTCTTGGACCTTTATGCAGGTAGTGGTGGCTTATCTATTGAGGCAGTATCGCGTGGCATGTCCAGTGCTGTTTTGGTGGAGCGAGACCGTAAGGCTCAGGCTATCGTGGCTGAAAATATCCAGATGACCAAGGAAGTTGGAAAATTTCAACTTCTCAAGATGGATGCGGAAAGAGCCTTGGAGCAGCTATCAGGTGCCTTCGACCTCATTTTCTTAGACCCTCCCTATGCCAAGGAACAAATCGTAGCAGATATTGAAAAAATGGCTGAGAGAGAGCTTTTTTCTGAAGATGTCATGGTCGTCTGTGAGACGGATAAAGCTGTTGAACTTCCAGAAGAAATTGCCTGCCTGGGCATCTGGAAGGAAAAAATTTATGGAATTAGTAAGGTGACAGTCTATGTCAGATAAGATTGGCTTATTCACAGGCTCATTTGATCCGATGACAAATGGGCATTTGGATATGATTGAGAGGGCTAGCAAACTCTTTGATAAGCTCTATGTGGGTATTTTTTTTAATCCCCACAAACAAGGATTTCTCCCTATCGAAAATCGTAAACGGGGACTAGAAAAGGATTTGAAACATTTGGGAAATGTTGAAGTCGTGTCTTCTCATGATGAATTGGTAGTTGATGTTGCAAAAAGACTGGGGGCTACTTGCCTAGTGCGAGGCTTGAGAAATGCAGCGGATTTGCAATATGAAGCCAGTTTTGATTACTACAACCATCAGCTGTCTTCTGATATAGAGACTATTTATTTACATAGCCGACCGGAACATCTCTATATCAGTTCATCCGGTGTTCGAGAGCTGTTGAAATTTGGTCAGGATGTTGCCTGCTATGTTCCCGAGAGTATTTTGGAGGAAATAAGAAATGAAAAAAAAGATTAGATGGCCCTTATATGTCATTGCGGCCTTGATTGTGACTTTCTTGGCATTTGTAGTGCCCTTGCCCTACTATATAGAGGTTCCAGGTGGTTCGGAAGATATTCGCCAGGTCCTCAAAGTCAATGACACAGAAGATAAGGAAGCTGGTGCCTATCAATTCGTTACGGTTGGTGTCCAACATGCCACTTTAGCCCATATGATTTATGCGTGGTTGACGCCTTTTACAGATATTCGTAGTGCTCAGGAGACTACAGGTGGCTCTTCCGATGTTGAATTTATGCGGATCAATCAATTCTACATGCAAACATCGCAAAATATGGCCAAGTATCAAGGGCTAAAAACAGCTGGTAAGGATATTGAATTAAAATATCTTGGGGTTTATGTTTTGACCGTGACGGATAATTCGACCTTTAAAGGGATTCTCAACATCTCTGATACGGTCACAGCAGTCAATGATCAAACCTTTGATAGTTCCAAAGATTTGATTGATTATGTCAATTCTCAAAAACTAGGGGACTCCGTCAAGGTAACTTATGAAGAGGATGGACAAACCAAATCTGCAGAAGGTAAGATTATCACCTTGGAAAACGGCAAAAATGGGATTGGAATCGGCTTGATTGACCGTACGGAAGTGACCAGTGATGTCCCAATTCGCTTTTCAACAGCTGGTATCGGCGGTCCAAGTGCAGGTCTTATGTTTAGTCTAGCTATCTATACCCAAATAGCTGACCCTGGTCTTCGTAATGGTCGTATCGTTGCCGGTACAGGAACTATTGACCGCGATGGCAATGTGGGGGACATTGGAGGTATTGATAAGAAAGTTGTAGCTTCGGCTAGAGAAGGTGCTGCTATTTTCTTTGCCCCGGATAACCCTGTTAGCGAAGAAGAACAAAAAGCGCATCCGGATGCGAAAAACAACTACCAAACAGCTTTGGAAGCAGCTAAAACAATTAAGACGGATATGAAAATCGTGCCAGTTAAAACCCTACAAGATGCAATTGATTACTTGAAAAACAATCCCTAGTTTTTGAGTGAAGTTTCCAAACTAGCGCACAAACAGAGAAGATGGTATAATAGTCAAATGGTTCAATTATTATTCACTCTAAGCAGTCATATGCTCTTTATTTATGTGAGTTTTTACCTTTTAAAGGATCTTGTTCGATGGGAAAAGGTTTTAAAAGTGACAGCTGAGAATACAGGAAAAGTTCGTTTATTAGTAGCCTTTTTCAGCATTGTAATGGGTTACATCATGAGTTCTTTCTTTATCAGCCTATATCAGTTGTGGCAAGAAGCGCTTAGAGGATTATTATAAAGTCAAATGTAAAGGAAATAAGTATGGAAAAAATTGTGGTTCAAGGTGGCGATAATCGTCTGTTAGGAAGTGTTACGATCGAAGGAGCAAAGAATGCAGTCTTGCCTTTGCTAGCTGCAACTATTCTAGCAAGTGAAGGAAAGACTGTCTTGCAGAACGTTCCTATCTTGTCAGATGTTTTCACTATGAATCAGGTGGTTCGTGGTTTGAATGCCAAGGTGGATTTTGATGAGGAGGCTCATCTTGTCGAGGTGGACGCGACTAGCGATATCACTGAGGAAGCTCCTTACAAGTATGTCAGCAAGATGCGTGCATCCATCGTTGTTTTGGGACCAATCCTTGCTCGTGTAGGTCGTGCCAAGGTATCCATGCCAGGTGGTTGTACAATTGGTAGCCGTCCTATTGATCTTCATTTGAAAGGTCTGGAAGCTATGGGGGCTAAGATTAGCCAGACAGCTGGTTATATCGAAGCCAAGGCTGATCGCTTACATGGGGCCCATATTTACATGGACTTTCCAAGTGTTGGTGCTACGCAGAATTTGATGATGGCGGCGACTCTGGCTGATGGGGTGACAGTGATTGAAAATGCTGCGCGTGAGCCTGAGATTGTGGACCTAGCCATTCTCCTGAATGAAATGGGAGCCAAGGTTAAAGGTGCTGGTACAGAGACCATTACAATTACTGGTGTGGAGAAACTTCACGGCACGACTCATAATGTAGTCCAAGACCGTATCGAAGCAGGAACCTTTATGGTAGCTGCTGCCATGACTGGTGGTGATGTCTTGATTAAAGATGCTGTCTGGGAGCACAACCGTCCCTTGATTGCCAAGTTGCTTGAAATGGGAGTGGAAGTGACGGAGGAGACTGAAGGAATTCGCGTTCGCTCTCAACTAGAAAATCTAAAAGCTGTTCATGTGAAAACCTTGCCCCACCCAGGATTTCCAACAGATATGCAGGCTCAATTTACAGCCTTGATGACCGTCGCAAAAGGCGAATCAACTATGGTGGAGACAGTTTTTGAAAATCGTTTCCAACATCTAGAAGAAATGCGCCGCATGGGCTTGCACTCTGAGATTATCCGTGACACAGCCCGTATTGTTGGTGGACAGCCTTTGCAGGGAGCAGAAGTTCTTTCAACTGACCTTCGTGCCAGCGCAGCCTTGATTTTGACAGGTTTGGTAGCACAAGGAGAAACTGTGGTTGGTAAATTGGTTCACTTGGATAGAGGTTACTACCGTTTCCATGAGAAATTGGCGCAGCTGGGGGCCAAGATTCAGCGGATTGAGGCAAGTGATGAAGATGAATAAGAAATCAGGCTACGTAGCCAAGCGTTTACTTTTAGTCATTCTGGTACTGATTTTAGGCCTTCTAGCCCTAGGAATTGGTTTAATGGTCGGCTATGGAATCTTGGGCAAGGGTCAAGATCCGTGGGCCATCCTGTCTCCAGCAAAATGGCAGGAATTGATTCATAAATTTACAGGAAATTAGGCTGGGAGACCAGCCTTTTTCTAGAGATAAGGAGAAATATGAACAAAAAAACAAGACAGACACTAATCGGACTGCTGGTATTATTACTTTTATCTGCAGGGAGTTATTATATCAAGCAGATGCAGTCGACAGCTAATAGTCCTAAAACTAAGGTTAGTCAGAAAAAACAAGCGTCTGAAGCTCCTAGTCAAGAATTGGCAAAAAGTGTCTTGACAGATGCAGTCAAGAGTCAAATAAAAGGGAGTCTGGAGTGGAATGGATCCGGTGCTTTTATTGTCAATGGCAATAAAACCAATCTAGATGCCAAGGTTTCAAGTAAACCCTACGCTGATAATAAAACAAAGACAGTGGGCAAGGAAACTGTGCCAACTGTAGCCAATGCTCTCTTGTCTAAGGCAACCCGCCAGTACAAGAATCGTGAAGAAACGGGGAATGGTTCGACTTCATGGACTCCTCCAGGCTGGCATCAGGTTAAGAATCTAAAGGGTACTTATACCCATGCGGTCGATAGAGGTCACTTGTTAGGCTATGCCTTAATCGGTGGCTTGGATGGTTTTGATGCCTCGACAAGCAATCCTAAAAACATTGCTGTTCAAACAGCCTGGGCAAATCAGGCACAGGCCGAGGATTCGACTGGTCAAAACTACTATGAAAGCATGGTGCGTAAAGCCTTGGACCAAAACAAGCGTGTCCGTTACCGTGTAACCCTTTATTACGCTACAAATGAGGATTTAGTTCCTTCAGCTTCACAGATTGAAGCCAAGTCTTCAGACGGAGAATTGGAATTCAATGTTCTAGTTCCCAATGTTCAAAAGGGACTTCAACTGGATTACAGAACTGGAGAAGTAACGGTTACTCCGTAAAAGATAAGATAAACTCCTATGTCACTTGTGAATGTAGGAGTTCTTTTTGCTTGTTCAAGTAGGGCTAGAATAGACTTTGAGAAAAAATAATATGTACTGGACTAAATTTTGTGATATAATAGAGGGTAAGATACTATTTTAGGAGAAGAACTATGGAAGACCCAAGTAGTCAGAATTTGTTGCTACAATTTGTTTTATTGTTTATCTTGACGGTATTAAATGCCTTTTTCTCAGCCACAGAAATGGCCATGGTGTCATTAAACCGTGCTCGTGTTGAACAAAAGGCAGAAGAAGGAGATAGACGCTATATCCGTCTACTGAAGGTGCTAGAAAATCCTAACCACTTTTTATCAACCATTCAAGTAGGGATTACCCTGATTACGATTTTGTCAGGGGCGAGTTTGGCAGAGACTCTGGGACGAGAAATTGCATCTTGGCTTGGAAATAGCGAAACAGCTTATGCCATTGCAAGTTTTCTATCTTTAGCATTTTTGACTTATATTTCTATCGTTTTTGGGGAATTGTATCCTAAGAGAATCGCTCTTAATCTAAAGGACGCTTTAGCGATTCGTACAGCGCCAGTTATTATTGGCCTGGGGAAACTAGTTAGTCCCTTTGTCTGGCTCTTGTCTGCGTCTACCAATCTTTTGAGTCGTTTGACTCCTATGACCTTTGATGATGCTGACGAAAAAATGACCCGTGATGAAATTGAGTACATGCTGACAAATAGTGAAGAAACACTAGATGCTGACGAAATTGAGATGTTACAGGGGATTTTTTCACTGGACGAATTGATGGCCAGAGAAGTCATGGTTCCTCGAACGGATGCCTTTATGGTCGATATTCAGGATGACAATCAGGCTATTATTGAAAGTATTTTAAAGCAAAATTATTCTCGTATCCCTGTCTATGATGGAGACAAGGATAATGTCATCGGTTTGATTCATACCAAGCGCCTGCTCAATGCAGCCTTTGTGGACGGCTTTGACAATATAGTTTGGAGACGTATTTTACAAACACCGCTTTTTGTACCAGAGACGATTTTTGTGGATGATCTTTTGAAAGCTCTTCGCAATACGCAAAATCAAATGGCAATTTTGCTGGATGAGTACGGTGGGATGGCTGGTTTGGTAACCCTAGAAGACCTCTTAGAGGAAATTGTAGGGGAAATTGATGACGAAACAGATAAGGCTGAAATTGAAGTTCATCAAATTGGTGAAGATACTTATATCGTTCAAGGTACCATGAATCTCAATGACTTTAATGACTACTTTGATGTTGAACTGGAAAGTGATGACGTTGATACCATCGCTGGTTATTATTTAACAGGAGTTGGGACCATTCCAACGACTGAGAAACTCAGCTATGAATTGGTCAGCCAAAACAAACAGCTTATCTTAACCAATGATAAAGTGAAAAATGGACGTGTTACCAAGGTAAAAGTTCAAATCACAGAAGTAGAAATTGAAGAAGAAACAGAGTAAATTAGAGGCTTTTGTCATCATGAGTGACAAAGCTTTTTTCAGTTGATTTTAAAAGGGAATAGTATCCTCGAAAAACTCAGCCCCCAAATCCGCCCCAAAACTTTTCTAAATCTATCCTTATTTATCCAAAGAAAAAGAAAAAAAGCCCTTCAAATTGGGCTTTCTGTTCATTTGAAACCTGATAAATCAAGTTATAGAAGGCGGTAGACGGATTTGAACCGACGATCAAGCTTTTGCAGAGCCGTGCCTTACCACTTGGCTATACCGCCTTAACGTTTATTATTATACCTTGAAAATGATTTTCAGTCAATAGCTTTTTCAGATTTTTTGTGTCAATAAGCCTAAATATTCTGAAAATTCGTTTACTTTTCTTGAAATCTATGGTATAATTGATGATAACCTATACTTTATAAGAGGAGTAAAGAAATGAAAAAAAGTCAAGTGCTTGCTGTAGCAGGAGCTACCTTATTAGCGTCAGGAGTTCTAGCTGCGTGTTCAAACACTAGTTCAAATAATGCTAAACTAGCAAAAGATTACCAATATGTTTATCAAACAGATCCAGAAACCTTGGATTACATCGTTAGCAATATCGATTCAACATCTTTCATCACAACAAATGCTGTAGATGGTTTGTTGGCTAATGATAAATATGGTAATCTAGTTCCTTCTATTGCTGAATCATGGACAGTTTCAAAAGATGGTTTGACTTATACCTATAAAATCCGTAAGGATGCTAAATGGGTAACTGCAGAGGGAGAAGAGTATGCTCCTGTCACTGCTAAAGATTTCGTTACTGGTTTGAAACATGCGGTAGATGGAAAATCAAAAGGACTTTCAATCGTTAGCTCTTCTATTAAAGGATTAGAAGCATACATCAAGGGTGAAACAAGTGATTTTTCAACCGTTGGAGTAAAAGCAGTTGATGATCAAACACTAGAATATACTTTGAACCAGCCAGAAACTTTCTGGAATGACAAGACAACTAGTGGTGTTTTGATGCCAGTTAATGAAGAATTCTTAGCTTCAAAAGGGGAAGGTTTTGGTGCCCCAACAGATGCCAACTCTATTCTTTATAACGGTCCATTTGTCTTGAAGGCTGTAACTCCTAAATCATCTATCGAGATGGCTAAAAATGATGCATACTGGGATAAAGAAAATGTAAAAATTGAGAACGTTAAGTTCACTTTCTGGGACGGTAAGGATCAAGATGTAATTGCCAAAGGTTTTTCTGATGGTCAATATAGCAAGGCTCGTATCTTCCCTACAAGTTCTACATATGAAAAATATGCAGCTGACTTCAAAGATAACATTTACTTTAACGAACCAGGTGCGGGTGTTGCGACTGTCAGCTTGAACTATGGCCGTACAGCTTATAACCACACTGCTAAGACAAGTGATGCTCAAAAGACATCTACTAAGAAGGCTTTGTTGAACAAAGAATTCCGTCAAGCCTTGAACTTTGCGGTAGATCGCAGTTCTTATTCAGCTCAAACAAATGGTACTGATGGTGCTGCAGTAGCCATTCGTAATACATTCGCACCATATAATCTTCAAGTTGGTAAGAAAACATTTGGTGAATTAGTACAAGATAGCTTGGCTAAGACAAATTCTTCTACTTGGTCAAATGTATCTCTAGCAGATTCTCAAAATGGCCTTTACAATGAAGAAAAAGCGAAAGAAGTCTTTGCTAAAGCTAAGTCAAGCTTGCAAGCTGAAGGAGTTGAATTCCCAATTCACTTGGATGCTTTGGTTATCCAAGAATCAACAGCGGTTGTAAACCGTGTCCAATCATTGAAGCAATCGATTGAAAAAGTATTGGGTTCAGAAAATGTTGTTGTAGACTTGCAACAAATGACTCAAGCAGAAGCTTTACCAATTTCATTTAGTGCTCCAACAGCTAAAGAGCAAGACTGGGATATCCATACCTTGCTAGGATGGAACCCTGACTATCAAGATCCTTCTACTTTCTTGGATCAGTTCGTCCTTAAGGGAGGAAGTACTCGTCTTTACCTTGGTATTGACCAAAACACTGATGCATCAGTATTAAGCAAACTTGGTTTAGCTGACTATGGAAAATTACTTGATGACGCAAACAGCGAAAACCAAGATGTTCAAAAACGTTATGAAAAATACGCAGTAGCACAAGCTTGGTTGACTGACAATGCTTTGACAATTCCAGTAATGGCTTCTCCAAAAGAAACAGCCGTTTCATATGTTTCAAAAGTTCTACCATTTAGCTCTTCATATTCTGTAGCTGGTCTTAAAGGTGAAAATGCAGGATACTTGAAGTATACTGAAGTTGGTGAAAAAGCAATCACCAAAGAAGAGTATGAAAAAGCTCGTGAAAAATGGTTGAAAGAAAAGACTGAGTCAAACGAGAAAGCTCAAAAAGAATTGGCAAGTCATGTGAAGTAAATAATTTTCAATAGAACTTTCTCTCCATGAGGAGAAGGTTCTTTTGGGATTTTTAAAGGAAATGATATGAAAAAATATATTTTTATGCGTGTTTTGCGGTCATTGGTTTCTATCTTCTTAGTAACAACCTTGACTTACACGATTATCTATACAATGGTTCCTCGAAAATTGATTTTCAAACAGGATACCAACTATAACAAGATTGCGACAACTGCTGATAAACGTGATAACTATGAAAATACTGTTTATGAGCGTATGGGCTATATCGAGTACTACGATACCAAAGAGTTGCAAGAAAAAGCTAGCCAGATGGATGCCTCTGTAACAGTTGAAGCTAATGACACCAACAAGGCTATCTATGAAAAATACATCAAACAAATCGGTCATGGTTGGACCCTGGGAGAATTTACTGAAAGTGGCCAATTCTACGCTACTCGTGAAATCCCAATTTTTGAACGTGTTTTCAAATTCTATGCTAACTTGATTGACATTGACCATACAAATAAAATTCAAGACCCTGAAAACCCAGACTTGAAACGTTACCTTCGTTTTGAAAATGATCCAGCTATCGGATGGTCATTGGTTGGTTCAGGAACTAAACACAAATATCTCTTGTACTTCAACAGTCAGTTCCCATTTGTGCATCAAAACTTTGTGAACATTAATTTAGGTGATTCTTATCCAACCTATGCTAATAGCCCTGTTTTACAGGTTATTACTCAGGGACAAGGACAAACAAAAACTGCTCAAGTTCAGTTCCCAACAGGTAAGAAAACTTCTTCTGTAAATATTTACTCAAGAACCTACAAATCACCTAGTCAGGCTGATTCTCGTGAAGTAGCCAACTACGGAAAAGATGATCCTTATACAGCTACTGAAAGTAACTACCAATATCCTTCTATGATTGCCAGCTCTGCTGTCGTTGGATTGATCGGTTTGGTGATTTCTTATGCGATTGCCGTGCCACTTGGTTCAGCTATGGCTCGCTTCAAGAACACTTGGATTGATAGCTTCTCAACAGGGGCTTTGACCTTCTTGATGGCTCTTCCAACAATTGCCTTGGTTTATATCGTTCGTTTGGCTGGTTCTTCAATAGGTTTGCCAGATTCATTCCCTATCTTGGGTGCTGGAGATTGGCGTTCATACGTTTTACCAGCAGTTATCCTTGGTTTGTTGGGGGCTCCTGGTACAGCTATTTGGATTCGTCGTTATATGATTGACTTGCAATCACAAGATTTTGTACGTTTTGCTCGTGCAAAAGGTTTATCTGAAAAAGAAATTTCAAACAAACACATCTTTAAAAATGCCATGGTTCCGCTGGTTTCAGGAATTCCTGGTGCCGTTATCGGGGTTATCGGTGGTGCAACCCTTACTGAAACAGTCTTCGCCTTCCCAGGTATGGGTAAAATGTTGATTGACTCTGTAAAAGCATCTAATAACTCTATGGTCGTAGGTCTTGTCTTCATCTTTACATGTATTTCTATCTTCTCACTTCTTTTGGGAGATATTTGGATGACCATTATTGACCCACGTATTAAATTGACTGAGAAAGGAGGCAAATAATGTCTACAATCGATAAAGAAAAATTTCAGTTCGTAAAACGTGACGATTTTGCCTCTGAAGCCATTGATGCGCCAGCCTATTCTTACTGGGGATCAGTGTTTAGACAATTTATGAAGAAAAAATCAACTGTAGTCATGTTGGGAATCTTGGTAGCTATCATTTTGATGAGTTTCATCTATCCGATGTTTTCTAAGTTTGATTTTAATGATGTCAGCAAGGTAAACGACTTTAGTGCTCGTTATATCAAGCCAAATGCTGAGCATTGGTTCGGTACTGACAGTAACGGTAAATCTCTCTTTGACGGTGTCTGGTTCGGAGCTCGTAACTCTATCCTCATTTCTGTAATTGCGACAGTGATTAACTTGGTTATCGGTGTCTTTGTCGGTGGTATTTGGGGAATTTCAAAATCAGTTGACCGTGTCATGATGGAAGTTTACAACGTCATCTCAAACATCCCATCTCTTTTGATTGTCATTGTCTTGACTTACTCAATCGGAGCTGGATTCTGGAATTTGATTTTTGCCATGAGTGTGACAACCTGGATCGGGATTGCCTTCATGATTCGTGTGCAAATCTTGCGTTATCGTGACTTGGAATACAACTTGGCATCACGTACTTTGGGAACACCGACCTTGAAGATTGTTGCCAAAAACATCATGCCACAATTGGTATCTGTTATTGTGACAACGATGACTCAGATGCTTCCAAGCTTTATCTCATACGAAGCCTTCTTGTCATTCTTCGGTCTTGGATTACCGATTACAGTACCAAGTTTGGGTCGTTTGATTTCGGATTATTCACAAAACGTAACAACCAATGCTTACTTGTTCTGGATTCCATTGACAACTCTTGTCTTGGTATCCTTGTCCCTTTTCGTAGTTGGTCAAAACTTAGCGGATGCTAGTGATCCACGTACACATAGATAGGAGTAGAAATGACAAAAGAAAAAAATGTAATTTTGACTGCTCGCGATATTGTCGTGGAATTTGACGTTCGTGACAAAGTATTGACAGCCATTCGCGGCGTGTCCCTTGAACTAGTTGAAGGAGAAGTGTTGGCCTTGGTAGGTGAGTCAGGATCAGGTAAATCTGTTTTGACAAAGACCTTCACAGGTATGCTCGAAGAAAATGGTCGTATTGCTCAAGGTAGCATTGACTACCGTGGTCAAGATTTGACAGCCTTGTCTTCTCACAAGGATTGGGAACAAATTCGTGGTGCTAAGATTGCGACTATCTTCCAGGACCCAATGACTAGTTTGGACCCAATTAAAACAATTGGTAGTCAGATTACAGAAGTTATTGTAAAACACCAAGGAAAAACAGCCAAGGAAGCAAAAGAATTGGCTATTGACTACATGAATAAGGTTGGGATTCCAGACGCAGATAGACGTTTTGATGAATACCCATTCCAATATTCTGGAGGAATGCGTCAACGTATCGTTATTGCTATTGCTCTTGCCTGCCGACCTGATGTCTTGATCTGTGATGAGCCAACAACAGCCTTGGATGTGACCATTCAAGCACAGATTATTGATTTGCTCAAATCATTACAAAACGAGTACCATTTCACAACCATCTTTATCACTCACGACCTTGGTGTGGTGGCAAGTATTGCGGATAAGGTAGCGGTTATGTATGCAGGAGAAATCGTTGAGTATGGAACTGTTGAGGAAGTCTTCTATGACCCTCGCCATCCATATACATGGAGTCTCTTGTCTAGCTTGCCTCAGCTTGCTGATGATAAAGGGGATCTTTACTCAATCCCAGGAACACCTCCGTCACTTTATACTGACCTGAAAGGGGATGCCTTTGCCTTGCGTTCAGACTACGCAATGCAAATTGACTTCGAGCAAAAAGCCCCTCAATTCTCAGTATCAGAGACACATTGGGCTAAAACTTGGCTACTTCATGAGGATGCTCCAAAAGTAGAAAAACCAGCTGTGATTGCAAATCTCCACGATAAGATCCGTGAAAAAATGGGATTTGCCCATCTGGCAGACTAGGAGGAAGGAAATGTCTGAAAAATTAGTAGAAATCAAAGATTTAGAAATTTCCTTCGGTGAAGGAAGTAAGAAGTTTGTCGCGGTTAAAAATGCCAACTTCTTTATCAACAAGGGAGAAACTTTCTCACTTGTAGGTGAGTCAGGTAGTGGGAAAACAACTATTGGTCGTGCCATCATTGGTCTAAATGACACAAGTAATGGTGATATCATTTTTGATGGTCAAAAGATTAATGGTAAGAAATCGCGTGAACAAGCTGCGGAATTGATTCGTCGTATCCAGATGATTTTCCAAGACCCTGCAGCAAGTTTGAATGAACGTGCGACTGTTGATTATATTATTTCTGAAGGTCTTTACAATCACCGTCTATTTAAGGATGAAGAGGAACGTAAAGAGAAAGTTAAAAATATTATCCGTGAAGTGGGGCTTCTTGCTGAGCACTTGACTCGTTATCCTCATGAGTTTTCAGGTGGTCAACGTCAACGTATCGGTATTGCTCGTGCCTTGGTCATGCAACCAGACTTTGTTATTGCGGATGAGCCCATTTCAGCCTTGGACGTTTCTGTGCGTGCCCAAGTCTTGAACTTGCTCAAAAAATTCCAAAAAGAACTTGGTTTGACCTATCTCTTTATCGCCCATGACTTGTCGGTCGTTCGCTTTATTTCAGATCGTATCGCAGTTATTTATAAGGGTGTCATTGTAGAGGTTGCCGAAACAGAAGAATTGTTTAACAATCCAATTCACCCATATACTCAAGCCTTGCTTTCAGCGGTACCAATTCCAGATCCAATCTTGGAACGTAAGAAGGTCTTGAAGGTTTACGACCCAAGCCAACATGATTATGAGACTGATAAGCCATCCATGGTAGAAATCCGTCCAGGTCACTATGTTTGGGCAAACCAAGCCGAATTGGCACGTTACCAACAAGGATTAAACTAATAATGGTTTTATAATTTCCATGTCAATTTTTATGGGAATTATAAACCTTTTTTTGTTGGACTGATTTGAAAAAACTTTGAAAGAATTTTCGAAAAATTTTAAAAAATTCTGAAATATTCTTGACAGCTGATGAAAAAGGTGGTAAGATAGGAAACATCAAAAAAGAAAGCAGAAAAAGAAATGAATAAAAGACAAGCTGTAACAATGAATCAAAACTTTTACTTTAGCTACTTTAGATAGTGTTTGTAGACATGTCACCGTGGATGCAAACAGTTCAAGCAATTTGTTTGTATCTATGTGGCTAAGATTTTTGATTGCGGTCCATATAGATGAATATCTAAATGGACTAGCTAAGTTATAACTTGTTAGATTATTTCAAGCATCCGTTTAGATATTATCTAGGCGGTTTTTTGTTTTATACTCTTCGAAAATCAAATTCAAACCACGTCAGCGTCGCCTTACCGTACTCAAGTACAGCTTGCGGCTAGCTTCCTAGTTTGCTTTTTGATTTTCATTGAGTATTCTCTTTTCTGAGAAGGAGTTTCATTATGAAAGTTGTTCGAAAATTACTAGCCCCCCTCTTGGTAGTGGGGATCCTCTTGACCTCTCTGATCAGTTTGCATCAGTTGAAGGCAGACAAGAAAAAAGATGTTTTTCGTATCGGTATTTCGCAGTTTATTACCCATCAGTCCCTAGATGCTACTAGAGAAGGATTTGTGGATGAGCTGGCCAAGCAAGGCTATGTTGAAGGGGAAAATATTGAGATTGATTTGCAAAATGCACAGGGAGAACAAAGAAATCTAAAAACCATTTCCCAGCAACTAGCAGAATCTAGCGATGTCGTTCTAGCCATCGCAACGCCTTCTGCTCAGAGCTTGGCTAATACAACACAAACGACACCGGTTATCTTTTCAGCTGTAACAGACCCTGTCAGTGCCAAGTTGGTTGAGTCAAGAGAACATCCTGGAGGCAATGTAACTGGGACAAGTGACCAGTCATCGGATGCCATTTCAACCCAAATCAATTTGATAAAGAAAGTGTTGCCAAAGGCTAAAACAATTGGAATTCTCTATACTCAGAGCGAGCCAAACTCAGTTGTCCAAAAGGATGAAGCTAAGCGACTTCTGGAAGAAAAAGGCTTTACCGTTGTTGAAAAAACAATCTTGGACAGTAACAACGTCAAGGCGGCAGCAGAGAGCTTGATGGCAGAAGTGGATATGGTTTTTGTACCAACGGATAATATCATTTCGTCAACCATGGAAACAGTTAAGCAGGTTTCTATTAAACACAAGGTTCCAGTATTCGGTGGCTCAACAGAAATGATTGCGGTTGGTGGCTTGTATAACTACGGAACCAATTATGAAGAATTGGGCCGTCAGACAGCCCGTATGTTGATTCGTGTTTTAAAAGGTGAAAAGCCAGAAAATATAGCAGTTGAGTTACCTGAAAAACTGGAATTGCATACTAATAAAGAAATGGCAGATGCACTAGGAATTGATATTAGTAAGTTAGAAAGCAAGGAATAGGGAGGTTTAAGATGAGTTTTGTATTATCTAGTTTATCAGAAGGTTTGTTGTGGTCGATTATGGCCATTGGGGTCTACTTGACTTTCCGTATTTTGGATATTGCGGATATGACTGCTGAAGGAGCCTTTCCTCTGGGGGCAGCTGTCGTCGTGTCACAGATACAGGCAGGGACAAATCCTTGGATTGCAACCTTACTTGCCTTGCTGGCAGGTATGATTGCTGGTCTTGTGTCAGGTATGCTTCACACCAAGATGAAAATCCCAGCTCTCTTGACAGGGATTGTGACCTTGACAGGGCTTTATTCAATCAATATTAAAATCATGGGCAGTGTGCCCAATCTTTCCTTGGGAGATTCTTCAACTGTCTTTAAACAGTTGGCGAGCTTGGGGTTGACAACTGAAGAAGCTGTTTTCACGCTCAGCTTGGTTTGTCTCTTGCTTGTTTGTTTGATCTTGACTCTTTTGATGAAGACGGAGATTGGATTAGTCTTGCGTTCGACTGGGGACAATATTCCGATGAGTGAGGCCAATGGGGTCAATGTAGACACCATGAAGATTGTTGGTTACATGATTTCAAACGGTTTGATTGCTCTATGTGGTTCCTTGTTCGCTCAAAATGATGGATTTTCAGATGTGACTTCTGGGACAGGAACCATCGTTGTTGGCTTGAGTGCAGTCATTATTGCAGAAGTATTGATACATGACTTGACCATTGGAGGTCGCTTGTTATCCATCGGAATCGGTGCTATTGTTTACCGTTTGATTATTTTAAATATCTATGAAATTCCAAATCTAGATCAAAATTTGGTTCGTCTCTTTAATGCAATCTTGTTAGCCTTGGTTCTATTTGCACCAGAATTGCAAAAGAGATTAAAGATTCGTGGTTTGAAACTGAGAAATGAATAGGAGGAGAAAGTTATGGCAAGTTTGTTAACACTTGAAAATATTCACAAAACATTTGAAGCAGGTACGGTCAATGAAAACCATGTCCTAAAAGGATTAGATTTAGAGGTTGAAGAGGGAGATTTTATCTCTGTGATTGGTGGAAATGGCGCAGGGAAATCCACTTTGATGAATATCTTGGCTGGAAATCTATCTGTGGACGAAGGGGACCTTTTGTTGGAAGGGAAATCCATTAAAAATCTGAGTGTACGAAAGAGAGCCAAGGATATTGCCCGTGTTTTTCAAGATCCTAAGATGGGGACAGCTTCTCGTTTGACGATTGAGGAGAATATGGCTATTGCCTTGAGACGTGGACAAAAGAGAGGACTTGGCTGGGGCGTGAAGGAAAAGGACAGAATCCAGTTCCAAGAGGCATTGAAAGAGTTGAATATCGGTCTTGAAAATCGCTTGAAAGTGGATACTCAATACCTTTCAGGAGGACAAAGACAGGCCTTGACCCTAGTCATGGCAGCCTTGGTGAAACCTAAGCTCTTGCTTTTGGATGAACACACTGCGGCACTTGACCCGAAAACCAGTCAAATGGTGATGGACTTGACGCGAAAGATTGTGGAGCATCATCAGTTGACTACTCTGATGATTACCCACGATATGAACCATGCGATTGAATACGGCAATCGTCTCATTATGCTCTATCAAGGTAAGATAGTGGTGGATGTCAAAGGAGAAGAGAAGAAGCATTTGACAGTTGAAGATCTCATGCATCTCTTCCAGAAAAATAGTGGCCAAAGTCTGGTCAGTGATGAATTGGTTTTAGGATAAAGAAAAAGGCTGAAATCTAGTGTTTCAGTCTTTTATTTCTTACACTGGCTATTTATGTAAATTAAACGCAACAAGGAGCCCTCTTTTGCAGAAAAGCAGGGTTCTTTTTGCTGTCTATTCCATCCCTGAAAGTGTAGAACAAACTGGTCAGGGTGGCTAGATTGTGGTATAATGAAAGAGACTCAAAAAGAAACAGGAGAAAAATGATGGATTTACTTTTAGCAATTGTATTGATTGTGCTAGCTTTTCTAGGAGGAGCTCTTGGAGGAATGTACTTGGTTCGTAAGCAAATTGAAAAAGAATTCGCTGACAACCCACGTTTGAATGCTGAAGCAGTTCGTACTCTTTTGAGTGCAAATGGTCAAAAACCAAGCGAAGCTAAGGTACAACAAGTTTACCACCAAATCATCCGCCAACAAAAAGCAGCCCTTGCTAACAATAAAAAGAAAAAATAAATAAGGAAAAGTCTGGGATGAAAGTTCCAGACTTCTCACTATGTTGGCTATGGTTTAGGGATGAGACTTTTTCCTTGCATTCTATTGATATTTGATTATGATTAAGAGAGATAGTTGTTGATGAGGCTGTCCTTCAGTTCTTAAAGACAAGTAATCATAATGAACTATCAATCAGAAAAAAGACTAGAAAGAAGACTATATGGATAATCGACCAATTGGTTTTTTGGATTCGGGTGTCGGGGGCTTGACGGTTGTGCGGGAGCTCATGCGTCAGCTTCCCCATGAAGAAATCGTCTATATTGGAGATTCGGCACGGGCGCCTTATGGTCCCCGTCCTGCTGAGCAAATTCGTGAATATACTTGGCAGCTGGTCAACTTTCTCTTGACCAAGGATGTCAAGATGATTGTCATTGCTTGTAACACTGCGACTGCGGTCGTCTGGGAAGAAATCAAGGCTCAACTAGACATTCCTGTCTTGGGTGTGATTTTACCAGGAGCTTCGGCAGCTATCAAGTCCAGCCAAGGTGGGAAAATCGGGGTCATTGGAACGCCCATGACGGTACAATCAGACATTTACCGTCAGAAAATCCATGATCTGGATCCGGACTTACAGGTGGAGAGTTTGGCCTGTCCCAAGTTTGCCCCCTTGGTGGAGTCTGGTGCCCTGTCAACCAGTGTCACCAAGAAAGTGGTTTATGAAACCCTGCGTCCCTTGGTAGGAAAGGTGGATAGCCTGATTTTGGGCTGTACCCATTATCCACTCCTAAGATCCATTATTCAAAATGTCATGGGGCCAAAGGTTCAGCTCATTGATAGTGGGGCAGAGTGCGTAAGGGACATTTCAGTCTTACTCAATTATTTTGAAATCAATCGTGGTCGCGATGCTGGACCACTTCATCACCGTTTTTACACAACAGCTAGCAGCCAAAGTTTTGCCCAAATAGGTGAAGAATGGCTGGAAAAAGAGATTCATGTGGAGCATGTAGAATTATGACAAATAAAATTTATGAATACAAGGATGACCAAGACTGGTATGTCGGGTCCTATAGTATTTTTGGTGGCGTCCGGACGTTGACTGATGAAGACTTGGATTTCCCTCTGGTTGGATTGGCCAAAATCTTTCGAGACGAGGAACGAGGTTTCCCAATTTCAGTTACTGTTTTACGCTATGGTTCTCGCTACCGTTTATTGTCTTTTGTGGTAGATATACTAAACCAAGAAGCAGGTCGCAATCTAGAAGTCATCCAACGTCGGGGAGCTTTGCTTTTGGTTGAAAATGGCCAACTCTTGTATGTGGAATTGCCCAAAGAAGGGGTCAATGTTCATGATTTCTTTGAAACAAATAAGGTCAGAGAAACCCTGTTAATTGCGACTCGTAATGAAGGTAAGACCAAGGAATTCCGAGCTATCTTTGACAAGTTAGGCTACGATGTGGAAAATCTCAATGACTATCCTGACCTACCTGAAGTAGCAGAAACAGGCATGACCTTTGAAGAAAATGCTCGCCTTAAGGCAGAAACTATTTCTCAATTAACGGGCAAGATGGTTTTGGCAGATGATTCGGGCCTCAAAGTTGATGTCCTTGGTGGCTTACCAGGCGTCTGGTCAGCTCGTTTCGCAGGTGTGGGAGCTACTGACCGTGAAAACAATGCTAAACTCTTGCACGAATTGGCCATGGTCTTTGAACTTAAGGACCGATCGGCTCAATTCCATACAACCCTGGTCGTAGCCAGCCCAAACAAGGAAAGCTTGGTTGTTGAAGCAGACTGGCCTGGCTACATTAACTTTGAACCTAAGGGTGAAAATGGCTTTGGCTATGACCCTCTCTTCCTTGTAGGAGAGACAGGCAAGTCCTCAGCTGAATTAACCCTTGAAGAAAAAAATAGTCAATCTCACCGTGCCTTAGCCGTTAAGAAACTTTTGGAGGTATTTCCATCATGGCAAAGCAAACCATCATTGTAATGAGCGATTCTCATGGCGATAGCTTGATTGTGGAAGAAATCCGTGATCGCTATGTGGGCAAAGTTGACGCCGTTTTTCATAACGGCGATTCTGAACTGCGTCCTGATTCTCCACTCTGGGAGGGAATCCGTGTTGTTAAAGGGAATATGGACTTCTATGCAGGCTACCCAGAACGTTTGGTGACTGAGCTTGGTTCAACCAAGATTATCCAAACCCATGGACATTTGTTTGACATTAATTTCAACTTTCAAAAGTTGGACTACTGGGCTCAGGAAGAAGAGGCCGATATCTGCCTCTATGGTCACTTGCATGTGCCAAATGCTTGGATGGAAGGCAAGACCCTCTTTCTAAATCCAGGTTCCATCAGTCAACCACGTGGGACCATCAGAGAATGTCTCTATGCTCGTGTGGAGATTGATGATAGTTATTTTAAAGTGGACTTTTTGACACGAGACCATGAGGTGTATCCGGGCTTGTCCAAGGAGTTTAGCCGATGATTGCCAAGGAGTTTGAGACTTTCTTGTTGGGTCAAGAGGAAACTTTTTTGACTCCTGCTGAAAATCTAGCTGTGTTGATTGATACCCACAATGCGGATCATGCGACCCTCTTGCTCAGTCAGATGACCTACACCCGTGTTCCTGTTGTGACAGATGAAAAGCAGTTTGTTGGGACGATTGGGCTCAGAGATATTATGGCTTATCAGATGGAGCATGACTTGAGTCAAGAAATCATGGCGGATACGGACATTGTTCACATGACGAAAAGGGACGTAGCGATTGTTTCGCCAGATTTTACCATTACGGAGGTCTTGCACAAGCTGGTAGATGAGTCTTTCTTACCGGTTGTGGATGCAGAGGGGATTTTCCAAGGGATTATCACACGCAAATCTATCCTCAAGGCTGTCAATGCTCTCTTGCATGACTTTAGTAAGGAATATGAGATTCGATGCAAATGAGAGATAGGATTTCAGCATTTTTAGAGGAAAAGCAGGGCTTGTCTACCAATTCCAAGCAGTCCTATAAGTATGATCTGGAGCAATTTTTAGATTTGATAGGCGAGCGGATTTCTGATACCAATCTCAAGATTTACCAAGCCCAGCTAGCCAATCTAAAAATCAGCGCCCAGAAACGGAAAATTTCGGCCTGTAACCAATTTCTCTACTTTCTCTATCAAAAAGGAGATGTGGACAGCTTTTATCGCTTGGAATTAGCCAAGCAAGCTGAAAAGAAGACCGAAAAACCGGAACTGCTAGACCTAGACTCTTTTTGGCAGGAAAGCGACTATCCAGAGGGCCGCTTGCTAGCTCTCCTGATCTTGGAAATAGGGCTCTTGCCAAGTGAGATTTTAGCCCTCAAGGTTGCGGATATCAATCTGGATTTTCAGGTGCTGCGAATCAGCAAGGCTTCCCAACAGAGGATTGTCACCATTCCCACAATCTTGCTTTCAGAATTGGAACCCTTGATGGGGCAGACCTATCTTTTTGAAAGGGGAGGGAAAGCCTATTCTCGTCAGTGGGCCTTTCGTCAGTTGGAGTCCTTTGTCAAGGAGAAAGGTTTCTCAACCTTATCAGCCCAAGCCTTACGGGAACAGTTCATTCTCAGACAAATAGAAAAGAAGGTCGATTTGTACGAAATTGCAAAAAAACTAGGATTAAAAACAGTCCTGACCTTAGAAAAATATAGATAATGGATATTAAATTAAAAGATTTTGAAGGGCCCTTGGACTTGCTCTTGCACCTGGTTTCTAAGTACCAGATGGATATCTACGATGTGCCTATTACGGAAGTCATCGAACAGTACTTAGCCTATGTCTCAACCCTGCAGGCCATGCGTCTGGAAGTGACGGGTGAGTACATGGTCATGGCCAGTCAGCTCATGCTGATTAAGAGTCGCAAGCTTCTTCCAAAGGTAGCAGAAGTGACAGACTTGGAGGATGACCTAGAGCAGGACCTTCTCTCTCAAATCGAAGAATACCGCAAGTTCAAGATCTTGGGGGAGCACTTGGAAGCCAAGCACCAAGAACGGGCCCAGTACTATTCCAAAGCGCCGACAGAGTTGATTTACGAAGATGCGGAGCTTGTGCATGACAAGACGACCATTGATCTTTTTTTGGCTTTTTCAAATATCCTAGCCAAGAAAAAAGAAGAGTTTGCACAAAATCACACGACCATTTTGCGGGATGAGTATAAGATTGAGGACATGATGGTCATCGTGAAAGAGTCCTTGAATGGACGAGACCAGTTGTGCTTGCAGGATTTGTTCAAGGAAGCCCAGAATGTCCAAGAGGTCATTACCCTCTTTTTGGCAACCCTAGAGTTAATCAAAACCCAGGAGCTGATTCTTGTGCAAGAGGAAAGTTTCGGAGATATCTATCTCATGGAAAAGAAGGAAGAAAGTCAAGTGGCACAAAGCTAAACTTGATAGAGAGGAAAGATGAGTACTTTAGCGAAAATAGAAGCGCTCTTGTTTGTAGCGGGTGAAGATGGGATTAGGGTCCGCCAGTTAGCTGAACTCCTCTCTCTGCCACCGACAGGTATCCAACAGAGTTTAGAAAAATTAGCCCAGAGGTATGAAAAGGACCCAGATTCCAGTTTGGCTCTGATTGAGACAGGAACAGCTTATAGATTAGTGACCAAGCCTCAGTTTTCAGAGGTGTTGAAGGAATATTCCAAGGCGCCTATTAACCAGAGCTTGTCTCGGGCTGCCCTTGAGACCTTGTCCATCGTTGCCTACAAGCAACCCATCACACGGATAGAAATTGATGCTATTCGTGGGGTCAACTCGAGTGGGGCCTTGGCAAAGTTGCAGGCTTTTGACTTGATTAAAGAAGACGGGAAAAAAGAAGTCTTGGGGCGCCCGAACCTCTATGTGACTACAGATTATTTCCTAGATTACATGGGGATAAACCATTTAGAAGAATTACCAGTGATTGATGAGCTTGAGATTCAAGCCCAAGAAAGCCAATTATTTGGTGAAAGGATAGAAGAAGATGAGAATCAATAAGTATATTGCCCACGCAGGTGTGGCCAGTAGGAGAAAAGCAGAAGAGTTGATCAAGCAAGGCTTGGTGACGGTCAATGGTCATGTAGTGCGTGAACTAGCAACCACTATCAAGTCAGGCGACAAGGTCGAAGTTGAAGGCCAACCTATCTACAACGAAGAAAAGGTCTACTATCTGCTTAACAAACCACGCGGTGTCATTTCCAGTGTGACAGATGACAAGGGCCGCAAGACGGTTGTCGACCTCTTGCCCAATGTCAAAGAGCGTATCTACCCTGTAGGTCGTTTGGACTGGGATACATCAGGAGTCTTGATTTTGACCAATGATGGGGATTTTACGGATGAAATGATTCACCCTCGTAATGAGATTGACAAGGTTTATGTCGCGCGTGTTAAAGGTGTGGCCAATAAGGATAATCTCCGCCCCTTGACCCGTGGACTTGAGATTGATGGCAAGCAAACCAAACCAGCTGTCTATGAGATTCTCAAAGTGGACCCAGTTAAAAACCGCTCTGTGGTGCAGTTGACTATCCATGAAGGGCGTAATCACCAGGTTAAAAAGATGTTTGAAGCTGTCGGTCTCCAAGTGGACAAGTTGTCACGGACTCGTTTCGGACATCTAGACTTGACAGGTCTTCGTCCAGGTGAATCCCGTCGTCTTAACAAAAAAGAAATCAGCCAACTACATACCTTGGCTGTAACCAAGAAATAATGAAACGAATCTTAATAGCGCCTGTGCGCTTTTACCAACGTTTTATCTCGCCAGCCTTTCCAGCCTCTTGTCGCTTTGAGCCGACTTGTTCCAATTACATGATTCAGTCTATTGAAAAACATGGCTTCAAGGGTGTCTTGATGGGCTTGGCGCGGATTTTACGTTGCCATCCCTGGTCGAAAACAGGCAAGGACCCCGTCCCAGACCACTTTTCTCTCAAACGCAATCAAGAAGGGAAATGAGGCTGGGTAAACAGATTTCAAAATGATAAAAACGCATCCTATCAGGTTTGAGTTGTACTGACCCCAAAAAGTTGGACAAATAATTATTGAAAGGATTGGCTCTTTGTCAACTGTAGTGGGTTGAAGAAAAGCTAAGATCGAGAAAGGACGAAATTTGTCCTTTCTTTTTTGATATTCAGAGCGATGAAAATCC
>CAJNBS010000008.1 GCA_905221065.1 bacterium
TACCGCCGTGAAAAGGCGGTGTCTTAACCCCTTGACCAACGGACCAGAGTTGTTATTTTCAACTCTTACTATTATACCGACTTTTTATTTTTTGTCAATAACTTTTTTTAAATTTTTTTAATTAATTTTACAACAGCCTCAGTTCGAGCGGTATGAGGGAACATATCGACTGACTGGATATAATGAAGATCATAAACTTTTACTAAGCGCACTAAGTCACGAGCCAAAGTCGAAACATTGCAAGAAATATAGACCATTTTTTCTGGCACATAGGTAAGAATTGTATCTAATAACTTATCATCCAGACCTGTACGTGGTGGGTCCACAATCAGAGCATCTGCTCGGTAGCCTTCCTTATACCAGCGAGGAATAACCTCTTCTGCTGTTCCAGCTTCGTAATGAGTATTATCAAATCCCATTCTTTTAGCATTTCGCTTGGCATCTTCAATGGCTTCTGGAATAATATCCATACCTCTGAGTGTTTTAACTTTCTTTGCGAAGGCAAACCCAATCGTTCCAACTCCACAATAAGCATCAATCAAATGGTCTTCTTTAGTAACATCCAAGGCTTTTACCGCCTCGTTATAAAGAACTTCTGTTTGTTCAGGATTTAGTTGATAGAAAGCTCGAGGAGATAGTGAAAATTCATAATCGAGTACACCTTCTTGAATACTCTCTTCTCCCCAGATAATCTCTGTCTTTTCACCATAAATCTCACTGGTTTTAGCTGTATTTGTATTCACAGCTACTGTCACAACTTCTGGAAAATCTTTAACTAAATCTTTTACCAGTTGGGTTAAATTAAGCTGACGATTTGTAACAATAATAATCTGAACCTGTCCAGTCTTTCTTGCTCGTCGGACCATAATAGTCCTAACACCTAGAACTTTTCTCTCATCAGTGATTGGAATCTGGTGATAAGTAAGCAATTCTGCTAGGCGATTAGCAATCACTTGGGTTTCCTTATCTTGTACTAGGCAGTCTTTCAACTCTACCAAATAATGAGAGTTTTGTGCATACAAACCTGCCTTGACCTGATTTTTAAATTTTCGAGTCTGAAATTGTAACTTAGCACGATAGTACTTGGGTTCCTGCATTCCAATAGTTGGACGAATTTCATAGTTTTCATATCCTGCAGGGGCGAATTTTTTCAGTGCTTGGTGAAGTAGGTCCGTCTTGAACTCTAGCTGCTTATCATAATGAAGGTGCATGATTTGGCAACCACCACATTCATTATAGATAGTACAAGCTGGCACAACACGGAATTTAGACTTCTTGTTGACCTTTAGTAATTTTGCTTCAACAAAGTTGCGTTTAATAGAAGTAATCTGACAATAGATATCTTCTCCTTTGAGAGCTCCAGGTACAAAGACTAATGTTTTTTGGTAAAAGCCGATTCCCTCACCATTAATTCCCATGCGCTTGATTTTTAATGGTATTTTTTGTTTCACTTTCAGATTCATACCCCTATCTTATCACATTTTGAGTTATAATAGAACTATGAAAATCACAAAACTTGAAAAGAAAAAAAGACTCTATCTGATGGAGCTTGATAATGGTGACAAATGCTACATTACTGAAGATACAATTGTTCGTTTTATGTTATCGAGAGATAAGGTGATAAGCGAAGAGGAATTGAAGGAGATTCAGGACTTTGCCCAATTTTCTTATGGTAAGAATCTAGCCCTCTATCACCTATCCTTTAAAGCTCGCACTGAAAAAGAAGTCAGAGAATATCTGAAGAAATATGATATTAATGAAAAAATAGTTTCTCAAGTCATTGCTAATCTTAAAGAAGATAAGTGGATTAATGATGGCCAGTACGCTTATGCTATCATCAATGCCAATCAACTTTCAGGAGACAAGGGGCCTTATGTACTGACTCAGAAATTAGCACAAAGAGGAATTTCAAAATCTACTATAGAAGATATACTGAAAGAATTTGATTTTTCGGAAGTTGCTCAACGTATAGCTAATAAACTATTGAAAAAATATGAGGGAAAACTTCCTGCTCGTGCCTTGCAAGATAAGATTATCCAGAACTTGACCAACAAGGGATTCTCTTACGCTGATGCTAAAAGTGCCTTTGATCAGTTGGATAGTAAAGTTGACCAAGAAACGACTCAGGAACTCATCTTCAAGGAACTTGATAAGCAATATGCCAAGTATGCCCGAAAATATGAAGGATACGAACTTAAACAGCGTTTAACTCAAGTTTTAGCACGAAAGGGCTACGATTTTTCGGATATAGCAAGCGCTCTCAGAGAATATCTTTAATATTTTCATGTAAAATTCACAGATTTTAGGTAATTTTATGGTACAATAGTAAACGATAAACTTATAAATTGTAGAAAGTTGGTTAGTTATGAAGCTTCCAAAAGAAGGCGACTTTATTACAATTCAAAGTTATAAGCATGATGGGAGTCTCCACCGAACTTGGCGGGACACCATGGTACTAAAAACAACAGAAAACGCCATTATTGGTGTCAACGATCATACACTTGTTACCGAAAGTGATGGTCGTCGTTGGGTCACTCGAGAACCGGCTATTGTTTACTTTCACAAGAAATATTGGTTTAATATCATTGCCATGATTCGTGATAATGGGATTTCCTACTATTGCAATATGGCTAGCCCCTACTATCTGGATGAAGAAGCACTGAAGTATATTGATTACGATTTGGATGTTAAAATTTTTACAGATGGGGAAAAACGTCTCTTGGACGTTGAGGAATATGAGCGCCACAAACGCAAAATGAATTATTCTGATGATTTGGACTATATTTTAAAAGAACATGTCAAAATTCTTGTTGATTGGATTAACAATGGACGTGGTCCTTTCTCAGAAGCCTATGTAAACATTTGGTACAAGCGCTATGTAGAACTAAAGAATCGGTAAAGTTGTCAAACTGGGGTGAGAGCCCTGGTTTTTTATTTTAATACTCAATGAAAATCAAAGAGCAAACTAGGAAACTAGCCGCAGGTTGCTCAAAGAACTGCTTTGAGGTTGTAGATAGAACTGACGAAGTCAGTAACCATACATACGGCAAGGCGACGTTGACGCGGTTTGAAGAGATTTTCGAAGAGTATAAAAACCCAGCTTTGCAGCTGGGGTGATTTCTATATATCTAATTTAGTAACTGTGAATTTGATATGGGAATAGTCTTTTTCCACATCCTTATCCAGCAAGAAAGCTGTGGCGTCCTTCTTGACCTGAACCAAGTCAATATTCTGAGCCTGGGCTGCATAGACGCATCCACAATAACATTGACGGTAGATGTCATACTCTTCACACATCTCTACTGAACGTTTGTAGCCTTGATTTTTTTTGAAATCGCTGGGAAGATAGTGGGTGGTATAAATCTTTTGCACATCGATTCCGATGCTGTTGATGGTTTGAGAATTCTTATGAGGACTGATGGTTAAAGCCGAACCGAAGTAGTCAAAGCCTAAGTCCATAGCCACTTGAGCTGTTTTATCCAGACGGTAGTCAAAGCAAACCTTACAACGGTCGCCACCTTCGGGCTCTTCTTCCAAACCTCGAACCAGTTTACGATATTCGTTAGGTTCATAAGGAGCTTCTAGGTATTGAACGTTATTGCCAGTTCGCTCATTGAAATCACTGACAAATTTCTTGGTAACATAGGCACGCTTATGGTATTCTGCCTTGGGATGGATATTGGAATTGGCAAAATAGATGGTCACATCTGCATACTTGGTCAAATATTCTAGTGTATAGGTACTGCAAGGGGCACAGCAAACATGCATGAGAATAGTTGGGCGCTGCTCATTTTTCTCCCATACTTGTACCATTTTCTGCATGACACGGTCATAATTAATCTTCTGATTGGGGTTCATCTTGCTCAGAATTTCTTCTACATCGATCATGTTCTTCTCCTTTTTCTAGTCTTATTTTATCATATAAGTTAGGAGAGCTCAAATCTATTTAAAATAGAAAACCATAAAAGGAGGGAATACGCATCCCTCCTTTTGTATTTTTTATAAGTTGCTTTTACATCATCCCGCCCATCATGCTTGGATCCATGGCTGGAGCTGGAGTTGCTGGTTCTGGTTTATTAGCTACGACCGCTTCTGTTGTCAAAATCAAGCTGGCTACAGATGCTGCATTTTGTAGGGCTGAACGGCTCACTTTAACTGGGTCGATAATCCCTTGATCAATCATGTTGACCCACTCGCCAGTTGCTGCGTTGAAGCCTGTACCAACTTCAGCATTTTTCAAACGATCGATAACGATAGATCCTTCAAATCCTGCATTGTGGGCGATTTGACGAACAGGTTCTTCCAAGGCACGGAGAACAATATTGCGTCCTGTCGCTTCATCTCCTGTTAATTCCAAATCAGCCACTGCTGGGATAACATTTACAAGAGCTGTTCCACCCCCTGCAACGATTCCTTCTTCAACAGCTGCACGAGTAGCGTTGAGGGCATCTTCGATACGGAGTTTCATTTCTTTCAACTCAGTTTCAGTTGCAGCACCGACCTTAATCACTGCGACACCACCTGACAATTTTGCCAAGCGTTCTTGCAATTTTTCACGGTCAAACTCAGAAGTTGTGGTTGCGATTTGAGACTTGATAACCGCAACACGGTGAGAAATCGCTTCAGGATTCCCAGCACCTTCTACGATAACCGTACTATCTTTGTCCACAGTTACTCTCGCTGCTTGACCAAGTGCTTCAATTGTAGCATCTTTCAACTCAAGACCAAGATCTTCTGTGATAACTGTTCCACCTGTCAAGATGGCGATATCTTCAAGCATTGCTTTGCGACGGTCACCAAAGCCAGGTGCCTTGACTGCTACTACGTTGAAGGTTCCACGAATCTTGTTCAATACAAGGGTTGGAAGAGCTTCACCATCCACATCATCCGCAATAATCAAGAGTGGACGATTGCTTTGGAGAATGCTTTCGAGAAGTGGCAAGATTTCTTGGATATTTGAAATCTTCTTATCAGTAATCAAAATGTATGGATTTTCAAGGTCAGCCACCATTTTTTCGCTATCTGTCACCATGTACTGTGAAAGATAACCACGGTCAAACTGCATTCCTTCCACAACTTCAAGTTCTGTTTCCATACCACGTGACTCTTCGATAGTGATGACACCATCTTTGCCAACTTTTTCCATGGCTTCAGAAATGTATTCACCGACTTTTTCAGAACGAGAAGATACGGCTGCAACCTGAGCAATGGCTTCTTTGTTGGCAACTGGGATAGCATTATTTTTCAAGGCTTCTACTGCTGCGGCAACTGCTGTTTCAATCCCACGACGAATGCCGATTGGATTTGCTCCAGCAGTAACGTTTTTGATTCCTTCGCGGACGATCGCTTGGGTCAAAACAGTTGCAGTTGTAGTCCCGTCACCTGCGATATCGTTGGTTTTTGAAGCCACTTCTGATACCAATTTGGCACCCATATTTTCAAAATGGTCTTCCAACTCGATTTCTTTGGCAATGGTCACACCATCATTGGTAATCAAAGGTGAACCGAATGATTTTTCAAGAACAACGTTACGACCTTTTGGTCCCAAGGTTACTTTAACAGTGTCTGCAAGGATATCGACACCACGAACCATAGCTGAACGGGCATCTGATGAAAATTTAATTTCTTTTGACATACTTACTTTCTCCTTCTATTCTTCAATGATAGCCAAAATGTTCGCTTCGCCAACGATGATGTACTTTTCATCGCCATCTTTGACATCAAGACCTGCATGGGCTTCAACTAAGACACGGTCTCCAGCTTTAACACTTGGAGCAACCAAGTCACCGTTCAAGGTACGAACACCTTGTCCAGTAGCCACAACTTGAGCTGTTTTGGTTTTTTCTTGGGCTGAACCTGCGAGGACAAAACCTCCAACAGTTTGTTCTTTTTCTTCTACTTTTAAGACCACACGGTCCCCTAATGGTTTCAACATCTGATTTCCTCCATAATGAGATAGATATTATTAGCACTCTTTATACCTGAGTGCTAATTTATAGTTCTATTGTATCACTTGGTCAGAAATAGTCAAGAAAAAAGTCTGACTTTGGAAAGATAAAAAAGCCTGAGATCAACTCAGACTTTTCAATGCTTAAAATGGCAATTCCTCCTCTTCCAAGACCAAATCTGCCAAATCTTGTCCTGCGTTATTTTCTCGCATAGCACGTTGGGCGCGACTTTCCAAGAGTTGGAATCCTGTAACAAGAACTTCGGTCACATAGTTCATTTGACCATTTTTCTCAAAGCGACGTGTACGAAGTTCCCCATCAACGGAAATGAGACTACCTTTGGTTGCGTAGCTGGCCAAGGTTTCTGCTAGTCTGCCCCATAGGACAATGTTTACAAAATCAGCTTCACGTTCACCGTTTTGGTCTTTGTAACGACGGTTCACAGCAATAGTTGCTCGCGCTACTGACTTGTCATTGTTGGTTTTGTGCAATTCTGGTGTAGACGTCAAACGTCCAATCATGATAACTTTATTATACATATTTTCTTCCTCCTACTTATCTATTCGCAGGAAATCAAAAAAAGTTACAGAAATTTGTAACTTTTCGAGAAAATTTTTTATTTTTTATGAACCATGAAACCTGTCGCCTGTTGATTGGCCATAATGGTCATATCTGTAATCTGCACACGACGCGGTTGACTGGTCACATAAACCACTGTGTCTGCAATATCCTGAGCTTGCAAGGCTTCGATTCCCTGATAGACCGCCTCAGCTCGCTCTTTGTCTCCATGAAAACGTACGGTTGAGAAATCTGTTTCGACAATCCCTGGTTGAATGGTCGTCACCTTGATGTCTGTCGCAATGGTATCAATTCGCAGTCCATCTGAAAAAGTCTTGACAGCAGCCTTGGTGGCTGAGTAGACAGCTGCACCCGCATAAGCATAGATTCCTGCAGTTGACCCCATATTGATAATATGACCTTGATTGACTTTTACCATTGCTGGCAAGAAACAGCGAGTAACCGCCATCAAACCTTTGACATTGGTATCCAACATGGTCAACATATCCAACTCTTCATAGTCTTGATAGGGTGCCAAGCCAAGAGCTAGTCCAGCGTTATTGACCAATATATCAATCCGACCTATCGTTTCTAGAATATCAGAGCAGACAGTATTTACCATAGCCATATCCGTCACATCCAATGGAAAGGTCCAAACTGTTTGATTTGGATAGGTTGCTACAAACTCTGACTTGAGAGCCTCTAATCTGTCTGTCCGTCGTCCGGTTAGAACGACATTCTCACCCTGCTCCAGATAAGCACGCGCAATCGCTTCACCGATTCCTGATGTCGCCCCTGTAATCACAACATTTTTTGCCATCTTATTTCCTTCTAGCTGGTCTATCAGATACTGACAATTTCTTAGGCAGTCCAGTGTTTGGCTGGGTCGAATGGTGTTCCGACAACTTGATCTTCTGATAATTCAAGCACCCCTCGTTTTTGCGGAGCGTTTGGCAAATGCAATTCACGAGGACTACACATCATGCCAAAACTCTTTTCACCACGAAGTTCGCCTGGGAAAATAAGATTGCCTTTTGGCATCATTGCTCCAGGAAGAGCCACAATGGTTTTCAACCCAACACGCGCATTAGGAGCCCCTGCAACAATTTGCACTGTCTTGTCACTTGCGACTGCAACTTGGCAGATGTTGAGGTGGTCACTATCTGGATGGGCTACCATCTCAACGATTTCACCAACAACAAACTTAGGTTCCTTGTCATTAACAATTTCTTCTGTAAAACCTTCCGCCTGTATTTCTTGGTTCAAACGAGCGACTTGCTCATCTGTCAAAAAGACTTGACCGCGCTCTGCAATTTCAAACAAACTCGAAACTTCGAAAATATTCCAAGCCACTGTTTCTCCATTATCTTTGAGGAAAACACGAGCTACCTTGCCTTTGCGCTCCACATCCAACTTAGCATCTCCGCTATTTTTCACGATGACCATAAGGACATCACCAACATGTTCTTTGTTATATGTAAAAATCATTGTTTCCTTTTCTCCTATTTCAGTCCTGCTAAAAAGTCATTAATTTGTTGCTTGCTTTTACGGTCACGATTAACAAAACGGCCGATTTCCTTGTCCTTTTCTAGAACAACAAGGCTAGGGATTCCATAAACATCCCAAAGTTTGGCCAAATCTATATACTGGTCTCGGTCCACTCGAATAAAGGTGAACTCAGGATTGGTCTCCTCAATTTCTGGCAAGGCAGGATAGATATAACGACAATCGCCACACCAGTCCGCCACAAAAAGAAAGACCTTCTTCCCATCTTTTTCTACTAAAGATGCCAATTCTTCTAAACTTGCTGGTTGTATCATAAGACTTCCTCCTCATAGATCAGGTCTTCATTTTCATAGACAAAGGTATAATGACGGCCATCCTCAAAAATCACGCCACCAACCAAGCTCTCCAGACTGCTTTCATAAACTTGAACATAGAGGGTCGCAATTTCCCCCATGTCTGAAAAATGGTCTCGCACAATCGCTGTCAACTCTTCCTGAGTCTTCATGAGCTTGCGGTCATCTGCAACTTTTTTCGTAGCAAGGGCAAGGCTCCCAATACCAAGCAGAGCCAAGCCTGCCATCCACATTTTTTTAGCTTTCATACCATTCATTTTAACACAAAAAAGGCTTTAGGACAAATGAGGAAGCAGCAGAAAAGCAAGTAAAAAACCTCTTCCTTTAAGGAAAAGGACTTCTTATTATTGCCAGGCACCTGAGTTGCCAACGTAGTAACCATCTGGTGTGTAGGTATTGCAAAGCATCTTACCTGATGAAGCTAGATAATACCACTTACCATTGTTTTTGACCCAAGCATTCGCAAGCATGGCACCAGAAGAACTTACATAATACCATTCTCCCTTGTCATAAACCCAAGTGCTTGCTTTCATGGTTCCTGAAGTTGATAAATAGTACCACTTGCCTTGATCGTAAAGCCAGTCACCAGCAATCATAGCCCCTGATGATTTAAAGGCATACCAGTTGCCACCTTGATAGAGCCAAGTTTGATTGAACATGACTCCTTTATCGTTCATAAAGTACCAAGTTCCCTTGTCCTTAACCCAATCGTTCTGCACTAATTGACCTTGTTTTTGATAGTACCAGTTTTGGTTTGATTGTAGCCAGCTTTCTGCTTTCACAATGGGATAAAGTTCTTTAAAAGATCCTCCATCATATTTATGACTGATAGATTTTAGTTTTTCAAGTTTCAACTCACTATTGTCATAGTCTGCCCAAGCATATACTTTTTGACCATTGACAGTTTCTGGTAGGGTGGCAGTGTAAGTCTTGGTTTGATAGTTCCATTTAGTATCAAGGTAAGTGTATTGATCATTTGATTCTTCAATACGATAGTAACCTCTCTTTCCACTATCATTATGAATATCATCCACAACTTTCGTTGACCAGGTCTTGACTTCATTTCCGCTCTTGGCCTCTACCTTGATATCTCCTCTATAGCCATATGGAACATAGAAATTCAGATAACGCCCTTCTACGCCAATCATAGACTTGTCCTTTTCTTGACCTAGGAAATTGGCAGTCTGATCTTGACCATTGAGACTAATCGTCCACTCGATTTTCTCGGTTTTTGGCAAATCCAAGACTTTAATATCCACTTCATGGCCATTATTAAATCGAAGAATCTTGCCATCTTGATACTGTACTCCACACTTAACAACCCATTCTTCTTTAAGCTCAAATGCCTGCACTGAATGTGGAAAAGCCAGTAAAGCTAAACCTGCTAGAGACAAACCAAATAATGTAATTTTTTTCATTGTAAATCCTCCTTAGGATTTTTTTATGTTAATTATATCACTATGTTTTTATTTTGCAACTCATATCCTAAATATGCAAGCAAAAAACCTCTGAGATTCTTCTCAAAGGTTCTGATTTTGCTAATTGCTGTTCTCAACCGCTGCAGTCACAAAGGCAGTGTAGAGTTCTTCTGGACGATTTGGACGGCTTGACAGTTCAGGGTGATACTGACACGCTACAAAGAATTTATTTTCAGGAATTTCCACAATTTCTACCAAACGATTGTCTGGAGAAACTCCTGAGAAGACAAAGCCTGCTGCCTCAAACTGCTCACGGAAGACATTGTTAAACTCATAACGGTGACGGTGACGGCGTTGCACCACTTCTTGATTGTGATAAGCAGCTGCTGCCTTAGAGCCACGTTTCAACTTAGACGGATAAAGCCCCAAGCGAAGTGTTCCCCCCATATCCTCAACGTCAATCTGATCACGCATGATATCAATGATAGGGTATTTTGTTTCTGGTGCAAGCTCTGCAGAATTGGCACCTTCAAGACCCAAAACGTGACGAGCAAACTCGATACAAGTCAACTGCATTCCCAAGCAGACTCCCAACATTGGAACATCATTTTCACGCGCATAGCGAATGGCTTGGATTTTCCCTTCAGTACCACGTTGACCAAAACCACCTGGTACGATGATTCCGTCCGCATCAGACAAAAGCTCTGCCACATTCTCTGCTGTCACATCATTGGCATTGATCCAATTGATTTTAACTTCTGCGTCGTTGGCATAACCAGAGTGTTTCAAGGCTTCGACCACAGAAATGTAGGCATCTTGCAACTCCACATACTTACCGACAAGGGAAATTTTAACTTGTTTCTTAAGGTTCATGACCTTGTCCACCATGGCTGACCATTCTGTCATATCCGCTACTGGTGCGTCTAATTTCAAATGGTCACAGACAATCTGGTCCATACCTTGAGCCTGCAAATTCAATGGAATTTGGTAAAGGTGTTCAACATCCAATGATTCGATAACAGCTTCCGGTGCCACATCACAGAACTGTGCTAATTTGTTTTTAATTCCTTGACCAGCTGGTTGCTCTGTACGAATAACCAACATATTTGGCTGGATTCCCAATCCACGCAATTCTTTGACAGAGTGTTGAGTTGGTTTGGTCTTCATTTCACCAGCAGCCTTGAGGTATGGAAGCAAAGTTGTATGGATGTACATAACATTATCTGCACCCACATCTGCCTTCATCTGACGAAGAGCCTCTAGGAATGGTAAGGACTCGATATCTCCTACTGTTCCACCAACTTCTGTGATAATGACATCAGAGTCGGTCGTTACAGCGGCACGCTTGATTTTCTCTTTCAAAGCATCTGTGATATGAGGAATAACCTGAACAGTTGCCCCAAGGTATTCTCCACGGCGTTCTTTACGCAGAACTTCACTGTAAATTTTACCAGTAGTCACGTTGGAATATTTGTTGAGATTAATATCGATGAAACGTTCATAGTGACCCAAGTCCAAATCTGTCTCAGCTCCATCATCCGTCACAAAAACTTCCCCGTGCTGGTAAGGACTCATAGTCCCCGGATCGATATTGATATAAGGGTCAAACTTTTGAATCGTTACTTTGAGACCACGATTTTTCAAGAGACGGCCTAGACTTGCTGCCACAATCCCTTTCCCAATAGACGATACCACACCACCAGTTACAAAAATATATTTCGTAGACATAGATTCCTCTTTCTAAAATGCTCATGGCCTTGTTAACTACGAGGGGACATAGAAAACAAGACCCTACTAATAAGATAATCTGGGACGACTGCGCCAGATTCACAACTAAAATACAAGAAGATAACTTCTTGAAAAAACAAAAATAGCTCCCTAAGAACTAGGGAGCCCCGACCTCTAAAAGAGGTGCCCGAACAATATGATACCTAAAAATAGGACAATTGTCAATAGCTAATTTTTATTCCTCGATGTTTTCAGAATCATCGTCTGAAAACTCATCATCTTCTTCGTTGAGATCCACGTCTTCTCCCAAGTCATCTGGGGCGATTTCGTTGATTTCTGCATCGTAAGCTTCCACTTCATTTTTCTCATCATCTGGATTTTCATCATCGTATGAAAGAGCTGGATCTGCTTCGTATGCATCTTCGTCTTCTGGATCATCCGCATTGTAGTCAATAGCATCTGAATCGCCATCCATGAAGGCATTGACACGTTTTTTCTTAGCTTTTGGTGCTACTTCATCGTCGTCATTTTCTTCAAGAGCGATGATTTCTTCGTCGATTTCGTCCACACCATACCATGAACGAAGACCCCATTTGTTGTCTCCAAGTGAGATGAAGCTACCGTCAAAGTTCAACTCTGTGTAGAACAAAGGCAAAGCTTCACGGATATCGCTGTTTGATGTTCCAAGATAGTTTTGAATTTCGTTTACAAGATCGCTAAAATGCATCTCATGATCGCGACCACGAAGTTCCAAGATAGCACGCGCTACCTCAATCATAGATAGTTCACTTTTTTCTTGCCCAGCAAATACTTCTAATTCCAAAGCGTTTCTCCTCATTTATACTACTATCGTCAGAGCAAACAGACTCTGACCTCATTTTATCATTTACTCTTTATTTTACGATAATTTTGCAGAATAGTCAAAGGTTAAGGGGGAACTAATACAAATCTTCTAAGCTTCGGTAACTTCTCAAAATAACTTCCACTTGCCTGACCAAAGTGGAAATTAGTCTAAAACGGATTTTTATTTCTTTGCTACCCAGCCGATGGTGTCACTAGGTGGATTTTCAATATCAATCCAGATGAATTCGATGCCGATGATATATGAAATTAAGCTACAATATCGTACTTCCCAAAGCGGTTCGAACTTGTAGAATTAGTGGCTCTCTAAAAATAAGTAATTTTAAATCTTACTTCTGTTTCCAGAGTTTCTCTAATTCTTCAAAATTAATATCTTTCCAATTATCTTTCCATAATTGGAAGTATGGAATATCTTTAGACGAAGGTTTATCTTCACAAACATCAATTTTCACAATCGATGGTAAAATAGTTGCTTCTCCCATAAGCAATGCCTCTCCTGTTGCTAAGCTAGGTAACTTATCAACAATTCCTCCCATAGAATCCGGTAATAGCTGTCTTACATAAGATTGATCTATAGGATTTGTTAATCGCATTGTTATAAAATTACTACACTGTGAGAAGATTGTTTCAGAAATTTCAGAAGGTCTTTGACTAGCTAAAAGCAATGTAACCCCATATTTTCTTCCTTCTTTTGCAATTCGTTCTATCGACTGCCGAGAAGCTCTGTACTTAGTTAGAGAACTCTTAGGTACATACTTATGAGCCTCTTCATATACTAATAAAATAGGTACATCACAAACTAGATTCTTACTATCATTAAATTGCTTATAGTAGTATCCATACTCAAACATAATTCTTGAAATCAAAGAAACAGTTATACTCAATACATCAAACGGCACTCCACTCAAATCAAGAATAGTAACATTAGTCAGAAAATCTTCACTATATCCAATAAGCTGTTTTAAAACTGATTGTAATGTTGCGCCCTCTATTCTATCACCTAATAAGAACTCCAACCTTTTATCATATATCTTTGACTCTAACCGACTAATATAATTTGATAATTTACCATTCAATGGACCAGCTTTTGTCTGTCCTTGCCTTGCTCCTGCAATTTGTTCTTCATTTTTTTCATGAGCATATTGTAAGACCTCTTGAATATCAAAATAAATAGGGGAATCAAAATGTAATTTCTCTTTTTCTTCCTCTAGTCCATTAAATTTTCTTTTTTTACTCTGAATAACAGACTTTTTAAAAATATTTCTCTGATTATGATCACTTCCCTCGGTATCTAGGAATAATTCTTGTAATTCATCACTATTTAATAACCAATATGGTAAAACTAGATCATTAACATTTATAAGCCTAGCATTTGGGAAAGCACTTTGATATTCATTATGAATATCAAAGATAAGTATATGTGAATTATTTAGCCCTTCATAACCACTATTTTTAGAATTTATAGCATTTTGAACAACTTTTGCAACCGTGTGAGACTTGCCCGAACCAGTTGAACCAACAATAGCAATATGTTTATTGAAAAATTTATTTCCTTCAACAGGAATCTCAATATCATTGTTAGATGATAACGAAGAGAATTTAAATTTAAGTTCATCTTTTATAGAATTTTCAAAAATTAACTTTATTTCTTCAATTTTAGCTGGTTCAACCGATTTAGGAGGAATAGTTATTGTATCACTTCCCCTCACAAATTTATTTTCTTCATCAATCATCCCTAAAGGTACAGCTTCAATAATATATTTAATATCAATTCTCTCATCAATTTCAATGGGCTCAATACAAAAATTCTCTATTGTAGCTATTAATGCCAAATCATTTTCATCAGCAATTCTAAGATATGAACCAATTTTTAATTTTTCTTCTGCAATTTGAAAGTCTGTGATTGACTTCACTTCAATTTTGATTTTATTAGGTTGTACTGAAATAACTTGAGCGTTTAGATTATCCATTTCTATCTCCTAAATAATATCTAATATATCTAAAATTTGTCGAATTTTAATTTCTGAATGTTCTCTCTTATCGAGAGTATCAATCTCTAAATTTAATTGGTTACTTTTATTAAATATATATAAATTGATTGGTAATTGGTCAACTCTTTCTACTTCTATCAACTTTTGTAGAACAATTGATAAATCTATAGGATGTTCTAGTATACGCACTGAAATTTTATTAAATTTATCGGGTTTAATTAACATTTCTTGAAATCTAAATTTTGAATTTTTAAACGGAAATCCATCTTTAAAAAAACACCCATCCTCATATAACTTCCCTTTTAATTCAGTTACAAAATCAACATTTAAAGTGTTATATAAATAAACATAAGGACTAAATTGATGTGTCAAACGAGAATATTTACTCGAAATTTCTGAAATTATATCTTTAACATCATTTACACTCTCTCCTTGACAGTCAAGTAAGAAAAATCTATGTGTCGGTGATAAATTTGATACTCTTGGAAAATATTTTTTATGTATGATTTTTTTATAATGTTCCCACTCTAGCAATTCACTCATCCATCTTTCAAAATAGTAATTTTTAGTTTTTATTCTATCCCAAAATTCTTTTTTTGAAATTTGGCGCTTTTCAATATTATGTTCACATGCTAAGTCTTTAATTATTTTAAGAGCATTAAAATAAATCAATTCAATATCTTCTTCACTATAATCACTTAAATCATTTTGAATTTTAGATTTTATTTTTTCTATTTGATTTTCATAACTATCGGCTTTGATATTTACAAAAAGACGTTTATTAAAATCTTCAATATCATCTTTTTGTAAAGCTTCCTCAAATTTAATTTCTCCCTCTTTATTTTTTATTTGATAGTTTAAATTTCCTAATTCATCTGTAACTCCATATTTGCTAAAATCTAAAAAATATGTTCTTAGATTTTCCGTTGTTAATTCCCGTAGTTTCTCATGTCCTTTGTTATAAAAACCATATAATTTATAAGTAAAATTCTTAGATTGAGCCTCCGTTCTGTTTTTTAAATAGTGTCTAAACATTAACTGTATTGGCTCTTTTATAATACTGTTATTAAACTCAGTTTCTTCATAATATTTACATTGAACAAATTGTATTTCATCACTATTTTCAATATCAATATCTTCAACTCCCTCAATGGTAACTATATTTGTTTCATTTGATTGTTCCAGGATCTCTAAAATTGATTTGTCAAACTGATAAAAATAACCCTTTATAGTATTCGTTGCTGATCTTGGTTTACTCATTATTTACCTCACTATGTGATTACTTTCGCTCCATTATACCAAAAACCTCAGCAAATTGCCGAGGTTTATGGTTTATTTCACCAACTTCTTCATCTCATCAATACGTGCTACGGTCGCGTCGTACTTAGCTTGGTAGTCGGCTTGTTTGTCGCGTTCTTTTTGGACGACTTCTGGTTTGGCATTGGCTACGAAGCGTTCGTTAGAGAGTTTCTTGCCGACCATGTCCAGTTCTTTTTGCCATTTAGCCAGTTCCTTGTCGAGACGAGCTAGTTCTTCTTCGACATTGAGGAGGTCTGCCAGTGGCAAGTAGATTTCTGCTCCTGTGATGACGCTTGACATTGCGAGTTCAGGTGCAGGGATGGTTGATGCGATTTCCAAGTGTTCTGGATTTGTGAAGCGTTTGATGTAGTTGACATTGCTGTTAAAGAAAGCTTCCAAGTCGCTATCGCTTGTCTTAACAAGAATGGTGATTGGTTTGCTTGGAGCTACGTTTACTTCCGCACGCGCATTACGAACTGCACGGATCAAGTCTTTAAGGCTTTCCACACCAGTGTGGGCAGCAAGGTCTTCGAAGGCTGGGTTAACAGTTGGGTATTCTGCTGTAACGATAGAGCCTTCTGATATTTGTCCAAAGATTTCCTCTGTCACGAATGGCATGATTGGGTGAAGGAGACGAAGGATCTTGTCCAAGGTGTAAAGGAGAACAGAACGTGTGATTACTTTCTCTTCTTCATTATCGCTATAAAGGACTTCCTTGGTCAACTCAACGTACCAGTCCGCAAACTCATCCCAGATGAAGTTGTAGAGGATGTGGCCAGCAACACCAAACTCAAACTTGTCAAAGTTGGCAGTTGCTTTTCCGATTGTTTCATTGAGGTTGTGGAGAATCCAGCGGTCTGTGACATTTCCAGCTTCCTTATTAACAACTTTTTCCACATTAGCCGTTGCTTGCTCAAGGGTCAAGCCTTCATTGTTCATGAGGATATAGCGAGAGATGTTCCAGATCTTGTTAATGAAGTTCCATGAAGCATCCATTTTCTCGTAAGAGAAGCGCACGTCTTGCCCTGGTGCAGAACCGTTTGAAAGGAACCAGCGAAGGGCATCGGCACCGTATTTCTCGATAACATCCATTGGGTCAATCCCGTTACCAAGAGATTTAGACATCTTGCGCCCTTGCTCGTCACGAATAAGACCGTGGATAAGGACGTTTTGGAATGGCTGACGGCCAGTGAATTCCAATGATTGGAAGATCATACGAGATACCCAGAAGAAGATGATGTCGTAACCTGTTACTAAGGTTGAAGTTGGGAAGTAACGTTTGAAGTCTTCTGAGTCGACATCAGGCCAGCCCATGGTTGAGAATGGCCAGAGGGCAGAACTGAACCAAGTATCCAAGACATCTTCGTCCTGAGTCCATCCGTCACCTTCTGGAGCTTCTTCGCCGACGTACATTTCACCCTCAGCATTATACCAAGCAGGGATTTGGTGACCCCACCAGAGCTGACGAGAGATAACCCAGTCGTGGACATTTTCCATCCATTGAAGGAAGGTATCGTTGAAACGAGGTGGGTAGAATTCTACCTTGTCATCTGTGTCTTGGTTAGCAATGGCATTTTTGGCCAATTGATCCATCTTGACGAACCATTGCGTAGACAAGCGTGGCTCAACCACGACACCTGTACGTTCTGAGTGACCAACACTGTGGACACGTTTTTCGATTTTAACGAGGGCACCGATTTCTTCCAACTTAGCAACGACTGCCTTACGAGCTTCAAAACGATCCATACCTGCAAATTCGAAGGCCAAATCGTTCATAGTTCCGTCGTCGTTCATGACGTTAACTTGTGGCAAGTTATGACGTTGACCAACCAAGAAGTCGTTTGGATCGTGGGCAGGCGTGATTTTCACGACACCCGTACCAAACTCAGGGTCTGCGTGTTCATCCCCAACGATTGGGATTAATTTATTAGCGATTGGAAGGATAACATTTTTACCAATCAAGTCCGTGTAGCGTGGGTCTTCTGGATTGACCGCAACCGCAACGTCCCCAAACATGGTCTCAGGACGAGTTGTCGCAACTTCAAGGGCACGGGAACCGTCTTCTAACATGTAGTTCATATGGTAGAAAGCACCTTCGACATCCTTGTGAATAACCTCGATATCAGAAAGGGCTGTGCGAGCTGCTGGGTCCCAGTTGATGATAAACTCACCACGGTAGATCCAGCCTTTCTTGTAAAGATCCACAAAGACCTTGCGAACGGCTTTTGACAAACCTTCATCAAGAGTGAAACGCTCACGAGAGTAGTCTACAGAGAGCCCCATCTTGCCCCATTGTTCCTTGATGGTAGTGGCATATTCGTCTTTCCATTCCCATACTTTATCTAGGAATTTTTCACGACCCAGGTCGTAACGACTAATACCTTCACCACGCAAGCGCTCCTCAACTTTAGCTTGAGTCGCAATCCCCGCGTGGTCCATCCCTGGAAGCCAAAGCGTATCAAAGCCTTGCATGCGTTTCTGACGGATGATGATATCCTGCAAAGTCGTATCCCAAGCGTGACCAAGGTGGAGTTTCCCAGTTACGTTTGGTGGTGGAATGACGATTGAATAAGGCTTAGCCTTTTGATCGCCTGAAGGCTTGAAAACATCAGCATCAAGCCATTTTTGGTAACGACCAGCCTCAACCTCGGCTGGATTGTATTTAGGTGAAAGTTCTTTAGACATGTGATTGTCCTTTCTAGTTAATATCTTTAAATAAAATTAGTATGTAGGAGATAGGCTTTGATTCAACTCATCTTGTTTTTCTTATTATCTTCTATAAGCAAAGAAACGGTGAAAATTTTACATTAACTTTCTCTCATTATCTTCATAATATGTTTATCAAAGTCTGATATAATTTTTTGAGTTCGGTTAAATTTTTCATACTCCTGGATGGCTTTTGAGTCTGCTTGTTTCTTGGAAATACTTCCTTTTCCTTCTAAAATTTCGTATTCATTAAAAGATAGAAAACGATCAATACTATCTGCCAATCCTCGCATTGTAAAAGTATTACGGCGCTCAACCAAACCCTCGATATAATCAAAATAGGCTGTAACAGTTCGCTCTAGTTGTCGAATTTCTTTTTCTTGCAAATAGTTTTTAGCCACCGTTACATCTGATTTGAGCACTCGTCCATCAGGTGCATGTTTCCAAGTAGTTAATCCCATTTTTTCTTTACTAGCATCGGCTTGCTGATAGATAATTTCTGCAGCCGTACTTCCAGTAATTGCATAATGAAATTTATTTTGCACCATAGCATAGAAATTTTTAGTAATATCTGAGTTTCGATCATAATCTATGGCACATTCGGCAAAGATATCCGTAATTTGTTGATAGATTCGGCGCTCGCTAGAACGAATAGAGCGAATTCGTTCTAAAAGTTCACGGAAATAATCTTGTCCGAAAACGGTCTGTCCTTGTTTCAAGCGTTCATCATCCAAAACAAAACCTTTGATGATAAATTCTTTCAAGGTCTTGGTTGCCCAAATTCTAAATTGAGTAGCCTTGCTGGAATTTACTCGATAACCTACTGAAATGATAGCATCCAGATTGTAATATTCAAGTTCACGCCTGACAGTTCTATTTCCCTCTTGTTGAACCTGTGCAAATTTTGCACAAGTTGACACCTTATCCAACTCACCACTATCATAAATGTTTTTTAAGTGCTTTGTAATAACACTTCGTTCAACTCCAAAGAGCTCTGCAAGACCTTTTTGAGTCAACCAAAGATTTTCATCTTGTAAAAGGATATCTAGCTGAACGTCGCCATTTGGTGTAGTATACAGGATGAAATTAGAAATTTCATTCAAGACAATTTCACCTCCTCCCTTCCATAAACAATTACTTCTCGTTCTTAAACTTTATGCCGTTTTCTTTCAGCTTTTTAACGGTTACGGGACCAATTCCCTTCAAAGCGAGAACTTCTTTTTCAGTCCATTTTTTGAAATCTGAAGACCTACGAATCCCATTTTCAACAAAGATATGAACAAGATCCATCCGAATTCCCTTCATTATTTCCTCGTTCATAAAGGAATACCAGTCAGTGACCTCGGATAAATTTCTTATCATACTAGAATGATTCGAAAATACTGGTTTACGACGGAACTTCTTGGCTTCGTTTGTTAAAAATTTCGTTAAAATAATATTTTCTAGTAAATAATCAAACAGAGGATACAAACTAGCTTGTAGCGATTCAACTGAATTTGGACAATAGCATTCTTGGTCTTCGATATCTATAACTTTGAATTGCCAATCTTCCTCTATAAAGAATTCAACAGCTTCATCGTTGATCTCCACTAATTTTGCAAATAGCTGACTGGCTTCCTCAATTTTTCCTTGAGAAAAAGCAGAGATGATGGCATGAATAAGAATGGTATCATCCCGTTTCCCTTTATTTAATTCTTCACGATAGAAACGTTCAACCTTTAGTTCCTGACCAGTAATATGATACAAGGAAAGCATACAGAAGACAAAATTAGGAGGAAACCGTTCTGGTCGCTTACTCAAATATAGGTCAATCAATTCTATAGCCTTAGAATTGAAGTTCTCCATCATATAATACTCAATCAGAAACATCAGAGCAGACAGGATAGGGCGTGCTTCAAAATAATTCCAACTATTGTATCCATTCATTTTCCATTTTTCTAAAACTAGAATTTCAAAATCCAATACTTTTTTAAAAGTTGACAAATCAAAATCTTCAACTTCTGATAAGAATAAATGAAAATCAGCAGCAAAATAATCTGGATTGATTTTTAAAACTTGCTTTAACAGTTTATTTCGCTTCTGTGTATTCGGAGTATGCATAGCTTCTCTAAATAAAGCATGATCCTCATGCCAGTCAAAACTTCCATTTTTTAGTTGGTAATTGATTAGCTGAACATCTGGATACTCTCCGTGTTCATCGGCATATTGCATCACTGCTGTATGTAGTTCATCGAAATTTTGAATAGTCCGACGTTCTACAAAAGTTGGATTTTTAGCCATGATTTCTGTCCAAACAGCCTCTTCTTCAGAAATAACTTTGATATCCAACTTTTGCTGGCGTTTTAATTCTTTTTTTCTATTTTTCTTTTTAGCCATCTATTTTCTCCTCTAACTCATTCTTCAATAGATCAAACTCTACCTCTGCTGTATTGGATATTCTTACGGACTCGGATACAGGCTTGAATGGGAAATCCCAGTTTCTTTGTGATTCATTTGCTTTGAAGAGTTGTATCCCAAGCGTGACCAAGGTAGAGTTTTTTCCAGTTACATTTGGTGGTGGGAATCACGAACGAAAAAGGTTGAGACTTTTGATCTTTTTGAGTCTTGAGAACGTCTTCTTAAAGTTGTTTTGTTAACGACTAACCTAAACATAGGATGGAGTGTATTTGGAAGTTATTTCATTTTAGTTCTCCTTTATTCTATTATTCTAATATTGTAAAAATAGCATTTTTATAATCAATCTTTAGTCTAGAATCTATGTTTGGTATAAACACATGAAGAGACTTGATTGTTACAAAATTTGAATATTTGTCTATTTTCTTTTTAAATATAGCTTTTAAAACAATACCTCTAGGAATTAAATCATCATCACTGTATATCAATTTCACATAATAAAGCACTTGAGAATTGTTATTTTCGTTTAAAAATCTTTTAATTTCAGACTCATAATACGCTAGATTTTTTCCAACTTTTAAATTACCTTCTTTAGTTGATTTACTGGATTTATTACTCCATTCAGTTTGAGTAAAATACTTCCTATCTTTATCAAACTTCCAATTGGTATCTGGATATAATTCATGGGCGATGATATGACCTCTATTAATATATGTGTCACACCTGTTAAGTTGACTATCCCAACCTACAGGTGTAACCTTTCTAGGAAATTTTTTTGGTCTAGGCTGCTTTGCTAAAAAATCGTTGGTTAGCAAAACTCTGCATCCCATAGGTAATAGGAATTTTTTACTATCTCTCTCAATTTCTACAGATTGATCAAAGTCTAAACCTTCAGAAATAATGTTTAACCTAAATTTCTTTTGGATATGAAAGCTGCCATTATCAAAAATCAATTTATCTTTCGAACTCAAACCCAATTTTTTTAGAACGGTCTCGGTAAGTACAGAATCAAATAATTTACTATCACGAAAGATTTTAAAATTATTCAAATATACCTCCCACTCACTCCTCAGCAAGCCATATATCAGGCTGTCACAGCGATTGCCTTGGACATCCTTACGGTCTCTTATGCGAGCTTCGAGGGTAAATCCAAGCTTTTCCGCGACTCGTTGACTTTGAAGGTTATATCCAAAGCAAGTTAGTTCAATCTTGTGAAGACCAAGTTCTTTAAAAGCTAGATCAATCAAGGCACACGCTGCTTCTGGAACATAACCTCGACCCCAATAGTCTGGATGTAAGGTATAGCCAATCTCAAGCACATCATCTTCATGACGATGGTTGAAATCAACAGAGCCGATGATAGTATCGGTCCCTTTAACCACTATGCCGTAACCAGCTGGGAGATTGTCCTTTTCATTTCGCTCAGGAAGGATATGCGCCAGATAATAAATCTCATCTTCCAAGGTCTTGACAGGTGGAAAACCTGCTGGGTAAGAAACTTCTGGACGACTAGCATAATCAAAGATATCCTCAGCATCCGCCACTGTGCGGACTCGTAAAACGAGACGTTCTGTTTCGATTTTATCTGGCAACTCAGCTCTTGTCATCGTTCTTCCTCGCTTTCTTGATGAAGCTTCCCATAGAATCAACTCGGTCATCTAAATAACGATAAACGCGCTGGTGGCCATCCCCCATAAAGTAAGTCGGCGCAAAACGGTCATTCTTAAAATGCCCCTTGTCATCCAAAAGTTCTGGATCAGCTAGTCGTTCGATAATCTTGGCAAAGATATGACAGATTCCATCTTCCTCGATAATTCTATCAACTTGACATTCTAAAACGACTGGACAAGCCTCTAAAATCGGTGCCTGAGCCCGTTCAGAAATCTCGTAGTCTAGCCCCAGGTGTTTCAATTTCTCTCGATGACTGATAAAACCAGCCTTCTCCATCTCAAGCATGAAATTTTCATCAGGGATATTCACAGTAAACTTCTGGTAATGCTTGATTTGCTCAGCCGCATTTTCCTCAGCACCAACACCGATGACTAACCAATCTCCCAAACTATAGGATGAGCTACAGGTCGTAATATTGTGCTCAAAATTCTGATCCTGATAACCCAAAATGAAAATAGGAAAGCCATAGTAGAGTTTACTTGTTTTAAAAGATTGCTTCATAACAACCTCCTTTGACTAAGACGCAAAAGAAAAACCCTGCCATCTACATGACAGGGACGAATGTATTTATCCGCGGTACCACCCAATTTCGGGCAGAGCCCGCATCTTTGTTTATTTCATTTTCAGCCATTAGCAACTAGTTTTGACACATTTGTGGACTTCTCAGCGCCGCCACTTTCTGTAAAATGTGGGATTCAAAACACCTCTAATGGCTCTATTGTAGCAAGATTTTTTCGGAAATGCAAGGCACAAGAAAGATTACTTGAACTTGATGCCGTTTTCTTTCAATTTCTTAATAGTAGCTGGGCCGATTCCTTTCAAGGCAAGGAGTTCTTTTTCAGTCCAGTTTTTGAAATCTGATGCAGACTTGATTCCTTCATCATAGAAAGTTTTGGCACGGTCAAGTGGAAGTCCACCCAAGTTTGCTGCAAAATCTTCTACAGAATTGGCTACTTTTTGAGCTTGCTCTTTAGTAGCTTCTACTGCTTGTTCAACTTTTTTAGAAACAGCCTTACCAGCTTCGTTCGCTGATTGCTCTGCACGTTTCACGACTTTCTTTGTCTCTTCTACAACCTTAGTCACAGTATTTGAAAAGGCACCTGCGCGACGGAGGCTATTTCGTAATTGTTTTTTACGATTGAGTTTCTTTGACATGATAAAATCCTTTCAATAAAAAACCCCTGTTCTGACAAGGATTTAATATAAATATTCTATCAAGATTTTAGTAAAAAATCAAGAAATGAAATATAATTAGAATAAAAATCAGTTCTTTTCTACTCCTAGAAAAAATTGACAATGGCTTAACAAGTTGATAAAATATACCTCAATGTGCAAAACTGATTCACACTAAAAGCTGACGGAGATAAATTTATGAATACTGAAAGTTACTTTGATGGTGGACTCTTGAGTTATATTGGTTACTACATTTTATCATTCATCATTATTGTCCTTACTTTAGGAATAGCAATCCCATGGGCTGTTTGTCTCATGCAAAATTGGAAAATCAAACATACCGTCATTGACGGACGTCGCCTCTACTTTGATGGTACAGGTGCCCAGTTATTTGGAAACTGGATTAAATGGTTCTTACTCTGTATCATTACGCTTGGAATTTATTCTTTTTGGTTGAACATCAAAATGGAACAATGGATTACCAAACATACACACCACGTATAAAATAAAAAGTGCGGTTCTTACAACTGCACTTTTTTATCTAAGCAATCAATAATTCCGCTCACCAAACAAACCTTCTGGCAAATCATGGAATCCTTTACCTGCCTTGAAGTTTTCAAACTTACCAAGCAAAAATTGATAGGCGTCCAAGCGACTTTCGTAGCGAATCATAGCATCTTTGGCACGTTCATCTTGGTCTTCTTCGTAGACTTTTTGGCTTTCCTTATGCGCCATATCGTTGATCATAATCTGGGTATTGACCCAAGCTTCAAATTCCTTCATAAATTCTTGTTCGTAACTCATTTTTTCTCCTTATTCTAATCCACGGAAATAGTCCGTGTCAATCTCTCGGTAGGGCTGGATATCCTGAACATACTCTAGCACACCTTGGAATTCTCCGTTTTCATCGTGTACTGCGGCATAGGTGATGTGGACAAACTTGCCTCGCGACTCAGACTTAAACCACATTTCATACTTGTCCTTGACTCCTTCACGAAGTCCCTTCATGATGGTCTTGACCTTGTCCAAGTACTTAGGTGGATGGCAAAGTTCGACATTGCGCCCAACTTGGGACGGGGTCCGTTTGAAAATCATCTCATCAGCCGGCGTATTGTCATTGTAATACTGGAAAATGTCGTCTTTATTGACAAAAGTAATCTCCATAGGGAGGTGATTGAGGATAAGATTGGCCTGCTCAACTGAAAGATAGCCATTGCCAAAAGCCTGCTGACTATGACGGCCCAGCACTGCTTCCTTTTCCTTAGGGGTAAAGGTAATAGTAAACTGACCTTCTGGTGTATCGATGACTTGCTGAACTTGACCCTCTGCCGTATCTAGTTGCACAGGCTCCTCTGCACTCTTTTCCTCAACGAAACTCTGTCTTTCTGGCACCCATTTCTCAGACGGACGGATGATGGCATAGCCGTAGGAATCGCTCTCCTCCGCAATCTGAAGCCAGTCATCCTGAGTAAAGGACTCAAGGAGAATCATGAGAAGGATGGACTCTTCCTTGAAAATCATACTTTCAAACTCCGTCGCAAAGGCTTCAAAAGCTTCTTTTACGCTGCTAATTGACACTTCTGGTAATGACTTGGTTGTCGCTAAAGCTGTTTGAAAGAGTTCTCTGATCTGATCATCCACTCCCCACATGACCTTAGGAGGCGAATCGTGTCCATAGCGCTCCATGATGGGGAAAAAGAGTTCTTCCTTGCGCTGGTAGTGGATGTCAAATTGACCGACAAGTCCCATCTGACGCACCAATCCCTTACGCATCTCTGCCAGCATTTCTTCATCTTCCATAGACTCATAGGTATCTAACAATCTCCGAACGCGAATCAAGGCAGCGCGGAGAGCCAGATTTTCATCCTTGAAGACCCTAACTGGGTGACCTGGGTGTTCGGTGTCCTCTACTTCGACACCCTTAACAGCATTTTTAAAAAGATTAGCATGGACATCACAGAGCTCCATGACATCTTCAAAGGTGACACCTGAGTCTGAGTTCATTAGCTCGTGCTCCATGAGGGAAATCTCGATGGCTGAAACACCTGTAAAGGTCGCATCAAAACGCTCCTGAACCGACTCGGGAGAGGCGCCATTGTGCAATTCTAGCAAAATATCCCGTAGGATATGAATCCGTTCATCTGCCATTAGTCTAATCCAATCACTTCGTAGCCATTTGCTTCCAGCGTGCGGACAATCTTGTCCATAGGAGTTCCTTCAAGCTTAGAACCCTGTTTGAGCGATACTTTGCGACCGACAGTATTGCGCATCAAAGGATTGGCAAGGGGTTTAAATCCAAGCTCCACTAAGATTTCCAAGACTTCTGGATGCTTATCCACCACTTCTGCAACAGGAATTGACACATCGATGATATTGTCCATGACGACCTCCATTGTATGTTCTAAAATGATTTTACTGCTTATATTATACCATATGGAAAGAGATTAAAAAACTAGCAGTACAAGACTTGCTAGTTCTCTGTGACTTGAATTACGGACTAAATAAGTTTAAAGAGCCAATCCAATAGCTTAAATAATAGCTTGTAAAACAGCAATTGGACTGCAAAAGAGATGATCATCCAAAAGAATTTCACAATTCCAATAATCGGTTTGATAAAAATAATGGCAAGAATTCCCCAGAAAAATTTCATTTTCTCTCCTCTGGCTTGATGAGCCACCGAGCCGTATCCATTAACTTATCTGCAATAAATAGTTTACCAAGACTGACAACAACATTGTCATCTTTCTTTATCGTTTTCATTACTTTTACACCTTGCACGGTCAAAAAGTAATTCCCATAGATTTTAGCAAAAGCTTTGATAGGATTCATCTCACTCACCCTCGATTATTTCAGCCTCTTTTCGGATTGTTTCAACATCTTCTTGATATTGAACTTCACTATAATTGACTAGTTTGGACAATTCTTTCTGCAAGCTTTCACCCATTGGTTTCATAGTCGCAAAGGTTAAGCCTCCTGAAATGATACCACCCAAGATAGGAATGAATTTACCCATTCCTTTAGCCAACCCTCCCTTGGTCAGATTCACACCAAATATTCTTAAGACTTTTTTCAAAATAGGGTACCAAAGCGTCTTCGTTAAAGCTTTATTAGGTACTGTTTTCATTACCTGTTTGGCAATTGTTATACCGCCTGCACGTAGCAAAGCAGCGGTTCCATTTACCCCCAACATGACGCCTAGATAAAGCAAGAGGGTATTTTGAGCATCTTCACTCAACTCCTCGCGTGAAGCCCAAAGATCCTCATAACCATAAATATAACCTAATTCTTGAGCCAATTTCAGAGAGAAACCATAAAATTGAGCCACATCAGCTGGAATAGTAATCGCCATAGCAATCCCTCCAGGTAATCCTGCCAAAACAGAGGTTCCACTCGCCAATAAAACATTATCCCTAATGCAGGCATTAGCCACTCGATCTAAAGTTTCTTGAGATAAGAGAGACGTTGGGCCTTGTTCTAATAAGGTAGGAATGTCCTGTGGATCCAATTCTTTGGAAAACTTATCCACTAAAAATTTCGAACGATCAACCTTAACAACTGGTAGTTTTACCACTTGTTGCAATACTTGCATAGCTAACTCTTGTTCAGCCATATACAAACTCCTTTTACTTTTTCAAGTTATAGTCTATGATAGCATACTCTTTTAAAGTATGTTTCAAATTCCCCTCAAAAGTTTTCAAAAACTCCTTATTCTTTTAGATAAATAGTCCAAAACACAAAATCAAAATCCTTGGCAACTTATTTGTTAAAGAACTTTAATAGTCTTTGTAGAGACAGCCAGAATATTCAACTCCTACCTTTACAACATGATATTCTATCTATGAACGATAGTCTATTATTGTTTTACCTAGAATGTCCCTTGAATACACACTAACTATGAACTTTCGAGTCTCATTTTATAAATCCATAATTTCTTTTTTCTTTCGATCAAATTCTTCTTGAGATAATATACCTGCATCTAAAAGAGATTTTAGTTTTGTAAGGGCTTCGATTTGCTCATCTAATGATAGACTTGGTTTCATGGCTTTTTCATCTAAACTTTGAGCCATATTCATACCAAAAATCATCCCTGCACCATCACCTAGACCATGTTGCTCCACTCCTGATGCAATTTTTTGTTGTGCTGCAATATTAGAAGCTTTCTGCGATACATCATCATAAGCTTTTAAATTCATCTTATTTGATGAAAATTGTTTAACCAATTCCTTAGATTCTGGTGAGAACTCAATATTAGCAATGGCAACTTTTACAATCTCAAATCCAAAACGTTCTTTCCAAGTCCCTGCATACTGTCCATCATTCGATACTTGGGTTGCAAGAATTGAAGCTTGTGACGGCAATTGTGAAATACGATAAGTTGTTGACAAAGAATTAAGTGCAACAATAAAAGATTGGAGAAACTCTGTCACTATTTGTGATCTAGCTTGAGCACTGTCGAAAGTATAATAAGTCACATTGGCAGGAAGAAAATTTCTGATAAATTGCTTAGCATCTGTAATTTGGATAGAAAATGTTCCAAAAGCACGTACTTCTAAATCTGTACCATAAAACAAATCATTATACATGACTGAACCACGAGTCCCAAATTTAATATCACGAATTTCTCTCAAATTAACAAAACAAATCTGTTTTTGCTGATCACTTTGACCACCGAATCCGACACGATTAACAACATTGTCAAACAGTGACTTTTTCAAGCCATCACCGTTAAAAACACTGCTCTCACCATTTTGATATTCATATCCACCTGGTTCTGTAACAATTTCCTCGATACCAGACTGACTAAAGATAAAGGCAGCAGTATTTTCTGGAATAAAAATCTTGGATCCGTTCGAAATAACACCTGCAGATCCCTTCGTATTGACACCCCTACCATTATTACTTTCTTGAACAATACCGGGACTTACAGCTGTATGTTCATCAAAAGCTTGAACTGTGATAATTTCTTTCCACTGATCTGCAAATGTCCCACCAATAGAATCTGTGATTGCTTTTATCAACCCCATTTAATTGCCCCCTTATAAACTCTGATCCATATCACAATAGGCACATCTTACTGTTTGCTTCACTTGACCTGACAAAGGTGCTCCACAAAAGCTACACTTGGTTGAAATCTTTTCTGGCTCTGCATCCTTAATCCCAAGTCCTGCTTTAAAAGTGTCAAATGTATCCTTAAATGTTTCTGCCAAAACATCTGCTCCAAATAAGCTGCTATCTCCCAAGGTTTCAAAATTACTCGTATCACCTGATATCAATTTAATAATGTTTCTAGCCCACTTGTCAGTATCTTTAGTATTATTAAATGAAAAGATAGCTTGCCCGCCATTATAATAAATTTCCAACCGTTTCACACCATTGGTTTTGGTTACTGAAACTTGAGGTTTCCCTTCAAAAATTTTAATCTGGTTAATGGGTATGGTAACTTGGTCTTTTTTTCCTCCCCAAAAACCTTTTTTGATATGTATTAAGTGTAGATTCGTTAAAATTAATTCATCTGTAGACAAACCATTTTTCCCAAAACTCACATGGTCACTATTCATAACCATGTATTCATGTGGCAATAATTGATAATCCATCTTGAACCCCACTCTTCCTATTAAAGACTAGCTTTCCACTGCTCCACTTGCTCATGTAGATTGTCACGATAATCTTTTAGAGTCTTAATAACTTCTTCTTTCCCTTGAATCGGTGCTTTCTTGAGTGGGCCATATTGTTTTTTCAGATCTTCCATCTCTTTTTTAGTGCTATCTTTTAGTTCTTGGATGGCAGTGCTATCTTCTAAAACAGTCCCTTTAAAGGCTTCGTCTGCTTCTGTATAGTAATTATCGATTATTTTCTCATTCATAATCAAGTAATCTTCATAAGTTTTTATCGACTCAATTGTCGCATCACTAACATCTTGTGGGTTGAAATCGCCTGAACTGAGTTTTTCTTTTGCTTTGGCAAGCAACCCTTTCTTTTCAGAACTACTAGATGAAGCTTCTGTTTGATTCTCACTAGAAGAGCTACTTGTTTTTTCAGATAGAGAACTACAAGCAACTAGGGTAGAGACGGAAAGACATAGCAAAGCTAAACGACAAACTTTTTTTACATTATTCATTAATAGAATCTCCTTTTATTTATGAAATCATCATATCATATTTGCTAAAAAAAAAAAAGCATTTTCTGATTAGCTAACATTTAAAAATACAGAATTCCTTTTTTAAAAGAATATTTTCCCATTTCAAATTCCACCTATTTTCCTCCACCAAAAAAGAGGGGTGCCCCCTCTTTCTTAATTCTTATCTAGATTGCGTAGCATTTCGTCAATCTTGTTCCCATACTCGATGGACTCGTCTTTGACGAAGGTCAAATCTGGGATTTTGTACAATTTCAAATTGCGACCAAGTTCACGTTTGATGGTACCAGTTGCTTTTTCAAGCCCGATTTGGGCTTTTTGATTATCCGAAGCAAGATTACTCAAAATGGTGTAGTAAACCTTGGCTACAGACAAGTCACCCAGCATCTGAACATCTGTGATGGTCACGCCTTGGACACGCGGATCACGGACTTTCTTTTGCAAAATCTCATTGACTTCACGCTTGATTTCCATGCCCACACGATCCGTACGGAAATGATTTGCCATGATATTCCTTTCTCTACTTTGAACCAAAAGCTAGGCCAGCAGACCTAGCTATTTTTATTAGATAGAGGAACTAGAGCCATTTGAATCTAGGAAACAAGCCTTAGATAGAACTGAGGTTCATCAAGGCGATGTTGACGACGAGTCAAATCGGCTATCGTTTCTCTATTATCGTTTGATTTCTTCCATGACGTAGGCCTCAATCACATCATCAGTCTTGATATCATTGTAGCCGTCAATCATCAATCCACCTTCACGACCGTTTGTAACTTCTTTGACGTCGTCTTTGTAGTGTTTCAAGCTTGCGAGTTCGCCATCATAGATAACGACACCATCACGGATAACACGGACTTTAGAGTCACGGGTAACCTTACCGTTGATAACCATGAATCCACCGATAGTTCCGACTTTAGATACCTTGAAGGTTTCACGAATAACTGCTTCACCGATAACTTTTTCTTCGAATTCTGGGTCAAGCATCCCTTTCATAGCTTCTTCCATCTCTTCGATAACCTTATAGATAATGCTGTGGAGACGGATTTCAACATCGTCAGCTTCGGCTTGTTGACGCGCTTGTGGTGTAGGGCGTACGTTGAAACCAACGATGAAGGCATTTGAAGCTTCCGCAAGAGTCACGTCAGATTCGTTGATGGCACCGACTGCTGAGTGGACGATGGTAACTTTGACACCTTCTACGTCGATCTTTTGAAGTGAGGCAGAAAGGGCTTCAACAGAACCTTGTACATCGGCCTTGATGATAACGTTAACTGACTTAAGCTCACCAGCTTTAAGGGTATCAAAGAGGTTTTCAAGGCTGACACGTTGGGTAGCTTGACGTTGTTTCATGAGGGCACGTTTGGCACGCTCTTCACCAGCTGCACGCGCAGATTTTTCATCTTCGTAAACGGCAAAGTGGTCGCCCGCCATTGGTGCTTCATTCAAACCTGTGATAGAAACTGGTGTTGATGGTCCAGCAACTTTAACACGACGACCAAGGTCATTGGTCATAGCACGGACACGACCAAAGGTATTTCCGACAACGATAGGGTCTTGAACATTCAAGGTACCTTGTTGTACAAGAAGAGTTGCGACCGCACCTTTTCCTTTATCCAAGCGAGCTTCGATAACTGTACCGATCGCACGAACTGTTGGATCTGCCTTGAGTTCTTGGATTTCAGCCACAAGAAGGACTGTTTCCAACAATTCTTCGATATTTTGGTTGAATTTAGCTGAGATTTCAACAAATTCAGAATCTCCACCCCAAGCTGTTGACATAACACCATGCTCTGCCAATTCACCGATAACGCGTTCTGGGTTAGCACCTGGTTTATCAATCTTGTTGATGGCTACGATGATTGGAACGTTGGCCGCTTTTGAGTGGTTGATGGCTTCGATAGTCTGAGGCATAACCCCGTCATCTGCCGCTACGACCAAGATAGTAATATCGGTAACAGATGCACCACGCGCACGCATAGACGTAAAGGCCGCGTGTCCTGGTGTATCAAGGAAGGTAATCTTCTTGCCATTTTCCACGATTTGGTAGGCACCGATATGCTGAGTGATACCACCTGCTTCACCTGTCGCAACACGAGAATTACGAAGGGTATCCAAGAGGGTTGTTTTACCATGGTCAACGTGTCCCATGATGGTTACAACTGGTGGACGCTCAACCAATTCATCTTCATTAAGATAACCATCTTCGACAAAGAAACGTTCGATGTCGGCATTATCCACTTCAACTTTTTGTTTGGCTTCGATACCATAATCCACCATGAGGAGTTCAATTGTTTCCCCATCCAAGGATTGGTTTTGTGTGGCCATGACACCCATCATGAAAAGTTTCTTAACGATTTCAGCTGGTTCACGTTTGATACGTTTTGCGATTTCCGCAACGGTCATACCATCTGTATACTCAAATTCTGTTGGCAATTCATGGAACTTACGCTCTGTAACAGGTTTTGGAGCCTGATTACGGTTGTTCTTGTTATTGCCTTTTTTGTTCTTCTTGTTGTTATTCCAGTTACTATTCTTTTGATTTCTCACTTGATTTTGACTACTTCGATTCTTTTGTTGTTTTCTAGGACCATCTTCTTCGTGATCATAATCGTCACGATTTTTGTCTGGTCGAGCTTGTTTTTTACGACGTGTATCCACTGCAGGTTCTGTTTTCTCAGGGACGACTTCAACCACTGCTTGAACTTGCTGTGCTTGTTGCGCTTGTTCAGCTAACTTAGCCGCTTCTTCAAAGATTTCCTCTGGTTCCTTGCGTTTGTTAGCTTGAGCCAAGGCTTCTTTAGCAGCCTGATATTGCTTGAAGCGTTCCTCACTTGAACGTGCGTACTCTGCATTTTGCTCTGCCTTTAGGGCTGCTGCACGGGCTTTAAAGTCAATGCGTGGAGCCGCTTGATTTGGACGTTTGTCCTCTTGTTGACGGCGCTCGTTTCCACGATTTTGCTGACCTTGCTGTTTCTTAGCTTGGTCATTAAAGCGACGATTGTCGCGGTTGCTTTGACCTTGTTTTCCACCATTACGGCCGTCGTTTTTCTGACGGTTGCCGTTTTGTTGTTGGTCACGGTTATTGCCCTTGTTTTGCTTACGTCGCTCTGCCTGCTCTTTGGCACGGGCTTCACGCTCAGCCTTAAAATTACGGCTTTGCGGTTTAGCTGCTGCTTTTTCTGTTTTAGTAGCAACTGGCTCAGCCGCTTTTGCCTCTTCCTTGGCTACAGCTGGTTTAGCTGGCTCAGATTTTTCGGCTTTCTTTTCTGCACCTGCTTTTGGTGCTTCCGGTTTTGCTTCTGATTTCGGAGCAGCTGCAGGCTTAAAGCTGGCAGCGATTTTTGCAGCGACATCTTCTTCCACACTTGATGAGTGGCTTTTCACATCCAAGCCCAACTCTTTTGCACGCGCTACAACTTCTTTACTTTCTTTTCCAAGTTCTTTTGCGATTTCGTACAATCTTTTCTTAGACAAATCATGTCCTCCTCTTCTATTCCATAAGAGACCTCATTTTCTTTGTAAATCCAGCATCTGTCACAGCCAAAACCTTTCTCGATTTTCCGACTGCTATGCTTAATTCCAGTGTTGAAAACACGGTTACAATTTCTACTTGATAATAATGACTTTTATCTTGAATCTTCTTGGTCAGATTGGGTCCAGCATCATGGGCTAGAAAGACCAACTTGGCCTTGCCGTCTTGAATGGCCTTGACCACCAATTCTTCACCCGATATAATCCGCCCTGCTCGCTGAGCAAGTCCCAAGAGATTGCTTATCTTTTGCTTATTCAAGTCCTAACTCTCTTCTTTTCACTTTGTGATCCACATAGGCGATCAACTCGTCATAAAAGCTTTCTTCCACTTCCATGCTAAAGCTACGGTTAAAGACCTTCTTCTTTTTCGCCTCTAGGGCCTCTGCATTGTCTAGCTTGATATAAGCGCCGCGGCCGTTGGCCTTGCCTGTTGGATCGATAAAGACTTGTCCTTCCTTGTTCTTGACAATACGGAGCAAATCACGCTTATCAATCACTTCATTAGACACAACAGACTTGCGCAAAGGGATTTTTCTCGTTTTCATCTTTCCCTCCTCTAGCAGCTTTTATTCTTCTACAGTATCGTTTTCTGCTTCCAAATCTACTGAAACAGCTTCTTCCATTGCTTCAAATTCACTAGCAGACTTGATATCGATACGGTAACCAGTCAAGTGAGCTGCCAAACGAACGTTTTGCCCACGACGACCGATGGCAAGAGAAAGCTTGTTATCAGGAACAACCACCAAGGCACGTTTGCTGTCGTTTTCGTCAAAGATAACTTGGTCAACTTCAGCAGGAGCGATGGCATTGTAGATAAATTCAGCTGGATCTGCTACCCACTCGATAACGTCGATATTTTCTTCGATTGGCACCATACGATCGCTCTTAGCATCGTAGCGAGCTGGGTGGAATTTGCTAGTGATTTTCTTGATGTTTGCACCGCCACGTCCAACGATTGTACCGATAGCATCCACGTTTGGATTGTGGCTACGAACGGCAACCTTAGTACGGTCACCAGCTTCACGAGCTACGCTCATGATTTCAACAGTTCCGTCATAAACTTCTGGAATTTCTTGCTCCATCAAGCGTTTGATCATTTCTGGATGGCTACGGCTAACAAAGACGTTCACACCACGAGGGTTGTCTTCAACTTTATAAACGTAGACTTCGATACGATCGTGAGAAGCAAAAACTTCTCCAGGAATTTGGTCTTGTTTTGACAATTGGGCTTCGATGCTACCAAGGTTGACATAGATGAAGCGGTTGTCAAAGCGTTCTACCGTACCAGACATGATTTCTTGCTCATGTTCTTTGTAAGTGTTGTATGTGATGGCACGTGTTTGCTTGCGCATTTTTTCCATGATGGTTTGTTTAGCAGATTGGGCTGCTACACGACCAAACTCAGCAGGTGCTTCTTCAAACTTGATTTTATCACCAAGCTCATAAGCTGAATTAATGGCAAGAGCATCTTTCAAGCTGATTTCCAAACGGCTATCAAAGACTTCATCAACAACTTCACGAACAGTATAAACTGTAAAGTCACCTGTTTTTTCGTTGAAGTCAATAGCTACGCTGTCTGATTGACCATAGCGTCTGCGATAAGCGGAACGAAGCGACTCTACTACTGCGTCGATGATATCTTCTTTTTTGATTCCCTTGTCTTCTTCCAAAATGCGGAAGGCCTCTAGCATTTCTTTACTCATGTTCTCTTCACTTTTGAATCCTCAAAAGCTATCCTTTCTTTTTCTATAATTTAACTGCTAAACGTGCTTTTGATACTAAACTGTATGGAATTTGGACAGTTTTCTTGCGCGTCTTGTCCATATATTCCATAGTCAACTCGTCCTCTTCGAAGGCCACCAAGGTTCCTTCAAAGACCTTTTGCTTATCGATGGCTTGGTAGAGCCCGACATGGATGTATTTCCCAACCGCTCCAGCAACTGCATCCTTGGTTTTCAAAGGACGTTCCAAGCCTGGACTGGTGATTTCTAGGAAATATTGTTCTGGGAAGGGGTCTGGCTTGATAGTATCTAAGACAGGACTGATAATTTCTGTCAAGTCTGCCGTGTCGTTCAAGGTAATTCCTTCAGGTTTATCTACAAAAATACTGAGAATCATGTCACTTCCAATCTTTCCATACTCGATATCCACGAGTTCAAAAGGTGCTTGGATGACAGGTTCTACAACTTCTCTGACTAATTCTACGATTGTTGCGATTGCGTCCACCTCCTCATAAGCAAGAGGCGAAGATATTTCCCCGCCTCACTTTCTCATATTCTTACCTTTAGTATAGCACGTTTGCCAACTTATGTAAAGCAAAAGCACTTATACAGCCTGATTTCAGGCTATTTCTTAAAATTCTGCCTCAACTCGATAGATAACTTGCCCCTTGTTGGAGAATTTTTGCTCATATTCTGTCATGACATTGCCTTCAAAATCACTGGCATGCAAGTCTAGCCAGACACCATTGAGTTTCATGCCATACTGAGAAAAGCTCACTAGGCTGTACTCAAACAAGCCACGGTTATCCGTCTTGAAATGAATTTCTCCATTTTCAGGCAAGATACGCTTGAAGGTATCCAAGAAGGTCTTGTAGGTCAACCGACGCTTTTCATGGCGTTTTTTAGGCCAAGGATCTGAAAAGTTCAGATACAAACGATCAATCTCACCGTCTTCAAAGTAGTCGGTCAAGTCAGAACCATCTACCCACAAGAGCTTGATGTTAGGCACTCCAACTTCAAGCACCTTGTCCAAAGCGTAACTCAAAACAGACTTTTGAATATCAATCCCGATATAGTTGATGTCAGGGTTTTGTTTGGCCATACCTGAAACAAAGGCACCCTTTCCACTTCCTACTTCCACATGAATGGGATTATCATTTCCAAACAAGTCCCGCCATTTTCCCTTGGCTTCCAAGGGATTGAGGACTACATACTGGGGATTTGCCTCTAGTAATTCTGTCGCCCCTTTACGATTTCTAACTCTCATCTTCTCTTTCCATACTTGTCTCGGAAGTGACGCAAGCCATGAATCTCCCGATTGACATTTTCTAAATCTTGGTTCATATAATACTTGGAAATCTGGCTCAAATAAGACAATTGACCATACCAATACAATTTATTTAATACCGTTTGATTGTACTTGTATCCGTAATAGGTCAGCCAGTCCTTCCACTGATGCTCTGGAATATAATGGCAGAGCATGTGAGCCACGTCAAACATGCGGTCGGTCAAGCGAACCGAATCCCAATCTACCAAATAAATCAAGCCACTATCTGTCTCAATCCAATTACTATGTCGTACATCTCCATGGACGATGGTCGCATGGTCCTCTCTAAATCCTGGAATAGTCTGACGTAAATCAGCCATCACTTCACTGATAAAATGATTTTTACGCAAAGCATCTGGAGCCGTTTCTTGCCAAGACTGTAGTAAATCTACAGGTGTTTCCATGGCATAGCCCAACCGACTCAACTGCGTCATCAAAGGACGTGAGCGATGTAGGCGGGTTAAAATATTGACGATTTGCTTACGATTCATATCATAGGGGGTCAATATCTTGCCTGTCAACCATTCTTGAGCACACATATCACGCCCATCTGCCAAACGGCGACTCCATAATAATTGTGGAGCAATTTGTTCTCTAGCTAGACCAGGTAGGATTGGAGAGGTGTTCATTTTTACAAAGATGCGCTTCCCATCAGGATAGCTACCCATATAAGCCTTACCACTTTTCCCAGGTATGGGAGTCAGTGTTAGCTCATTATCACCCAAATCCATTTCTTTCCTCCGTATAAAGTTTCCTTACTATTCTACTAGTTTTTGGCCTATTCGTCAACCGGTCCACACCTGATTCTCAAAGAAAAGCCTCTGGATTGGCTTGGGTATCATTATAGAAAGAAAAGGCAAGCATAATCTGCTACTTACCTTTTCATGATTTTTATAAATAATATAAGAGTGGCCAAGCATTGTAAAACATGTGAACTAAAGTAGAAACCCATAGGTTTTGGCTCTTTTTATAAGCAAAGCCCAGCAACAAGCCCCCAAGTAGATAAAAAATAAACGAAGGGATATTAGAAGGTCCATGCATAAAAGAAAAGAGAGAGGAAGTTAGCACAAGCCCTAACCAAGAATTGTCAAAAACCGCACCTTGAAGAAGTCCTCTGAAAATGAGTTCCTCCTGGATGGGGCCAAAAACTGAGGAAGTCAAAATCAAAGACAGAGAAATTCCTCTGCTGACTTCCGCCAAGTGTTGAACTCCTGCGCCAGAAGAAACAGCGAAGAAATGAATATAAACCAGCGTCTCAAGTACACTCAGAAGAAAGATTGCAACGAAAAGCAAAAGTTCTTTCTTGCTTAACATCCCAAAAGAAATCATTTCAAACTTTCTAGCATAAGCAACACTCAGCGAGGTTACTAGAAGACTTACAATAATCAATTCAGATTCATTTTGAAAAAAATCCCCGTGGTTAATCGTATAAGGAACTGTAATGACGATTAGTAATACTAAAAATCCAAAACAAAAGGCATGAAATTTATCAAAAAACTCCATAAAATTATCCTCCTCACCAAACTTCCCTACAACTCATCCTTTAACTCTAGTCTTTCCAAAACAAACCATTTGAGTATCCAAAATACGATCACATAACCACCCCCTAAGAAGATAGCTATTAAAGATAGCATGGGATTTAGGAAATAAAAGACCACCGCAGATACAAAGGTTAGCACAAAAATATTAAAGGCAATGGTGTCAGAAGCCAAATCTAGAATATAGGGTGTCAACCAGTCTAAGGTTTTTGAATCTAGGAAAAATAAGTGTTTATACATGATGACCTCCTCTATGGCTGAAAAGCAAGCCTTTTGGTTTTTTACCCCAAGACCCTATGTAGAAAAGTGAGCAAAAATGGTAGGTTTGCGATGATATTATTAACAATATGAATCGAATAAGAAGGATAGATGCTCTTCGTATAACGTGTCAGCCATGCATATAGACAACCCACTGCCGTATAGACAAAAATATCTGCGAGACTTGGCAAGCTAGAAAAGTGGGGCAAGGCAAATAAGAATGACGAAAAGAGAAGATCCAGCCCCCACCTCGAATTCTTAAAGAAGGCATGTTGAAGCAATCCCCTAAATACCAATTCTTCCATCAGAGGTCCTAGTACGATTAAGGTTAGGTAAACACCAAACTCCGCAAAATTTGTCTCACTATAGGCAATAAACAAATTCCACCCTTCATTGGTTCCCTGAACGTGTTTAGCTGTCAGATAGTTAAAGCAGATAAGTACAACAGCGGCTAACACCGTCAGAACAGAATAGCTCAACCACTTTTTCCTAGGGATGCGAAAGAGATAAGCATGGCCCGACCCGATCAAAATCCAAACCATCGAGCCGATAAAGAGAAGGCTGATGATGTTTCGAATCCAGATAAGATTTCCTACCCAAGACGAGAACTCCCAATAATTGCTCCAAAATTGGGTTGTCCAAAACAATCCGAAAAACAGGAACAAATAAGAAAGAATTGCACTCGTTTTGAAAAGAATAGAGTGTCTTTTCATATAACTCCTCCTACTATGACCTACCCTTGCCAGGCTCTACTACTGCAAGATTAAGAAGACAGTTTGTTCTTTTTAAGGCTAACCTGACTACTAGACAATAGATATATTAAGGCATTAAAGACAATGAAAATATGGCCATAGAATAAAATCAACCTCACATCTAAACCAAGATAAAGTTTGACCATTAAAAAGATGAGCAAAAGAATTTGAAACCATACCGTTTTTCCAAAAATAAATTTAAAGCGGTTTTGGATGTCTACTTCCTTGATTTTTACCGCCACCCCTTTATTAGCAAGAAGGAAAACGCCTGCTTCAAACAAGTCACTGTAGAGAACAATCCACCCAATCGATACATTAGAGATTTGTAAAAATGTCCCTAAAAGAATATTCAACATACTACTCACGAAAATAACAAGAAATAATCTGTATTTCATATTAAATACCTCCATTCATTTATTTCACGAACATTTTATTAATAGAAGCTTCTAATCAAAAATTCTATCAGAAGAGGAAGACAAACTACTTTTTATAATACTTCAAGCCCCAAATGAGTAGAAGCATGATGATCAAGCAGAGAATAGCGCCAATATAGGCAATTAATTGTTGATAGAATTCTCCTGCTGTGATCCCTCTATACAAACAAATAATAGACATAAAGCCTGTCAAGCCGATATACATGAGTTGATTGGTTCTAGGACTAACCAAATCATCATCTTCAAACTCTCTTATTCTCATTTCCCTAGTGAGGTAAACAGTGATCAAAATAGAAGCCAAGTTAATAACCACTAAAAGAAATTGGAAAACCAAGGAAAAATTTAAAAACTGACGAGATAGAAATAGATAAGTAGAGACAAGTAAAGGCAACTGACCTAGGAACAATCTCGCAAGAAAGATGTTCCGTTTTTTAGCAAGAAAAGTTTTCATTTCTTTGCTCCTTTCTTTTTAGTTAAAGCAAAATAGATCACAACCGCAATCATATAGGCTATGGTATAAAATAGATGATACCAAATACTCTCCCTAAGCGGATAAAGAAGGATAGACATGATCAGATATAGAACGAAAATAATCAGTATTTTTTTCTTCATAAAATTTCCTCCTAAATGTATGCTTTATCTTAGTTGAGCTACAACCTTTACACTGCTAGTATAGCACTCATTTTGACCTTGGATCACTCAAATCATAAATGGTCATCAAAACATCTTGAATTGTTAAAAATTAAAAAAAGCAAGCATGAAAAACATACTTGCCCTGGGGGAACTTGACAATGTGAAAATACAAAATAGAAAACTACTCACCCTCACTTCCGTATGTTCTCATATATTCTCATAATCGCAACAAGGATAGCAGCTGTCCCACTTGCCAAAGCGATAAGGGTAATGATAATGTTGAGGATTTCAGGCGTACTCCCTATTCTGTTGATAAGACGGAGTAGGGATATAACTGTCAACTGAATCAGGAGTATTGATTCTACTCTTACCAGTGAAGTCAGTTGATTTTCAACCGCATATAAAAAGGCTGGTAGTAAAACACAGGCTATAGCAATCACAAACAGATTGCTCCCTGTTTCTTCTCCCTTGTTCACCACGGAAATCATGAGAAGATTCGATGCTATAATCAACGTAGAACAGATGATAAAAAAGGATTTCTTATTCATTTAATATACCTCGCATACTATAGCAAAAGTCTGGCTCGATAAAGACAAACTTTATCTGTTAACTTCTGCCAATTCTTTTTTCACAAATTTTCTAATGACCAACCGACAGCAAGTGAACCGTTAAAACCTGACGAAAGACTTGATTTTGACAGGTGGTATTTAGGCTGGTATTGGGATGACTTTCCACAATTTTCATAACGGTATAGAGACCAACTCCTCTCTCCTCCCCTTTAGAACTTGCTCCAAAGGAGAAGATTTCAGAAATATCTATGCTCTCTTCTTTGATGGAGTTTTCAATGATAAAGGTCTCCTGTTCTCCATTTTTAAAAAAAGCGATTGAAACATGAGGTTGACTAGCCTCTATACTAGCTTCAATAGCGTTGTCACAAAGGATAGACACAATAGTCAGAAAATCAAGCAGGCTCATCCCCTCTACCTGAATCTCCTCAGGAACTTCGACATTAAAGACAATGTTCTTATCTCTAGCTTTTAAAAATTTCCCCGCGAGGAGACTTTTGAGGGCACGGTCCCGAACATTTACCAATCTGCCCAGGTCATATTTATTGTCCTGCAATTTCTGACTGGAATCCTTTAAGACCGAGTCGTAGACCTCTTTTATCTGCTCCATATCCTCCTCTTCAATGCCCAGACGTAAACTGGTCAAAAGGTTGGTGTAGTCATGGCGAAAACTCCGTACTTCCTTATAAAGTTCTTCTATATGCCGACTATACCGCTCCATATCTCTATAGCGCAAGACCTGCTCTCGGTTCAGTTTTCCCTGAAGTTTTTCCTTCAAATAGGTATCTAATTTCTTGATAACCCCCATAAAAAAGAGTAGATAAAATACTAGAATGAAATGGCGAACAGTCGTTGATTGAATACCTTGTTCATATTCAAAATAAGATAGACTTTGCATCACTAGATAATAAGCCCCCATTACCCAGTTAATCTTAGTAAGAGACTTTTGAAAACCTTTATCTAGAAACTCCTTTCTCAATCTAGTGAAATCATAGTCTAACCATTTCAAAAAGACTAAAACTATGAAACAAACGAATATCATAATCAATAAAAAGATAGGATTGCCATCCCCATCTACAATTCCTTGCCCCAAAAATGGAAGCACAAAATAGGAAATACCTCTGTAAAAGAGCTCTACTAATATCATTGGGAAGAGACCATAAAAAATAAGGATTTTTTTAGGAAGCCCTCTTAACAGTAAGAAAGATAGACCTATACCGAACAAAGGTTCTATAAAATAGGACAAATATTCACTTACATCCAAAAATTGAAAAGTCGCAAAAATGGCCCCTAGAAGAAATTTCAGAAGAAAAGCTTTGAAAATCCTCTCAAAAGTGAGGCAAATTCCATCTACCTTAAAGAAAATGACAATTTCTAGTCCATTAATAACAAGTGCATACAACAATATCCAAGCAATGTTCATAAACTCTCCTAGCTCAGTGTAAGTTATTGATAACTTCAGACACTTCCCTGACCTTATAACGCGCAATTAGACAGCTTCTCCCATTGGGAAAGAAAAGCAGTTTTTCTTTCTTATCCAAATGCACCACATTTGCAGGATTAATGAGAAAAGAGCGGTGGCACTGCAGAAGACGAGGCTCCTGCTTAAGAATCTCCTCTAAACTCGCTGTAAATTCCAGTCTGTCCGTCTCGGTATAGAGAATGACATGATGAGATTTGGGCGACGTTTCGAGATAGTAAACCTCTTTAAAAGGATACTGGAATTGGGCAAATCTTGATTTAAAGTAAAAGCAATCTTCCGCTAGACTTTTACTGTCTTGACCATTGGCATAGAGGAGGGCTGTCTCGATACGAGATTCAAACTCCTCTGCTGACAAGGCCTTCTCAATGTAGTCCAAAGCAGACACTTGGTAGCGAAAGGACAGGGGCATAAACTCCGAGTGAGTCGTCACAAAGACAATCAGGGCATAAGGATCCCGATCCCGAATCTTTCTAGCCACTTCCAGCCCCTTCATCTCCTCATTTCGAATCTCAATGTCCAAAAAGAATAGCTGATGGGATCCCTTCTCATGCACCTCTGCCAGCAGTTGGTCTGGCTTGCCAAAGATCTCAAAAGAGCTGGGAGTGATATGATGTGCTTTCAAAAGTTTCTCAATCGTCGTTTCAATCCTAGTCTGCTGGGAAAAATCATCTTCTAAAACAAATATTCTCATCTTTTTACTCTCCCTCTTTCAACCATTTTTGACGAATTTCTCTATAGCGACGTCTGGAATACTTGACAGCGTATTGACCTTCTTCTCCAAGAAAAAGAATTCTTTCTTGAAAATCAATCGATTTTAATTTATCAAGATTGACCAAACAATTTCGATGACATCTCATCAAGGTTTCTCCATATTGGTTCTCAAGATTATTTAAATTTTGAACCATATTAAAACTAGCTTCTTCTGTAACAATCTGTACAGTATGGGCTTTAGTTGGATGTGTTTGGATATAGTAGATATCGTCGACGTTTACTTTATAGACTGTTTTCTGTGTCTGAATAATCATATGTTTCATTGGATTCTCCTCCTAAGAAGAGAATAACAGAAAAAATCTAACACAAGCACACCCAATCCTAAACAGTCTTTGAAAACTCCTAAAAGGATTATTTTTCTACAACATCATGATGAGCTTACAACTATTTTATCATAAAATCTTAACAGTACCATTCAGGAAATTTCAAGGGCAATTAAAGATTTGAGACTGGAAAAAGCTCTAAAAGTGATAGACTAATACTCAATGAAAATCAAAGAGCAAACTAGGAAGCTAGCCGTAGGCTGTACTTGAGTACGGCAAGGCGAAGCTGACGTGGTTTGGATTTGATTTTCGAAGAGTATAACAGTATCAAAACACAGTTGCTAGAAACAAGACTAGCACCCAGATTAGAGGAGGAATTCTCATGACAGATACAGACCCCATCAAAAGAGCTCAGACTTTGATTACTGACTTAAACAAAGCCTACCAAGCATGCAAACAGGCAACCGCTGACGACGTCCGCTTTCAGGAGCAATTAAACTCTATTCTTGGTTTTCTAGCCAAGGCTGAAACAGTGGATAATCGAGTCTTGATTGAACTGGAAAAATTTTACCAGACTTCCAGTCTTCTCATGGGACTCAGCGCTCTCGATCCAGATGCTCCTACTCGTGCCGCTTGGCGGGCCTATGACCGCTTCCACTTTGACCAAGTCAAGACCAAGTTGAGCCTCTACGGACCAACCATTATCTTTTAGAAATTAAAAGAAGTTGAGACAAACTGAACTCAACTTCTTTTTAGTGTCATATAGGTAATCTTAGTCCTGCATCTGACGTTTCACCTGATAAGGTAGGTACAAGACTAGTAAAACCAAACCAGCTCCCAGCAAGGCTAGAAGGGCCAGTTTTTCTTGGAAGGTCACAAGACCGACGACTAATTCCACCACTAAGACCAAACTGGTCAATCCTCGGACTACCGCCTGTAAGCCTTTTTCCTTTTGCCCCTTATCCAGCGGAAAGAGTTGGGTCAAATACTGGTAGTCAAAGGCGTGATAGAGTGCCAGCAACTGGAAGAGCAAGAGATAGTTAAACAAGACTACCACCGCTGTCGCAATCCAAGATTGCTCGATAAAGACCTGCGCCAGTATGGAAAGCAATAGCAAACGGAGACTAAGGGCAAAGAGGTCTCCATTTCGCAGATAAGAACGCAGATAGAGATTTTGCCAAATCTTACCAGGCACCTTCTGAACAGCCTTTAGGATAAAGTCCAGATAGGCACGACGCTTGACGCTGTTTGAAATCCCCTTGACCTGCGTAAATAGAGCAAAGAAACGAAGCAAGACTTGCTTGCGCTTGCTTTCTTGGGAAATGACATAGTCCCAGTTGAGACCAGTTTCAGTGAAAAATTTGCTGGATTTTTGACGAAAGAGGAAATATTTACCTACCCCCAATAAAAGCACATAGACCAGAAAAACTGGCAAGCCAGAACCCATGGCTAAAAATAAAGGCGCAAACAAAAGCAAGAAAAGGGTCTGGATAAAGAGCCAAAAGACTAGGGAAATGCTAGTTTGACGCTTTAGATGGAGCTTGATTTCCTCTTCACCAACCAAGAGAAAGAGCTTGTCTGGTGCCTCCATGTAAGTAGCAATTCCACCCCAAAGCAAAAGTAAAACAGAGGTAATCCCTACAAACAAAAGGATAGGCCAATGATTTGCAGGAAAATGTTGCAAGAGTTGACTGTACTGGTAGGCTAGAAATCCCAGCAGGACAAGCAGGAACAAGACAAAGTGGTCATTGAGAACATAGCGCAGATAACCAAGACACTCCTTACGAAAAGCCTGCTTTCTCTTTAAAAACAAGTCTTTCATAGCTCCTCCTCTTTGGTCAGAGCCAAGTAAATATCATTCAAACTAGCCTCAGGCATGTTAAAGGCTTCGCGCAGTTGCGCCAGATTTCCCTTGGCACGCACCTCTCCCTTGTGAAGAATAACAAAGGCATCACACATCTTTTCCGCCGAATCCAGCACGTGGGTACTCATGAGAATGGACTTACCCTTCAGCTTTTCCACTTCCAAAAGCTGAATCAAGTCAGAAATAGCCAGCGGATCGAGACCAAGGAAAGGCTCATCCACGATAAAAAGACTCGGATCCACCACAAAAGCACAGATAATCATGACCTTCTGCTTCATCCCTTTGGAGAAATGAACAGGGAACCAGTCCAATTTCTGGTCTAGACGGAACATTTTTAACAAGGGTTCTACTCGCTCAAAGGCCACTTTCTGCTCAATACCATAAGCCATAGCAACCGTTTCGATATGCTCTCTGAGGGTCAATTCCTCATACAGACTAGGTGTCTCAGGAATGTAGCCAATCTGCTTGCGGTAGTTAGTCGCATCTTTTTGCAAAGTCAAGCCATTGATATTGATAGAACCGCTATAAGGTGTCAACAGGCCAATAATCTCATTGATTGTCGTCGATTTCCCAGCACCATTGAGACCAATCAAACCGACCAACTGTCCACTTTCAACGGTAAAGGACACATCTTTCAAGACAGGGACATGAACATAGCCACCTGTCAGGTTTTTAATTTCTAACATATTTTCTCCAAATCTGGTATAATGTAGCTATATTATATCAAAATTCAATACAGTAGAGGTAGATTTTATGTCAGATTGCATTTTTTGTAAAATCATCGCAGGGGAAATTCCTGCATCAAAAGTATATGAAGATGAGCAGGTTCTTGCCTTTCTTGATATCTCTCAAGTGACACCAGGACACACCTTGGTCGTGCCAAAGGAACACTATCGCAATCTTTTGGAAATGGACGCTACTAGCGCCAGCCAACTCTTTGCCCAAGTGCCAAAAGTAGCCCAAAAAGTCATGAAAGCCACTAAGGCTGCTGGCATGAATATCATTGCCAACTGTGAAGAAATCGCAGGTCAAACAGTTTTTCACACCCACGTTCACCTCGTGCCTCGCTACAGTGCCGACGATGACCTCAAGATTGATTTTATCGCCCACGAACCAGACTTTGACAAACTCGCTCAAGTCGCTGAAACTATCAAAAACGCCTAAGGAGTTGCCATGAAATTATCCAACCTACTGCTATTTGCAGGAGCTGCAGCTGGAAGTTATCTGGTTACAAAAAATCGCCAAACCATCACAGATGAAGTCTTGAACACTACTGACCGCGTTCAAGCTATCAAGAATGACGTGGATATTATCCAAAACAGCCTGCAAATCATCGACCAGCAAAAAGAACTGATTAAGGAATACCAAGAAGACCTGACTTACAAGTTTAAGGTCTTAGAAAAAGATATCCAGACTAGATTAGATGTCATCAAAGAAACACAGGAAATTGAAGATAAGTAAAAAGAGCCACTCGGCTCTTTTTAAAACGTAAACAGGTTATATCCCATCAACTATACATCACAATTTAGACAACTCATTCACCATTTCAGAACTAAATCGAATGCCTTCCCAGACTTTCCGCCGTAATGAAAACACCTGAAACAGTTTGGTTTCAGGTGTTCGGAAACTTTGAGACCTAGGCTCAAAGTTTAGGTATGGAACTTCGAAGAAGGTCGCTACCGTCCGTCATTACTTAAGGAAAGTCTTAAAAAATCTATAAACAAAAAGAGCCGAGTGGCTCTTTTTACTTTATTCTCCATCAAAGGCATCTTTAATATGGTCAAAGAAGCCCTTTTTCTTTGGATTGACTTTTAAATCACCTGCAGCTGCAAATTCTTTCAAGGCTGCTTTTTGACGGTCGTTCAAGCCTGTCGGTGTTACGACATTGACAGTAACGTATTGGTCACCAACTGCACCGCCACGAAGGCTTGGCGCCCCCTTACCACGTAGGCGGAATTTCTTACCAGTCTGAGTACCCTCTGGGATAACCAATTCAACATCACCGTGAACAGTTGGGATATCTACTGTATCACCAAGAGCTGCTTGGACAAAGTTGAGGTTGAGATTGTAGAAGATAGTAGTTCCTTCACGTTCAAACTTGTCGCTAGCTTCCACAGAAACTACCACATACAAGTCACCATAAGGTCCACCGTTAAAGCCTGCTTCACCTTGACCAGCTAGGCGAATTTGTTGACCTGTTTCCACACCAGCAGGGATTTTCACATGTACGCTATGAGCTTGTTTCTCATGACCTGTTCCGTGACAAGTTGTACATGGATCTTTGATTTCTTTTCCGCGACCATGACAGACATCACAGGTTACTTGACGACGCATCATACCAAGCGGAGTCTGCGTATCGACGTTAATGACACCAGCTCCATGACAGCGTCCACAAGTGACTGGACTTGTTCCTGGCTTAGCACCTGAGCCATTACATGTACGACAGCTAGCTTCACGATTGTACTTAACCTCTTTTTCAGCTCCAAAAATAGCTTCTTCAAAGGTCAAGTTCACACGATACTGGAGGTCATCCCCTTGGCGAGGAGCGTTTGGATTGCGCGAAGCACCGCCTCCGCCGAAGAAACTTGAGAAGATGTCTTCAAAACCACCGAAGCCACCTGCCCCATTGAAACCGCCAGCTCCACCACCGAAGCCTCCAAAGCCACCATTGGCACCTGCAGCGCCATATTGGTCATAGGCAGCACGTTTTTGGTCGTCACTCAAAGTCTCATAGGCTTCCTGAACTTCCTTGTACTTTTCCTCAGCACCAGGCTCCTTGTTGATATCTGGGTGGTATTTTTTGGATAGCTTACGATAAGCCTTTTTGATCTCGTCTGCTGAAGCGTTTTTTGACACCCCCAGACGATCATAAAATTCAGTATTGTTCATAATTCAAGATACAAAGGGCGTCAAACGGACACAGCCAAAAAAGGAGTTTTAACGACGGACGCTTGCGTCCTAGAAAAAACTATCTTTTTGGCACAGTCCGTAGCCCGTGTTCAGTTACGAACACCCTTGTTCCTTTCTATAATTTTCATGTAAATCTTTAGAGGCTGTTTTCTATACTCTGCTTCACTTCATCAAACTCTTTGTCCGATAGAGTAAATATCAAATCCTCTTCAGCATACTCGCTCTGTTCTTTAAAGTAGTTGTCAGTATTTTCTGCCAAACCTAGACCAAGAATCGCTTTTCTTGCAAACTCTTGATGTGCAAAACCGATAGCCGTAATGATTTGTTTATCTTGGACAAGAACTTTCGGTTGGAAATTCTCACGTGGAAGAAATTCAAAATAGTCAAAGAAGTTTTGCCAAATTCCACCTGTAAATTTCGTGTCGTTCAACAAGCCTGCTTTCGACAATAAAAGGGGAGCTGAAGAAATGGCTGCAATTAGGATATCTTGCTCATTAAGACTTCTCAAAAACGAGATCAATTTCTCATCTTGTAGAGCAGGACCTATATTTACCATTCCTGGCAAAATCACACAAGAATAATCTTCTATACGAATCTGATCCAATGTTTTCGTCGGTTGACAGGACAAACCATCCTCAGAGACCACCATCGAATTCTCAGAAGCGACATAATCAATCGTGATTTCAAAAGACAGAGCTAAAGTACTCGTTAAAGTGGTTATCTCATAAAGAGAAAAATTAGGATAAATGATACAAAGTACTTTTTTCATACGCAACATCCTCTATTTTATCGAAAAACAGAGGCTGGGTTGCAACCTCTGGATTTCTTCCTATACTCGCCTGATTTTCAAGCTCGGGATAAAATAGTCCACTGGACTATTTTATTTCTCCGTAAACTCTCCGTCTACGACGTCATCGCCTGCGTTTCCTGTTGCTTGTGCGCCTTCTGCTCCTGCTTGAGCTTGTTGAGCTGCGGCGGCTTGTTCGTAGAGTTTAACAGCAAGGCCTTGAGCTTTTTCGTTCAACGCTTCAAGTTTTGCTTTCATTTCGTCCAAGTTGTTGTCTTCTTGAGCTTTCTTAAGGTCATCAAGAGCAGCTTGAGCAGCATCACGTTCTGCATCGAAGCCTTTGCCTTCAGTTTCCTTGATTGTCTTTTCAGTCGCAAAGATTGCTTGGTCTACTTCGTTACGAAGGTCAACTTCTTCTTTACGTTTCTTATCTGCTTCAGCGTTTGCTTCTGCATCTTTCATCATGCGGTCGATTTCTTCGTCTGTCAAACCTGAGTTCGATTGGATAACAATTGTTTGTTCTTTTTGAGTTCCAAGATCTTTGGCCTTAACAGATACGATACCGTTCTTGTCGATGTCAAATGTTACTTCGATTTGTGGGATACCACGAGGTGCAGCTGGGATATCAGTCAATTGGAAGCGTCCAAGAGTCTTGTTATCTGCTGCCATTGGGCGTTCACCTTGAAGAACGTGGATATCAACAGCTGGTTGGTTGTCTGCTGCAGTTGAGAAGACTTGTGATTTAGATGTTGGAATAGTAGTGTTGCGATCGATAAGTTTTGTAAATACTCCACCCATTGTTTCGATACCAAGTGACAATGGTGTTACGTCAAGAAGGACAACGTCTTTAACATCACCAGTGATCACACCACCTTGGATGGCAGCACCCATAGCAACAACTTCATCAGGGTTTACTGATTTGTTTGGTTCTTTACCAGTTTCAGCCTTAACAGCTTCAACAACGGCTGGGATACGAGTTGAACCACCAACAAGGATAACTTCATCGATTTCTGACAAGCTCAAACCTGCATCTGAAAGGGCTTGACGAACTGGAACTTTTGTACGTTCAACAAGGTCACGAGTCAAATCGTCAAATTTCGCACGAGTCAAAGTCATTTCCAAGTGAAGAGGTCCAGCTTCACCAGCAGTGATGAACGGCAAGCTGATTTGTGTTGAAGTTACACCAGAAAGGTCTTTCTTAGCTTTTTCAGCCGCATCTTTCAAACGTTGCATTGCCATCTTGTCAGTAGACAAGTCGATACCATTTTCTTTCTTGAATTCTGCTACCAAGTGGTCGATGATTTTTTGGTCAAAGTCGTCACCACCAAGTTTGTTGTCCCCTGCAGTTGACAATACGTCGAAGACACCGTCACCCAATTCAAGGATAGATACGTCGAATGTACCACCACCAAGGTCGAATACCAAGATTTTTTCTTCTTTGTCAGTCTTGTCCAAACCGTAAGCAAGAGCTGCTGCAGTTGGTTCGTTGACGATACGTTCTACTTCAAGACCAGCGATTTTACCAGCATCTTTTGTCGCTTGACGTTGAGCGTCGTTGAAGTAAGCTGGAACTGTAATAACCGCTTTAGTTACTTTTTCACCAAGGTAGTCTTCAGCGTAACCTTTCAAGTATTGAAGAATCATAGCTGAGATTTCTTGTGGAGTGTATTCTTTTCCGTTAGCAGAAACTTTTTCAGAAGTTCCCATCTTAGATTTGATAGAGATGACTGTATCTGGGTTTGTAACTGCTTGACGTTTTGCAGCATCACCAACAATGATTTCACCGTTTTTGAATGATACTACAGATGGAGTTGTACGGTTTCCTTCTGGGTTTGCGATGATTTTGCTTTCAGTTCCTTCAAGAACTGCAACTGCTGAGTTTGTTGTACCTAAGTCAATACCGATAATTTTAGACATGTGTTTTTCTCCTTAAATTTTAATTCGAATTTTGATTTTTTGATATTCCCCTTAAGTGGTGGGGACGTGAGCAACTCCCTACGGGATTTCATCACTTATTTTTGAGCCTATTGTCTCAAAAATCCCCTGTTTCAGTAGCCAAAGCTACTGAAACTTTCACCACGGCGGGCAATATCTTCCTCGCAAGCCTCCGGCTTGCTTTTTATCTTTCTTTCATAGTTTAGTGTCATTTCGGACAAGTTTTTTTAGTTCTATTGCCTAGTTGTAAACAACTACCATGGCTGGGCGTAGGATGCGGTCATGGAGTTTATACCCTTTTTGGAAGACTTGGGCGATGGTATCTGCTGGGTGTTCATCGTCTGCTGGGAGAGTTTGGATGGCCATATGGTAGTTATGGTCAAATTCGCCGTCAGCTGCGATTTCTTCAATTCCTTCTTCTTTCAAAGCGTGAATCAAGCTTTCTTGCACCATTTCCAATCCTTTTTTGACATCGTCTGTCAAACCTTCAACCGCGAGTGCACGCTCAAGGTTATCCAAAGAAGGGAGAATCGCTTTTGCCAAGTCTTGGCTACGATAACGTTGCAAGTTTTGACGTTCTTCATTGGCACGGCGTTGAATATTTTGCATTTCCGCATGAGCGCGAAGGTATTTGTTTTCGAACTCATCTGCACGTTCATTTGCCAAGTCCAACTCAGACTTTTCAGGAGTTGTTTCTTCAGCTGTTTCAACAACTTCCTCTTCTTGAACTTCTTCTACTTCTTCATTTTTTATATCTTGGGCCATTTTCGCCTCCTTTAATGATTTCAATCTTAATGTACTTCGTAATGATTACTGCTGAGGTAGCGGTAAAAATCTGTCAACTTCATGGTCAAAACACGGTTGACTACGTTGACTTGGTTGATTAGCTGTTGGTAATCCAGATTGACTGGACCGATAATAGCTAGAATTCCAACTCCCCGATAAGGAATGAGGAACTTGCTACTAATCACCGCCAGGTCAGCTAGACAAGATTCTTGACTGTCCGCAACACGGACATTTTGCATCTGATCTTCATACAGACCCTCACGAATCTCCAAGGCCACCTTTTGCGGTTGGTCAAAGAACTGATAGGCTGCTAGATTGGCAAAATTCAAGAGATTAACCTTGCCCGCCACCACAATGTTTTCGTTGAACATTTCCTTAAAGATATGTTCAAAGAGATCCATGACATTATCCGTTGTTGTAAAGTAACGCTGGATAATCTGCGGAATCTCCGTCCGAATCTTGTAGTGAATATCTAGAACGGTGTGACCGAGGAAACGTTCCTGAATGATGCTCTTCAGTTTCAGCAAATCTTCCTGCAAGAAGTTCCTTGGAATCAGAAACTGACTGGTAACCGTTCGAGACTCGTCTAAGGTAAATACTGCCAAGGCTGTATGTTGCCCCAAAATAACGATATCAAAGGCTGTCAACCGTTGTCTACTCGGCTCAACGTCTAGTGCTACTACCGTACAGCCACTCAAATCTGTCAGTAGATTAGCAGCCTCTTGCAGAATATCCTCCAATTTGAAGAATTCCTGATCAAAGGCTTTGACAATCTCATAAACCTCATTTTCAGCCAGTCGGTCAAATTCCAGTGAGTGTTTCACATAGTACTGAAAACCAGCAACACTTGGCATGCGACCGCTTGAAGTATGAGCCTTCTCAAGCAACCCTTGCTTTTCTAAAGCCGCCATGTCATTACGAATGGTTGCACTGCTAGAGTTAATAGACTCTTGCAAGGCTTTGGATCCGACAGGTTCGTGCGTTTTGGTAAAGATGTCAATAATCAGATTTAAAATATCCTGCTGACGCTCTGTAACCATCTCATCACTCCTCTCTGTCTGATCAATTAGCACTCGATATGTTCAAGTGCTAACTCATGATTCTATTATACACCCTTAGAAGAGAATGTCAAGACAAAAACTCAAAAAATTAGCACTCTTTTACCAAGAGTGCTAAAAATCAGTCTGAAGACCTAGAACCTTACCTTCCATTCATTTTGTATTTCCTTTTAAGTCTGAAAAAACCAAGGATTAGATAAGAAATCAGAAAAGCATATAAAAGAAAAATAATAAAGAAAGACATAGAAAGTTCTTCTTTAAATAAACTCATACAAACAACAAGGCCACCCGCGAAAGTAGCTGTACAGGAACGAAGTCTAGATCGCATAACTTCCCACCTGAGATTATTACTCATATAAACTTGATCCTCTGAAAGTATATCAGAAGCTGATTTACGAAGAATTGAACAAAATCCTGTTTCTATCAATTCCCAACCGCTATTTCTAAAGTCTTGCAATTCATGCTGATACTTTTTAAGAAATCTAGAATCATAGATACGGTAGATGACATCGTCTGGTTGACATTGGTCAAAATAGAAAAAAGCAAAACGACTCGTTCTATACCTCCAACCTTTTAAGTGCATCTCATGCAAATACTCTTCTTCCTTGTCCAAATCAACAATAGTGAAGATCCGAAATTGCTTTTTATTTATCATGACTTCTCCTCCAATTTTGAGCATACCTACCTTATCATAAATCTGACAATTCCTTCTTTTTATGCCATAACTTCCAAGCAATATAAGAAACTATTAACAAAAGGATTAAAGATAAGAAAACATCTATCCCGACCGCAAATAAACTCCATAGACCATACGCATTACTTTTATTGAGCAATTTAAGTAAGAATGGTATATGTATGGCTAGCAAAAGTAAAACAGGTACTAATCGCAGTCTTAAAATGCGATTAACCATAGCTAACTTCCCAGCAGCATCATTATAGATTTCAAATTCTGCATCCGATTCAATTTCAGAATGTGCTTTTCTAAAGTAGGAAAAACTATTAAAGTCCGTAATATGCTCCCAGCCACAGTCTTTAAATAGTTGTAAATAGGAGGATCTCTCTGATTTTTCCATTGGGTAAAAATCCAACTGATAAGACACTTGCTCAGGGTGACACTTTTCAAAGGTATACCTAACTACAAATAATAAGATAGAATAGCTTACTTTTCTAAGTTTCCAGCCCTTAGCATGCATTTCTCTAAAGTATAGAGCCTCCCTCTCATAATCCGCAATTGTAAAAATTCGATAAACAATTTTCTTTTCCATCATACTTCCTCCCGACTGTTTCTGTAGAGTCGTTCAATACGCTTCAATTCAATCTCTAAAACTTTGCGTCCCAAGACTGTGATCTGATAAATTTTACGCTTCTCCTCTTCTCGGACAAAGGAAATCAAACCATCCTTTTCCATCTTTGACAAGGTTCCATACATAGTTCCAGGACTAATCGAAACTTGCGAATCCGTCATCTCCTTGACCTTTTGCGTGATACCATATCCATGGTTCTCCTTCTGCAGACAGAACAAGATATAAAAACCTGTTTCCGTCATGGGAAGATAAACTCGACGGATCTTATCCGTTAATTCCATTTACAGCCACCTCCTATTCAGTTCGATATATCGCACTTCGTTATATAAAATATATCACATCTCGATATAAAAAGCAAGAAAAAAAGACCACCCTCAGGCAATCTTTCTTCTATATTAGTATTAGTAAAGGTCTAAATAATTATCAATTTCCCATTGTGACACAAACGTCGCATAGCTAGCCCATTCGATTCGTTTGGCTTCAAGGAAGCTAGTATAGATGTGTTCTCCGAGAGCTGCTCTGACAACCTCATCCTCTGTTAAAGCCTTCAAAGCGTTGTGAAGAGTTGATGGAAGGTCTGTAATACCAGCTTCCTTACGCTCTTCTGCTGTCATGATGTAGATATTTTCTTCGATAGGAGCTGGTGCTTCGATTTTATTTTCAATACCATGCAAACCAACTTCCAAAAGAACCGCCATAGCGATGTATGGGTTGGCCATTGGATCCACCGAACGCAACTCAAGACGAGTTCCCATACCGCGTGAAGCAGGCACGCGCACAAGTGGCGAACGGTTACGACCAGCCCAAGCAATGTAAACAGGCGCTTCATAACCTGGAACCAAACGTTTGTATGAGTTAACCGTTGGGTTCATGATAGCAGTATAGTTGTAAGCATGCTTGATCAAACCACCAAGGAAATGGTAGGCCGTTTCTGACAACTGCATTCCTTTTGGATCATTTGGATCAAAGAAGGCATTGTTTCCTTCTGCATCAAACAAGGACATATTACAGTGCATACCTGATCCAGCAATACCAAATTTTGGTTTCGCCATAAAGGTTGCGTAAAGACCATGTTTGCGAGCAATGGTTTTAACAACGAGTTTAAAGATTTGAATCTTATCACAAGCACGGAGAACTTCATCGTACTTGAAATCAATCTCGTGTTGTCCAACCGCAACCTCGTGGTGACTCGCTTCTACTTCAAATCCCATTTTGGTTAAGACATTGACAATCTCACGACGTGTATTGTCCGCAAGGTCAGTAGGCGCCAAATCAAAGTAGCCACCCTTGTCATTTACTTCAAGTGTTGGGTCTCCATTTTCATCCAACTTAAATAGGAAGAATTCTGGTTCTGGACCAAGGTTGAAAGATTTGAATCCGACTTCTTCCATGTGACGAAGAGCACGTTTCAAATTGCCACGAGGGTCACCCGCAAATGGTTCACCTTCTGTTGTATAGACATCACAGATCAAACCTGCAACACTTCCATTTTCATCTCCCCAAGGGAAGACTGTCCATGTATCCAAGTCTGGGTACAAGTACATATCTGACTCATTGATACGTACAAAACCTTCAATAGAAGATCCATCAAACATCGCCTTGTTTGACAAGACTTTATCTAACTGTTCATCTGTAGCAGGAATTTCGACGTTTTTCATGGTTCCCAAAATATCTGAGAACATAAGACGAATAAAGGTAACATTTTTTTCCTTGACTTCACGACGAATATCTGCAGCTGTGATTGGCATGAGTTTTCTCCTTAATGTATGACTACTTGCGGTTACCTAACCGCGACCAAAAGGTGACCGTACTGAAGCAAAGCGACCCTGTTGGAGGAGTTCATTGTGAAGTGCACGACGCACCTCAGTCTGACTCACCGCTTTCTTGGATTTCGCTTCACGTTCAGCATATTTTTTCTTAATGGCAGCGATATTATAACCTTCAGAGATATAATCTTTGATTTCAAGCAGACGATCCATGTCATTCAAGGAATACATGCGACGGTTTCCTTCGTTTCGATCCGGTTTAATCAACTCTTGATCTTCATAATAACGAATCTGACGCGCCGATAGATCGGTCAACTTCATAACACTGCCGATAGGAAAAACAGCCATATTTCGGCGAAATTCTTTTTCCTTCATTTACAATTTCCTTCTTTCTGTCTATTATAGTCTAAAAAAAGACAAACGTCAATTGATAATGTTATAAAATGTAACATTATTTTTCTTTTTTCTCTAAAAAGAAACGAATACGATCAATATCGTAATTTACGAGAATTGCGACAAAAACTCCCATGAAAGTTTCCGATACACGCGCAAACACGTACAAAATCGTTTCTCCAGTAGGAATCGATAGGGTAATGATTAACATGGCTGCTACACCACCAATAACACCTGCTTTGTTATTCATAGCTACATTTGTCATAATGGTTAACATGGTGCAGATAGGAACAACAACCAAGGTTACCCAAAATGCTTCATGGAAAACGGTATTTAATAGGAAGAAGACCAGGGCATAGAGGCCACCGATACTATTTCCTAGAATACGCGAAGTCCCAAAATGAACACTCTTATCAAAACTCTCCCTCAGACTAAAAACAGCTGTCAAAGCACCTATTTGAAGACCTTTCCAGCCAAAAAAGCCAAAAATCAAGAGAACTAGAAAAACAGCAATACCTGTTTTAAAGGTTCGCATACCAAGTTTGAACTGGGATTTATCGAATTTATATTTTTTAAAATAACTCATAATCTCAACTTTCTATTTCCATTTTATCATAATTTAGGTGATTTTATGAGCAATAGTTGAGAGGAAGCGTTTTTATTTTCAGTAAAAGAAAAGAGGAACTTTCATTCCCCTCTTCTTAGATTCATTTAGTTAATCTTATTTTTCTGTCAAGGCTGCAAGTCCTGGAAGAACTTTACCTTCAAGAAGTTCCATTGATGCTCCACCACCAGTAGAGATCCATGAGAATTTGTCTGCGCGACCAAGGTTGATGGCTGCGGCAGCTGAGTCACCACCACCAATGATTGATTTAACGCCTGGTTGTTTCACGATAGCGTCCATCACACCGATTGTACCAGCTTGGAAGTCTGGGTTTTCAAATACACCCATAGGTCCGTTCCATACAACTGTTTTCGCACCAGTCAAAGCTTCGTCAAATTTAGCAATAGATTTTGGACCGATGTCAAGACCAAGGAAGCCTTCAGAAACTGCTTCACCTTCAGTGTCACGCACTTCAGTGTAACCAGCAAATGCGTTAGCTTCTTTTGAGTCAACTGGCAAGATCAATTTACCGTTTGCTTTTTCAAGAAGAGCTTTTGCAACATCCAATTTGTCTTCTTCTACAAGTGAGTTACCGATTTCGATACCTTGCGCTTTGTAGAATGTGTAAGTCATACCACCACCGATAAGGACTTTATCAGCTTTTTCAAGCAAGTTTTCGATAACACCGATCTTGTCTGAAACTTTTGAGCCACCAAGGATAGCCACGAATGGACGTTCTGGAGTTTCAACTGCTTCTTGGATGTAAGCAATTTCGTTTTCAAGAAGGAAACCAGCAACTGCTTTTTCAACGTTTGCTGAGATACCAACGTTAGATGCGTGTGCACGGTGAGCTGTACCGAATGCATCATTTACGAAGATACCATCTCCAAGTGATGCCCAGTATTTACCAAGTTCAGGATCGTTTTTAGATTCTTTTTTGCCGTCAACATCTTCGTAACGAGTGTTTTCAACCAAAAGAACTTGTCCATCTTCAAGAGCGTTGATAGCTGCTTCCAATTCAGCACCACGAGTTACACCTGGGAAAACAACATCTTGACCAAGTTTTGCTGCCAAGTCTGCCGCTACAGGAGCAAGTGATTTACCAGCTTTATCAGCTTCCTCTTTCACACGTCCAAGGTGAGAGAAAAGAATTGCACGTCCACCTTGTTCGATGATGTACTTAATAGTTGGAAGAGCTGCTGTGATACGGTTGTCGTTAGTGATTACGCCATCTTTCAATGGTACGTTGAAGTCAACACGAACGAGGACTTTTTTACCTTTCAAGTCAACATCTTTAACAGTAAGTTTTGCCATGTTACAAAAACCCCTTTATTTATTTTATTCGAAACTATTATATCACACTTTGGAAATATAAGGAAAGATTTCACAAGATTTTTCGATATTTAATCTTCATGTTATGTTAGAGTGTATTATTTTTTCTTTCCCTAACGAATTTTCTTTCAAAAATCTTAGCTTAACACTTGTTAGATTTACTTTTATCCTTTAAAATAGAATAGGAGAAATTCCGTTATTATTTTTCGGAGGAAAAAGAAATGTCCATTAATTGGCAGGAAATTTTATTTCACTTTTTAGGTGGTCTGGGACTATTCTTATATAGTATCAAGACCATGGGAGACGGATTGCAACAAGCTGCTGGAGATCGACTTCGTTTTTACATTGACAAGTACACTAGCAATCCCTTTCTAGGTGTTCTAGTCGGGATTGTCGTAACTGCCCTGATTCAGTCAAGTACAGGGGTTACAGTTATCACGGTTGGACTGGTCAGCGCTAGTCTTCTCACTCTTAGACAGGCTATCGGAATTATCATGGGAGCCAACATCGGAACCACCGTTACTTCCTTTATCATTGGTTTCAAACTAGGCGAGTATGCTTTACCCCTGATTTTCCTTGGAACCATGTTCCTCTTCTTTACAAAAAACAGAACAGCAAACAATATCGGGCGCATCCTGTTTGGTGTGGGGGGAATCTTCTACGCCCTCAACCTCATCAGTGCCGGTATGAGTCCGCTTAAAGATTTACCACAATTCAAGGAATATATGGTAACCTTGGGACAAAATCCTATTTTAGGAGTAGTAGCCGGTGCAGTGATTACCGTTCTCATCCAGGCCTCTTCTGCGACAATCGGGATTTTGCAAGGGCTCTATGCAGGTGGCTTCCTTGACCTTAAAGGTTCTCTACCAGTTCTCTTCGGGGATAATATCGGGACAACTTTAACAGTCATCATCGCGGCAGCAGGAGCCAATGTCTCTGCGAAACGAGTTGCTGCAACACACGTCACCTTTAACGTATTAGGAACTATTCTTTGCTTAATCTTATTAGGCCCCTTCACTGCTATGATTGAGTACTTCCAAACACTCCTTCACCTCTCACCTGAGATGACCATCGCCTTCTCGCACGGTGCCTTTAACGTAAGTAATACTATTGTACAATTTCCATTCATCGGAGCCTTGGCTTACTTTGTAACCAAGCTCATCCCTGGTGAAGATGAAGTTGTCAAGTACGAGCCGCTTTACCTTGATGAGCATTTGATTAAACAAGCTCCATCAATCGCTCTCGGAAATGCGAAAAAAGAACTCCTTCACTTAGGAAATTATGCTTCTAAAGCCTTTGACCTTTCATACAACTACATCATTGACCTCAATGAAAAAGTTGCTGAAAAAGGCCACAAGACGGAAGAAGCCATCAATACTATTGATGAAAAATTGACTCGTTACCTCATTACTCTTTCAAGTGAAGCTCTTAGTCAGAAAGAAAGTGAAGTGCTCACCAATATCCTTGATTCATCCCGTGATTTGGAACGGATTGGGGATCACGCAGAAGCCCTAATCAATCTGACTGACTACCTTCAACGTAAAAATGTTGAGTTCTCTGAAGCTGCTTTGCAGGAATTGGCTGATATCTATCAAAAAACCACTGGCTTTATCAAGGACGCCCTTGATAGCGTGGAAAACAATGATATCGAAAAAGCTCAAAGTCTGATTGAACGTCATAAAGAAATCAACAATATGGAACGTGTTCTCAGAAAGACCCACATCAAACGCCTCAACAAGGGCGAGTGTTCAACACAAGCTGGGGTCAACTTTATCGATATTGTTTCCCACTACACTCGTGTATCAGACCACGCTATGAATTTAGCTGAAAAGGTCATTGCTGAACAAATCTAAGAACCAAGAAGCTATCCTGAATGGGATGGCTTTTTCTTCTCCTCATCAAGAATAGGGTTTTTCCATATAGAAAAAATGCTTTGATTCACAATGGAATCAAAGCATTTTAAAGAGCTCCCCATACATAAGCGCAGAAGCTGCAGTTCCCCTATACTTGGCTTCTTCTCTTTTGATAAAGCGAGCCAAATTGAGCAACTCAGGTGCTGGATGTTTGGGATTCTTGAGCAATTCACGATTGACTAGTCCTGAGAGACGGACTGCCAGCAATTGCTCATTTGTAGTAGGTAGTTTTTTAGCAGTCTCTAGGAGAGCAGCAACTAAATCTTCACTCAAATCATGGCGAGCATGATTGTAGAGTTCTCTTATAAGGCTTTCTAGGTTTGGTTCTACCATCCCTACCACCTCCCTTATGTTTAATAATTTTTAATCAAATCAATCGTTGAACGATCCAATTTTTTCACCAAGGCTTGCAAGAATGCTTGAGCTTCTAGGAAGTCATCCATAGCGTAGAGGGTTTGGTGAGAGTGGATATAACGAGCGCAGACACCAATAGTTGTAGAAGGAACACCTCCATTTTTCAGATGGGCTGCGCCAGCGTCTGTTCCGCCTTTACCACAGTAGTATTGGTACTTGATACCAGCTTCTTCAGCTGTTGTCAAAAGGAAATCCTTCATTCCTGGGAGAAGCAAGTGACCTGGGTCGTAGAAACGAACCAAGGTTCCATCTCCAATCTTGCCTTGACCACCATAGACATCACCTGCTGGTGAGCAATCAACTGCGAGGAAGACTTCTGGGTCAAACTTGGTTGTGGAAGTATGAGCACCACGCAGACCAACCTCTTCTTGGACGTTAGAACCAAGATAGAGTTCATTTCCGAGTTTTTGACCTGATAAAGCTTCAGCTAGCTCGCTTACCATGAGAACACCGTAGCGATTATCCCAAGCTTTTGAGATGATATTTTTTTCATTGGCTGTCAAGATTGCAGAACTATCTGGGACAATGGTGTCACCAGGACGGATGCCAAAACTCTCTGCCTCAGCCTTGTCCGCGAAACCACCATCAAAAACGATATCGGCAATGGCTGGCATGGTTGGCCCACCCTTTCCACGAGTCAAATGTGGAGGAACAGAACCTGAAATCACTGGGATTTCACGACCATCACGAGTCAAGAGTTTAAAACGTTGGCTGCTGACTACCATAGGGTTCCAGCCACCGATTTCTACGACACGGAAGGTACCGTCTGGCTTGATTTCGCTAATCATAAAACCAACTTCGTCCATGTGAGAAGCGACTAGGACACGCGGTGCATCCGCAACTTCTGAATGCTTGATACCAAAAATACCACCCAAGCCATCTGTCACCACTTCATCCACATGCGGTGTCAATTTTTCACGAAGATAAGCACGGACAGGCGCTTCATGACCTGAGATCGCAGCAAGTTCTGTTACTTCTTTGATTTTTGAAAATAATGTTGTCATTTCAGTTCCTTCTTTCTTTCATCCATTTTACCACTTTTTATAGGAGAAGGATAGCGGGAAGGTGGATTTCTAAATTAGTATCGTATTCTTGCTGTGTCTTAGAAAAAATCGTATTCTCTGCATGTGAGGTGAAATCTAAGAACTATTCCAAGACCAACAAAACCATTAATTTCCAAATAAAAAAACAATTCAATGCTATATTTGTTCCGTTTTTCATGAAATTTACAGAAAATAGTTGACTTTTCCTTCCTCTTTCTTTAAAATAGTACAAAACTAGGAAAAGGAAAAATTCATGACCAAAACAATTCTTGTTACAGGTGGAGCTGGCTATATTGGCTCCCATACCGTTAAAGCTCTTTTAAATGCTGGCTATCAGGTGCATGTACTCGATAATCTCTCTACAGGAAATCGTGCAGCTGTGGATAGTCGTGCTAGCTTTAAACAACTGGATGTTTATGATGCTAGTGCCCTAAAAGCTTACTTGGAAGAAAATCAAATTGATGCTGTTCTTCATTGTGCAGGTGAAATTGTCGTGAGCGAAAGTATTGAAAATCCAAGCAAATACTTCACTGCCAATGTTGCTGGTATGAACCAAGTTCTCAAAGTCCTATCTGAAGTTGGCATTCAAAAAATCATGTTCTCTTCAACTGCTTCTCTCTATGGTAATAACTGTATTGACAAGCCAGCAACTGAAGATACCTTGCTCGACCCTGTCAACCCTTATGCAGAGACAAAACTGATGGGTGAACGAATGATTTACTGGATGGCCAATCGCTACGACTGGAAATATGTCATTTTCCGTTACTTTAATGTAGCTGGGGCTGAAATGGATGCTTCAAACGGGTTGCGTGTAAAAAATCCAACTCATATCATTCCCAACATCAACAAGACCGCATTGGGACAAAATGATAGCCTAAAAATATTTGGAGATGACTACGATACACGTGACGGTTCATGTATTCGGGATTACATTCATGTCTTAGACCTTGCACAAGCCCACGTTAAAGGGATGAATTACCTCTTTCAAGAAAACAGTTCTTCTCAAATCTTTAACTTAGGAACTGAAAAAGGCTATACTGTCAAAGAAATCTTTAAAACTGCTGAAGAATTGCTGGATCAAAAAATCCCACACGAGATTGTTGCTCGTCGTGCAGGTGACCCAGCCAGCGTCCTAGCAGATGCATCAAAAGCTAAACAATATCTTGACTGGAAGGCTAGCTACTCCCTAGAAGATATTATTTTATCTGATTATCGTTGGCGTGTGAAAGAGGGGAAAAACATTTTGGAATAAGAAAGCAGAGGAGAAAGTCCTGGTACTCTCTCCTTGCTTTATTCATTAAATTGTCAGAAAATTTATTGACAGATTAAAGAAATCGTGTTACAGTAATATCCGCAGGTATCTTTCGATACCAAATCTACATGAAAGGACGGGGTATGAAACTTTCTCATTATTTAATTGGCTTACTTCTACTCCTAGTCTTTCTCTCTATTAGTATTGGGACCAGTGATTTTTCATGGGGAAAGCTTTTTGCTCTGGATCATGAAACTTGGCTCCTCTTTCAAGAGTCCCGTCTTCCAAGGACGATTAGTATTCTCCTGACAGCCTCTAGTATGAGTATGGCAGGACTTCTCATGCAGACTATTACCCAAAATCAGTTTGCTGCTCCGAGTACAGTTGGGACCACTGAAGCCGCCAAACTGGGAATGGTGTTAAGCCTCTTTGTCTTTCCGTCGGCTAGTCTGACCCAAAAGATGCTCTTTGCTTTTGTTTCATCAATCGTATTTACTCTCTTCTTCCTAGCCTTTATGACTATTTTTACCGTAAAGGAAAGGTGGATGCTACCCTTGATTGGGATCATTTACAGCGGAATTATCGGTTCTGTGACAGAAGTTATCGCCTATCGTTTCAATCTGGTTCAGAGTATGACTGCTTGGACCCAGGGCTCCTTCTCCATGATTCAGACCCATCAGTATGAGTGGCTCTTCTTAGGCCTCATTATCCTGATTGCCGTTTGGAAATTGTCACAAACCTTTACCATCATGAATCTAGGAAAGGAAACCAGTGAAAGTTTGGGAATTTCCTACTCCCTACTTGAAAAACTGGCCCTCTTTCTGGTTGCGCTAACGACAAGTGTCACCATGATTACCGTGGGTGGCTTGCCATTTCTCGGGGTCATCGTTCCCAATCTGGTTCGCAAGCGCTACGGAGATAATCTGAGCCAAACCAAACTCATGGTCGTACTGGTTGGTGCCAATCTGGTTCTGGCCTGCGACATTCTCTCTCGAGTTCTGATTCGGCCCTATGAATTGTCTGTCAGTCTCTTGCTAGGAATCATTGGTAGCCTCGTCTTTATCCTACTTCTCTGGAGAGGGGGACGAAAAGATGCAGTCTAAAAGCAAACATAGCAAACTCTTCTACCTGCTCATTATTCTGGCTATCGGAGCTTGTCTGCTCTACTTTTGGCCCACCACCCATCTAACTGCCTTTGCCTGGAAGCTACGTTCCCAAAAAATCATCGTTTATCTCTTGGTAGCCATCGCGACTGGGATTTCGACCATTAGTTTTCAAACCCTGACGGAAAATCGCTTTCTGACGCCAAGTATTTTGGGAATCGAATCCTTCTATGTCCTACTACAAACCCTGCTACTGGTTTTTGAAAGTAAGTTTCTTCAACTTGGCAAGTCTCCTATCTTAGAATTCATAATCTTACTTCTTGTCCAATCCCTCTTCTTTCTCGCCTTACAAGGTTACTTGAAGACACTGATGAAGCAAGACCTGGTCTTCATCCTGCTAATCTGTCTAGCCATCGGAAGTCTCTTTCGAAATATCAGTACCTTCCTTCAGGTTCTAATGGATCCAAATGAATACGATAAACTGCAAAACAGTCTCTTTGCCTCCTTTCAACATCTCAACACTCCCATCCTAGCCATCGGTTCTCTGATCATCCTCGCCTTGACAATCTTTTTCTTTCGAAAAGCAGTCGTTCTGGATGTCTTGCACCTGCAAAGAGAAACGGCTCAGATACTGGGACTCGATGTTGAAAAAGAACAGAGAGAACTCCTATGGGGCATCGTGCTTTTGACCTCAACGGCCACTGCCTTGGTAGGGCCTATGGCCTTCTTCGGTTTTATGCTGGCCAATCTCACTTACCTGATTGTCAAAGACTATCGGCACAAGTTGCTCTTTATCGTGGCCATTCTGGTCGGATTTATCAGTTTGACCTTGGGGCAAGCCCTGATTGAACGAGTCTTTGCTCTGGAAATTCGCATCAGTATGATCATCGAGAGCATAGGTGGTTTCTTATTCTTTATCTTACTATACAGGAGGGCGCGTCAGTGAAACTGGAAAACATTGACAAATCCATTCAAAAACAGGATATTTTGCAAGGCATTACCCTTGAAGTCAGTCCTCAGAAACTGACAGCCTTCATTGGTCCAAATGGTGCTGGAAAATCAACTCTCCTCTCCATCATGAGCAGATTGACCAAGAAGGATCAGGGAATTCTCAGTATCAAAGGTCGTGAAATCGAGAGTTGGAATTCGCAAGAACTGGCTCAAGAACTGACCATCTTAAAGCAAAAGATCAATTACCAAGCCAAATTGACTGTAGAAGAACTGGTCAGCTTTGGACGTTTTCCCTACAGCCGTGGTCGACTGAGAGCAGAAGATTGGGAAAAAATCCGAGAAACTCTGGACTATCTGGAACTGACAAGCTTAAAAGACCGCTACATCGATAGTCTGTCTGGTGGACAGTTGCAACGTGTCTTTATCGCTATGGTACTGGCCCAAGATACAGACTTTATCTTGCTAGACGAACCTCTCAACAACCTCGATATCAAGCAAAGCGTCAGCATGATGCAGATTCTTAGGCGACTGGTGGAGGAACTCGGCAAGACTATTATCATCGTCCTCCACGATATTAACATGGCCAGCCAGTATGCGGATGAAATTGTTGCCTTCAAGGACGGTCAAGTCTTTAGCAAGGGAAGGACAGATCAAATCATGCAGGCTGACCTGCTCAGTCAACTCTATGAGATTCCCATCACGCTGGCTGACATCAATGGCAAAAAGATCTGTATCTATAGCTAGCAACTCAGAAACTCGAGTTAGAAGAAATTTTGTCTCTTAGTCAATAAAACCTAGAGACTCCCTACATCGTTATCATATTTTAAAAAGGAGAAATCATGAAAACATCCCTTAAATTTTATCTCACTGCCCTAGCGGCCAGCTTCTTGCTCTTACTTGGTGCATGTAGTACAAACTCAAGCACTAGTCAGACGGAGACAAGTAGCTCTGCTCCAACAGAGGTAACCATTAAAAGTTCACTAGGTGTAGTCACACTTTCAAAAGTCCCTGAAAAGATTGTGACCTTTGACCTCGGTGCTGCGGATACTATTCGCGCTTTAGGTTTTGAAAAGAATATCGTCGGAATGCCTACAAAAACTGTTCCGACTTATCTTAAAGACCTAGCTGGAAAAGTTAAAAATGTTGGTTCTATGGTTGAGCCAGACCTAGAAGCCCTTGCTGCTCTTGAACCAGACCTAATTATCGCTTCACCACGTACCCAAAAATTCGTAGATAAGTTCAACGAAATCGCTCCGACTGTTCTCTTCCAAGCAGGCAAAGATGACTACTGGACTTCTACCAAGACTAATATCGAATCCCTAGCAAGCGCCTTTGGTGAAACTGGTACACAGAAAGCCAAGGAAGAATTAGCTAAGCTAGACAAGAGCATCCAAGATGTCGCTACTAAAAATGAAAGTTCTGACAAAAAAGCCCTTGCTATCCTCCTCAATGAAGGAAAAATGGCTGCCTTTGGTGCCCAATCTCGTTTCTCTTTCTTGTACCAAACCTTGAAATTCAAGCCAACTGATACTCAATTTGAAGACTCACGCCACGGACAAGAAGTCAGCTTTGAAAGTGTCAAAGAAATCAATCCTGATATCCTCTTTGTCATCAACCGTACCCTTGCCATCGGTGGCGACAATTCTAGCAACGATGGCGTCCTAGAAAATGCCCTCATCGCTGAAACTCCTGCCGCTAAAAATGGTAAAATTATCCAACTCACACCAGACCTCTGGTATCTAAGTGGAGGCGGTCTTGAATCAACAAAACTCATGATTGAAGACGCACAAAAAGCCTTGAAATAAGCTGTTTCAAACTCAATTTAAGTAAAATTTTGACATTCTAAAACGCATCCTATCAAGCTCACTTGAACTGCACCCCAAAAGTTAGACAGAAAAAATCTAACTTTTGGGGTGTTTTTATTATGAAATTAACTTATGATGATAAAGTTCAGATCTATGAACTTAGAAAACAAGGATATAGCATAGAGAAGCTTT
>CAJNBS010000009.1 GCA_905221065.1 bacterium
GCTGGTTGTACTTCCGGTTCCCCTTTGTCAGTTACAACTGCTTCTGGTAACGCTGGTTGTACTTCCGGTTCCCCTTTGTCAGTTACAACTGCTTCTGGTAACGCTGGTTGTACTTCCGGTTCCCCTTTTTCTGTCACAACTGCTTCTGGTAACGCTGGTTGTACTTCCGGCTCCCCTTTTTCTGTCACAACTGCTTCTGGTAACGCTGGTTGTACTTCCGGTTCTCCTTTTTCTGTCACAATTGCTTCTGGTAACGCTGGTTGTACTTCTGGTTCCCCTTTTTCTGTCACAACTGCTTCTGGTAACGCTGGTTGTACTTCTGGTTCCCCTTTTTCTGTCACAATTGCTTCTGGTAAGGCTGGTTGTACTTCTGGTTCCCCTTTTTCTGTCACAACTGCTTCTGGTAAGGCTGGTTGTACTTCTGGTTCCCCTTTTTCTGTCACAACTGCTTCTGGTAACGCTGGTTGAACTGCTGGCTCTACAAGGTTTGCTCCTATTGGTTGCGTATAGTCAGGCTTCTCTACTTTAGGCGCCACATCAGGAACAGTACTTACCGGTTCAGTGTATGCTGGTTTTTCATGAACTGCTGGCTCTACAAGGTTTACACCTATTGGTTGCGTATAGTCAGGTTTTTCTACTTTAGGAGCCTCGTCTGGGACTGTACTTACAGGCTCAGTGTATTTAGGTTTCTCAGCTTTAGGCGCTTCATTAGGGATACTTTGAGTTTCAGATACTAGAACATTCTTTGTCCCCTCATTCTTATGTTGAATTTCTGAAATTGCATCATCATCAAGGGGTAAGTATCCAATATAACGATATCCAGCAATTTGAACTACTCCTTCATTACTTGGAGCTTTCAAAGGATTGCTTATATCGAGTGCTTGCATGCTAGAAAGACTGATTAGTCCAATCGTAGTAACTAAGAACAGACTAGCAACTTTTTTCTTTTTATGAACCAAAAGAACTAAACTACCAACAGCTAATAGGCCTAAAGCTGTAAACACAGAAGTCGATGAACCTGTTGCAGGAAGAGCTTCCTGCTGATAAATAAGAGCATAACTTGCTTCATTATCAGTAGGAATTCCTGCTTGAATCTTGCTTTGTTCTTCTTGTGTAAGAGAGCTTTTTTCAATGTAATGATAGGTAGAAGCATGAATGATTGACGGTGCAACCAAGATACTTCCGAGTAAAACAGAACCAACAATCCCACAGATTTTTCGGATTGAAAACCGTTCTTTTTTAAATAATGACAAGCGTAATCACCTTCTTTAATTTTATTTCCTAATAGTAAACACTATTTTTTATTTTCAAAAATTGAACTTCTAAAATCATCAGTTTGGTCAAGATAAGCTTTAAAGATCGCTCTCTTCAACTTATGAACTGCACTGTCTGTTTCTGGATTATAGTTATCCCAACGAGTACCTTCTGCATCCTTGCGAACAGCTTCATCCATTAGTTTCTGCAACTCATCTATATTGCTTGTGGTTTTGGTTGCAAAGCTTGTCCACGATTTACTTGTATCATTAAAGGTAACTTTGTTCAATTTGTTGAACTTGTCTTTACGCTCCTTATACATGGCCTTTTTAAAATCACTCCAAGTGTGGTATTGTCCATTAAATAATTTTTGAAGTACTAATGTATCTGTTACTAATCCTTTGGTCTTACCATATGAGGTAATCGTTTTATTATTTGCCCTAGCATCGGGTTCAAATTGATTTGAGATATATGGCACCATACCATCTTTAAATCCTTTAGCAGCTAATAGTTCGTAGGCTATACGACGCCCCATTAGGTCACCTGGCGTTCCTTTATCATTACTTAATGCAGCATAAATCGGTGCAAATAATTTAATCGTAAAGTAGCCATTTCTTTCGTATTTGCCTGACGCATATTCCCTAGACGAAATAATATTATTCTCAATCAAATCATTAAATGAATGTAATTTTTCAGCTTCTGCATATGCCAAATCTTTAACTACATTTGTTGCATAGACACTATTTCCATCTGGATCTGGATGATACTCATTTGTAACTTTTCTAAGAAGTTGTTGTTTTTGATTCGTATCCAATTTAAGAATTGAATTTCCTTCAAGATATTCCAACATATAAACAACATCAAACATGTTGTGTACATATTTTTGAAGATCTGTCGCGTCTTTAAATCTCGTAGTTGGATCGAGTATTTGTAATCGTCGACTTTCTGTACTATCAGATTTTGAATGTTTCAAGATTGAGTTAATGGTAATGGTCGCATCATCTGGATGGTCTGGTGCTTGTAATAAGCCTTTGGCAAAGAACTCTGGTCCCAAGCCACTTCTTCGACCATAGCCACCAAGGTAGATGTCTTGATCTGAATCATGCGTCATCTCATGAGTATAAGTGATAGCTCCATCCTTATCCAACATACGATAACCCATATAATATACTGCATCCCCTGTAGCGTAAGCACCGTGTCCATTATGGCCAACTTTATTTCCAACAGGTCCAAAGAAATGTTTCATTGCAGGATTTGGACTATCAAAATCTGATACTGTTTGGGCTTTTCCATTGGTATGGTCATCTCCAAATTTATAGGCATCATAAAGCAAGATATTTCGATAAAGTTTTTCACGCCCTTTTTCATCTAGAATACGATACCAATAATCGTAGTGATCTCGTTGACGTTCGGCAGTTTCGTGAGCGCTCTTTTCAACAAAGTCATTGAGACCCTTGCCCGCTTTATGGTCACTATTACGGTAACGATCATAAGCACCAAATCCTAGGCTAGAGATAGTTGAAATGACAAATACTGATCTTTCTGGCAAGGTTAGTAGAGGCAGTACCATGTTACGGTATTTCCAGCTGTCGCTAGTGATTCGATCATAGACGCCGATAGAGTACTTGCTACCAGCTTTTTCCTGATTAGCCCTTACTTCTGGAATATTAGATTTTTCTTCAACGATTAAGGCTTTTGTCTGAGATTTAAACCATTCATTGTTAGTTTGATGTGGTGCAAATGCTTTACGGTAGCCTTCTAAAGCACTAAACAAATCTTTTGTACCGTAGTTATTAGTCAACAAGGCATTGTAAGTAACCACATTATTTTTAGCCAAGAGATTATTGTAGCCAGATTTACCCAGTTCAATAATTGTATCTAGCGGAGAGGTATTTCCCTTACCAAAGAAATCCATATGGAACATAAGCAAATCTTTTGCGCTAGCCTTATCGAATTTAAAATTATACCAGCGTTCTAGATAGGTTAATCCTAGCATCAAGGCTTCTTTGTTTCGCTTGATTTTATCAACAATGTAATTGTCAATAGCACTATTATTTCCAGTAACAGCAGCATCAGCTGAAAGTAATTTTTTAAGAGTCTCAGTCAAGTGCTCTTTAGTTTTAGCGAATTGCTCATCTAGATAGAGTTCTGTTAATTTAACATTATCCGAAATTCCTAACAAATTCTTAAGAGCAGTTGGATTATACTGCACTGTATTTAAGTCGTTTTTAACTCTGTCTATTATAGATAAATAATCTTTTAGGAAAGCATTTGGTGTGTATACTAGACCTGTAGTTCCAATAGTATACTCAGCCAGATTTGCAAAATCACTATGGTAGGTTAAGCTTACTTTCTCAGATGTTCCATCTTTGTAATGTAGTAATAAGTGATTGATAGAGTTCTTGTTTGAAGTAATATCTGAGACCACTTCCTCATTTTTCATAGGGACAACAGATAACAATTCTTTCTTAAATAGATTATTATCAGCTGACAATTGATTTCCATATTTCACAATGGTGTCTCTATTATAGAAAGGCAATAATTTCTCTATGTTTTTATATGCAATATCTCTTGTCGCTTGATAATGAGCTGCCTTACTATAATCTACATCCTGTTTAGCAGAATTTGTGAAATCTTCCACGGTTATAGTTTGCTTTGTAGTAATCTGGTCTTTCTTGGCTTGAACTGCTGTTTTTTCAATCTCAGTACCACGTTCTACAGTGGAATCAACTGACATTACCTCATCTCCAACTGCTTGAACATTAACTACCTTATTGTCTTTATTACTGTAAACCTCTGTTTCCTTCATACCTTTAAAGTGGTAACCAGAAATTGCATTCCCATTTGTAATATTCATATCGCTGAGAACATTATTCAAGTGGCCGGTATTATCATCTGCTCCACCTTCTTGTGTCCATAGGGAACCTGCAACTCCACCAACTCTAGCGAATGGTTTAGCATTATTTATTTCACCTTCAGCATAACTATTTGCTACAGTTGCATTATTTTCTACGATACCAACAATTCCACCAATGGTTTGATTAGAGTATTCTGCATTACTTGAAATGGTTACTGTTGCAATAGAATGATCTACCCTAGCATTAGCACCGGTTAATTGACCGACTAGCCCACCAATTGCATACTGAGAAGTTGTAACAAAGGTATTTGTTATTCTTCCGGTGAAGCTACTATTACTTACGGTAGAATTATCAACTTTTTGGACAAGTCCTCCGATACCTAGCTCACCAGCAATGATTCCATTTGCGTGAACATTATTTAAAGTTGAAGAATTTGTGGCTTCCTTAGCAACTGATGCGACATGATTCTTACCAGAAATATTAACATCTTTTAAGGTGAGATCCTTAACAGTAGCTCTATTTAATGTATTGAATAATGGCTTTTTCAAATTAAAGATAGCATAATTTTTACCTTGATGACTACCAATTAGTGTTCCTGTGAATTTACTTGTAACGTAACTTTCTTGGTTTTCATTTAACTCAAACTCGCGAGCATTCATTGTTGCACCCAGAGTGAAAGTTCCATCAGGTCTACTATTCATATCAGTTACTAGTTTTTTAAAAGATGTGTAGATAGGGCCATCGTTTTGAACAACTTTTGGAAGATAATAAGTAAAATTGTCTTGGTATTGATTGTCTACAGATTGCTTCAAGTGTTCCAATCTAGCTGTAATTTTATAGACTGGTTTGCCATCTTTTGTAGTGTCCTCAATATTTGAAACTGGAAGCAGTACATCTTTAAATTTAGCTGACTTCACCTTAATGAAATAAGCAGATTTATTATCTGGTACTTTATCCAAGCTTGTATGCTGTCTTGACCGATCTCCTTCATAACTATAGAGCTCAACATCAGAAACACTTCTTAGTTCTATTGTTTTTTCTGGATCTGTTTCTTTTGGCTTCTCAACGGGAGTTTCAGGTTTTAGTTGCGCAATATTCCCCTTGTATTCAGGAAGTGGATCTACCTGTTCTGGTTCAACAATAGCCCCAGCCTGAACTCCTGTGTATTCTGGTAGGGGTGCAATCTGCTCAGGTTCGACTACAGCACCAGCTTGTACGCCTGTATATTCTGGCAGTGGGGCAGCCTGCTCCGGTTCAACAATAGCCCCAGCTTGTACACCTGTATATTCTGGTAGTGGTGCAGCATGCTCCGGTTCGACTACAGCGCCAGCTTGTACGCCTGTGTATTCCTTCGGTGCTTCTACCTTCTCTGGTTCGACTATCGCTCCAGCCTGGACTCCTGTGTATTCAGGTAGTGGGGCTACCTGTTCTGGTTCACCTTTATCACTTACCACAGTATCTGGCGACTCTGATTGAACCTCAGTCTCACCTTTGTCAGTCACAACCGCTTCCGGTAGCTCAGGCTGAACTTCCGCTTCACCTTTATCTGTTACAACTGCTTCCGGTAACGATGGTTGGACTTCTGGTACACCTTTATCACTCACTACAGCTTCTGGCAACGCTGGTTGGACTGCTGGCTCACCTTTATCAGTCACAACTGCTTCTGGTAACGATGGTTGGACTTCCGGTACACCTTTATCACTTACTACAGCCTCTGGTAACTCAGGTTGGACTGCAGGTTTAACAATAGCTCCAGCTTGTAGGTCCTTATGTTCTGTGACAGTCTCAGGTTGTTCCTTTATAACTTGAGCTTTTTTAGTACCTTTTTCTACTATTCTTGAAACAGGCGCAGTCGTTGAAGTTGAAACAATTTCTCGCGAAACTTCTTCCTTGTTTACAGAGAATATTCTGATAATTTCAACTTTCTTACCTAATTTACCTTCTTGTTTTACTCTTACAGTTCCTTCAGCTAAATCAGGATTCTCCTGAACTTCTTCTTGAAAATCTATTTTTGTCTCTATAGTTTCGTCACGATATAAGAGTTCAGGTTTATTCAACTGACCTGATAGAACTTCATCCTGTGGATTTAATGTATTTACCCCAGTCTTTTCTTTTGGAGAAACCTTCTCGTCTTTCTTCGTCTCTAGATTCTTGTGTTCGGCTAATTGTGCTTGGGAATCTGAAGATTGTTTCTCTTCTTTTCTTGGATTCGTTAATTCTGTAGAAAGAGGTTTTTCAACTACTTGAACTTCTGTCGGCTTAGTTGAAGAAACAGGTGTTTGTTCCTGAATAGGTTGTACTGTTGATGGATTCTCTACAAAAGTTGGTGTAACACTATAATCAACTTTTTGTTGTTTTGTAGGAGTGGCTACTGATTTTTCTTGATTATTTACTTTAGAATCAGAAGTCGTTTTTCCCTCTTTGATATATCCAATATATGTGTAACCTGAAATGTCTTTAGGAAGAGGCAATTTTTCTCCAGAGGTCAATTCGTAGTCAGTATTGTAATTTAGCAAAAGATTATTTTCTAAAGCATGAGCTGACACTAGGACACCGTTTCCTATTCCTGCAACCAATACTAAATGTAATACAGTTTTATGCTTAACTTTTTTCTTAGAAACGGCAAAAACTAAAATCCCCAGAGCTGCTAAGCTAGCACCAGTAACTAGGGCTTGCATATCATTCTTGCTTCCAGTATTTGGCAATTCCCCCAGTTGATTTTGGGAATTTAATTTATAAACAAGATAATAAGTCTCATCATCATTCTCCACGTATGTCGGAATATCATAGATAAGCTTATTCTGCTCATCTGATGATAGCTCTGACTCTGTCACATATTTATAGTGAACACCTTTAGTCTCTTGAGCATCCACAGATGAACTTCCTAAAACAGACATAAAAAATAAACTTGAAATCGTTGCAGATACAAGTCCTACTGATAATTTTCTAAATGAAAAACGCTCTTGTTTTTCACCATAATACTTTTCCATTATTCCTCCTTGAAATAAAATTTATATATGTTACAAAGGCTTTTATTATATTAGTCTATTATCTATAAAAAAGCCAATACACTCTGATTATACTCTTAATTTACAAAAAAGTCTTAAAATTGAGTAGCGTTTTCATACTTTGTTTTATATATAAAATATCAAGGAGCAAGGTTTACCATTTCCTATTTTCTCTTTTTGGATAAAATATAACCTACCATGGCATTTCCACGGTAGGTGTTACTTATATCAATAATCGTTCTAAAAATGGTTTGAGGCAGTTGAGGAGAATTCCTTCTATCCAGTTTTCTTGTGCTGATGATAGATGCTCTGTCTCAAGGCTTTCTTTTAAAAAATCTCTGACTTGTTCTGGTGCGATTTCAAACTCAAAAGCTTTCATTTTATAGAAAAATTCGATGAGATGATCAGACAGATATGCGGTTGAAAAGGGAATCTCTCCATTTTTCCGATATTCTAATAAGAGCCGAGCAAAGCGAGATTTTTCTTCAGGAAGATCACGGAAATAGGAATTGAGGAGCCAGGTCTGCTTCTGCTTTCTTTCAATTGGATCCTGACTGGCAATTCGTTGGTCTTTTTCCAGCTCTTTTTGATATTGTTTGGCCTTAATAGCCCGTTCTGTTCGATTTTTACCAAAAAGAATTTTCTCCCATTTTCGTTCTTCTTGAGTAAGGGTTTCTGTAAAGCCAAAGTAATCTTGATAAGCACGCTCTGCTGGTCCCATGGCTAGGACCAGATTATCTGCATATTGCTTGGCGATTTTATCCCTCTTCTTGCGCTCTTTCTCTGCCTGGATACGCAGTTCTTGTTCGTAGTCAATTTTCTCCTTGCCTAGCTTGACAAGGTAGAGTTGGTCATCTGATTTTCCAAGTAAAAAGGGTTTGATGCATTTTTCAAGGACTTCTTCCATCCGAGCCTTTTTCTTTGGCTCTGCCTTGGTCCAACTTCCTCCCTGAAAGACTTCTAAGAAAAGCTGATAGTCTCTCTCTGGTGAGAACTGATTGCCACGATTAGGCTTGAAAACACCTTTCTCCCAGAGCCATTTTAGAAGGCGCTCGTCAAAGTCACTTTTATTGACCTTGATTTTTTCCTTTTTCTGAGCTTTTCTGGTTAGATTTTCAACCTTTCTGAGCAGTTTTTCTTCCTCTTCTAACTGCTGGTCAAGGGACAATCGATGAAAATGACGAACACAATCGCTACCGATTGGAAAGAGGCGTTGGCCTGTGACACCGTTAAAGAGTTCATAAGCGTATTTAATGGCATTCCCACAAACACAATTGCTACGGCCGATACCGTTAAAAATCAAGGAAACTTCATTCCATTCCTTGGTAGCTTGTTCCCAAGTATCCGCTTTTGAAGCCTGTAAAACCGCATCGTGCAGGGATTTTCTAACTGGAAGTGTCATGAGGTCTCCTTTCTAATACTCAATGAAAATCAAAGAGCAAACTAGGAAGCTAGCCGCAGGTTGCTCAAAGCACAGCTTTGAGGTTGTGGATAGAACTGACGAAGTCAGTAACCATACCTACGGCAAGGTGAAGCTGACGTGGTTTGAATTTGATTTTCGAAGAGTATAAATTATACTTTTACAACTTGAACCTCTTCTTTACCGAGTAAAATCAAGTATTTTTCAATATTTTCAATCGAATAGGCTCGTGATAAAGCCTCTCCATAAAGGGCTAATTGACCACGATAGCGGTCTATGAGTTGACTTGGCTCGTCATAGCGGTCTGTCTTGTAGTCGAAAAGAACGATACGATCCTCATAAAGCAGATAGCCATCAAGGATTCCACGGACAACAAAGTCTTCCTGACTCCTTTGATCTCTTTTGAGCATGGAGAAAGGTTGCTCGCGGTAGAGATGGTCTGTATTGGCAAGAATTTCCTGGCCAAGTGCTGTGTCAAAGAAGGCAAGAATTTTAGCAAGATTGATCTTGTCTTTAACAGCTTGGCTGGTTTGAACTTGTTTGAAAGTTTCTGTCAGGCTAGTAAGCGTTGGTCGCTGACTGAGGTCAATTCTCTGCATGAGTTCGTGGGTAGCACTACCAATCTCAGCTCCTGTTACCTTTTCTTTAGTTGAAAAATCTGGCAACTCAAAGCTAATTTTCTTGTCTACTGACTGGCCTTGACCAGCAATCTCGACACCTTCCATATCCATAACAGGTTCGTAGAATTTCTTGATTTGACTTGGGGTTTGAACACTAGGAAGCTCAATGGTTGCGCGGTGAAGAGTATTATAGACTTCCACCTCTTTCAGCATTTCAAGAGCTTCTTTGATGGTTTCAGACTGGCGGTTATCAGCTTGGGAGCTATCTTGTAGAAGGCTCTTGTTTTCCAACTGACCAATAGCTTCTCTAGTCAACTGGTCTTCGCCAACAAAACGATAGCTAAAGTTGAGATTGTCCTTGGCAAATACTTTGCTGATAGCCCAAATCCAATCTTGGAAATTCTTGGCTTGCAGTCTAGTATTGCTATTTAGTTTCCCATTTTTAGGTGCTGGGTATTCCTTGGATTCCAGCTTTTCACGCGAACCCTTGCCGACAAGGTAGAGCTTTTTCTCAGCCCGAGTCATGGCAACATAAAGGAGACGCATCTGCTCAGAATAGCTTGCCAGCTGTAATTTCTCTTCATTCTGTCTATAAGTTAGGCTAGGAATGGAGAGTTTGATGGTTTTAGGATAGTGAGCTTCTACTGCTCCTGTCTCCATCTTGGCAATATACTTAAGTCCTAGACCGTTTTTACGACTGAGAATGACTTCTGACATGCTGTCTTGCTTATTGAAGTCCTGATCCATATTGAGAATAAAAACGTAAGGAAACTCCAGCCCTTTACTCTTGTGAATGGTCATGAGCTCTACTGCATCCTTGGGCGGTGCGACTGCCACGCTTACAAGATCGTGCTGGGCTTCCAAGACCTGGTTAATCATGCCAATAAATCTTGCCAAACCCTTGAAATTGCTATTTTCAAATTGATCAGCACGCAGTGCTAAGGCATAGAGATTGGCCTGCCTAGCAGGACCATTTGGCAAAGCTCCAACATAGTCATAGTAAAAACGGTCGTTATAAATCTTCCAAATCAAGTCATAGAGGGAGTGAGTTTTGGCATACAAGCGCCAAGAATCCAAGATATCCATGAATTGATTTAGTTTGTCAGCCAGTGCTAAGTGAATTAACTCTTTCAGGCTTGTTGACTGTGTTTGAGCATTGACCAGTTTCTCATAGAGATTTTCTTGAACTTTGTCCTCATCTTTCTGAAGCGACAAACGTGCTAACTCGTCCTCGTCAAAGCCAAACATAGGAGACTTCATAAGGGCAACCAAGGCATAGTCTTGCAGGGGATTGTGAATGACACGAAGGGTGTCTAGCATGACTTGTACTTCTAAGGATTGGAGATAATTATTTTGCTCACCATCGGTTTTGACAGGGATCCCGTACTCAGACAAGGCAAGAAGAATCTGGTCATTTCGACTGCGGCTGGAAGTCAAAAGAGCAATTTCCTTAAAAGCAACACCTTTTTCTTGATGGAGTTTGAGGATTTCCTTGATGACCAGGCGCATTTCACCAGTTAGTTTCGTTTCTGTTTGGTCCTCTTCTTCCTCTTGCCCGCTGTCGTCCTTGTCGTAGAGGAGAAATTCTGCCTTGTTGTCTGGATTAGGAGTTAGTTTGCTATTGGCAAAAACAAGCTGGTGCATGCTGTCATAGTTGATTTCTCCGACCTCTTGGTCCATAAGGCGTGCAAAAACATCATTGGTTGCTGACAGCACTTCTGAACTGCTACGGAAATTTTCCTTGAGGAGAATGAGTTTGCCCTCTTTAGGATTTTGCGCATAGCGTTGGAATTTCTCATTGAAAATCTGGGGATCAGCCTGACGGAAACGGTAGATGGACTGCTTGATATCCCCCACCATAAAGCGATTGTGACCATTAGACAGCAATTCCAACATCCGTTCTTGAATGTGGTTGGTATCCTGATACTCATCGACCATGACTTCGTGGAAGCGATCCTGATAAGCCTCACGAACTTGCGGGAAATTTTCTAAAATCTCAATGGTGTAATGGCTGATATCAGCGAATTCAAAGGCATTTTCCTGACGTTTTCGCTGACGATAAGCCTCCACAAAATCACTCATGAAGGCTTGGGAGGTTTTAGCTAGTTCCCAAGAGTCTTCATGATAACGTTCTTGATAGTCGAGAATGGTTATCTTGTCTGAAAGTTGTCCTAGTTTAGCAAACTGGGTCTTTCTTTCTTCGTTGTAGGCATCCGCCAGGGGCTTCAAATCAGCCTTACGACTGGCATTAGTCAGAGCTCGACCATTTTTCTCCTTCGAGATGGCGACAACACGCGCAAGCACTGCTTGATAAGCCTGACTATCGGACTCTAGATTTAAGGAGCCAATTTCATCCAAAATTAACTGAACATTCTCGAGATAAGCGGCCTTTGGAAACTCCTTGGCATCGTTATCAAGATGGTAACGGAAAAAGCTTTCCAAATCCCAAAGGGCTTGCTGGATTTGTTGGGTCAGTTTTTCTTTTTCATTCGTAAAATCAGCTTTTTCAAAGCCTTTTAGGAAAGATTCACTCAGCCATTTCTGAGGATTGCTGGTGGATTGGAGGAAGTCATAGATTTTATAGACCTGCTGGCGCAGACCACGTTCATCCTTGCCACGCCCTGCAAAATTTTTCAGCAGATGACTAAAGTTCTCTTTCTGTTTACCTTGATAATGCGCTTCAAAGACCTCGTGGAAGACTTCATTTTTTAGAAGGAGTTTCTCACTCTGGTTTTGTAAAATTCGGAAATTAGGCGCAATATCAATCAGATAGCCATGTTTGCCAAGGAATTTTTGTGTGAAAGAGTCCATAGTTCCGATGGCAGCATTGGGTAGGTCTGCCAACTGGCGTCCTAAGTGTTGTTTGAGGTCAACGTCATCGCTTTCTTGGATTTGTTGGCTGATTTTTTTCTCCAAGCGCTCCTTAAGTTCTGTGGCAGCCTTGACCGTAAAGGTTGAGATAAATAGTTGAGAAATTTCGACACAACGCGCTAACTGGTCCAGAATACGCTCGGCCATGACAAAGGTCTTCCCAGAACCAGCCGATGCTGAGACTAGAATATTCTGGCCAGAAGTGTAGATGGCTTCAATTTGCTCGGCAGTTTTCTTTTGTTCCTTGTTCGAATTTGCTTCTGCTTCTTGCAATTTTTGAATTTCTTCCTCAGTTAAAAAGGGAATAGACTTCATCGATTCAACTCCTCTCTTATTTTTTCAAACCAAGCTTGCTTGAGTTTTTCTCCGACCAGACGTTTGCCATCAGCTAAGTCCAACTTTTCTAGGAAACGGGCTTGACCCAAGTGATAATTGGCTTCAAATCCTGTGATGGCTTGATGTTGCTGGACGTATGGGGCAATACTTCTGCCATTTTCGGTATAGGGATTAATGGCGAACTGACCTTCTAAAATCTTCTCAGCTGCTTTCCTGTAAAGGTGGGCATTGTAGTCCAGCAGGAGCTGGAATTCCTCATCTGTCAGCTGATTAGCCTTGTTTTTATTGTAAAATTCACCCAAATGACTGCTTTCTTTTTCTAAAAAGAGCCCTTGGTATTTCATAGATTTGCTGGCTTCTACTACTGCACCTGCCAGACTTTTAACGGCCATCAGAGATTGGACAGGTTCAGCCATTTCCAAGTACATGGCACCAAAAAAGTTCTGCTCCCCTTCTCTTTTTAGGGCAGCTAGATAGGTTGGCAACTGGGAATTAAGCCCATTAAAGAAATGAGGAAACTGGAACTGGGTCAGACTAGATTTGTAATCTACTACTCCTATCGCTCCATCAGCTTTCAATCGGTCAATGCGGTCAACCTTGCCTCGTACAAAGACATTGCGACCATCGTCCAATTGAATAAAGGCCTGCTCTTTCCCACCAAAATTCGCCTCTTCTTTGATGGTTTCAATAGCTGGATTGTGACGGAGAATATGTCCAGTCGTCCGTGCAACATCAAGCAGAATTTCCTTGGTAAACTGGGCTTCCAAACTTTCTTGATAAATTGCTTCAAATTCGCGTTCCTGACTGGTTTCGTGGATTGCTTGTTCTAGACGTTGGTCAAAGGAATCTTTGTCAGGCAACTGCAAGGCACGTTCAAAAATACGGTGCAAGAAATTCCCATGACTACGGGCATCAGGACGCAGGCGTAATTCTTCCTGTAAACCTAGAACATAACGGAGGAAATAACTGTATTGGTTCCGGTAAAACTCCGTCAAACCAGAGGTAGACAGGTAAAACTCCTGATCAGCAGGATAGAGAGCTTGTAAGGTGTCCTTAGCCAACTGCTTACTGCTTGGACTGGTTGAGAGGGCAGGATTTTCCAAACCTTGCTGGTCTAGTTTTTTACCCATCACACGCGCCAATACTTTGACAAAGGTCAAATCTTGATCCCTATCACTCGTATCGCCCTGCTGGTGATAGGCGACCAGACTAGACAAAAGACTGTGATATGACCCCATATTTTCCTTAGACAGCACTTTGTGATTCATCCTCTTCTCTTTCCGACTAAATCCAAAATGGACCAGCTCTTGAAGATAGGCTGCCTCCTTGCTTTCACTTTCGTTAAAAAGGCTTGGAGCTGACAAGATCAACTCTTTATGAGCAGAATTGAGCAAGGAAAGCATGGTATAGCGATTTTTCTTGAGGTTCTCACTGCTGGCAATCAGTAATTGCGCCCCCTCTTCTGTCGCTTGATTTAAACTCTGTCTTTCTTCGTCTGTCAATAGACTGGTGTTTTGCGCAATTTTTGGCAAATTGTCCTGAGTCAGCCCAATGGCATAGATAAAGTCAGTTGTCAGAGGAGCAATCAAATCGTAACTCTGCACCAGAACGGTGTCCACTGTTGCTGGAATGGTGCGGTATTGGGACAAACTCATTCCAGAATGGAGCAAGGCTAGGAAATCCTCAAGATTAACCTGTGATCCAGCAAAAACGGTCGCAAATTGTTCTAAAACATGACAGAATGCCTTCCAAACTTCAGCTTGTCTTTCTTGTTCAAGAGCTTCCATAGTTGCTGTCAAATCTTGCAACTGCTTAGTCACTGCACCTTCTTTTAGAAAAGCATTCCACTTTTGCAAGAGATTTTCAGACTTCTGCTTTCGGCTGGCAAATAGGGTTTCAAGAGGGGCTAAAATACGCAGACGAAGAGCATTTAAATGTTCCAAATTAAATTTTCCATGATGGGATTTGGTGAAGGTTTGTTGAAAGGCTGGCAAGCCATTGATACCAAGATAACGGATATATTGCTCAAATGCGTCAATATCAGCCTGACTAAGGTCGGTATACAAACCAGTTCTGAGGAGGTTAATCAAATCCTCCTGACGGAAACGATAACGTTTTAAAGCTAAAATAGATTCTACAAACTGTGTCAAGGGATGATGCGCCATAGCTTCGCTTCTACCAAGATAAAAAGGAATCTGATACTGGTCGAAAATGGTTTTCAACGATAATTGATAGGAAGCAACATCTCCCAATAGAATACGAAAATGCTTGTAACTTAGGTCTGGATTGGCATGTAATTTCTGACGAATGCTACGGGCTACCAACTCCAACTCTTCCTTTTGTGTCAAACAAGACCATATTTGCAGATTTTCGCGGTCCTTCTCATCGACATCCAAAGCGAGTTCTGAAAAGTCATAAGAAGACTCCAGCAAACGAGAGGCCTTGTCAAAACTATCCATCTTCTCGTGAGATTGAGAACAGTCCTGAGCAGGTGTTTGGTATTTAAAGGCTAGATGATGGAGAAACTCCACACTGGCTTGGTAGAGATTCCCCTCGCTAAAAGGGCTGGTATAGGCTTTCTTACTAGCATAAGCCCCAATGACAATTTCAACACCCTTGCCATGAAGTAAGTCCACAATCCGCTCTTCCTCGGCAGAAAAACGGGTAAATCCATCAATGACCAATGCGATTTGAGTAAAATCACTACTTACCTTGTCATTCTCAATAGCCTCAATCAAATGGGACAACTGACTCCCCTGAGCCAACTGGCCTTGATTGAGATAGGCGGTTACTTTCTCAAAAATCAAGAGTAAATCTGCTCGCTTGTCTTCATCTGTCAAACTTTCCAAGTCCAAAAAACTCATCTGAGCAGTCGTCATCTCGTGATAAAGCTCAATCAACTGCTGGATAAACTGAGGATCTTGCTTGATAGCTCCATAAACACGTAAATCCTTAGGATCAAGTTCGGCAAGGCATTTGTAAAAGGCCATCCCAAGACCGATATCATCAAGACTGGTCTTGGCAGGCAGGTCATTCAAGACCAGATAACGAGCCATTTGAGCAAAGCGCGTGACGGTAATCGCAAAAGAAGCCTGCTGGGACAAGCATTCCAGCACGGCGCGTTCCTTTTCAAAAGAAAGAGAGTTGGGGGCAATGTAGAAGACCCGCTTGCCCGCAGCAACCAAATCTTCCGCCTCTCTAGTCAGGATTTCAGTCAAAGAAGTCCGAATATCAGTATAAAGTAATTTCATCTCAGCCTCGTTGGAATTTTTCATTACCTTTTATTATACCATTTTTTAATTAAGCAATCCTGTAAATAATCAGTTCTTGCTCATTTGTTGAAAAGAAAATGCCGGAAAATTCCGACATTGTTTTAGTAAGCTAACTTCCTGAAAATAGGAGTAACCACAAGTTCCAGAAGGCAGTGATATTGATGAGGATATGAACCACTATTGGATAGTAGAGACTTTTTGTCATGCGATACAATAGAGCCAAAATAAGACCTCCACTAGCATAAATGAAAAAGGCAAGAGGTGTTAAAGCGAAATTGATATGAATACAACCGAAAATAATAGCAGAAAGCAAGACATCTCCGTACCAAGGTGAGTTTTTGAAAAAGGTTGTCATAAGCACACCTCGATAAATCAATTCCTCAGCAATAGGGCCGATGAAGCAAACTATGAACAAGAAATAGGGTAATTCCTGTCGCCCCATCATTTCTATCGTTTCATTCAAAGAAATTTGATTCGAGGACGAGGGTATGAAATACGAAAAGAGGAAGTCAGACATATACGAAAAGATGTAGCCCAGTAAAAGGTAGATGAAGTACCTCAGCTGCCACTTGAAATGAAAAGTTTGCTTTCCTGCAAAAACTAGTAGATAGATGACTGCTGACAAAAGAACTCCACTCTCCATCAAAAGCAGAATCTGAAAAAACTCACGACTTGCTGGTAGATAGGGCTTTGTGAGGTGGTTGAAAAGCCTCCAAAACCAAGTTGATTTGTAAAAAATTAAGGACAATGCTAGTAAAATCTGAATAACCCGTTTTTTCATATAAAACCCTCTGTTTTCTTCCCTTGTTTCTTCATATCACTAATAAATTTTACTTAAAATATCGCAGCACTTCCTTTGCAAAGATGATTGCCTCCTCCAATATATCCTAAATCATAGGTGCCGCTGGGACAAAATCCATGAACCGGCATAGTTAATACCGGCTCTATTTGCCAAGGAAAATAACCATTAGGCTATTTACCATATGGATCTGCTCCACCTTGTATCAGCTCTAATTCTTCATTTGTTAGATTTATATTTTTTGTCATTAAAATCATGATATATTTCTTCCGTTATTGTTCAGATTAGTTGAGTAATCTGCTACTCATACCTACTTACAAAAAACTATTATAGTTGAAGTTAGTTTTTTATGTTTGTCTAGTTGCAACATTGACAAGCTTAGTATAGCATATCTTTTCGAAATATCCTCTTCAAATCATAAATTGTCATCAAAACATCCTAAACTGTAAAATCAATTAGTCCCTACCCTTTTACCATCATCTTCTCTAACAAAGGAAGACCTATGATTAAGTTACTAACCTTGGACATAGATTGATTTCTCCTAAATGAAGCCAAGACCCCAAAAATCAGGTGGTCTATTTGGCCTGAACCTTACGGAACAAGACAAATAAAAGCCAGTATTGCTACTGACTCTTACATCATTTTGATTTAACAGGATAAATTTATGCTTCTGGTTTCGTCGTAACTGACTCACTTCCTTTTAACAAAGCAAGTAATTTCTCTGCTTCTGCCATGATGCCATTATTATCCATGGTTTGGAGGCTCAAGTTATTTCGTAAACCAGCTAGGGTTTCTGTCGCATTGCCTTTCAGACTAGCATCCGTTACTTTAGCAAGTAAAGCTTCTGCTTCTTTGAGCTTGGCTTCTACTTTTTCAGTCTCTACTTGAGGAACTTCTGGCTCAGCAGGTGTTTCCTCTACTGGTTCTTCATCCGCTTTGAAGTTCTTATTTGGATCTTCACTGTGGTCTTTCTTACCTAAGACATGCTCGCTGGCATTGCCCCATCCATCATTAGAATGTGGACGTTCGTCAGGATGTTCTACGTAGTACTTAATCGTCGCAAATAAATCTTCCAAAGTATAACCATTTGGAGCCTTGTATGAGTGATCATCAAACCAAGCGAATTTAATATTATGGTAATGATCCTTATGAGGAATGATTAAATTACCATTTTTTATCTCAACTGTATGCTCAACCATGTATGGAAGTCGAACAAGTGGAATTCGTTTCTCACCTTTCACACGATTGTAAATGGCCGCTGCACTATCTCCAGTTGGATTTGCTTGAGTATCTGCGTCTGGAGATGGAGGTAGAATCCCTTTTTCTTTAGTATAAGATTGAGCAGCTGCTTTTTCCTTATCAGAAAGGCTATCTTTTCCAATCCAGTGACTATGGCCCATATGAGGTGTTACATAGGCATCCCCCTCATCACTGATAATATCATGTTCATCAAAAATGTAGCCGTCTGAGGTTGTATACTTATCAGCTAATTGAGCAATACGGACTTCGTTTTCGGTATATTCAATTTGAGAATTTGGTTTTCCAAGTCGCTCAGGATGGGTAATTGGTGCTAGGAATGCCAATAAATCATCTACTAATTTTCCTTTATTAGAAGATTCATCATTCAAGCGTTCTGCTAATTTATCTAAAGCTTGGAAGTCAGAAGTACGCCCCTTATTTTCAGACAAGGCTTTATGAGCCTCGGCCAATAAATTATACGCTTTATCATAAAATTCTTGGTCACGAGGAGCGACATTTTCTTTCTTCGCGACTAGGGCATGTGTTTCTTGAGTTTTCTTAGACAAGAGATTTTCAATAGCGTCAATCTTAGCCTTAGCCAAGTCTTTAGCTAGAACATAACGACTGACTCCCTTATCTTCGATAATATATCCATCACCAACTTTTCTAACAACCTGGTTGACATCAAGTTCAGTCGGTTTATTTTCCACTGGTGCTAGAGGTTTGGTAGTAGGGGCTGGCTTCAGAGGAGTAACACTTGGCAAGACATTGCCATTTTGACCCTTGACAGCTATCATACGAGCCAATTTTTCTTCCAGCGGTGACATTTGTGAATAAGGAATAAAGTGATAATGATCTCCGTGAGGCACAGCGACACCATTAGCTGTACGTTTGATGATTTGTGCCGGATCAAATACTAGGCCATCCGATTCCACATGGCGTTCTGATAAAGGTTTGGAATACAATTCACTTAAAAGTGTTGAAATGTCTTCCCCTTGATTTTGATGATAAGTTGGTGTGACAGTCAGATTTGGAGTCTCTGTCAAACTTGGTTGTGCCAGACTCGCATTATCACTACTTGGTTTACTTGAACTTGTAGAGGAATGTGCACCCTGTTTCCCATTCCAATAAGCTTGAGCAGCAGCTAATTCTCCTGCTGACAAATCACTCTTAGGAATATAGTGGAAATGATTTCCATGAGGGACAATAAAAGCGTCACCTGTATCTTCAATCACATCTGTCGGACTAAAGACATACCCATCATCCGTTGTATAAGCGCCTCCAGTTCCTCGATTTGGTGCCTGCGTATTGAGATTAAAGTTTGGTTTAATGGTTGAACTTGGTGTTGAACTTGGTTTATCAGAACTGCTTGGTTTCGTATTATCAGAATGACTTTGAACTGGCTGGCCTCCAATTGGTAGATTTCGAGCCAATTTTTCTTCCAAAGCAGACATTTGCGAATAAGGAATAAAATGGAAATGATCCCCGTGAGGCACTGCCACACCATTGGCTGTACGTTTTGTAATCTGTGCTGGGTCAAATACTAATCCATCAGACTCCACATGACGTTGGCTAAGTGGCAAAGCGTACAATTCTTGAAGGAGACTAGCTAAATCCTCACTTTGACTTTCAGAATCTGTTGCAGGATTTTGAGGTGTCTCAGCTTGACTCGTTCTCACACTAGATCTTGTTTCAGCTCTGCTAGAACGATATTCAACGGTACTTAATTGACCGCCTTTTCCAGATAGGAAGGCTTGGGCTGCAGCTAATTCACTAGCAGACAAATCACTCTTAGGAATATAGTGGAAGTGATTTCCATGAGGAACGATATAGGCATCACCAGTGTCCTCAATGATATCAGACGCATTGAAGATATACCCATCATCCGTTGTATAACGTCCTTGGGCTCTGGCTGCAGCAACAGCATTATCTGTGCTTGCATTATGATTATGGCTATGTTCCTGTTTCTGACGTTTAATCTCTTCTTTTGTCCGAATATTGTCCGCATGAGCCGCATCTTTAAGGTAAACATAGTATTTCCCGTCTACCTTAATCACATAACCACCCTTGATTTCATTGACAATGTCTGAATCCTTCAACTGATAATTCGGATCTTTCATGAGGAGTTCTTCACTGATGATAGCGTCATAAGGAACCTTGCCATTATAGTAATGATAATGGTCTCCATGAGAGGTTACATAACCTTGATCCGTAATCTTGATAACGATTTGTTCTGCGTTGATTCCCTCTCTCTTACTGACTTCATCTGGTGTCAAATTCTCTGCCTTTTGACCAGCCTGATCACCATCTATATAAGCAACTCGATTCGAATCTTTCTTAACTTGTCCGGCTTGGTAGCGACCAAGCTCATAGGAACAAACACTTAGGGCAAGAACTACCACCGAACCTGCTACATATTTTTTATTGATTTTCATTCTTATCTCTTTTCTAAAATCTATTTGATTCACCACAGAATGATAAACCAGTTAATTAACTAGTTAATAGTTTACTCTATTTAGTATTGCTTGTCAAGAATTTTTCGTATAAATAGTGAAATGAAATAAAAACCAAACAAATTGATTAGGGAATTATCATAGATTGAGATAAGATGTGAACAAATGTATTAGGAAATTCAAATTAATTTCTAGAAATGTTTTAGTAATTACGACGCACTATTGTAGATTCAATCTATTATAAAACCAATTTCTAATACTCAATGAAAATCAAAGAGCAAACTAGGAAACTAACCGCAAGCTGTACTTGAGTACGGCAAGGTGACGTTGACGCGGTTTGAATTTGATTTTTGAAGAGTATAACAATGTTTTAGAAACCAAAATGTAGCATTCTAACTTCAATTCGATATACAGAATAAAAAGGACATTATTCTATCCAAAAATAGAACAATATCCTTTCAACTAGTTTACCATTAGTCAAAATATTCTAAGGTTTTATTTGCTTAAGAGTTTTAATATCATAGGTTACTAAATCCCCATTATTATTATAAAATTGAACTCCTTCTGATGAAAAAATAAGATATTTAGAATCAATTTGAGCAATTTTCACTATTTGATTTATATGATCTTTTAAAGTAGCTTTATCTAATCCATAATCCGGTATATCATCATAGTCATCTGCTTTATTTTCTGTATGTGATTTTTCTTCTTCACCAACTTTTTCTACTGAAGGATTGCTGCTAGTCGCATCTGCCTCATTTTGAGATTTATTATCCTTTGGTTGTTCATCAACTTTGTTTGAATCCGTTGCATCTTTCTTTGTTTCCGATTTCTTATCTGAAGAAACTAGATGTGAAGTAGAAGAAGCATTTGTTGTCTCTTTTTCTTTATTTCTTTTAGCTATCAACTCTTGAGCTTGTTTCCACTCTTTCTCTGATAAATCAGATTGATTGATACTTCTCAATGAATCACCATTAGCTTTTGGAATACTGAAAGATTTATCTGCCCAAATATAAGTTCCCTTCGCCAATACATCCTGAGGATCAAAAATATATCCATCTGGAGTTGCAAACCTGCCTTCTTTAAGTGCTTTCTGTACTTCTTCAGCAGAATGGATAATTTGCCAATTCTGCATTCCGGCACGTTTTTCAAGAGGCGTTACATTAGCAATAACAGATCCAGCATCATCATGACCTGGTTTGGACCAAACTTCAGGACGCACATCAGGATGCTGCATTACATATTTTATAGTTGCTATTTGATCACTACTTAACCAAGAATATGGCACAACATGAATGTGATCAATATGTGGAATAATGAAGGAATTTCCAGTATCATACGTAGTATTCGCTGCATGCATAGGCAAGCTAGATACATCTACAGCTAATCTTGGTTTAATATCTGTTTCTACAATATCATAACGATAATTATCTTTATCTTTAAGCATTAGTTCCTGCTCAGAAAAAGCTATTTGAGTAAGATCGAGTTCTTCACGTGAATAAAAATAATCTTTCCCAACTTCATTAATTATATAACCAACTTTACCATTTCTAGAAACTTTACTAGTTACTTTTTTATAATCAAACTTTGGTTTTTCTTTCTCATGCGAGTGAACTGAAGGAACAATGTCAGCTGGATTTTTACCAGTCTCTTGAATCCATTTAGCAACCTCATCCAATTCGAATTGTTCTAATTCACCATACCCCATATAATGGAAATGATCTCCATGTTTGGCAATAACACCTGATTTATCAACGGAATCAATTGAATCTTTGGTAAATATATATCCATCACTCGTATCATAAGGCTTACCATCTAAACCTTTTCCATATGCTTTGATAGGTTGTCCTAAGAACTTATGTACTACTTCTTTTGATACTAAAGGTTTAATATCTGTACCAATTTGATTTAATCCATTTTGCCCTTTTAACGGAATAATTCTAGCAATCTTCTGCTCTAAATCAGACATTTGTGAATAAGGGATAAAGTGATAATGGTCTCCGTGAGGCACTGCAACACCATTAGCTGTACGTTTGATGATTTGTGCTGGATCAAATACTAGGCCATCCGATTCTACATGGCGTTCTGACAAAGGTTTGGCATACAATTTACTTAAAAGTGTTGAAATGTCTTCCCCTTGATTTTGATGGTATGTTGGGGTGACAGTCAGATTAGGAGTCTCTGTCAAACTTGGTTGAGCTGGATTAGCATTATCACTACTTGGTTTACTTGAACTTGTAGAAGAATGAGAACCCTGTTTACCATTCCAATAAGCTTGGGCTGCAGCCAATTCTCCTGCAGATAAATCACTCTTAGGTATATAGTGGAAATGATTGCCATGCGGTACAACAAAAGCGTCACCTGTATCTTCAATCACATCTGTCGGACTAAATACATACCCATCATCCGTTGTATAGGCACCTCCAGTTCCTCGATTTGGTGCCTGCGTATTGAGATTAAAGTTTGGTTTAATCGTTGAACTTGGTGTTGAACTTGTTTTCTCAGGACTGCTTGGTTTCATATTATCAGAATGACTTTGAACTGGCTGACCTCCAATTGGTAGATTTCGAGCCAATTTTTCTTCCAAAGCAGACATTTGCGAATAAGGAATGAAATGGAAATGATCCCCGTGAGGCACTGCCACACCATTTGCTGTACGTTTTGTAATCTGTGCTGGGTCAAATACTAATCCATCAGACTCCACATGACGTTGGCTAAGTGGCAAAGCGTACAATTCTTGAAGGAGACTAGCTAAATCCTCACTTTGACTTTCAGAATCTGTTGCAGGATTTTGAGGTGTCTCAGCTTGACTCGTTCTCACACTAGATCTTGTTTCAGCTCTGCTAGAACGATATTCAACCGTACTTAATTGACCGCCTTTTCCAGATAAGAAGGCTTGGGCTGCAGCTAATTCACTGGCAGATAAGTCACTCTTAGGAATATAGTGGAAGTGATTGCCATGAGGAACGATATAAGCATCACCCGTATCCTCAATGATATCAGATGCATTAAAGATATAACCATCATCCGTTGTATAACGTCCTTGGGCTCTGGCTGCAGCAACAGCATTATCTGTGCTTGCATTATGATTATGACTATGTTCCTGCTTCTGACGTTTAATCTCTTCTTTTGTCCGAATATTGTCCGCATGGGCCGCATCTTTAAGATAAACATAGTATTTCCCGTCTACCTTAATCACATAGCCACCCTTGATTTCATTGACAATGTCTGAATCCTTCAACTGATAATTCGGATCTTTCATGAGGAGTTCTTCACTGATGATAGCGTCATAAGGAACCTTCCCATTATAGTAATGATAATGGTCTCCATGAGAGGTCACATAACCTTGATCCGTAATCTTGATGACAATTTGTTCTGCATTGATTCCCTCTCTTTTACTGACTTCATCTGGTGTCAAGTTCTCTGCCTTTTGACCAGCCTGGTCACCGTCTATATAAGCAACTCGATTAGAATCTTTCTTAACTTGACCAGCTTGATATCGTCCAAGCTCATAGGAACAAACACTTAGGGCAAGGACTGCCACTGAACCTGCTACATATTTTTTATTGATTTTCATTCTTTCCTCACTTTAATTCTTCTGCTAGAACACTCATATTTTCTTCCAGATTTTCTAAATAAGTCTTGTCATTTTGCGGGTCAGCCTCTAAAGGATTCAGAGTTTTAAGACCTACACCTGTTGATTTGACAAGAGTTTCAGCTACTTTTGAAGAAGCGTTACTTTCTGTAAAAATCGTTTTAACCTTATAGGTTTTAACAAATTCCTGAATTTCTGTTAGTTGTCGTGGACTTGGTTCTTGTTCAGGAGAGATACCTGCAATACCCAGTTGATTCAGTCCAAATCTCTTGGCTAGATAAGAAAAGGCTGTATGTTGTGTTACAAAGGTTTTCTGACTCGCTTTTTCAAATTTAGGTTGGAATTTCTTAGTCAATTCTTGAGCTTTTTTGATAAAGGCTTGCGCATTTTTTTGATAAGTTTCTTTATGCTCACTATCCACCTCTGAAAGTTTATCAGCGATAATTTGCGCTTCTTCGCCAGCTTTTTCAGGATCTAGCCAAGTGTGAGGGTCATAGAGTGTTTTTTCATCAACTCCATCCCCTGCTTCCACATCTTCTAGCCCTGGGACGCGATCCAAGGTCATTCCCTCTGAAGCCTCTAAAACCTTAACTTTAGATTTTTTAAGATTTGGATCCAGACTTCCCGCCCAAGATTCGAGCGTATGAGAATGGTAAACAAAGACATCTGCATCATAGATGGCCGCGATGTCATTTGCCGAAGGTTCAAAGGAGTGAATCCCACTACTTGACTGAATCATCCGAACATCATTCAAGTCACCTGACACTTCCTTTACCATAGCGTAGATAGGATAAAAACTGGTCACAATTTTCATCCCTTTTCCTGTCTGGCTTTCCTTTTGACCACAAGCACCTAAACACAAAAGAAAGACACTTAACAATACTAAAAATAAACTTTGTTTTTTCATGGATAACCCCTTAACTATTTAATTAACTGGTAAACATTCTACTCCTAAAAATTTAATCTGTCAAGCTATTTTAAGAAAAAAATTGAAATTTCTTTCACATATAAAAATCTGCTGAGTGTCAACAACTCAACAGATTCTCACTTTATTCTTCTATGGTAGAATGCTTATAACCATAAGTGAAGTAAATCATACTTCCTATCAACAAAGCAACGAGGAAAGCAATCCATGTTTCCATATTATACTGCAACATAAAGGATAAACAAATGATGATTGATAAAATCGGTAATAAGGGTACCAATGGTGTTTTAAATTCTCCAGCTTTGGGCATTCCTTTTTCTTTCCGTAAGCGAATCAGCCCGTAAGCAAGCATAATCAAGTAGGCCAAGGTACAAATGTTTAAGAAGGCTGCAATACTGGCTAGTGGGAATATTCCTGCTGCTACTGCTGAAGCTAGACCTGTTAAAATAGTAGCATTTTTAGGTACCTTGCTTGTTTTGGTCAGTTCTTTAAAGGCAGCAGGCATCAATCCATCACGCGCTAAACTGTAAATCATACGCGATAGGGCATAGGTCATCGAGATACAAACCGTAATCAAGGTCAAGATAGCCACCAATGACACATAGTTGGCTGCCCAACTAATTCCAATGCTACGAAGAGCAAAGGCAACGGCATCGTCGACATTTAGATGACTATAGTGAACCACACCAGTCAAGACAAGCGTTACCAAGGCATAAAGAATGGTTACAATAGAAAGCGATAAGACAATCCCTCTAGGAATATTTTTTTGAGGAGTCTTGACCTCATCTACAGCCATAGAGATGGATTCAAATCCCAAAAATCCAAAGAACATTAAGGACGCACCAGCCATGATACCAGTACTAGCGCCATAGATTTGTCCAAAACCGTACGGAGCAAAATTGCTCCAATTATCAAGTTTAATATTCCAAATTCCTACTAAAACAAAGAGAGCTAAAGCGGAAAATTTCAAAATAACTAGAATTGAATTAAAGCGTAAGGCTGCCTTGGCATTAAGTAGAACAAGTGAGGTCACCAAGACCAAGACAAGAATAGGCAATAAATCAACAAATGTCCCTGCTTGAGGATTAAAGGTGCCATTTAAAGCCTGAGGAAGGGCTATCCCGTATTGAGAGAGCAAGCCTTTAAAATAAGCTGCCCAACCCGAAGCCACACCAGATATGGCTGTCATGAATTCCATCATGGTTAACCAGCCAGCCAACCAGGCTGGGAATTCTCCTAAAATAGCATAGAGATAGCTGTAGGCACCACCTGTAGCGGGTACTCTAGAAGCAAATTCTGCAAAAAAGAGGGCTGATAATCCTACGCACAAGGCAGAAATCACGATTGAAATCACGAGAGCTGGACCAGCAAGCGTTGCAGCTGCAGTACCTGTGATTGTAAAAACTCCTGTCCCTACCATAGCTCCGATCCCTAGCAGAATCAAATCCCATAGCTTCAAATGCCTGTGCATCTCCGTTTTATCCAAACTAACATTCTTTGTTCTAAATATATTCATCTTTGACTCCAAAATAAAATGATGATTCTATTTTACCATAAATATAGGAGATTTGTGAATATTTATAAAATATTTTTCTGAAAAAATCTGACTACCTTTTTGTAATAGCTTATACTCAATGAAAATCAAAGAACAAACTAGGAAACTAGCCACAGGCTGCTCAAAGCACTGCTTTGAGGTTGTAGATAAGACTGACGAAGTCAGTTACATATATCTACGGCAAGGCGACATTGACGTGGTTTGAAGAGATTTTCGAAGAGTATTAAGAACCAAAACTCTTGAAGAAGTTGACAATGGCTTGCCAGATTGAGCTTAAGAAGTTACCACCTTCTTCTAGCGCCTTATCCGCATCAAAGTTAAGGTTGATATTTTTAAAACTGTCGCCAGCTTGTGATACGATACTTTGTTTAAGGTCATTTAGGGTTTTAGTGAAGTCTGCATTGCTGAGGATATCACTCTTTGAGAGATTCAAAGCAAAATTGATGATGATATTGATCTGGTTTCCTGTTATGACCTGATCAAGTTTGTAATTTCTCAAGGTATCTTCAACAATTTTACGGACATCTTCCTCTGTCAGATTTCCCTTGCTTTCTTTCGCTTTGGCAAGTCCTGACTTGATATCGGCTAGGGCAACATTTAATTTATTAGCATCATAGCCAGTTTTATCCTTGTTTTCAGAATTGATATCTGACAAAGCCTTCAGCTCTTCTTGAGCCAAGTCTTTATTGGCTTGCGGTACCTTAGCTCCATTAGCCTCTAGCGAATAATAAATCCCGGCTAAAGCACTTTCTCCTGTAACTGGAATGGGGGCTGCAACAGTGATTTTGGCATGTTCCACACCCAAGGTTACTGCTGCGTTTCGGTACATATCCTGAGTCACTTTGGTGATGTTTTCTGGTGTTTCAATCTTGACCTCAAGCGGCGACTTGTCACCTAGTTTCTGAATCTTGGCTGATGAATACAGTTGTAAGCTAGAGTCATTTGCCACATTCATGATTTTAGAATAGACATCAGGCGTCATTGTCTTGAGTTCTTTGGTGTCTGTTGAGGCATTGTAGCCTAGTTTTTTGAGAGTTTGATTTTTTTGGTCTTCAGACAATGATGAACCTAGGACATATTCAGGTTGAACATAGGTTTCATCGATAACTTTTTGAACATCTGTTGCTGCATGGACGCTACTCATAGCTGTTACTGCCCACAAAACCGCAGCACTGGTCAGAAAGAGTTTCTTTCTCATGGGGATTTTCCTCCTTTACCTTTCTAGAGTAATATATCTATCTTAAAGAAAACTTATAACAAAAACACCTGGACTAGCCAGATGTCGAAAAGAGAGTGAAACATTTGATGATGTAAAGGTTGAGTTGCACCTGTCTAGAATAGTAATAGTTTCCTCCATTTACGTAGAGTTCAGCACCATGAAAAATAGAAATGGGGTGAATATAACTATAAGTCTTTCCAGTGGTATTGCCAAGCAAGGGAGCAACAGTATCACGGGAGTACTGTTTGGCCAGAGCAAGAGTATTTTCCTTGCCATTTTGAGCTATATAATCAATATAAGCAGGACCAAAATTATAGGCTTGCACAGCCGTCCAGACATCAACGTCCTTTTTCTGAGCCAGATAGAGATTGTCTGTCAGAGTTTGAACTCCTTGCCGAATGCTAGAGGCATTATCATTGATGGTATTGGTGGAACCACTTGCAGACTCACTAGACTGCATGACATCGCCTTCTTGTCCTTTTGTTTCAGTATAAATCATAGCGAGCACGAGCTCTTCGTTTGCTGGGGTGTCTTTTTCACTCAAGATTTCTCGCACCATAGGTTGATAGGTCATGACTTGCTTGACATCTTGATGAACACGGTAAGCTTTATATCCAGCAAAAAGGAAGACTGCTAGTACAAGCACTCTTCGAAGTCGTTTAAACATTATTTACTTTGAATATCCTCGATATTTTTGATTAAGATAGAGTAAGTTCCATTGTCGTTTTGGATAAACTCTACCGATTCTGCGTCTTGATAGACGTTATTGGGAACGATGAGCTCAATTCCGTTTGACAAGGAGAGTTTTTGGTTTTCAAATTTCTTTAATTGGCGACTGGCATCAATTTCATCAAACTGAACTGGCTCTGGTACGGCTTCCTTAACTTGGTCAATAAAGCTCAAACGAGCCGTCAGATTGTTGTCAAAAAGGTCATTAGCCAATTTCTCAGGTGACAATTCATTGCTTTCTTCTAGATTATTGAAAATAGCTGATTTAACCTTAGATTGAAATTGAAAATCATCTGTATTAAAAGTCTCAGCAATCCTCTGGGCCGTTTTTTCTAGTTCCTTGATAGATTTCTTAGGAGAAATCTTAGGGGCGACGGCTAGGAGATTATCTGAAAAATAGTTTAAAAAAGTCCCGTTGTACTTGATTCGTTTTTCAATCAGATGGTACTTGCGATTTTGAAGATTAACCACCAAGGCCTCATCAGCCCCCGTTCCAAATCCCGGCAAGTTATTCTGAGTTAGCTTGATTGGATTATCAACCTCTCCACCGAGGTGAGTCAGGGTCTCACGCAGGGCAATTCGCAAGAAAGCGAAATGTTCCACGCCTTCTTTAGAAAATTGCACGAAAATCAAGTCATTGGTCTTGAGGTTTTCAGAAATACTGAACTCTTCTTTCCAGAGATTAGCCAGTGTTACTGATGTCTCCAACAAATCGTCTGTGATGTGATTGAAGAAGGGATTTTCTTCTTCGAAAATCCCAGTCTTGGCTTCATCTGAATACACACGTTCAATTTTTTTACGCAGGTATTCTTCGATTTTTGGAGTGATATTGAGAAACTTATCCGCTAAGAACAGCTCGGTATCATCCGGACTGAACTGATGGATAATGGCTTTCTTAATATAAATGTCCATAAAAATTTTAGTCCTCGTATAGTGGGAAGGCATCTGTCAACGCTTTGACTTCGCTTCTCACTTCTTCTAAGACAGCTTCATTTTCTGCATTTTTAAGGGTTTTAATGATAAGTTCAGCCACTTTGCGACTCTCTTCTTCACCAAATCCACGTGCAGTGATAGCTGCAGATCCGATACGAATACCACTTGTCTTGAATGGTGATAAGGTTTCGTATGGAATTGAGTTTTTATTTAGGGTAATATTGACTTCATCTAGCAAGTTTTGAGCAACTTTTCCGTTTTCTACAACCTTGGTTACATCCACTAGGAAAAGGTGGTTTTCAGTTCCACCAGAAATGATACGGAAATCAGGGTCTTTCAAGAAGACATCTACCATAGCCTTGCTGTTCTTGATGACATTGGCAGCATATTCCTTGAAGGCTGGATCCAAAACTTCTTTGAAGGAAACAGCCTTAGCAGCCACAACATGCTCTAAAGGACCACCCTGAATACCTGGGAAAATAGCAGAATTGATTTTCTTAGCTAGGTCTTCATCATTTGTCAAAATCAAACCACCACGAGGGCCACGAAGGGTTTTGTGGGTTGTTGTTGTGGTGATATGAGCGTATGGCACTGGGCTTGGGTGAAGACCAGCTGCCACCAAACCAGCGATATGGGCCATATCGACCATAAGCTTAGCCCCAACAGCATCTGCAATTTCACGGAATTTTGAAAAGTCGATAATTTGAGAATAGGCTGAAGCACCTGCTACGATTAGTTTTGGTTTTACTTCTTGCGCTTGTTTCAAGATAGCATCAAAATCCAAGAGTTCCGTTTCAGGGTCAACACTATAAGACACAAAGTTGTAAGTTTGACCAGAGAAGCTAACTGGAGCTCCGTGGGTCAAGTGTCCACCTGCTGCCAAATCCATCCCCATAACGGTATCACCTGGCTCAATCAAGGCCATGTAAGCCGCACAGTTGGCTTGGCTGCCTGAGTGAGGTTGGACATTGGCAAATTTAGCACCGAAAATTTCTTTTGCGCGTTCAATAGCTAGAGTCTCTACAACGTCTACCACATCAGTTCCACCATAGTAACGACGGCCTGGGTAACCTTCGGCGTATTTATTCGTCAAGATAGACCCTTGAGCTGCCATAACAGCCTTGGAAACTACGTTTTCCGAAGCAATCAACTCAATGTTGTTTTGTTGGCGTTCTTCTTCTTTGGCAATAGCATTCCAGAGATCAGCATCGTATGCTTTAAAATCATCTTTGTCAAAAATCATAGGTCTTCTCCTTTATTGTGTGACTAGTCCATTAGTTAAATTTTCTTATTAGAAAATTTAACTAAAAGATGCGAATAAACCGTTTCTGCATTTTATCACAAGTATAATCAACTTTTTCATAAAATGCATGAGCACCCAGACGATGATCGGCAGAGTTTAAGCGGATAAACCCATAACCACGTCTTTTTGCTTCTTCTTCCAACCCTTGTAATAAGCTTTTACCAATACCTTGACCTTGCGCTTGAGGCGAAACTGCTAAAGCTAAAATATTAAATCCTGCTTTAGAATAGAGGGATTCATAAACTTCGGCGTGGACATATCCAAGTAGGACATGACTAGCCTCATCCTCATAGCCAAGTAGGAAATGATGTGAATCCTGAGATAATCTAGCTAGTTGACTAGCCGTGTCCTCTAGACTAAAAGAATAACCCAAAGCCTCTTGGTTAATTTCACAAATGGCTTTCACATCAGTTTCTCTTAAATCTCTTAGCATCTCATTCCTCCTCAAAAGAAATCTCTGGCAACCGAGCAAGAATATCTTCTCGCTTAATGGCCCCTTGGCGTAAGATTTTCACCTTGTCTCCAGACAAATCCAAAATAGTTGAATCCTGTCCAGTTAGAAAAGCATCGTCTTCCAGACCCAAAACATCTTGGTCAAAATCCTTCAGAATCTGATCAAAGGTTACACCACTTGCCTGACCCGAGATATTAGCAGACGGTCCAATCAAGGGCCCCGTCTCTCTAATCAAATCAAGCGTGATGGGATGACTGGGCATCCGAAATCCAACAGTCGCGAGACCAGAATTGACCCAATAGGGAACTCGGTCATTGGCTTCTAGGATAATAGTCAAGGGACCTGGTAAAAAGGTCTCTACAAGTTTTTGTAGATAAGTTGGCTGATTCTTTGAAAAGTGCAAGATGTCCTCTAAAGAGGCAATATTGAGATTGAGTGCCTTGTCTCTAGGGCGACGTTTGAGTTGGTAAACATGGTCAACTGCTTTTTCGTCTAGCGCCTTGGCAAAGAGACCGTAAACTGTCTCTGTAGGCAGAACAACAGCTCCACCCTTTTCCAACTCTTGTCTAATCCTGTCCATCATCAACCACGACCATCCTATCTTGACCAAATTGGTCCTTGAGTGTTCGAACTCGCTTTTCAGGAAGATATTTCTTAAAAAGTTCAGGAACACTTTGACCTTGCTTGTATCCAATTTCAAGGTAAATCTTACCACCATCTTTGAGATAGTCTTTTGCATCTTCCGCAATTCTACGGTAAATAGCTAGGCCATCCTCGTCTGCAAAGAGAGCTAGATGGGGCTCCGAATGCAAAACATTCAAGCCGACCTCTGACTCATCTTCACGAGAGATATAGGGTGGATTGGAAACAATTATATCATATTTTTCAGAAATTTCTGTAAAACAGTCAGATTTTTTTAAAAATATTTGAAGATTTTGATTTTTAGCATTTTCACTAGCTAAATCTAAAGCGTCTTGTGAAATATCTGCTGCTGTCACTGACCAATCTGGTCTGTTTTTTGCTAGGGCGAGAGCAATAGCTCCACTACCTGTTCCAATATCCAGAACTGAAAGATTCGTCTCAGGATTTTCAGCAAGGATAAGCCCAACCAACTCCTCTGTCTCTGGACGAGGAATCAATACTCGCTCATCAACTTTTAGCTGCAATCCATAAAAATCTGCCTGTCCAATGATGTACTGTGCCGGTTTATGAGCTCCCAATTGTTGGAAAATTCCTTTTACAAATACTTCTTCCTGTTTCGTCACTTCCTGCTGGAGGGCAAAAACAAAGTCTGTAAAGGATAAATTTTTAAGGCTTCGATAGACAAAAGAGAGGCTTTCTGCTTCCTCTCCTTGTCTTATCAACTCTTCTTCAAAATTTGAAAATAATTGAGCTAATTTCATTATTTGTTTAATTCTTCTAATTTTTGTGTTTGGTCATAGAGCACCAAGGCATCCACAACTTCATCCAATTTTCCAGATAAGATAGTATCTAGTTTTTGGAGGGTCAAGCCGATACGGTGGTCTGTGACACGGTTTTGTGGGAAATTATAAGTACGAATTCGTTCTGAACGGTCACCAGTACCGATTGTTGACTTACGCTCGGCATCTTGTTCATCTTGGGCAATCTGGGCAAAGTGGTCAGCAACACGCGCACGGATGATTTTCATGGCCTTCTCACGGTTCTTCTGCTGGGTACGTTCTTCCTGCATCTCAACCTTGATATTGGTTGGCAAGTGAACGATACGAACGGCAGTCGCAACCTTATTGACGTTCTGTCCACCAGCACCTGATGCGTGGTAAATGTCAACACGAAGGTCTTTTGGATCAATATCGTATTCTACTTCTTCCACTTCAGGCATGACAAGAACTGTCGCTGTCGAAGTATGTACGCGACCTTGGCTTTCTGTCACAGGGACACGTTGCACACGGTGAGCACCTGATTCGTACTTAAGCTTAGAGTAAACAGACTGACCTGAAACCATGGCAACGACTTCTTTGAAACCACCGACACCGTTCATAGAAGCTTCCATAACTTCAAAGCGCCAGCCTTGGGCTTCTGCATACTTTTGGTACATGGTTAGCAAATCCCCAGCGAAAAGTGCTGCTTCATCTCCACCAGCTGCTCCACGGATTTCAAGGATGATGTTCTTGTCATCGTTTGGATCCTTTGGAAGGAGCAAGATTTTTAGTTTTTCTTCGTATTCTTCTTTTTCAGCCTTGGCATCTTTGAGTTCTTGCTTGGCCATTTCTTCCAAGTCCGCATCTCCGCCTGATTCCTTAATCATCTCTTCAGCGTCAACGATGTTTTGAAGGACTTGTTTGTACTCACGGTAGGCTGTTACCGTATCGCGAGTAGAAGCCTCTTCTTTTGAAAGTTCCATGAAACGCTTAGTGTCAGAGACCACATCAGGGTCACTAAGCAATTCTCCTAATTCTTCATAACGGTCTTCTACAGCTTGTAGTTGATCATAAATGTTCATTTTTTCTCCTTATTTCTCAATTGTTAAATCATAGATTGCTACTACTTCGTTCTCAAATATTTCTCCAGTTTCTTTAAATCCATAACTAAGGTAACAAGATCTTGCATGTTCATTTTCTGGTTCATAAGACAACCAAAGTTTATTGGCTAAACCTGCTGGTGCTGTCCGAACATAGTCTAGCACATTATCCATTATTGGTTTAAAATATCCTTGATTTTGAAAAGTCTTATCAATCATAAAACGAAATAGTAAATAATTTCCACTACTAATTCCGATATTTTTATCATAAGCTATCATCACAAAACCTATGATTGCATCATTATCATAAACTGCCAATGGAGCTACAAAATCTCCATTTTTAGTGTAGACATATGCTTCAGCTAAACTAATCGCGTTGGTTGCAATGAATTGTTTTTGATATTCCTTGACATCCAAATCCAAAACATCAAAATAATTTTCCATTGTAACATCTCTTAGTTCAATTGTCATAGTTTTGCTCCTTGTTAGAGGTTATCATTGGCGCAAAATAATGTTTACGGCAAACCGAGATATAGGTTTCGTTGCCACCAATCTGAATCTGCTCACCATCATAAACGGGCAGACCATACTGAGTTCGCAACACCATGGTCGCCTTTTTCTTGCAATACTGACAGATGGTCTTGATTTCGTCAATCTTGTCTGCTAAGAGCAAGAGATATTTAGAACCTTCGAACAGTTCATTACGAAAGTCATTTTTTAAACCAAAAGCCATGACAGGTATGTCTAACTCATCGACAACACGAGCTAGGTCGTAAACATGGTGACGCTTGAGAAACTGGGCTTCATCGACCAACACACAGTAAGGTTTCTCAGGTAGGTCTCGGATATAGCCAAAGATATCCGTCGTTTCCTCAATCGCAATGGCAGGGCGTTTCATGCCAATTCGACTCGACACATAACCAACACCGTCACGCGTATCCAGAGCTGAAGTCATAATCACAACACCTTTTCCTTGCTCCTCATAGTTATAGGCCACTTTGAGAATCTCAATGGTCTTACCAGAGTTCATGGTCCCATAACGATAATACAACTGTGCCATGTTTCTTGCTTCACGTCCATTTCTAAATTTTTGCTACATTCTAGTATATCATAATTTTCTTAAGCTTTAAACGGCAAAATGTGGTAAAATAGAAGAAATCAAAAACTAGTGGAGGAAGCTATTATGCCATTTGTACGCATCGATTTATTTGAAGGACGCACGCTCGAGCAAAAGAAAGCTCTAGCTAAGGAAGTAACGGAAGCGATTGTCCGCAACACAGGAGCCCCTCAATCTGCTGTCCATGTCATCATCAACGACATGCCAGAAGGAACTTATTTCCCACAAGGGGAAATGCGCACCAAATAAGCTAGCTTAAGCAGAATTGCTTAGGCTTTTTCAATCTCCAAGTAGCATCCATTGAAGAAATAGTTCAAATTTGTTACAATTTGAAAAGAGACTTGGAAAAATTTCCAAGAAAAGAGCTATTAATTAAAGGAAATATTATGATTACACGTGAATTTGATACCATCGCTGCTATCTCTACTCCACTAGGTGAAGGAGCCATTGGTATTGTCCGCTTGAGCGGAACAGATAGTTTTGCGATTGCGCAAAAGATTTTCAAAGGGAAAGACTTGAGTAAGGTTGCTAGCCACACTCTCAACTACGGTCACATCGTTGACCCTCAGACAGGGAAAGTCATGGACGAGGTTATGGTTGGAGCCATGAAATCTCCAAAGACCTTTACTCGTGAGGATATTATCGAAATTAACACCCACGGTGGGATTGCGGTGACCAATGAGATTCTCCAGCTGGCTATCCGTGAAGGAGCTCGGTTGGCAGAACCTGGTGAATTTACCAAACGTGCCTTTTTAAACGGTCGTGTGGACTTGACTCAAGCTGAGGCAGTGATGGATATCATCCGTGCCAAGACTGACAAAGCTATGAATATTGCAGTTAAGCAATTGGACGGTTCTCTTTCTGACCTTATCAATAATACTCGCCAAGAAATCCTCAATACACTTGCCCAAGTCGAGGTTAATATTGACTATCCTGAGTATGACGATGTTGAGGAAGCTACTACTGCTGTTGTCCGTGAGAAGACTATAGAGTTTGAACAGTTGCTAACCAATCTGCTTAGGACAGCTCGTCGCGGTAAAATCCTCCGTGAAGGAATTTCAACTGCCATCATCGGCCGCCCCAACGTTGGGAAATCAAGCCTTCTCAACAACCTCTTGCGGGAAGACAAGGCAATCGTAACCGATATTGCTGGTACTACTCGAGATGTCATCGAAGAATACGTCAACATCAATGGTGTCCCTCTCAAATTGATTGATACAGCCGGTATTCGTGAAACAGATGACATTGTAGAACAAATCGGTGTTGAGCGTTCGAAAAAAGCCCTCAAAGAAGCTGACTTGGTACTGCTAGTACTAAACGCTAGCGAACCCTTAACTGCCCAAGACCGACAACTTCTTGAGATTAGCCAAGATACAAACCGTATTATTCTTCTTAATAAAACAGACCTGCCTGAAGCGATTGAAACTTCAGAACTTCCTGAAGATGTCATCCGTATTTCAGTTCTTAAAAACCAAAATATTGATAAGATTGAAGAACGTATTAACAACCTCTTCTTTGAAAATGCTGGTTTGGTTGAGCAAGATGCCACTTACTTGTCTAACGCTCGTCATATTTCCTTGATTGAAAAGGCTGTTGAAAGCCTACAAGCTGTTAACGAAGGTCTGGAACTGGGGATGCCAGTTGATCTGCTTCAAGTTGACTTGACTCGTACTTGGGAAATTCTCGGAGAAATCACAGGGGATGCTGCTCCAGATGAACTCATTACCCAACTCTTTAGCCAATTCTGTTTAGGAAAATAAGAAAAATCCATGATCCTTCTTGCGGTCATGGATTTTATTGTCTTATTAGTAATCTGGTCTTAAGACACCTGTTACAGTTGCCTTAGTCGCTTCGTAGTCTCCATCTACAACAACCTTGATAATGCGTTTAGCATCTTCTTCTGGTGCTGGAACTAGAGGTAGACGAGTTGGTCCAGCTTCAAATCCCATATAGTTCAGAACTGCCTTAACAGGAGCAGGACTTGGATAAGAGAAGAGGGCATTGACTTTAGGAATGAATTTACGCTGAATAGCTGCGGCTTTTTTCATATCGCTTTCTGCAATGGCAGTAAACATCTCATGCATTTCATCCCCATTTGTATGAGATGCAACAGAAATAACCCCATCTGCACCAAGATTCATGGCATGGAAAGCATCTCCATCCTCACCAGTATAGACCAAGAACTCTTCTGGCTTGTGTTCAATCAAGTAAGCCATATTGGCCAAGCTAGTACATTCTTTGACTCCGATGATATTTGGATGGTCAGCCAAGCAAAGCATGGTTTCTGGAGTCAACTCTACAACTACACGCCCTGGAATGTTATAGATAATAATTGGTAGGTCAGAAGCATCTGCAATTGCCTTAAAGTGCTGGTACATACCTTCTTGAGAAGGTTTGTTATAGTATGGTACGATCGCAAGTCCAGCAGCAAAACCACCAAATTCTGCTACTTCTTTGACAAACTCGATAGAGTCACGCGTATCATTTGTCCCTACACCCGCAATCAAAGGAACGCGTCCATTGACAATCTTTTGTACAGCCGCAAACAATTCCAACTCCTCATCGTGGGTCAAAGTTGGACTCTCAGCAGTCGTTCCAGCTAAAAGAATTCCGTCTGTGTGATGGGCCAATAAATGCTCAATCAAGGCTGGAATGGCATCAAAATTGATGGAACCATCCTCATGGAAGGGGGTAATGAAGGCCGTGATGATTTTACACTCTTTTAAATCTTGATAAGACATGAAAACACCTCTCTATTTCAAAGAAGGAGTTCATCTGAACTCCTAAACGATATGACTATTTCAATTCAAATTTCAATTCAGCTGTTGGGCGAACCAAGCCACGTTCATGAAGAGTTTCTGCAATCTGAACTGAGTTCCAAGCAGCACCTTTGAGAAGGTTATCTGAAACAACCCACATGTGAATTCCTTTTTCTGCATCCAAGTCTTTACGGATACGACCAACAAAGGTATCACGTGAACCAACTGCATTGATGGCTTGCGGATAGATTTGATGAGCTACATCATCTTCAAGAACAGCACCTGGGAAGGCCGCGATAGCTTCTTTAACTTCTTCGATTGGAGCCACTTCTTTTGTTTCGATATAAACTGACTCAGAGTGAGCTGACAAGACTGGAATACGCACACATGTTGCAGATACTGCAATGCTATCATCTTCCATGATTTTCTTAGTTTCCTTAGTCATCTTCATCTCTTCGTAAGTGTAATCATTGTCAGTGAAGACATCGATTTGTGGAAGAGCGTTAAAGGCGATAGGATAATGTTTCTTGTCACCACCTGAAGGTAAGATTTCCGCATGCAAATCACGTGGTTTCACACCATCATTCAACACTTCACGAAGTTCACGTTGTGTTTCAAGAATCGCTCCCATACCAGCACCAGAAACGGCTTGGTAAGTTGAAACGATGATACGGTCCAAGCCCCATTTTTGGCGAACTGGTTCAAGAGCCACCATCATTTGGATTGTTGAACAGTTAGGGCAAGCAATAATCCCGTTGTGGACATCAAGTGCGTGAGCATTTACTTCTGGAACAACCAAAGGAACATCTGGATTTTGACGGAAATAAGATGTGTTATCTACTACTACCGCTCCAGCCTTAACTGCGTACGGTGCATACTTAGCTGATGTCGAACCACCTGCTGAAAAGAGAGCAATGTCAACTCCTTCAAAAGCAGTTTCAGTCGTTTCTTCAATCGTAATATCTTGATCTTTAAATTTCAAAGTCTTGCCTGCTGAACGTGCAGAAGCAAGTAAACGGATTTTATCGATTGGAAGTGTTGATTCTTCCAACATTTTTATCATCTGAGCACCGACAGCACCTGTCGCGCCGACTACAGCAACTGTATATCCCATAAGTAACCTCTTTCGGAATTTTCTAAAAATTTCTATAATAGATGTATTATACTACTTTTTCCATGAATTGCAAAGCATTTTCATCATTTTTTGGAAAATAAAAATCCCCAGTCGCTAGACCAGGGACTAAGAGGCATCTTCATGTGATGAGCAGGTTCACACAACTCATCAAGGTCCGCTCCTGCGTTATGACCTCCTTCTGCTCAATAGTAGTCCGAAGACTACCTATCGACTCATCGCAACTACTATTCTACTAAAGAGAATGACTTTTGTCAACAGAAGAAACTCTTTCACTTCATTTACACAGGTGCATATGAAGTATCTTTGAAAAATTTAGGGCAAATTTGGGGCAGACATAACAAAAACCCTTGTAAATCAAGGGCTTTTCTGTTCATTTAATGCTAATTGCCGGGATTGAACCGGCGACCTCATCCTTACCATGGATGCGCTCTGCCAACTGAGCTAAATCAGCCTACTTAAAAAGTATACTATAGTTAGAAAAACTTGTCAAGTTTCCTTAGAAATTTTCCATAAGAAAAAGCCAGGTAATGACTACCCAGCTTGTCTAATTCTATTTGCTTAAATCGATTCGACGACCAATTTTTCCAATGATAATCGCTCCAATAATCAATGAAGCAAATTCACCAACTCCTGTTGTAAACCAAGTAAGGAAAAATGGTAATTGCGCTACAATATTCAACTCTGCAGCGATGGTAAACATGGAAATTGAAAAGAGGATTGAAAAGAAGAAATGATCTTTTCGAATTAATCCATTAAAAAGGTAATCTTTGCTGTATTTTGCAAAAAGCCAAACACCTAGACTGAGGAATACTAGGGTTGATCCACCACCAACAAAGACATCTAGCAATCCGAAGCTAAAGAAATTAGCAATCATACAACCGATGGTAACTCCGATGATGTACTTAGGATTGTAAAAAGCCATAAAGTTCATCATTTCTGAAATACGGAACTGATAAGCACCATAGCTAATGGCATTTAGAGGTGGTGTGACAGTCAAAACGACATAGATAGCAGCAACGATTGCAATATCGGCTACATCACGAATAGTTAATTTTTTCATCTTTTCTCCTTTAGCGGGTTATCCGCGTGTAATATGCTTGGTGAAAGAAGCTAAGCACCAAGGGTTGCTTTATTCAACCTTACTAGTATAGCACAATAGCCTGCTTTATGCTATACTTAAACCATGAAAATTCCTATTCAAAAATTTTTTAACAATGAAATCTTAGCCTATCTCTTTTTTGGCCTTGCAACAACTCTAGTTTCGATTCTCTCACGATTAGTCTTTTATCAACTAACTCATCAAGAACTCCTTGCGACTGCCCTGGCAAATATCATCGGTATCCTCTTTGCCTTTATCACAAATGATACGGTTGTATTTAAGCAAGCTAGGCAGAATTGGCCAAGACGTTTAGTGAAATTTACTCTTGCCCGCCTTTCTACTTTTCTGTTAGACTTATTTTTAACTTTTCTCTTTGTAACCCAGTTTCCTCATATTATAGGACAATTCGTAAATGAAAATCTTGATAAAGTAAATGCAATCGAAGCAGTCCTTGCACAATTATTGATAATTATCCTTAATTATATTTTTAGTAAGGTTTTTATTTTTAAAAAATAAAATTCCTGAGCATATAGCTTGCAAGAACTTCTTAATTAATATATAATTAAGAGTAAAAATTTTTTGAAAGGAAATTATGAAAATGTTAAAAGATCTTAAAGCATTTTTGCTTCGTGGTAATGTTGTTGACCTTGCTGTCGGTGTGATCATTGCCTCTGCTTTTGGTGCAATCGTAACTTCACTTGTTAACGATATCATCACTCCACTTATTTTGAACCCAGCTTTGAAGGCTGCTAAAGTTGAGCGTATCGCTGAACTTTCATGGAACGGTGTTGGTTACGGTAGTTTCTTGAGCGCTGTTATCAACTTCCTAGTTATCGGTACTGTTCTCTTCTTCGTTATCAAAGGTATTGAAAAAGCACAAAGCCTTACTAAGAAAGAAGAAGCTGCTGAGGAAGCTCCAGCTGGTCCAACTGAGTTGGAAGTACTTCAAGAAATCAAAGCTCTTCTTGAGAAAAAATAATCGATTAAAAGGATCTAGCACAAAGCTAAATCCTTTTTCTTTACTCTTTCGGCAACTTGCCTGCTTTCTCAAGCATTTTTTTAATCAGATAAGGCATCTTAACATTTTCACGACCTTTTTTCTCAATCAATTTTTTCACAAATTCTGGCATTTGTAAATCTTGAGATTCGGCCAAAATGTTTTTCGTCTCATCTGAAGGAACTAATTCATCAAAGGTTTCTTCTTCTGGAAGAAATTCCTTAAATTCTTTGTCCTCATTAGCTTTAACGGTATTGACCAAGGCATCAATCAAACGAGAATCCGTATTTGGCATTGGTGGACGATGGTAGTTTACCCCAAATTCCTGACATAAGTCATAACACTCCACATCATTGTCAAACAAGACTTCAATGTGCTCGCTGATGAAGCTGATAGGAACAAAAATATAATGGTCTGGATGTTCTTTCTGTTCTCTGAGATACTCCAAAACATCTGGTTTAATCCATGGGATACCGATATCACTTTCACTTTGCCAGGTATTTGTATATTGCTCAGAACTCAAGCCTAGTTTTTCAGCGACTAGCTTGCTATTTTCAAAAATTTGGTCGATATAAGGGTCACCAAAATCCAAAGCAAAAATGGGTACACTATGAGCTGAAAAGATGACTTTAAAACTATCCTGCTTCACTTCTTCTTTTAAAATTTCACCAATTTCATCTGCCCAATAGTTTAAGAGTGCTTCTTCTTGATACCAGTCCTTAATGACCAAAAATTGAATTTGTTTGCTTTCCAAAAATTTTTCATATCCCATGACAGAGTAGAAAGAATAATGAGGCTCCAAAATCAAGCAGATACACTGTTCAATGCCGTCTGCTTCCATCTGATCGATCACATCTGGAATAAAGGGACTGGAAAATTTATTGGCAAAATAGACACTGTATTCATTTCCCAGCCTATCTTCTACCAAGGCAACCTCTTCACGAGTAATTCTTTGCAGAGGCGTGCCTCCAATTCGTACATAATTATCATAGAGTGTTTGAATCTCGTGGTCTTGAGGTCTCACTCCACGACGAATATTTGTGAAAAAATCAGCCACACCTTCAAAGGTAATCTCTTCTGGCGAACCGAAAGTCATCATTAAAATTGCTTTTTTCATAACTACTTCCTTGTGATATTTTTATCAAGTTTATTGTATCATTAATTCATTAATAAGTAAACGCTAACATAGGGACATTCTCAATCTTCTGTCTTTTGTTTTTCTCTTCTTTCTATGATACAATGGAAAAAATAAATTCAAAAGGAGTTTTTATGACTTATCCAAATCTCTTGGACCGCTTCTTAACCTACGTTAAGGTCAACACGCGCTCTGATGAACACTCTACTACTACTCCAAGTACACAGAGTCAGGTAGATTTTGCTACAAATGTCCTGATTCCAGAAATGAAACGTGTTGGATTACAAAATGTTTATTATCTACCAAATGGTTTTGCGATTGGGACCTTGCCAGCCAATGATCCGTCTTTAACACGTAAAATTGGCTTTATATCTCACATGGATACTGCTGACTTTAATACCGAAGGAGTCAATCCTCAGGTGATTGAAAACTACGATGGTGGTGTGATTGAACTAGGGAATTCTGGTTTTAAATTAGATCCAGCTGACTTCAAGAGTCTTGAAAAATATCCAGGACAAACGCTCATCACAACTGACGGAACAACCTTGCTAGGTGCTGATGACAAGTCAGGGATTGCTGAAATTATGACTGCTATTGAATATCTGACTGCTCATCCTGAAATCAAACACTGTGAAATTCGTGTTGGTTTTGGACCAGATGAGGAAATCGGTGTTGGTGCCAATAAATTTGATGCAGAAGATTTCGATGTAGATTTTGCCTATACAGTTGATGGTGGCCCACTAGGTGAGCTTCAATACGAGACTTTTTCAGCAGCTGGGGCTGAATTACATTTTCAAGGACGTAATGTCCACCCTGGTACTGCCAAAGGACAAATGGTCAACGCCCTTCAGTTAGCAATTGATTTTCATAATCAACTTCCAGAGAATGACCGACCTGAGTTAACGGATGGTTACCAAGGATTCTATCATCTTATGGATGTGACTGGTAGTGTCGAGGAGGCTCGTGCAAGCTACATCATTCGTGATTTTGAAAAAGATGCCTTTGAAGCGCGTAAAGCAGCTATGCAGTCTATCACTGATAAGATGAATCAAGAACTTGGGAGCGATCGTGTCACCCTAAGCTTGACAGACCAGTACTACAATATGAAAGAAGTCATTGAAAAAGATATGACTCCAATTACCATTGCCAAAGCTGTTATGGAAAACCTAGGAATCACACCTATTATCGAACCAATCCGTGGTGGAACAGACGGCTCTAAAATTTCCTTTATGGGAATCCCAACTCCAAATATCTTTGCGGGTGGTGAAAACATGCACGGACGTTTTGAATACGTCAGCCTTCAGACCATGGAACGTGCAGTTGATACAATCATTGGTATCGTAGCTTATAAAGGCTAAAATAGGCTAGAAAAAACTCAATTTTAAGAGAAAATGAAGTAAATCTTCACATAGTAAAACGCATAGTATCAAGTTTTCAACACTTGATACTATGCGTTTTTTGATTATAAATACGAATTATTTAGTACAACTTCTCTTTATTGATGAACTGCTTGAGCTGCTGTGATAAGGGTCAACTTGTACACATCATCCGCATTACATCCACGAGAAAGGTCGTTAACTGGCTTGTTCAAACCTTGTAAAACAGGTCCTACAGCCGCAAAACCACCAAGACGTTCGGCCATCTTATACCCAATATTTCCGGCTTCGATACCTGGGAAGATAAAGACATTTGCTTGACCAGCTACCGTACTTCCTGGAGCTTTTAGAGCTGCAGTTTCAGGAACAAAGGCTGCATCAAATTGCAATTCCCCATCGATTTCAAGGTCAGGACGCAAGTCGTGAGCAATTTTAGTTGCTTCTACGACCTTATCAACGCTTTCACCAAAGCCTGAACCCTTAGTAGAATAGCTTAGCATAGCAATTTTAGGCTCGATACCAAACATCTTAGCTGTGATTGCTGAGTTGATGGCAATTTCAGCCAAGGCTTCTGCATCAGGATTGATGTTGATAGCACAGTCTCCAAATAGGTAACGTTCCGTACCACGAACCATGAGGAAGGCACCTGAAGTACGCGTTACATTTGGACGAGTTTTAATGATTTGAAGGGCCGGGCGAACTGTTGAGGCGGTTGAGTGAATCGCACCAGATACCATACCGTCAACCAATCCCAAGTAGACTAGCATCACACCAAAGTAGTTGACATCTTCAACCAAAACCTTGCGTGCATCTTCTTCAGACATTTTGCCCTTACGACGCTCCACCAAGGCAGCAACCATTTCTTCAAATTGAGGATAATTTTGAGGGTCGATGACCTCATAACCATCCATGATCCCTTCAATTTCAAGATAAATTTTAATTTTTTCAGGATTTCCAAGCAAAACAGGAATTACTTCTGTTTCTTTTACCAAGCGTTTTGTCGCTTGAAGAATACGTGGCTCTTCCCCTTCAGGCAGAACGATACGAGCATTTTTACCAACAAGGTTGGCTTTGAGACTTTCAAAAACTTCCATGAGTTTTCTCCTTTAAAAAATAAATTATACTCTGAATTACTTTTTATAGAGTATTAGTTGATAACTGGGTAATTAGGTTACTGAAATCATCCGGCAAGGGACTTTCTAACTGCAAGTCCTGCTCTAGAAATGGATGATAAAAGGATAGGTAATGGCAATGCAAGGCCTGACGTTGGATGCCATCGTCCAGACTACCGCCGTACAAGTCATCTCCCAACAAAGGAAAACCGATATGGGAAAAATGGACTCGGATTTGGTGAGTACGTCCAGTATGCAGGCGAATATCTACCAAGTGAATATTTCCATATGAAGCCACAATCTTGTAGGATGTATGGGCATATTTTCCACCTTTATCTACCCGTCTAGTGATAATGGAGTCTTCATCACGCGCAATCGGAGCAATAATTTCTCCTTCCGGCTCCAAGTGTCCATCTCCTTTAACCAAAGCAAAATAGCGCTTCTCGATAGATTTCTTCTGCAACTGCTTGTCTAATCGTGCGTGAGCATATCCGTGCTTGGCAAAGAGCATTAAGCCAGAAGTGTCCCTATCTAGTCTGGTCACAATGTGAACCTGCTGATTTTCATAGTCTTGCCTGACGTAGTAACCCTTGAGAAAATTGGCAATGGTATTGGAGTGATTGACACTAGGAATAGAAGCCACTCCATAGGGTTTATTCAAGACCAGAAAATGGTCATCCTCATAGAGAATATTCAGTGGACGCTCGATTGCTTCTAGAGTTTCAAAGCCTTCCTCAGCAGGAATATCGATAGTAACGCGGTCCCCAATATCCAATAGATACGTTGCATTTTGCGGTTGATCATTGACCAGAATTGCACCACCTCGAAACTTAATCTTGGCCAAAAGTCCCTTAGAAACCTCGTGCTTTTTCAAAAAGGTCTTAATCTTGACATGCTCATCTGCGATAAATTCAAACCTCATTCATCCACCTCGCCGATGAAAGCATCCTTAACACGGTTCCAGAAACTGGTATGGCTAGGAGTCGCAACAAAGTGAATCTTATGATGATCAATTTGATACTCGATTCGCTCGATATTGCGGAAAGAATACACACTATTGTCAACCGAAATGGTATGGTAATCGTTTCTCGTTGGAATGAGTTCAATCTTATCCTTCTTAGGAACAATAATAGAAGAACCCAGCGTTCGATAGACACGATTGTTTAGGCTAGCAATTTCCGTCAACTGAAGAGCTTCAATGGTAGGGTGTAAAACAGCTCCACCGAGCGACTTGTTATAGGCTGTACTACCAGTAGGGGTTGAAACTGTTAAGCCATCTCCGCGAAAGCGTTCAAAGGGAACACCATTGATGACAATATCTGCTACCATGGTTCGATCAGACCTGCGGATGCTGGCTTCATTAAGAGCACGAAAAATCTTGACCTCTCCATTTCCAAGAAAAACCTTCACATTCAAAACAGGATAAGAAACCCTTGCTCCAGTATCTAGCTGCAAATTAGTCATTAACTTATCCAACTCAAAATCACGATAGTCGGTATAAAAACCCAAATGTCCAGTATGAAGACCGATAAAGCGCACCTTATCAAGCTGGTCTTCGTACTTATGAAAGGCCGACAAGAGCATGCCATCCCCACCAATGGAAATGACAATGTCCGGATTGGTATCATTGAGTATAAACTGATTTCTCTTCAAACGATCTCGCAATTCATACAAAACCCTTTGACTCTGCGGTTTTCTATTGGCTATCAAGTCAATTCGTTTACCTGTATTCTTCATCTGTATCGTCACTATTTCCTACACCGTCATTTAATTTTCTACTCAAAGGATCAAAAAGAGCCTGGGCTTCTTGGATATCATCACGAATTTTGCCCATTTCTTCATCCAACTGATGGGCAATCTTGGCCGTAATTTCCAGTCGCTTCTTAATCTCCTCTGGGAAATCCCCTTGGTACTTGTAGTTGAGAGAATGTTCTATCGTTGCCCAGAAATTCATGGCCAAGGTACGTATTTGAATTTCTGCCAAAATAGTCTTGGCTCCATTAATAGTGTCAACCGTATATTCTACTACCACATGATAGGAACGGTATCCTGAAGCCTTTCGATGAGTAATGTAATCTCGCTCCTGTATGATTCGCATATCCTGACGCTTGCGCAAAATCTCCACCACTTCTCGGACGTCATCTACAAACTGGACCATCACACGTAAGCCAGCAATATCCTGCAAATCGTGTTCTAAGGTCGCATAAGTAATGCCGCGACGGGCCATTTTTTCTTTTATACTCTCAATTGGCTTGACCCGACCAGTCACAAACTCAATCGGAGAATGCTTATTTTGCTTACGATATTGCTTACGAATACCACGAAGTTTAATCTTTAACTCACCAACAGCTTGAATGTAAGGATCTAGAAATTCTTCCCATTCTAAGGTCATATATTCTCCCTTGTTCTCATATTATCCTTCAAAAATATCTTTGATTTTTTCTCCAGATTTATATACAATAAATACAAAGCTATTATATCATAAATCCGCTTTCAACGATAAAGAAAAGGTAAGAAAAATGAAACATTTAGAAATTGAATTGAAAACACTCTTGAAAAAAGATGAATACAATCGTCTAAAAGACCAGTTCACAGGTGTTACACCTGTTCTTCAAAAAAATTACTACATCGACACGCCTGATTTTGAACTACGAGAAAAGAAAGTCGCTATGCGCATTCGAACCTTTGAAGACTGGGCTGAATTGACACTCAAAGTCCCTCAAAGTGTTGGAAACATGGAATACAATCAAAAATTGGAACTAACAGATGCTGAAGATTATCTGAGTAAGGAAGAACTTCCTCAAGGACTGGTGCTGGATGAATTGGCTAAACATGGTATCCAAAGTAAAAAATGGCAGGTCCTTGGTTGTCTAACAACGCTTCGCTATGAAATGCAAACAGCTATCGGTCTCATGGCACTAGATGAGAGTCAGTACTTTGATATTATGGATTACGAATTAGAGCTTGAAGTGGAAAATCACGAGCAAGGCAAGCAAGATTTCCAGCAATTTTTAGAGAAAAATCAGATTGCTTATCAAAAATCTCCTTCAAAATTGGTTCGATTTGTCAAAAGCATGAAAAAAAGCTGAAATAATCTTCATTTTTTGGTAAAATAGAAAAGATAAAAATACATATATCCTAGTTCATATATGCAAGGCAGCTATAACTAGGTTTTATAAAGTTTACAGAGGACGGTCTATAATGTCAGATAGAAAAAATATGAAACTTTTCGCGCTCAACTCTAACCAAGAGATTGCACAAAAAATTGCGGATGCTGTCGGTATGCCACTTGGAAAACTGTCATCACGTCAATTTTCAGACGGAGAAATCCAAGTAAATATTGAAGAAAGTGTCCGTGGTTATGATGTTTACATCATCCAGTCTACAAGTTTCCCTGTTAACAACCACCTAATGGAATTGTTGATCATGGTCGACGCTTGTGTTCGCGCAAGTGCCCACAGTATCAACGTTGTCCTTCCATATTTTGGCTATGCACGTCAAGACCGTATCGCTTCACCACGTGAGCCACTTACAGCTAAACTAGTCGCTAATATGCTGGTTAAGGCTGGGGTTGACCGTGTCCTTACGCTTGATTTGCATGCCGTTCAGGTTCAAGGTTTCTTTGATATTCCTGTCGATAACCTCTACACAGTTCCCCTATTTGCTAAACATTACTGCGATAAGGGTCTCCTTGGCTCAGATGTTGTTGTCGTTAGCCCTAAAAATTCAGGTGTGAAACGCGCTCGTAGCTTGGCTGAATATCTTGATGCTCCTATCGCCATTATCGACTACCCTCAAGACGATGCAACTCGCAACGAAGGCTATATCATCGGTGATGTGGAAGGTAAAAAAGCTATCTTAATTGACGATATTCTGAATACAGGACGTACCTTCTCTGAAGCTGCTAAAATCGTTGAACGTGAAGGCGCTACAGAAATTTATGCTGTTTCTAGCCACGGCCTCTTCGTAGAAGGAGCTGCTGAACTTCTTGACAATACTAAGATTAAAGAAATTCTTGTGACTGATTCAGTAGCAACAAAAGAAAAAACTCCTAAAAACGTATGCTACATCACTGCTAGTGAGTTAATTGGTGATGCTATCGTCCGTATTCACGAAAGAAAACCAGTCAGCCCACTCTTTGCTTACAACAAAAAGAAATAAGGTGATTCTTTGATTTATTTGGACAATGCTGCGACGACTCCTATGTCAGCAGTTGCTATTTCAGCTATGACTAAGGTTATGCAAGAAACCCATGGCAATCCATCTAGTATCCATGGTCATGGTCGTCAAGCTGGCAAACTCTTGAGAGAAGCCCGTCAGGAACTAGCCCAGTTACTCGGGACAAAACCTCAACATATCTTTTTCACTTCTGGTGGGACTGAAGGCAACAATACTGCCATCATTGGCTACTGCCTTCGTCACCAAGAGCAAGGAAAACATATCATCACAACTGCCATTGAGCACCATGCTGTCCTTGAAACAATTGAATACTTGGTTCAACACTTCGGTTTTGAAGTAACCATTATCCAGCCAAAAAATCAGGAAATCACCGCCCAGCAAATTCAAGAGGCCTTACGTGACGATACGATTTTGGTCTCTACCATGTTTGCCAATAATGAGACTGGAAACCTACTTCCCATTGCTGAAATTGGCCAAATACTCAAGCAACACTCTGCTACCTATCATGTTGATGCAGTTCAGGCTATCGGTAAAATCCCTATTCATCCAGAAGAATTGGGCATTGATTTTCTCACTGCTTCGGCTCATAAATTCCATGGTCCTAAGGGAATCGGCTTCCTCTACGCATCAAGCATGGACTTTGATTCCTATCTTCATGGCGGAGACCAAGAACAGAAAAAACGTGCAGGGACTGAAAATCTAGCTGCTATCGTTGCTATGGTTGCAGCCCTAAAAGAAGACCTAGAAAAACAAGAAGAACATTTCCAACATGTACAAAATCTAGAAACCGCCTTTCTTGCAGAGCTTGAGGGAGTTCAGTATTATCTGAATAGAGGACAAGATCATCTCCCTTATGTTCTCAATATTGGATTTCCTGGGCAGAAAAACGACCTCTTGCTCCTTCGGCTAGATTTAGCTGGAATTTCTATCTCTACTGGCTCAGCTTGCACGGCAGGTGTTGTCCAATCCAGCCATGTTCTCGAAGCCATGTACGGGGCAAATTCAGAACGCTTGAAGGAATCCGTTCGCATCAGTTTGTCTCCACAAAATACTGTTGAAGACCTAGAAACCCTCGCAAAAACCTTAAAAGAAATTATCGGAGGTTAGCCATATGGCATTTGAAAAAACCATTCAGTTAAAAAATTGTCGTTACGACTACACTCTTAGCCCTTCTGTTAAGAAATTCACCCTCAAGGACAACACTTTTTTTGAAACAAAAGTTGGTAACTATGAACTGACTCGCCTACTTGAAAAGGTTCCAAACAGCGGTGAAGGCTTCCAACTCAAAATCATCATTAACAAGGAACTCACAGGGGCTAAAATCAATATCACTGACAAGTTTGGTCTTCGTCTGGTTGATATTTTCAAATCAGAAGACCACCACATTCATCAGGAAAAATTCTACTTCCTCATGGATAGTTTGGTAGAACGTGGTGTCTTTACAAAATCTGAAAGATAGGTCCCATATGTTTGAACTAACCTATAAAGACAGCTATCATGTAGAGCGGACTCTCAAGTACGAGGATTATGAGGCACTCATGCTGGCTTTGTCAGGCTGTGTGACCCTACCAGATACACTTTATGTGACTTCTTTGACCTTTAAGGGACAAGAAGTTTATCAGGGGCTGGTAGGAGACCTCTACCGTTTTCTATCACATGCAGATTTTTCACATCAAAACTAAGATTTTTCTTAGTTTTTTCTTGTTTTTGTTGATTTTTTCACAATGTTTCTATAAAATAGAAGAATAGAAAGGTTGTGATTTTGTGAAAGATAAACGGTCTGCTATTCCAAAAGCTACAGCGAAAAGACTCTCTCTCTACTATCGAATTTTTAAGAGATTTCATGCAGAAAAGATTGAACGTGCCAACTCTAAGCAAATCGCAGAGGCCATTGGGATTGATTCAGCGACCGTACGTCGTGATTTTTCCTATTTTGGTGAACTAGGTCGTCGTGGTTTTGGCTATGATGTCAAAAAACTGATGACGTTTTTTGCCGATTTGCTCAATGATAACTCTATTACCAATGTCATGCTAGTTGGCATTGGAAATATGGGCCATGCCCTTCTCCACTATCGCTTCCATGAGCGTAACAAGATGAAGATTATCATGGCCTTTGACCTAGATGACCATCCTGAAGTCGGTAGCCAAACTCCTGATGGGATTCCTATTTACGGAATTTCTCAAATTAAGGATAAAATCCAGGATGCTGATGTGAAGACTGCTATCCTGACTGTTCCTAGCGTCAAATCACAAGAGGTTGCCAATCTCTTGGTGGATGCTGGCGTGAAAGGGATTCTCAGTTTTTCACCAGTCCATCTGCATTTACCAAAAGACGTGGTCGTTCAATATGTCGATTTAACAAGTGAACTCCAAACCCTCCTCTATTTCATGCGAAAAGAGGATTAGAAAGCGAAAATCATTTTATGAAAAAACCAGTTATTGGGATTACAGGAAACGAAAAAACTCATCCAGATGATGACATCATGATGAGCTACGCAGCAAAAGGCTTTGTGGAAGGCGTTAAAGACGCTGGAGGGATTCCCATCATCCTACCGATTGGTGATCAAGAAATGGCCTGCCACTATATCAGTATGATTGACAAGCTCATCTTGACAGGTGGGCAAAATGTTGATCCTAAATTCTATGGTGAACCAAAAACCATTGATAGCGATGACTACCACCTTCAAAGAGATATCTTCGAACTAGCCCTCATCAAGGAAGCTATCAAACAGAAAAAGCCAATTTTCTCTGTCTGTCGTGGGACTCAACTCTTTAACGTTGCCATGGGCGGAACTCTGTATCAAGATATCGAAGACCACTGGCAGGATTGTTCTGCTGAGTACACAACCCAGCGTTTGGTGACAGAACCTGATACTGTTCTTCGAGAAATCTATGGAGAAATCTCCCATATCAACTCCTTCCACCACCAGAGTATCAAGGATTTAGCTCCCAACTTAAAGATTGCGGCTCATGATCCTAAGGATGGTATCATTGAAGCTGTCATAAGTACGGATGATGTTGCCTTTCTCGGTGTCCAGTGGCATCCAGAATTTCTATTTGAAAATCGTCCCAAAGATAAAAACCTCTTTGACTATATCGTTAATGAACTTTAGATTAAATCTGTCTTTTCTCGATAACTAAAGTAACTGGAGTGAGAGACAATCAAATGGTCTAAGAGAACAATTCCCATCAGATCGCAGGCTTCTTTAACAAGTTTAGTGACATGATCATCATTTCGACTAGGCGCTACCGCTCCTGAAGGATGATTGTGGACCAAGATGAGAGAGGTCGCCATATGCTTGATGGCATAGTGAAGAATCTCTCGCGGTTCAGCAATACTGCGGGTAGCTGAGCCGATAAAAATGGTCTGTTGATGGATGATTTGATTTTGAGTATTGAGATAGAGCGCCACCAGGTGCTCTTGTTTTTTGTCCCCCAATTCCTGTTGCATCTTCTTGGCCAGCTTTTGACTGCTGAGAATACTCTCCATCTCAAGGGTTTCATGTTTGTGAATACGATGGCCCAGCTCAATCATGGCTTGTAACTCTATGGCCTTAACACGGCCGATACCAGATAGACTCTGCAATTCCTGCAGGGTCATTTTTTTCAAATCCGTTAGGCTTGAAAGATTGTTCAAGACTTTCTGGGCAATTTCAAAAACACTGGCCTGACGTGTCCCTGTCCTGAGTAAAATAGCTAGTAACTCTTGGTTACTGAGCGCCTCCACTCCTTCTTGGGCAAGTCTTTCTCTTGGCAATAGTGAATCTTCTTGGAATGAAATACTGTACATAAAAATCCTCCTCACTTTATTATTCGTGAGAAGGATGAAAAATTAGATTTTTTTCTCAATTGGGGCTACACTGGCTAAAAGTTTTTTCAAACCAACTTCTGGGAAATTGATTTTTAATTCCTGCGTAGCACCGCTACCCGAAACTTCCAGAACAGTTCCCTCTCCCCATTTCTTATGGAGAGCAATGTCACCAATGGACCAATTTGTCTCACTAGACGCAGATTTTGCACCAGCTGAAAATTGACCAAATGGAAGGCCGCTTGACTGGATAGATTTTGGTGCCGCGCCACGTTTACGGTCTTGGATGGCCTGGGCAAGACTTATACCTTGACCGAAGGCAACCCCACCACTGCTATAAGATGCCTTAAAGCTTGTATTTGCTGGGCTGGCCAATCCTTGATACTCAAGCAAGTCTGAACTGATTTCGTTAATAAAACGAGTCGGACGGTTGTAGTTGGTACGACCAAAAAGCAGGCGTGAGTTGGCATTGGTCAGATAGAGAATTTTCTCTGCACGTGTGATACCTACATAGGCAAGACGGCGCTCTTCTTCCAATTCATCTTGATCTTCAGCCGCACGGCTAAGAGGGAAGACATTTTCTTCCATCCCAATCAAAAAGACAACTGGAAATTCGAGACCTTTGGCAGCATGTAGGGTCATCAAGGTTACTTCTGATGTCTCCTGACTACCTGAATCTGTGTCGGCAATCAAGGCCAAGTCATTTAAGAAACGACTCAGTTTGTCCAAACCAGTTTCATCTTCTGGCCCATCAGAGGTGTCGTCAAAGTTTTTCGTCACAGAGAGGAACTCCTCGATGTTTTCTACCCGAGCCTTGCTTTCTAAGGTCGCTTGGGCATTAAGAATATCGACGTAACCTGTTTTTTCTAGAACAGCCTCAACCAACTCTGTAATGCTTAAGTGGTCCAGTTGCTCCCGCAAATCCAGAATCATATTAGCAAAATCCCAGATAGATTGGGCTGCTTTCCCTCTGATACCAGACAACATAATATTGGCTGAAGCATCTAGCATAGACATATCCTGCATATTCGCAAAATCACGGATTTTCTCAACAGTACCTGGGCCGATTCCACGTTTAGGCTCGTTGATAATGCGTTCAAAACTGATATTGTCACTCAAATTGGCAATGAGGTTGAGATAAGCGATAATATCTCGGATTTCCTTACGGCTGTAGAACTTGGTTCCGCCGACCATAGTATATGGGATATTGGACTTAAGCAGGGCTTCCTCAATGGTACGAGATTGCGCATTAGTCCGATAGAGAACTGCAAAATCCTTGTGAAGAAAGTTTTGACTGCGACTAAGTTCATCGATGGTTCTGGCTACAAATACAGCCTCGTCCAGTTCATCATTGGCACGATAGTAAACGATTTGCTCCCCATCAGCATTTTGGGTCCAGAGATTCTTAGGACGGCGATTTTTATTGTTTTTAATAACCTCGTTAGCCGCTTGAAGAATTGTTTTAGTGGAACGGTAATTCTCCTCCAACAAAACAACCTTGGCTTGAGGATAATCCTTTTCGAAGTCCAAGATATTCTGCATATCAGCCCCACGCCAACCGTAGATAGATTGGTCCGCATCTCCAACCACACAGATATTTTTAAAGCGCGAAGCTAAGAGTTTGACCAGTTGGTACTGAGCGTGGTTGGTATCTTGGTACTCATCAACGTGGATGTATTGGAACTTCTGCTGGTAGTAGGTCAAGACATCAGGATTTTGATCAAAGAGACGCAAGGTCAGCATAATCAAATCATCAAAGTCAACCGACTCTGACTGGCGAAGCTCTTTCTGATAGGCTGTATAACACTGAGCTACGATTTGCGTATACATATCGCCAGCTTGGGCAGCATAAGTCACATCATCAATCAAATCATTCTTAGCATTGGAAATAGTCCCTAAAATGCTCCGTTCATTCCATTTTTTAGGATCCAAGTTCAACTGCTTGAGAATGCGTTTCATGAGAGTTCGCTGTTCTCCAGGATCTACAATAGTGAAATTTCGGTTGTAGCCAATATGGTCCGCATCGTGACGCAGAATACGAACACACATGGAATGGAAGGTCGCAATCAAACAGTCCTGAGTAGCTGGATTAAGGTTATAAGCACGCTCCTTCATCTCACGCGCAGCCTTATTAGTAAAGGTAATGGCCAAGATATTCCAAGGATTGACCAGCTTTTCATCAATCAAATAAGCAATGCGGTGGGTCAAAACTCGGGTCTTTCCAGAACCAGCTCCCGCCATGATCAACAAGGGACCTTCTGTCGTTTGCACCGCCTCAGCCTGACGGTCATTCATTCCATTCAATAATGCGTTCATCTTCTCTTCCTTACTCTTGAAGTCAATATTTCTATTATATCAGAAATCAGGGAAAATATCTTTACCTAGACTGCTTACGTGTAAAAGGCAACTTCTTATATCTAGATAAAAAATGAGCTTGGATAGTATTTCCAAACTCATTTAAAGTCAAATTCAATATACTAGAACAAGCCTAGAACTGTTCCATCGCTTTCAACATCCATGTTGAGGGCGGCTGGTCGTTTTGGAAGTCCTGGCATGGTCATCACATCACCAGTTAGGGCAACGATGAAACCTGCACCTAATTTTGGTACCAATTCACGAATGGTAATTTCAAAGTTTTCAGGTGCTCCAAGTGCATTTGGATTGTCAGAGAAACTATACTGAGTTTTAGCCATACAGATTGGCAATTTGTCCCAACCGTTTTGAACGATTTGAGCTATTTGTGTTTGAGCTTTCTTCTCAAAGCTCACTTTGCTACCACGATAGATTTCAGTAACAATCTTTTCAATCTTTTCTTGGACAGAAAGGTCATTGTCATACAAACGTTTATAGTTAGCTGGGTTTTCAGCGATAGTCTTAACAACTGTTTCGGCAAGTGCTACTCCACCTTCTGCACCATCAGCCCAAACACTAGCCAGCTCAACTGGAACATCAATTGAGGCACAGAGTTCTTTCAAGGCTGCGATTTCAGCTTCTGTATCAGATACAAATTCGTTGATAGCTACTACTGCTGGAATACCGAACTTACGGATATTTTCAACGTGGCGTTTCAAGTTAGCAAAACCGGCACGAACCGCCTCCACATTTTCCTCTGTCAAAGCGTCTTTAGCCACGCCACCATTCATCTTAAGGGCACGAAGGGTTGCGACAATGACAACTGCATCTGGAGATGTTGGTAAGTTTGGAGTCTTAATATCAAGGAATTTCTCAGCACCAAGGTCTGCACCAAAACCAGCTTCTGTAACTGTGTAATCAGCCAAGTGAAGAGCTGTTGTCGTTGCCAAGACAGAGTTACATCCGTGAGCGATATTGGCAAATGGACCACCATGTACAAAGGCAGGTGTACCGTAAATTGTCTGAACCAAGTTTGGCTTAATAGCATCCTTCAAGATTAATGCTAAAGCACCCTCGACCTGCAAATCACCAACAGAAACAGGCGTACGGTCATAACGATAACCGATAACGATATTCGCCAAACGGCGTTTCAAGTCCTCGATGTCTGTTGCCAAGCAAAGAATGGCCATGATTTCAGAAGCAACTGTAATATCAAAACCATCCTCACGTGGAATACCGTTTAGAGGACCACCAAGTCCAACGGTTACGTGGCGAAGGGCTCGGTCGTTCAAGTCCACAACACGTTTCCAGAGGATACGACGTTGGTCAATTCCAAGCTCATTCCCTTGGTGCAAGTGGTTGTCAATCAAGGCAGAAAGAGCATTGTTGGCAGTTGTAATGGCATGCATGTCTCCAGTAAAGTGGAGGTTGATGTCTTCCATTGGGAGAACTTGGGCGTAACCACCACCAGCAGCACCACCCTTGATCCCCATAACTGGACCAAGAGATGGTTCGCGGATAGCAATCATGGTTTTCTTGCCAATCTTATTCAAGGCATCCGCCAGACCAATGGTAATAGTTGATTTTCCTTCACCTGCTGGTGTTGGGTTAATGGCAGTAACCAAAATCAATTTCCCAACTGGATTGCTCTCAACTGCACGAATTTTATCAAAGCTGAGTTTAGCCTTGTACTTTCCGTACAACTCCAAATCATCGTAAGAAATACCCAGTTTCTCTACAACATCAACGATTGGCTTCAACTCAATACTCTGTGCGATTTCAATATCTGTTTTCATTCAAAACTCCTCTAACCTCTTATATGATAATTCATTATAACACAAAACAAGATTTTTAACATCCTTAAACTCTCTAAACGTTCGTAAATATCCCTGTTTTCAAGGTTTTTAGAGTCCTTTCTTAAATTTTATATGGCTTTATAGTTTGAAACTATAGTAAATCTTCGTTTTTACCAAAAATTTATCGCTTTCATTTTACTTACCGTTTATTTTTGTGTACAATAGTGCTATGAAAATTTTAGTTACATCGGGCGGTACCAGTGAAGCAATCGATAGCGTCCGCTCTATCACTAACCATTCTACAGGGCGCTTAGGGAAAATCATCACAGAGACTTTGCTGGCTGCTGGGCATGAAGTTTGTTTGATAACAACAAAACGAGCTCTGAAGCCAGAAGCCCATCCCAACCTAAGCATTCGAGAAATTGCTAATACCAACGACCTTCTAGTGGAAATGCAAGAACGTGTCAAGGATTATCAAGTCTTGATTCATTCAATGGCTGTATCCGACTACACTCCTGTTTATATGACAGGGCTGGAGGAGGTCCAGGCTAGTTCCAATCTAGAAGAATTTTTAAGCAAGCAGAATCATCAAGCTAAGATTTCTTCAACTGACGATGTTCAGGTTTTGTTCCTTAAAAAGACACCCAAAATCATCTCTCTAGTAAAGGAGTGGAATCCTGCTATTCATCTGATTGGTTTCAAACTGCTGGTTGATGTTACCGAAGACCATCTGGTTGACATTGCTAGAAAAAGTCTTATCAAGAACCAAGCAGACTTAATCATTGCAAATGACCTCACTCAAATCTCAGTAAACCAACACCGAGCTATCTTTGTTGAGAAGAATCATCTTCAAACAGTCCAGACTAAAGAAGAAATTGCAAAACTCCTCCTTGAAAAAATTCAAGCCTATCATTCTTAGAAAGGAAAGCTATGGCAAATATTCTCTTGGCTGTAACAGGCTCAATCGCCTCTTACAAGTCGGCAGATTTAGTTAGTTCTCTAAAAAAACAAGGCCATCAAGTCACTGTCTTAATGACTCAGGCTGCTACAGAGTTTATTCAACCTTTGACACTACAGGTCTTATCACAGAATCCTGTCCACCTAGATGTCATGAAGGAACCCTATCCTGATCAGGTTAATCATATCGAACTTGGAAAAAAAGCGGATTTATTTATCGTGGTACCTGCAACTGCTAACACTATTGCAAAACTAGCCCACGGCTTTGCGGACAACATGGTGACCAGTACAGCTTTAGCCCTGCCAAGTCATATTCCCAAACTCATCGCACCAGCAATGAATACAAAAATGTATGACCATCCAGCAACTCAGGCTAATCTGAAAACATTAGAAACCTACGGCTATCAGCTGATTGCTCCTAAGGAATCCCTACTAGCTTGTGGAGACCACGGACGAGGGGCCTTAGCTGACCTCACAATTATTTTAGAAAGAATAAAGGAAACTCTCGATGAAAAAACGCTCTAATATTGCGCCCATTGCTATCTTCTTTGCAACCATGCTCGTGATTCACTTTCTGAGCTCACTTATCTTTAACCTTTTTCCATTCCCAATCAAACCGACTATCGTTCATATTCCTGTCATTATTGCTAGCATTATTTACGGTCCACGAGTTGGGGTTACACTTGGATTTTTGATGGGGCTTCTTAGCTTGACAGTTAATACGATTACGATTCTGCCGACAAGCTACCTCTTCTCCCCATTTGTACCAAACGGAAATATCTACTCAGCTATCATTGCCATCGTCCCACGTATTTTGATTGGTTTAACTCCTTATCTAGTCTATAAACTGATGAAAAACAAGACCGGTCTGATTCTAGCAGGTGCCCTTGGTTCACTTACCAACACAGTCTTTGTACTTGGTGGAATTTTCTACCTTTTTGGAAATGTCTTTGATGGTAATATCCAAAAACTCTTAGCAACCGTTATCTCAACAAATTCGATTGCTGAATTAGTTATTTCTGCAGTTCTAACCCTAGCCATTGTTCCAAGACTGCAAACTTTGAAGAAATAAAAACAATCTCCGCTTTCAAGCTCGAAGGTGGAGATTTTGTTTGATGTAGTTTGTTTTTTAGTGAAATTTTTACCAGCTTTCAACTTAAAAATGACCTATAAACCCAAGTAAATCCTTGCTTTATTGTCTTGTTTATTGTACTATACTAGTGTATATACATATAAAAAGGAGATTCTTATGAATACACGAAAAAAGACCCAATTTATGACAATGACGGCCCTCTTAACGGCTATTGCGATTTTGATTCCCATTGTTATGCCCTTTAAGATTGTCATTCCACCTGCTTCTTACACTTTGGGGAGCCACATTGCTATTTTTATCGCCATGTTCTTATCGCCCTTGATGGCAGTTTTTGTCATCCTAGCCTCTAGTTTTGGATTTTTGATGGCTGGCTATCCTATGGTTATCGTTTTTCGAGCTTTTTCCCATATCTTTTTTGGGACTCTAGGAGCTCTTTACTTACAAAAATTCCCCGATACCCTAGATAAACCAAAATCTTCCTGGGTTTTCAATTTTGTTTTGGCTATCGTTCATGCTCTTGCTGAAGTATTAGCCTGCGTCCTTTTTTACGCAACTTCTGGTACTAATGTAGAAAATATGTTTTATGTTCTATTTGTGCTAGTTGGATTTGGCACAATTATCCATAGTATGGTAGACTATACATTAGCACTAGCTGTCTATAAAGTGCTTCGAAAACGCCGTTAAAAGGAAAACTATGACAAAAGATCGCAAACAAGCCCTGCTCCAACGCTTAAAAGAAGCTCCTAAAGCCCTCAATGGCCAAAGTTTGGCTGAACATTTTCATGTCACACGTCAGGTCATTGTACAGGACATTGCAATTTTGAGAGCCGATGGCGCTCCTATCCTATCCACTAATCGTGGCTACGTCTATAAGCAAATTGATACTAACCCTTATGTCCACAAACTTTTCAAAGTTAAACATGAAGTTGAAGAAATCGGTCAAGAACTCCTTGCTATCGTAGATAATGGTGGACGTGTCCAAAACACCTTGATTGACCATCCCGTTTATGGAGAAATTGAAACCTTGCTGAAACTGTCTTGCCGCAGAGATGTTCAGCATTTTCTAGAACAAGTCGAGCATTCAGACTTTAGACCTTTATCTGAATTGACAGATGGCATCCATTATCACCTAGTCGAAGCAGAGACACAACAAGACCTCCACTATATCGAGGAGGCCTTGGACCAACTTGGCTATTTAGTAAAAGACTAGAAGATTTCTTTCTCCCAATCGTATTCTGTACGGCGAGGGTAGAAAAACTCTGACTTGTCAGGAGCTTCCATCATCTCCATCAAGGGTAGTATATCATAGACCAGATCCAAGTTTGGAATCTGGTCTTTTTGAACCCAAGAAACTTCTCTTTCTTCTGAAGAGCGAAGGGTACCAGTGAACTCGGTCGTTTTATAGTCAATTGAACTATAAAAAACCAGCCCTATAATAATATTTTCATCGCTCTAAATATCACAAAAAGGATGGGCAAAAACTCAATTTCAGGAGAAAATGAAGTAAATCTTCCCACAATAAAACGCATAGTATCAAGGTTTCAACACCTGATATTATGCGTTTTTCTGATTTTAAAGACTTTCTACCCAGCCTCTTCTAAATATTAGCTTTTCTTCAACCTATTACAGTTGACAAAGAGCCACTAGATCTTAGCTTTTATAGAAATATCTTTCTAATCCAACATTTCACTTTTTTTGCTATTACTTAAGCTTAGAAATGATTGCTTTCAATTGTTCTACTAACTTAGCTTCTGTCTCTGCTGAGCCACTTTCTTCTTTCACGAAATCAAGAGTTTCTTGGAGAAGTTTTTGGGCTTTAGCTAGGACTTTTTTGTCTGCTTTTGCTACATCTTGTTGTTCTAGAACCTTAGTCAATTCAATACTTAATTGCTTGAGTTCTGAATCTTTCTTACGACGAATCAACCAGAAAATAATTACTCCTAACAGAGCAAGAAGACCTGCTACAAACACTCCTGTTGGTACTGAGTATGTTTCAGACATCTTATCTGAATCCTTGCTATCTTCTGCTACTTTCTTAACATCGCTCTTGTCTTGTGCAGTTTTGCTATCAACGTCATTTACTTTTACATCTTTAAGAGATGCTAAGGCTTTCTTAACAGCTTCTACTGCATCACGCAAACCTTGTTCTGTTAAATCACTGTCTGAAATAGCTTTCTTAGCATCTAGGAGAACAGTTTTGGCTGCATCAATTTTCGCATCTGATACCTTTGTCAAGGCTTTCAAACGTTCTTCTAATTCATAAGATAAAGTACGAAGTTCTGACTTGTCTAATTGCTGTTTAGCTGAAACAGGCGATTCTTCCTTATCTACATCTTCCATACTTCTGTCTGTTCTAGATTGATCAGCTGACAGTGTTGAAGGTTCTTTGTCACGAATTGAATCTTCATCTGGAGTTACAGTATTATCTGTACTTGAAGCTTGGACAGGAGTTGAAGGTTGCCCCTCTCCATCTGGTTGTGTAGGTTGAGAAGTTGGAACAGATGGAGATGCTTGAGCAGAAGAATCATTCTGAACAGGATGACTAGGTTGAACAGTTGATGATGTCGATGATACATAATTTCCATTTAATGCATTCTTAGCTGTGTTTATTGCTGATACTGCGTCATTTACTTCTGTTTGTGTCGCATTATCTCTTGCTAATACTGCTTTACCTGCTGTTACCGCTTGGTCGTATGTGGCTTTCTTACTTGCTTCGGCATTGTAGTACGCTGCTGTTGCTTTTGTTGCTGCGTCTTCTGTGCTTGTTGCTGTTCGGAGTGCGTCTTTGTTTGTTGCGACTCCACCTAATGCTGCTTTAGCGTCAGTGATTGCACTTGTCGCATTATCTACTTCCGTTTGTGTCGCATTCGCTTTATCCTTGATTTGTTTTCCGCTTGCGATAGCTTGGTCATAGACTCTTTGTTTTTCTGGTGTCGCATTATAGTAAGCTGAACTTGCTTTCGTTGTTGCGTCATCTGAAAGTGCTGTCGTTAACGCTGTCTTATTCGTGTCTTGACCACCTAATGCTGCTTTAGCGTCAGTGATTGCACTTGTCGCATTATCTACTTCCGTTTGTGTCGCATTCGCTTTATCCTTGATTTGTTTTCCGCTTGCGATAGCTTGGTCATAGACTCTTTGTTTTTCTGGTGTCGCATTATAGTAAGCTGAACTTGCTTTCGTTGTTGTTTCACCTGAAAGTGCTGTCGTTAACGCTGTCTTATTCGTGTCTTGACCACCTAATGCTGCTTTAGCGTCAGTGATTGCACTTGTCGCATTATCTACTTCCGTTTGTGTCGCATTCGCTTTATCCTTGATTTGTTTTCCGCTTGCGATAGCTTG
>CAJNBS010000010.1 GCA_905221065.1 bacterium
TATCAAAAAAGAAAGGACGAAATTTGTCCTTTCTAGATCTTAGCTTTTCTTCAACCCACTACAGTTGACAAAGAGCCATAAAAAGAACCAGCTCTTCGAACTGATTCCTTTTACAAGTGAAAAATTAGTTATTTTCAACTTTTTCATCGTATTTTGGTCTTAGTGTTGTACCTGAATTAATAATTGTACGTTTTTGAACAAGAGGAAGGTCTGTACGATTATAAACTGTACGCCAAGGTTCCCAAACAAGACCTGTTTTTTCTTGAATCTTCACGCGTATATTACGTACATTTCCTTTAAATTGAAGTTCAGTTTGGAAGCCAGCTGTTCTGTTTTTACCATTATCTTCCCATTGACGTGAGCGAATGCTTTCAATTCCATCCTTATCATAAGTTACTTCATCCCAGTAAACATAGTAACGAGCAATATAAGCTCCCTTATGTTGTAAATTGAGATAACCATTTTTGTATGAAGTCACTTTAGTTTCAATGTAGTCTGTATTGCTTTGAATTGTGGCTACTTGATTATCTTTCAAGAATGCAGTCTTATAAGAAATTGGAACAGCAGGATTTTGTGTACTGAAAGTAGCTCCTTCTTGAATCAATTTCTTCAAATCTTCTACTGTACCTGTCACAACACGTGCAGCTCCATCAGCATTTCCTCCTACGATTGAAACGGTTACAGTTGTATTCTTCAAGACACGCGCCCATTCAGATTCTGGTTTAATAGGCACCCCTTTGATAACAGCATTAATCGCTGCTTTCAACTCTGTACTCTTGCTTGTTGTTTCAAATTTGACATACATTTGACGTCCGTATGAAACGCTTGACACGTATACAGGAGGTGTTTTATCATCAATTCCACGTGCTTTCAATTGATCAACCGTTACTCCTGGCGCAAATACATCTGATGGATTTTTTGGAGCATCAAAGTTAGCAGTATAGTAAATTTGTTTAAAATCAACAACTTCAACTTGTTTTTCACCCTTGTTTACAGCCTCAAAGTCAATTTTCAAATTAACACCGACTTTTTCAAAATCACTTCCGAATTTTGCTTTCAATTGATTCATGCTGTAAGCAGAAGTTGATTCGTACTGCATACGTGCTGGAGCAGGATTTTTCGCAGCATATTTTTCATGCCAACGATTTAACAAGGTATTCACACCTTCCTGCATACCACTTACAGTTGGATTAGCATCTACATAGCTATCTCCGCCTACCATTCCTGGTAAATCAACACTGATTCTACCTTTGCTACGATCTAAACTAATTTGTTGTGGTTTGTTTTCTAGAAGGTCTTGATTTGCTTTAAATAAAGCACCTAAGAAGATATCTCCGTTACCATTAATGGCAACATCTGCAGAACCATTAGAAAGGTTTTTCTTCACTTTTTCCACAACCACAAATTCATTTCCTTGTTGTTTTGTGCTTGTATTAGTGTAATTTTCTAACGCTTCGCCTTTTCTAGTTAAAATATTTAACTTATCATAATTTAAACCAAATAAATAGTTATTTAGTTCTGCAGTAAAGTCTGTTTTTGCCTTATTTTCTGTTTTAACTTTGTTTTCTGTTTTCTTACTTTCTACTACTTTTTCATCTTTTACAGAACGATATACTTCAACTTCTGCTAAACTAAGAGGAGTTTTAGATTTATTTAATTCAATTTTTACATATCGTGCATTAACTCCTGAGAATTGAACATCAACTGTTGGTTTATTATTCAAGCTATCAACATGTTGGCGAGTTACTTCCTTACCATCTTTATCCAACAAAATAACATCAAAATTAGATAAACGATTCGCTACAACTCCATCTCCACGATTGTAAATACGAACAGTTCCCACACCTTCTTCTTTTGCTAGATCAACTTTCCACCAAGAATGATCTTGAAAATCTGTATGAGTAACTGAACGATTGTCCCAGGCATTATCACGATTACCGTCAACTGCTCTAGAAGCCTCCCCTTCATAAGCAGTCGAACTCTGACTTGCAGACTTATGAGCAGCAATATTTTCACCAGCAACTGCAGCAACGCTTGGTTCTGTTGCTTTTACTACATTTGTTTGAAATACAAGGCCAGAACCTAGCAAAAATGTTGCAATGGCAACGCCACACACTCCAACGCTACGTTTACGAATAGAAAAACGAAATCCTTTATCTTGTTTGTTTTGAGACATACAAAACTCCTATATATATTTGAACGAATTATTTCTTGAACGCGCTTTCTTGAAACAATAAGAGTATAACATAAAAATATTATAGATGCAATCGTTTTCTTAAAAAATTATTATTTTTTATTAGCTAAACTTGTATAGTTGCTCATATGTTACTAATTTCACATTTAAACATCAAGTGGTCTATACCATTACAAACAAGAAAACGAGCAGGATAAGTCCCTATTAGTTGGGAAGTAGCACTGTTCGTTTTTGTATATATAATCAGATTTAACTCTTGAAATCTATAGATTGACAAATTTCTCAATGAAAAGCTTTTCATTGTTGTTTATCATTTCTTAGATTCAAATTCTGTATAAGCTTCCTGAAGATAAGCGTCAAAAACTTCTTCATCGGAAATCGTGTCAGAGATGAAGCTACCATTGCTGGTTCGTTCTGACAGGTTCAAGTCTTGCAATCGGCTTTCATAGATTGTCCCTTTATTGGATTGGACAAGCAGAATCTGGTCGTTTTCTTCTACTTCTGTACTGAAGAGATCACCAACGAAACCTTGCTCTGCAACTGCTCCTGCTAAAAAGACACGGTGCGGTTTGTTTTTCAACTCACGCAAGACTTGTAGCCCTCGTTTGGCACGGCTGGTTGCTGGAATTTCCTCAATAGAAACACGTTTCAAACTTCCACGCTGAGTCAAGAGGTAGAAGGATGAGGTATTACAGATGAAGGCAGCCTGAAGCGCATCATCTTCTTTCAGATTCATAGCCTTGACCCCTGCTGCCTTAGCACCGACAACAGGAACCTCTTCGATATTGAAACGAAGGGCATAACCATTTTGGCTAATCAAGAGAACATCATCTAGTTTAATCGGAGCCACTACTACAATCTGGTCTGTCTCGTCTTTGAGCTTAGCATACTTAACTGACTTAGACTTGTAGGTCCGCCACGGAGTGAATTCTTTTTGTTCTACACGCTTGATTTGACCGAGACGAGTCGCCGCAAAATAGGTTGTCGCATCATCAAACTGATCTACTACTTCCACATAGATGATTTCTTCGTTAGTTTCAAAGTTTGTAATGGTCTGGCTCAGATGCTCTCCGATGTCCTTCCAGCGAATATCTGCCAATTCATGGATTGGTCGATAGATGACATTTCCAAGACTTGTGAACATCAAGAGGTGCTGGGTTGTCTTGGCAGATTGAACAAAGATCAAACGATCGTCGTCACGTTTGCCAATTTCTTCCAGCGTTGAAGCCGCAAAGGAACGTGGGCTGGTACGCTTGATGTAACCTGCCTTTGTCACGCTGACGTAGGTATCTTCCTCAGCGATAAGACTAGCTGTATCAATCTCAATTACTTTTGCTGTATCTTCTAAAGAACTCAAACGCGGAGTTGCAAATTTCTTCTTGACCTCACGAAGTTCTTTCTTCATAAGATTGTACATGGTACGTTCATCACCAATAATAGCAGCAAGCGTGGCAATCTTCTCACGAAGTTCTGCTTCTTCTTCCTGCAAGACAACCACGTCTGTATTGGTCAAGCGGTAAAGTTGCAAGGTAACGATGGCCTCAGCCTGCTCCTCTGTAAAATCATAGCTAATCTTGAGGTTTTCCTTGGCATCAGCCTTATTCTCAGAAGCGCGGATAAGAGCAATGACTTCGTCCAAAATCGAAATCACGCGAATCAAACCTTCGACGATATGGAGACGCTTCTCAGCCTTTTCCTTGTCAAAGCGTGAACGAGCCAAAATCACCTCACGACGGTGGGCGATATAGCTAGACAGGATTGGAACAATCCCGACCTGACGAGGCGTGAAATTGTCAATAGCCACCATGTTGAAGTTATAGTTGATTTGCAGGTCAGTGTATTTAAAGAGATAATTAAGAACAAGCTCCGTATTAGCATCTTTCTTAAGCTCAATAGCAATACGAAGACCGTCACGGTCAGACTCATCACGAACCTCAGCAATGCCTGCCACCTTGTTATTGACACGGACATCATCGATTTTCTTAACCAGATTGGCCTTGTTGATTTCATAAGGAATCTCGGTGATAACGATTTGTTCCTTGCCACCTTTTAGCTTTTCAATGTCAGTCTTAGAACGAACAACCACGCGTCCTTTCCCAGTTTCATAGGCCTTCTTGATTTCATCACGTCCCTGGATAATCGCCCCTGTAGGGAAGTCTGGCCCAGGCAAAAATTCCATGAGTTTGTCAACTTTGGCACTTGGATGGTCAATCATGTAAACCGCAGCATCAATAACTTCAGCCAAATTATGCGGTGGAATGTCTGTCGCATATCCAGCCGAAATCCCAGTCGAACCATTGACTAAGAGGTTGGGAAAGGCTGCTGGTAAGACAGTAGGTTCTTTCTCGGTATCGTCAAAGTTCCAAGCAAAAGGAACTGTCTTTTTCTCGATATCCTGAAGAAGGTAGCCTGCAATCTCAGACAAACGCGCCTCGGTATAACGCATCGCCGCAGGTGGATCCCCGTCCATAGAACCATTGTTACCGTGCATTTCGACCAAAATCTCACGATTTTTCCAGTCCTGTGACATACGAACCATGGCATCATAGATAGAAGAGTCACCGTGTGGGTGGAAATTCCCCATGATATTCCCGACAGACTTAGCCGATTTACGGTAACTCTTGTCAAAGGTATTTCCATCCTTATTCATCGAATAAAGGATACGACGCTGAACCGGCTTCAAGCCATCACGAATATCCGGCAAAGCACGGTCTTGAATAATGTACTTGGAGTAGCGACCAAAGCGCTCTCCCATAATGTCCTCAAGGGACATGTTTTGAATGTTACTCATATAGGATACAAAGCCCTTAAAATACCAAGTGAAAATAGAAAATTCTTGAAGTAAGAAAACTCACAAGAAAATTCATCTTTTTCACACAGCATTCAGGGCGTGTTCAACTCCTTTCAAAGAATGTAGAGTAGTTTTTTATAGAAAAGGTGTTCAGTTACTATAAATAACCAAACTATCCTTTCTGTAGTTTAATCTTTTAAATTAGTCAGCGATTTAGAAGTCTCTCTTCAGCGTACTGAATCATCTTCTCAGCCACTTCCTTATCGTAGTCATATCCCATCTTTTTAGCAAGAGACTGAGCTTCTTGGTGGAAAAGTGCCATCGTAGCAAATAAAGACTGAATGATTTTATCTAAACTTGAGAAATCAAGCAGATTTGAAAATTCCTTTTCTTTACTAATGGGTAAATAGTTAAAAAGATACTTATAATTCTTGCCGACGTCTACTTTTCCCTTATCACTTGCTACCTGCCAAGCTAGGACTTTTAACAACTCTTTCTGACAAATACCGTAGAGATGGTCAGTGGCATAAATGACTTGATGGCGACAGATTCCTTTGACAACGTAGGCTGACACCCACCAAAATTCATTGCAGGAATTTTTAAAATCCGTTTCAGTAGTTGGATGTATCCAGAAACGCTCTGGATTTGGGAAATAAGGTTCAAATAAATTTTCTGGATCTTCTAAAACAGTGAACCCTGCTTCACTATCCACCCATTCTTGAATGTGTTCTTTAGGGCAAAAAGTCAAATCGATACGATTGCCATCTTCAAAGAGCATGAGATAGAGACGACGATTACCAAGACTGACTTCTTGCTTGATAATTCGTTTCCCAAACTGGTCCAACCAAGAAAAGTCACTCGTTAAATGATCTATGTCATCCACAATATAGACCACATCATAGTCTTGAAATTCATCTTTTAGAGCTTTTGGACAAGCTCGTGAACCAGACATGGCGACAGCTTTGACTTGTAAAGTTTTGGCAGTCTGTAAAATTACATCGAGCATTTCTGTTTCAGTTCTCATGTTAATACCCATTCGTTAAAGACCGACTTAAAACACCGTCGCTTCTTCTAGCGTAAACTTGACATTATCTTCAATCCACTTACGGCGTGGTTCGACCTTGTCTCCCATGAGGACATTGACGCGACGTTCGGCGCGTGCTAAGTCTTCGATTGTAACACGGATAAGAGTACGTGTTTCTGGATTCATGGTTGTTTCCCAGAGCTGGTCCGCATTCATCTCACCAAGACCTTTATATCGTTGGAGTGTTGCGCCTTTACCGAACTGCTTGCGGAGTTCTTCTAGCTCTCCATCCGTCCAAGCGTAAGCCACTTCTTCTTTCTTGCCTTTTCCTTTTGACATCTTGTAAAGAGGCGGAAGGGCAATATAGACATGTCCCGCCTCAACTAGCGGACGCATATAGCGGTAGAAAAATGTCAAGAGCAAGGTCTGGATATGAGCACCATCTGTATCCGCATCGGTCATGATAATGATCTTGTCATAGTTGGTATCTTCAATAGAGAAGTCCGCTCCAACACCTGCACCGATGGTATAAATCATGGTGTTGATTTCCTCATTTTTGAGGATATCCGCCATCTTGGCCTTGGCTGTATTGATAACCTTACCACGAAGAGGCAAGATAGCCTGGAACTTGCGGTCACGACCTTGCTTAGCAGAACCACCGGCAGAGTCTCCCTCGACTAGATAGAGTTCATTCTTAGCAGGATTCTTAGACTGGGCTGGCGTCAATTTCCCAGATAACAATCCCTTGTCTTTCTTGTTTTTCTTCCCATTTCGGCTCTCATCACGCGCCTTACGTGCCGCTTCACGAGCATCACGCGCCTTGATAGCCTTGCGGATGAGGTTAGAAGCCAATTCTCCATTTTCCATGAGGAAAAAGGTCAACTTATCAGCCACAATGCCATCCACAACGGGACGAGCAAGAGGACTTCCAAGTTTGTCCTTAGTTTGTCCTTCAAACTGGAGGTGTTCTTCAGGAACCAAGATAGAAAGAACGGCTGCTAATCCCTCACGATAATCGGAACCTTCAAGGTTTTTATCTTTTTCCTTGAGAAGACCTGTCTTACGCGCGTAGTCATTCATAACCTTGGTAATAGCGGACTTGAGTCCTGTCTCGTGCGTTCCACCGTCCTTGGTGCGAACGTTATTGACAAAGGATAGAATGTTATCTGAAAATCCGTCATTGTACTGGAGAGCTACTTCCACTTGGAAACCGTTATCTTCACCTTCAAAGTAAAGGACTGGCGTCAAGGTTTCCTTGTCTTCGTTGAGGTAAGAAACAAAGTCCTGCACCCCGTTCTCATAATGAAACTCAATCGCTTCATCTGTACGCTTGTCCGTCAAAGACAAGGTCACATTTTTCAAGAGAAATGCTGACTCATTAAGGCGCTCTGAAATGGTATTGTACTTAAAGTCTGTTGTAGAAAAGATAGTCGCATCAGGCATAAAAGTAACCTTGGTACCTGTCTTAGACTTGGGTGCTGTACCGATTTTCTTCAAGGTCGTGACAGGTTTTCCCCCATTTTCAAAACGTTGCTTATAGATTGCCCCGTCACGGGTAATTTCAACTTCCAGCCAACTTGAAAGAGCGTTAACAACGGAAGAACCCACCCCGTGGAGACCACCGGATGTCTTGTAGCCACCTTGACCGAATTTCCCGCCGGCGTGAAGAATGGTAAAGATAACCTCAACTGTTGGGATTCCCATAGCGTGCATACCTGTTGGCATCCCACGTCCGTGGTCCTGCACAGTCAAACTCCCATCTTTATTGATGGTCACATCAATGCGGTCACCAAATCCAGACAAGGCCTCATCGACTGCATTGTCGACAATTTCCCAGACAAGATGATGGAGACCTGCCCCATCGGTCGATCCAATATACATCCCCGGACGTTTACGGACCGCATCCAACCCTTCTAGCACCTGAATGGCGTCATCATTATAATTGTTAATATTGATTTCCTTTTTTGACACAAGGAACCTCCTATTCGTTCATCTTTACTATTCTACAAGTTTTCCAAGGATTTTGCAAAATTTTTCTTTCTCCGGTGTAACAATTTCAGTAGAGATTCTCTGCCTTTCTTTTCCAATTCATGATATAATAGGAGTATGATTACAATAGTTTTATTAATCCTAGCCTATCTGCTGGGTTCGATTCCGTCTGGTCTCTGGATTGGACAAGTATTCTTTCAAATCAATCTGCGAGAACATGGTTCTGGCAACACTGGGACAACCAACACCTTCCGCATTTTAGGTAAGAAAGCTGGTATGGCAACCTTTGTGATTGACTTTTTCAAAGGGACTCTAGCAACGCTGCTGCCGATTATGTTTCATCTTCAAGGTGTTTCGCCTCTCATCTTTGGGCTTTTGGCTGTTATTGGCCATACCTTCCCTATCTTTGCAGGATTTAAGGGTGGTAAGGCTGTCGCAACCAGTGCAGGTGTGATTTTCGGATTTGCGCCTGTCTTCTGTCTCTACCTTGCGGTTGTCTTCTTTGGAACCCTCTATCTAGGCAGTATGATTTCACTATCTAGTGTCACAGCATCTATCGCAGCCGTCATCGGAGTTCTACTCTTTCCACTTTTTGGTTTTATCCTGAGTAACTACGACCCTCTCTTCATCGCTATTATCCTAGCACTTGCTAGTTTGATTATCATTCGTCATAAGGATAATATCACACGTATCAAAAATAAAACTGAAAATCTTGTTCCTTGGGGACTGAACTTGACTCATCAAAATCCTAAAAAATAAAACGCCAGTTTGAACAGAACTGACGTTTTTTGTATGCTTATTTTGATTTGATATAGTTAATACCATCTGCTTTTGGTGCGACTGCTTTTCCAAAGAAGGCTGCCAAGACAAGAATTGTCAAAACATAAGGTGCGATTTGAAGGTAAACCGCAGGCACTCCTTGTAGGAATGGCAATTGAGAACCGATAACAGCTAAACTTTGTGAAAGACCAAAGAAGAGACTAGAAAGCATGGCTCCGATTGGGTTCCATTTCCCGAAGATCATCGCAGCAAGAGCAATAAATCCAGGTCCAACAATGGTTGTCACTGAGAAGTTAACTGAGATGGATTGAGCATAAATCGCTCCCCCAATTCCACCTAGGAAACCTGAAATGATAACCCCTAAATATCTCATTTTGTAGACGTTGATTCCCAACGTGTCCGCTGCTTGAGGATGTTCACCTACAGAGCGGAGACGAAGACCAAAGCGGGTCTTGAAGAGGATAAACCAAGCAAGGAAGGAGAAGGCAATCGCGATATAACCTAGCAGACTTGTTGATTTGAAGAAGATATCACCAATCACTGGGATATTTGCTAAGACTGGGAAGTCAAAGCGTCCAAAAGTCTGACTTAGGTTGTCGGTTTGACCTTTATTATAAAGCACTTTCACTAAGAAAACAGCCAAGGCTGGCGCCATCAAGTTCAATACAGTACCGCTGACAACATGGTCTGCACGGAAATGAACCGTTGCTGCTGCGTGGATGATAGAAAAGATTCCCCCTACCAATCCTGCAACTAACAAAGATAGCCATGGAGTTGCTGCTCCAAATTGTTCTGCAAATTCAAGGTTAAAGACGACTCCAGAAAAGGCACCCATAACCATAATTCCTTCAAGGCCGACGTTTACGACACCACCACGTTCAGAGAAAACACCACCAATACTTGTAAAGATGAGGGGTGCTGAGTAAATCAGCATAGAAGACACCAAGAGGGTGAGCAAGGTTGTAATAGACATCTTTACTTACCTCCTTTAACTTGTTTTTTCGGTTTGACAAAGCGTTCGATAAGATAATGAACACTGACAAAGAAGATAATAGACGCTGTTACAATGCTGACAAGCTCAGATGGTACCTGCGCCGCATTCATACCAGGGGCTCCAACTTGGAGAACACCAAATAGGAAGGCCGCAAAGAGAATACCAATTGGTGAGTTGGCCGCAAGCAGACTAACCGCCATTCCGTTAAATCCGACAGCTAATGACGCACCTTGAACATAGACGTTCTGGAAGGTTCCCAGACCTTCAACAGCTCCTCCAAGACCAGCCAAGGCACCTGAGATAATCATTGAGAGGATAATGGTACGTTTTGCAGAAATACCAGCGTATTCTGATGCGTGAGGATTGAGACCAACCGCACGGATTTCAAAACCAAGGGTTGTTTTCTTGAGCATGAACCAAATGACTGCAACGGCAATGAGAGCAAAGAAAATACCGATATTCATCCGCGAATTACCAGTCAACTCAGCCAACCAAGGTGTCTGGTAGGTTGCATTAGCCCCAACACGAATCGTCGAATCTGTACTTTGCATGAAGTCTTTAGGAAAGGCATGGATAAAGGCATTTCCTACATACAAGACAATGTAGTTCATCATAATGGTTACGATAACCTCTGACGTCCCTAGATAAGCTCTAAGAATACCTGGAATGGCACCGACAATCCCACCAGCAATCAAGGCAATCACGATAGTTGCTAGAATCATCAAAGGACGTGGCATATCTGGATGCGACAAGGCAAACCAACCACTGAGAATCCAACCAGCCAAAGCCTGACCAGGAAGTCCAACGTTAAAGAAACCAGCACGACTGGCAACGGCAAAGCCAAGACCAATCAAGACCAAAGGTCCCATAGCACGGAAGATTTCCCCAATACCGCGTAGACTACCAAAGGCTGTATAGAACAATTCTTCGTAGCCCCAAATAGCATCATAACCGAAGATCCACATGACAATGGCTCCGAGCAAAATTCCTAGGAAGACAGAAATCAAGGGAACCGAAATTTGTTGTAATTTTTTAGACATCACTCTTCTCCTTTCCCAAGTTTCCACCAGCCATCAAGACACCAAGCTCTTGTTTATTGGTTGTTTCTGGTGATACAATACCTTGAATCTTACCATCGTGGATAACGGCAATACGGTCTGAGACGTTTAAAATCTCATCTAGTTCAAAGCTGACAACAAGGACAGCTTTACCGTTATCACGCTCTTCAATCAAGCGTTTGTGGATATATTCAATGGCACCGACATCCAACCCACGAGTTGGTTGGCTGACGATAAGGAGTTCAGGATCTCGATCAATTTCACGAGCAATAATTGCTTTTTGTTGATTTCCTCCTGAGAGTGCAGCCGCAGGAACAAATTCACTGGCAGCACGAACATCAAACTCTTCCATTAGCTTTTTAGCATAAGAAGTGATATTCGCATAGTTCAAAATTCCATTTTTACTATGTGGTTCTTTATAATAGGTTTGAAGGGCAATATTTTCAGAAATCATCATTTCCAAAATCAAACCATCACGGTGACGGTCTTCTGGAACGTGTCCAACACTCAACTCTGTAATCTGACGTGGATGCAAGCCTACAATTGAATCTCCTTTTAGCTCAATGCTACCAGATTCAACCTTTCGAAGACCTGTAATGGCTTGAATGAGTTCAGACTGACCATTTCCATCAATCCCCGCAATACCAACAATCTCTCCAGCACGAACATCCAAGGATAGATTTTTTACAGCTGGGACACCACGGTTTTCATTGACCACCAAATCTTTGATTGACAAGACCACTTCTTTTGGTTGAGAAGCTTGTTTCTCTGTTTTAAAGGAAACAGAACGCCCTACCATCATTTCCGCCAAATCAGCATTGGTAGCCCCTGCAATTTCGACGGTTTCAATGGATTTACCACGACGAATAACTGTAACGCGATCAGAAACTGCTCGAATCTCGTCCAACTTGTGGGTGATCAAGATAATTGATTTTCCTTCTTTGACAAGATTTTTCATAATAGCCATCAACTCCTCAATTTCTGATGGAGTCAAAACAGCCGTTGGTTCGTCAAAGATAAGAATGTCAGCCCCCCGATAAAGGGTTTTTAAAATTTCTACACGTTGTTGGGCTCCAACTGAGATGTCTGCTACCTTGGCAGAAGGGTCCACAGCTAATCCATAACGTTCAGAAAGAGCCTTGATTTCTTTGCTAGCTCCAGCGATATCTAACACACCATTTTTAGTCAATTCACTTCCTAAAATGATGTTTTCAGCCACTGTGAAAGCCTCTACCAACATAAAGTGCTGGTGAACCATTCCGATTCCCAAGCTAGCTGCCTTAGATGGTGAGTCGAGGTTGACAACTTGACCGTTGACCGCAATTTCACCACTGGTTGGTTCAAGAAGCCCTGCTAACATGTTCATTAGCGTGGATTTTCCAGCCCCATTTTCTCCTAAAAGTGCATGAATTTCACCTTTTCGTAGGTGCAGGTTGATTTTGTCGTTGGCAACAAATTCACCAAACACCTTGGTAATATCACGCATCTCAATGACATTTTCGTGTGCCATGTGCTCTTCCTTTCAGAGTCTTATTTTATTTCAATAAAACTTGCTAGTTTGTCTAGTAGCAAGCTTTACTGAGACAAAATGACTTTGTCTCAACTCTTAAAAAAGCGGCCGAGGGCCGCTTCCTAAGAAATGACTTCCATCCATTATTTTTCAGGAACTTTTACGCTTCCGTCAAGGATTTTAGCTTTTGCATCTTCGACAGCTTTTTTACCTTCTTCTGAAAGGTTAGTTGTTACCAAGTCAACCCCTTTATCTTTCAATGAGTAAACGATCACTTGACCGCCAGGGAATTCACCTTTTTCTGCCTTGTTAGCAATATCTTTTACAGTTGTACCAACTTGTTTCAAAGTAGATACAAGAACAAAGTTTGATTCTTTTCCATCTTTAGAAGTGTATTTACCTTCTCCTACTTGGTCACGGTCAACACCGATAACCCAAACTTTTTCACTTTCAGAACGGCTTTCGTTCAATGATTTAGCTTCCGCAAAGACACCTGCACCTGTTCCACCTGCTGCTTGGTAAACAACGTCTGCACCAGCTGCGTATTGTGCTGCTGCAATTGTTTTACCTTTAGCGGCATCACCAAATGAACCAGCGTAGTCAACTTGTACTTTGATAGATGGGTCTACTGACTCAACACCAGCTTTAAATCCAGCTGCAAAACGTGAGATAACTTCAGACTCGATACCACCTACAAAACCAACTTGTTTTGTTTTAGTTGTTTTAGCTGCTGCAACACCTGCAAGGTAAGCAGCTTCGTTATCAGCAAATGTTACGCTCGCAACATTCTTTTGATCTTTAATCACATCATCAATCAAGACATAGTTCAAGTCAGAGTGGTCTTTTGCTGCTTCTTCAACCGCATTGTGAAGAGCAAAACCAACACCAAAGATTAGGTTGTAACTTCCAGCCGCTTGTTGCAAGTTGTTAGCGTAGTCAGCTTCACTTGTTGATTGGAAATAAGTAAAACCTTTATCTTTTGAAAGATTGTGTTCTTTACCCCAGTCTTGCAAACCTTCCCAAGCTGATTGGTTGAATGATTTGTCATCAACACCACCAGTATCAGTGACGATTGCTGCTTTTGTCTTCACATCAGAAGATGAAGCTGCGTTACGAGAAGAGCGGTTACCACATGCAGCAAGTCCAACTGCTGCCACTGCAACTAGACCAAGGCCTAGCCATTGTTTCTTGTTCATTACTGAACCTCCTAAATAAGATGTGCAACGATGTTGCAAGTATGGATTTGTTGGCCACAAGGGCCGTGCCACTCAGAGAGCGACTCAGACTAGTTTAAGTCTGTAAAAGAGTATGGAAGTAACTCCCCGACCGTCATCTCGACCGTCGATTTATCTTTTGCGACTAAAGTCACTTTTAGATCTTGTTCAAAAAATTCGACCATTACTTGGCGACAAGCACCACATGGTGAAATTGGTTTTTCAGTTTGTCCATAGACAATCAATTCTGAAAATTCTCTTTGTCCTTCAGATATAGCCTTAAAAATGGCTGTTCTCTCACCGCAATTGGTCAAAGGATAGCTAGCATTTTCGATATTCACTCCCGTGTAAACACTTCCGTCTTTTGCCACTAAAACTGCTCCGATAGGAAAGTGAGAATAGGGTACATAGGCTTTCTTGCTGGTTTCAATTGCCAGTTCAATCAACTCAGTAGTCGCCATCTGCCAATTCTCCTTTTACAATGGCTACACCAGCTGACGTTCCGATACGGGTCGCACCTGCTTCGACAAAGGCAAGAGCATCTGCATAAGAACGAGCCCCACCGGCAGCTTTAACACCCATATCAAGTCCAACTGTTTCACGCATTAATGTAACATCTGCTATCGTAGCGCCACCAGTTGAAAAGCCAGTAGATGTTTTGACAAAGTCAGCTCCCGCTTTCTGGGCTAATTGACAAGCCACAATTTTTTCTTGGTCTGTCAATAAGCAAGCTTCAATAATGACTTTCACTAACTTGTCACCACTTGCTTCTACAACAGCACGGATATCTGACTCAACCAAATCAAGATTTCCTGATTTGAGAGCACCGACATTGATCACCATATCAATCTCATCTGCGCCATTTTGGATAGCTTCTTTGGTTTCAAAAGCTTTCACGGCTGAAGTTGTTGCTCCCAAGGGGAAACCAACCACTGTGCAGACCTGGACATCTGTACCTTCAAGCCCTTTTTTAGCATATTCAACCCAGGTCGGATTGACGCAGACACTGGCAAAATTATACTCTCTAGCCTCAGACAACAAACAATCAATTTGTTTTTCTGTCGCATCTTGCTTCAAAAGCGTATGATCGATATATTTATTTAATTTCATATACGGATTCTCCTGTCGTTTATGAGATAATTTCTATAATTTCTCGTAAACTTTGCACCCTATCATTTATTTTAACATATTTTTGAAAATCTGTAACTAGCTGAGGAGAAATTTTTCCATTTGTGTATACTTTTGCCACAATTTCTCCCTTTTGAACGGAGTCTCCAACCTTCTTTTCAAAAACAATTCCTGTTTCATAGTCCAAATCATCAGTCTTGACTGCACGACCAGCACCCAGTCTCATGGCATAGAATCCAAATTCCATTGCTGGAAGCGCTGAAATGACACCCGTTTCCTGGGCAGGGATATCCACCACATGGGCCACATTGACTGGACGATAGAGGTCTTCCAAGTCTCCACCTTGAGCTTTGACCATCTCCTCAAACTTAACCAATGCTTGACCATTTTCAAGATGTTGGCGAACTTCTTCAACTGTCTTACTTACATTTGCCAGACCAAGCATAATTTGAGCCAATTCACAGATAAAGTGGGTAATATCCTGACGGCCTTGTCCTTGTAAAATATCCAGTGCTTCAAGGATTTCCAGACGATTTCCAATCGCTCGTCCCAAGGGCTGACTCATATCCGTAATGACTGCTACCGTCTTTCGACCAACTGCCTTACCAAGATCTACCATAGTTTGAGCCAGTTCTCGCGCCTCATCAACCGTCTTCATGAAAGCACCCTCACCTACGGTCACGTCTAGCAAAATTGCATCCGCTCCTGCCGCGATTTTCTTGCTCATCACCGAACTCGCAATCAAAGGAATCGTGTCGACAGTTGCGGTCACATCACGGAGGGCGTAGAGAAGTTTGTCTGCTTTAACCAGCTGGTCTGATTGTCCAATGACAGATACTCCAATGTCCTGCACCTGACGAATGAAATCTTCTTGACTGCGCTCGACTTGATATCCCTTAATGGACTCCAATTTATCAATTGTACCGCCAGTATGGCCGAGACCACGACCACTCATTTTGGCTACAGGCACACCAAAGCTAGCCACAAGAGGAGCCAAAATCAAGGTCACCTTATCACCAACTCCACCAGTAGAATGCTTGTCAACCTTAACCCCATCGATAGCAGACAAGTCAAACTCTTGCCCTGTCTGAACCATATTCATAGTCAAATCTGAGATTTCTCGTGTCGTCATTCCTTTGAAATAAACAGCCATGGCAAAGGCAGACATCTGATAATCAGGAACAGCTCCTGACACATAGCCTTCAACTAACCATTCAATTTCACTCGAAGTCAATTCTTGACCGTCTCGTTTTTTTTGGATTAAATCAACTGCTCTCATTCTTTCACACTTCTAAGGATATAGTATCCCTTATCTTTTTTGACGATTTCACAATTGCCAAATACATCTTCCATCTTGGACTTGGCACTTGGAGCCCCTTGTTTTTTCTGGATAACGATGGTCAAATCCCCACCAGTTTCCAAGAAATCTTTACTTTTCTCAATGATTTCATGAACCACTTGCTTACCTGCACGGATAGGGGGGTTGGAAATGACATGGTCAAATTCCCCTTCAACTTGTTCATAGATGTTGGACTGGAAAATCGTCGCTTCTACTTTATTTCGTTCAGCATTTTGTCGCGCCAAATCTAAGGCACGATTATTGATATCAACCATGGTCGCCTGAACTCCAAAAGCCTTAGCCAAGGACAAGCCCAAAGGCCCATAACCACAGCCTACATCAAGGACAGTTTCTCCTTGGTTGACCTCAAGACACTTGAGCAAGAGTTGACTTCCGAAGTCAACCATTTTCTTGCTAAAAACACCCGCATCCGTCAAAAAGGTCATGTTTTCTCCCAACAAGTCCACTCTCAACTCATGAATGTCGTGAGCAGCATCAGGATTTTCTGCATAATACATTTTACTCATGACACTATTTTACCATAATTTGCCTTGAATTGTAAATCGTTTACAAATTGATGACAAAAAGAAAAAGACTGAAGAAACCTAGTCAAGAAAACCTTTTCTTCAATCTCTTTCAGCTCTTATAAACGAATGACAATGCATGTAGGAGCAAATATCTCATAGTCTACAGTCTGTAATCAGGCACATTTTGATCACTATTGCTTAACCTTCAAATGCTTAATTATCAACAAAATTCCCAATAAGATGTTTAGATAAAAGCCCAACTGATACGTTTTTGTCAGGATTTCCAAACTTGTCCAAAGTCGTACCAAATCTTCTAGTGACATACGGAAGAGATACCCTTCTGTAGCAATCCACAAAATCAAAAATAGATAACTTCCAGCAGCAAGCCATTTCGTCCACCGTTTTTTTAGGAAGAAAGCAATCAAGAGCGAACAGATAAAGACAGCTGTTACAATGGCATGTTCCATCAAAAAAGTAAAACCGTAATAGATTTCCACAAAGCGTCTACCATTATCCGCATTGGCTCCTTTTATAAAAGGTAAGGCAAAACTTAAAATAAAACAGAGTTCCAATATATAACTTTTTAATATTTTCATGTCACACCTCCTATAAGTTGTGAATCCCAAAGCCCCCTTTATTAGCTTATAAGTCAGGAGAAACCAGCTCCTACTTCATCAATAAATTGTTCAGTTTCTATCTACATCTATTATATAATATTGACTGACCACATTCAAGAAACCGCTTTATTTTTTTAGCTTTTTATGGTATGATAGACAAAATATCTAGGGGAAAACAAATGACCAACGAATTTTTACATTTTGAAAAAATCAGTCGCCAGACTTGGCAATCTTTACATCGAAAAACAACACCTCCGTTGACAGAAGAGGAATTAGAATCCATCAAGAGTTTTAATGACCAGATTAGTCTGCAGGACGTTACTGATGTCTATCTTCCCCTAGCCCATCTCATCCAGATTTACAAGCGTACCAAGGATGATTTAGCTTTTTCAAAAGGAATTTTCCTCCAACGTGAAAGTAAAGCCCAGCCTTTTATCATTGGGGTTTCTGGGAGTGTTGCTGTTGGAAAATCCACAACTAGTCGACTACTTCAAATCTTGCTATCCCGTACACTTACAGATGCTACGGTTGAGTTGGTAACAACTGATGGCTTTCTCTACCCCAACCAGACCTTGATTGAACAAGGGATTTTAAATCGCAAGGGATTTCCTGAAAGCTATGATATGGAAGCTCTTCTCAACTTCCTGGACCACATCAAAAATGGTCAAAATGTGGATATTCCTGTCTATTCTCATGAAGTCTACGACATCGTTCCTGAGGAAAAGCAAAGCGTCAAAGCTGCTGATTTTGTGATTGTTGAAGGAATCAATGTCTTTCAAAATCCACAAAACGAGCGTCTCTATATCACTGACTTCTTCGACTTTTCCATCTATGTTGATGCGGCAGTCGATGACATCGAGAGTTGGTATCTCGACCGTTTCTTGAAAATGCTAAGCCTAGCTCAAAACGACCCTGATAGCTACTATTATCGTTTTACACAAATGCCGATCGGGGAAGTAGAATCCTTTGCCCATCAGGTCTGGACCAGTATCAATCTCACAAATCTACAAAATTATATTGAACCAACCAGAAACCGTGCGGAAGTGATTCTTCATAAAACAAAGAACCATGAAATCGATGAAATTTACTTAAAAAAGTAATTTTCCCTTGTCAAAACGTAAGTTTTCAGATATAATGGTATAGTTAGTAAATATGGAGGTAAGAACATTGGCAAACATTAAATCAGCTATCAAACGCGCTGAATTGAACGTTAAACAAAACGAAAAGAACTCAGCTCAAAAATCAGCTATGCGTACTGCTATCAAAGCTTTCGAAGCAAACCCATCTGAAGAACTTTTCCGTGCTGCTAGCTCAGCTATCGATAAAGCAGAAACTAAAGGTTTGATTCACAAAAACAAAGCAAGCCGCGACAAAGCTCGTCTTTCAGCTAAACTTGCTAAATAAGAAACAGTCCATAGAGGCTGTTTTTTTGTCTTCAAATAAGAAAAGGTAGAAAATGAAAATCGCAATTATAGGATATTCTGGTGCTGGTAAGTCAACTCTAGCTGAAAAGTTGTCTCACTACTACTCAATCCCAAAACTTCACATGGACACACTCCAATTTCAACCTGGTTGGCAAGACAGTGATCGCGAATGGATGTTGACCCAGATGAAAAACTTTCTCACAAAGCATGAGTCTTGGGTCATTGATGGGAATTATTCTTGGTGCTATTACGAAGAAAGAATGCAGGAAGCTGATCAAATCATCTTTCTCAATTTTTCACCATGGACTTGTCTCTTTCGAGCCTTTAAACGTTATCTAAAATACCGAGGCAAGGTCAGAGAAAGTATGGCTAAGGGATGCCCCGAGCAATTCAACTGGGAATTTATTCGTTGGATTCTCTGGGATGGCCGAACAAATAATGCTAAGGAAAGATACCAATACTTAAACAATACTTACCCAGAAAAGATGCATATTCTCCATTCTCAAGCAGAGATTGATTGTTTCTTACAATCTCTTAAAAAATAGACGATAGAGCAACATTCATTTAGGTCACAGTATGGACTGAATGACTAAAAAAGGAAGATTTTCTGGATGAAAATCTTCCTTTTTTGTGTTTTCTTTTATTCTGCAATTAAGGTTTCTAGACCAACCTTCATCATATCAGTGAAGGTATTTTGACGTTCTTCTGCAGTTGTATCTTCATCTGGATTAACCAAACTATCAGAAATGGTCATGATAGCTAGCGCATCAACGTGGTGTTGGGCAGCCAAATAGTAAAGCGCTGCTGCTTCCATTTCTACAGCTTTAACTCCCCATTTACCAAGCTCGATGTTCTTTTCAAAATAGTTTGAATAAAAGACATCAGATGACAAGACATTTCCCACGTGAGTAGTCATGCCAAGTTCTTTTGCGATATGATAAGCCTTATCTAGCAAGTCAAAGCTAGCGATTTGTGGGAAATCATACTGTGGCCAGTCATTACGGACGATGTTTGAGTTGGTTGCAGCTGCCTGCGCCAAAACCAATTCACGAACATGAACATCTTCATTCAAAGAACCCGCAGTTCCCACACGGATCAATTTTTTCACACCGTAGTCAACAATCAACTCACGCGCATAAATCGAAATGGATGGCATTCCCATCCCAGTTCCCATAACAGATACACGGTGACCCTTGTAAGTACCAGTGTAGCCAAACATGTTACGCACTTCGTTAAAACAAACAGCATCTTCTAGGAAATTCTCCGCAATAAACTTAGCACGAAGAGGATCTCCAGGAAGAAGAATTTTATCAGCAATTTCACCCTGCTGAGCAGCAATATGGATAGACATAGTTAAGATATACAGAGCGACAGAGAACAAAGTAAAAATAGGAAACTGACGACGCATCGTAGATGCTAGACAGTTTATCTTTTTTACACAGTTCTCCGCCCGTATTCAGTTCAGCGAATACGGTTTACCCATCCTTTCTTTTTTTCTAAATTTTATAATCAGAAAGATACCAAACCCGCCAAAAAGCAAAGGGAAAATAGGAGTTGGGCGCAGTGAGCGATGCTCGCTAGACCAACTATCTTTTTCCCACTGCTTTTAGGGTGGGGTCAATTCCTTTCTTTCTTAATTTTGATAACATAGAGGAGAACAGCTCGGGTTCAATTCAAATCAGAACTTCCCTTCTCTTCTGAGTTTTTAGAAAAGTTTTCCTCTCGTGTTCAAATCCAAACACGCGTTCTACCTTTCTTATTTTTGATATTTTGTAAAAACTAGCACAAATCAAAATATATAGTTTGTCTGTAATTCTAATTTGTAAGCGAATCTAAAAAATTATGCAATTTTGCATTCATTTCAGAATAATCGTTACCACGCAATTCTTCGGGTGATTGAACAAAAGATAATGTTTGATGTTGTTCTATCAATCGTTCTTCACTATCTGCAGCAATCAATAAATCAATCGCTTCTAAATCAAACTCTAAATGCACTTGGAAAGCATAATGTTTAGGGCTAAAGCGAACAATCTGTCGTGGACAACCTTGACTGGTAGCAAGGATTACCGCTTCGTCTGTCAATCCCGGCATATCACCATGCCAGTGAGCAACTAAAAGCTCGCTACCAAAATGTTTGAGGTGTTTATCTGCTAGTCCTTGACTAGTCATCCTAATAGGGAATACACCTATTTTTCTTTCAGGACTATGCTCATATTGACCCCCATAAGCAACAGAAAGTAGTTGCGCCCCTAAGCATACACCTACAATATACTTATCTTCTTCTATTGCTTGTCGAATGAGCCTAATTTCTTCTTTTGGATGATAATAAGGGAAATGTTCTTTATCTTCATCAGGAGATTGAGGACCTCCCATAATGATAAGAAAATCAATATCAGAAACTGTTTGGGGTAAAGCTTCTCCCTTATAAACCTTTGTTATTCCAATATCATGACCTCTTGATTGAGCCCAAGTTAGATAAGCACCTGGGATTTCAAAACTCTCATGTAGTATAAAATGGACTTTCATTAGTTTGTCTTCCTAAGTTTTTAGAAAAGTTTTCCGTTCGTGTTCAAATTAGAACACGCGCTCTACCTTTCTGTTTATACTCTTCGAAAATCAAATTCAAACCACGTCAACGTCGCCTTGCCGTACTCAAGTACAGCCTGCGGCTAGTTTCCTAGTTTGCTCTTTGATTTTCATTGAGTATTAATTTTGTTCTTTCACAGAGAGCTACCTGAGTTCTATTCAAGCTCAGGTAGTTTTTTTATAAACTAAATTATCTAACTGTCATTGTATCATCAGATTACAAGACATCATCGTCACTCACCTTAGAATTCAATGTCGTACCCCAATGAGTGATTTTTCGATGGGATTGAGCAAGGAGAGGTCTGTTGTCATAGATCGTTTGCCATCTATTCCAGATAAGACCTGTTCTCTTTTCAATCTTAATTCGAAGATTACGCATATTTTCTTTAATTGGGAGGTTGAGGACAAAACCTGCAGTATGATTACGTCCATTTCCTTCCCAAGAATGACTGCGAACAACTGAATGACCATTTTTATCTACTGTAACTTCTTCCCAAGTTATAGAATAGCGTGCAATGTAAGCTCCACTATGCTGAATAGTTAGGGTTTTATCTTTTACAGGAGTGTAATTTAACACTTGTACGGGCTTAGAAGTTGGTGGTGTCACAGCATTCTTAGCTATAAATCGAAACACTTCTACTTCTGCAAGACTGAGAGCTTGATTTTTCTGACGCAATTGAATACGGACACGGCGACCCAACTTGCCATCCAACTGAAGATCTAGACGATTTCCTTCTAAACGAGAAACATATTTTCTAGTAACTTCTTTCCCTTTTTCATCATATAAAATCACATCAAAATCTGCCAAACGTTTGGAGAGTTCGCCATCTCCACGATTATAAAGGCGGACAAGTCCTATCTGTTCTGTACGACCTAAATCAACTTCCCACCAAGGCTGATTTTCAAATTTTGTATGAGTAATTGATTGCTGGCTGTAGCTACTATTGGTATTGCCATCCAAGGCACGACTAGCATCTCCTCCAAACTCGGTAGAACTTTGGCGTGCTTGCTTTTTCCATGCGATATTCTCAGCACGCAAGACTTGAACTTCTGCGAGACTGAGAGCATTGTAACCATCTAACTCAATACGGACAAAACGAGCTTTCTTATAATCAATTGCAATTTGTGCAGAGATATCTTTCAGAGATGCAATGCGCTTTCTTTCAATTTCTTTCCCAGAACTATCTAAAAGAATCACATTAAAATTGGTAAGCCTATCCTGAGCAGCATCTGTTCGATTATAGATATTGATTTGACGAATCGTTTCTTCCTTGTCTAAATCGACTTGCCACCAAGGCTTAGATTGAAACTCTGTATGCGTTACAGAATGATGAGCATAATTCCCATCAACTTTTCCATCCACAGCCCTTCTAGCATCTCCTCCAAAAGCTGTCGAACTTTGGGTAACCCGTTTCCCTAGAGCTATATTTTCAAGAGGTTCAGCGCTTGGTTGACTAGATGACAGAGGGAGTGGTTGTTTCTTAAAGAAAGAAATTTTTTCCAGTTTTGGATCACGGTAACCCTGCTTGTCCAATGTTGTTCGTTTTCCAATATTAAAGTTTGGAATATCATTCATACGGCTTTCAAAATAGCCACGCGAACGGTGCTTAACATTGGCACTTCCTGTAGATGTCACAACATCACTATCATTTTGTAGCACAGATGTAACCACATTGTCATTATCCACTACATAATGTTTAATTTTTCCATTTACAGCAAGTTTCCGACTTTCTAATCCTACATCCCAGAAACCATTTTTGGCATTCCATATTGTTCTTGAAGTAATGACCTTAGGTGCATTAAATGTTGTCACTTTTTTCAAAACATTATTATAAAAAGTAGGATATTTCTGATAGGCTTCAACCGCTGCTATTTGAGCTAAATAGCCTCCTAAAGAATGGCCTGTCATATACAGATTGGTAATGCTGGAATCCTGCGCCAATTCTTTTACAACATTACGGATATCATCCGCTTGTGCAGGTTTATTTCCTCCTAGCAAGGTCAAGTCCGTTCTCAAATCTTTTGCATCATTCAGTCTTGTCCCTCTAATAGATAACATTTGAACCGTATGATCCTTTAGATAAGGAAGATCACTCTTAGTTTCAAATAGATAAGCATCCAAACCACTAGCTGTATGGTAAGATTTTTTCATCTTCCAAAACGGAGCTAACTCATTGTGCATCATCTTATATTCTTGACGATTCAAGTAGAGACTCGGAAATGGATTCTTATGATCTAGGATTTTTTCGATATAGTCATCATCACGATAGGATAACTCCATGAAGAGAAGAGCATCTCGATCTGTAACATACCATTGTTTCTTATTATCATCTTCTCCATCTGCTAATCCGTCTCCATCACTGTCTGCCAGTAATGGATGACTGTTATATCCTAAATAGTCCTTACCATCTTTATGATAAACATAAAGTTCATCCTTATTTTTGATACCATCCTGATCGTCATCACCTTCTAAATCAAGGACTTTTTCACCATAAAGAGAATTGTCAAGTAAATCATTTTCTGAGTGCAGTTCTCCTTTTGAGATTTTCAAAAGATCTTCTGCTGTCACAGGGCGAGAAGTTGTAGCCTCATCCTTTACATTTTTCTCTTTATTCACGTCTTCAGGAACTAGAGCAGGCTCTGTTTTATGGGAATCCAGCTTTTCTTCTTCCTTCTGATTTTTAAGGACTTCTTTTGTTTCTGGAGCTGGTTGGATAACTGCAGCTCTTTCCTCTATAAGAGGTATTTCCTGTTTTTTAGCAGTATTTTCTAGTTTTGTCGGACTATCCGTTGCATTTACGACTAGAGGAGCTTCGTTTTTCACAACTGGACTTCCTTCATTGGCAGAAATTCCTGTCGGTGCTAAAAAAGCAAAGCCAACTGCAACAGATACAACTCCGATACTTAATTTTTTTATGCCAAAACGCATAAGTCGTTGACCGATTTTCATTCTTTTCTAACTTTCTTTTATTTTCCCCTATTTACCAATCAGGTTACTAAGCCTGTAAGCTATTTCGTCTTTCCAAGTCATTTCTCCTAATTGATGAATAAGAATGTGACAAATTTTTTGTAAAAATATAGTAGTTAACTGGATTTTTGTTCATCTTTTAATCACAACAAACCCAATCTTCTCTACTAAAGGCGATGAGAACTAAAACCTTCATTTTTAGTCTAATCCCATCACCAAGTTTTTTACAATTCTGCAAGAATCGCTTTCAGCAAGCCTTTGAAATCACCTTTGACACGTTCAGTCACTTCTACAACTTCTTCGTGGTTAAGTTCTTCTTGGAAACCAGCCGCAAAGTTAGTAATACATGAAATTCCTAGAACTTTCAAGCCTGAGTGGGCTGCCACGATCACTTCAGGAACCGTAGACATACCAACTGCATCTGCTCCCAGTGTCTTATAGGCACGAATCTCTGCTGGTGTTTCATAAGTCGGACCAGTTACACCGATATAGACACCTTCGTCTAGTTTGATACCAAGTTTTTTAGCCACTTCATGGGCAGTAGCACGATACTCTGGAGTGTAGGCTTTAGACATATCAGGGAAACGTGGACCAAAATCATCCAAGTTTTCACCCATCAATGGGTTTTGCCCTGTCATGTTGATATGGTCTGAGATAGCCATCAAGGTACCAGGACCAAATCCGATACCACCAGCTGCATTGGTTACAATAACACCTTCACATCCAAGAACTTTCATGACACGTACTGGGAAAGTCACGACTTCCAGAGGATTTCCTTCGTAAAAATGGAAACGACCTTGAAGAGCCAAGACCTTGCGACCTGCCAGTTCACCATATACCAATTTACCAGCGTGACCGACTACTGTTGAACGCCCCCAGTTTGGAATATCAGCATAGTCTACTACAACTGGATTTTCGATTTCTTCTGCCAATTCTCCAAGTCCTGATCCAAGGATTAGACCAAACTCAGGCGCTTGGATTCCCTTGTCTTTCAGGAAGGCAGCTGTTTCATTGATTTTATCTAAAAATATCATTGTGTGTCTCCTTTATTATTTTTTAGCATTTGACCGATTTTGTCAAAGGTTTTGGCATTGCGAATGGTAATGTGGCGATAGAATGACATCTTGATCAGGTACTTGTGATAGGCAGTCTTAGAGTAGGATTCTTCAGAAAATTTCCCCCAGAAAATCCCAAGTTTTCCAAAATGAACGACCTCATCTTTCAGCTCTAAACTTTTAACCGTCTCGATGGTTTGCTCCACATCCAATCCCTCGGTGTAAAAGAGGACATCTTTTCGTGCCAAGTCTTCGTTCCACCAAGCTGGTAGATTCTCCACTTCTGTTTCATAGTCTTCTTGACTCAGTAGGGAAAAACTCTGAATAAATGGATAATAGACTTCAAAGAAAGTCTCTAATTTTTCAACCAATTGGGCTTTAGGGTCTGTCGAAGTAAAGAAGATATTGCCACTGTTGATGTAGGTCTCAACCTTTCCCAGTCCCAAATCGGTCAATTCTTGACGAAGCTCTGCCATAACGACCTTATTCTTGCCACCAACATTGATACCTCTCACAAGCAAAACATAGCGCGCCATCTTATACCAATTTATCTAAGAAACTTTCCCCAATCATGGCAGTTTCAACACCAAAGTTATCGGCAACAGTCGCTGAGATATCTGCAAAATGTCCGACTGGAATAACACCATTTCCTTTAAAGGCAGGGCTGTAAGCCAACAATGGAATATATTCACGAGTGTGGTCTGTTCCTGCGTAAGTTGGGTCATTTCCATGGTCCGCAGTAATCAAGAGAAGGTCGTTCTCTCTCATGGCTGCGATAATTTCAGGCAAGCGCTCATCAAACTCATGCAAGCAATCACGGTAACCGTGAGCATTACGACGGTGGCCGTAAAGGGCATCAAAGTCAACCAAGTTTGTGAAAGAGAATCCTTTTTCAAACTCAGCAAGACCCATTGTCTTCAATAGTGTATCAATTCCGTGGCTGTTTGACTTATTGTGTCCCATGTCATGGTTGATACCCGCACCGTTAAAGATATCGTTGATTTTACCAACAGCATAAGTATCGATGCCAGCTTCGTTCAATTTATCCAAAACAGTTGGTGCAAATGGGGATACTGCCAAGTCACGACGGTTTGCTGTACGAGTGAAGTTACCTGGTTCACCTACATAAGGGCGAGCAATGATACGACCTAGAAGGGCAGGACGCTCAAGGGTAATCGAACGAGCGTATTCACATATACGGTACAATTCATCCAAAGGAATAATGTCTTCGTGGGCAGCAATTTGCAAAACAGGGTCAGCTGAAGTATAGATAATCAACTCTCCAGTTTCCATCTGACGTGGTCCAAAATCATCGATAACAGCCGTACCTGAGTATGGTTTGTTGGCTTCACGAATGACCTTACGTCCTGAAAATTCTTCGATTTTTGTCAAGATTTCTTCTGGGAATCCATTCCAGAAAGTATCGAAAGGCTCAGTAATGTTGAGTCCCATGATTTCCCAGTGACCAGTCATGGTATCCTTACCAAGAGACACTTCTTCCAATTTCGTTGCATAACCTGTTGGATTGCTTTCAGCTGGTACAGTCTTCAGAGGAGTTTCACGAGGAATATTTCCTAGACCGATTTTAGCCATGTTTGGCACATTTAAACCAACTGTTTTTGAAATGTGTCCTAGTGTGTCAGAAGCTCCGTCTGGAACCCCTGCATTGACAAAGTTATTGGCATCTGGTGCAGCACCGATTCCTACAGAATCCAGTACAACCAAGTGAATACGATTAAATTTTGACATAGTGCATCTCCTTATTATTTTAGTTATCTTGTTTTTGTTGAAGTTAAAATCTGAACCCCGTCTCGTCCAGCAACGATTACCTTATCCACCATTTGGTTGAATAAGCCGTGCTCTACGACACCAACGACATGGTCCAATTCTTGACCAAAGGCAATTGGATCCTCGATGACATCCAAGGCTAAGTCAATGATAAAGTTCTGCATATCAGTCACAAAACGTTGGCCGTCTTTTTCACGGAAACTTGGTTTGTAGCCAGCTCGCTCAAAACGACGGAAGACCTGTTCTGCACCATACTGAACTACTTCTACAGGCAGTTTAAAAGCGCCCAATTTCTCAACTAGTTTGCTTTCGTCTACCACCCAAATATATTCTTTTGAGGGCGTTGCGACAACCTTCTCCATCAGAAGGGCACCACCACCGCCTTTGATTCCATTAAACTGGCTATCCACTTCATCCGCTCCGTCAACCGTCACATCAACCAAGTCTACTTGATCAATAGACTTGAGCGGGATGTTAAGACCTTCAGCCTGTTTACTCGTCACGCTAGAAGTCGTTACAGCTGTAATCTGCAGTCCTTCTTCCTTAATCCGACGACCAATTTCTTCGACAAAATAATAGGCAGTAGACCCCGTTCCCAGTCCGATTACCATGCCATCCTTGACAAACTCAGCAGCCTTGATACCTGCCATTTTTTTCAGATTTTCCACTCAAACACCTCCATTAAAGAGCTACTTCTATTATACCATGTAAAGGCTTAATATTCATCTGAAAATTGAAACCGATAACCATTCTCGAAGAAATCTTGCTAGAGTTGATTTTTTATCATAAAGATGATTAAATAGGTAAGTACAGAAAAGGAGAAATAAGATGACCCCATTAGATTTGTTTAATCAAGTAAAAGAACTAATCGAAACAAAAGATTTCGAAGCTGCAAAAACATTTGTTGCAGAAAATCAAGAACAACTTGGAGAATACTTCTCTCAAGCTCAGCAGTTGATTTCTGGTTCAGAAGGTCTAGATGGCCTCGTTGAAAAGATTAAAGGATTTTTCTAAAAAATATAAGAGGCTGGCCAAACTCAATTTCAAAAGAAAATAAAATTAATTTTCCCACAATAAAACGCATAGTGTCAAATTTTTTGTAAATTTGATACTATGCGTTTTTATAATTAACTATGTTCTGTAATAAATTTATAGGCTTCTTGACCAGCGATAGCTCCATCTCCAACTGCTGTTGTTACTTGGCGAAGGTCTTTCAAGCGAACATCTCCAACTGCAAAAATACCATCAACTGCAGTTTTCATGTGGTTATCTGTCACAATCCAGCCAGCCTGATCTTGAATATTCAATTCTTTAACAAAATCGCTAACAGGGTCCAAACCAACATAGATAAAGACACCACCGAAGGCTTGCTCTGTCACTTGACCTGTTTTCACATTTTCCAAAACAACAGATTCTACTCGGTTTTCACCCTTGATTTCCTTAACCACAGAATCCCAGACAAAGCTGACTTTCTCATTAGCGAAGGCACGATCTTGTAACACTTTTTGGGCACGGAGTTGATCACGACGGTGAACAATGGTAACCGTCTTAGCAAAGCGAGTCAAGAAGAGGGCTTCTTCTACCGCTGAATCTCCACCACCAACTACCAACAAATCTTGGTCACGGAAGAAAGCACCATCACAAACGGCACAGTATGAAACACCACGACTATTCAGTTCTTCTTCTCCAGGCACTCCCAAAGGACGGTGTTTAGAACCAGTCGCTACGATAACTGTACGTGTTTCATATGTTTGGTCATCGGTAATCACTTTCTTAAAATCACCGTGATCTTGGACATTTTCAACATAACCATAAATGTGCTCAACACCAAGATTTTCAAGTGGTTCAAACATCTTTTCAGCCAATTCAGGTCCACTAATATTAGCGTATCCTGGGTAATTTTCGATATCAGATGTATTATTCATCTGACCACCTGGCAGACCACCTTCAATCAAGCCTACTTTGAGATTGCTTCGAGCAGCATACAAGGCTGCAGTCATTCCTGCAGGACCAGCACCGATAATAATAGTATCGTACATATAGATTCCTTCTTTCTTGTTGTAACTATCTTTATTCTAACTCTTTCTTGTCAACCACGCAAGGATTATGCCTTGAAAACAAGAATTAAACTCATAACCGCAAAGGATAATACTGGAACAACCAAGACTCCAATCATAATCATATCATAGAGATGGGCTTGTCGAGCCTTGGCTGTCTTATCAACTCCCGACATGGCTCTCAGTCCAATCCAAATCCCTAAAAAAATTAGGACGAGGATGGTGGTCAAGATCAAACTCTCGAAATATAAAGAAAATAGTTGCAGTAGCATGATTTCTCTCATTTCTATCTTTTTTAAAGAGTAAACTCAGCTAGTCCAGCTAACTGAGTTTTTCTTTATCTATTATATCAAATATAAGTCCGTTTGTAACTAGCGAAGAATTCTTTTGTCCGCTCTTCTTTAGGATGGTGGATAATCTCATCCGGAGTGCCAGACTCGATGATTTTCCCCTTATCTAAGAAGAGAATCTTATCAGCAACTTGGGCTACAAAGGACATGTCATGACTAACTAAAATCATAGTCTGACCTGACTTAGCAGCATCTGCAATAGACTTTTCTACTTCGCCGACCAATTCTGGGTCAAGGGCTGAAGTTGGTTCGTCCAAGAGCAAAACATCTGGTTTCATAGCAAGAGCACGCGCCAAGGCAACCCGTTGCTTCTGTCCACCTGATAAATGGCGAGGGTAATGGTTTTCACGGTCAGAAAGCCCAACTTTAGCCAACTCTTCCTTGGCAATCTTAGTTGCTTCTTGGTCAGATAATTTCTTAACCACAACCAAGCCTTCTTTCACATTATCAAGTGCTGTGCGGCGTTCAAACAAATTAAACTGTTGGAAAACCATTGACAGCTTACGGCGTAGGGCTAGGATTTCTTCCTGAGTGATTTTAGAAAAATCAACTGAAAAATCATCAATCTGAATTGATCCACTGTCAGGAGTTTCAAGATAATTGAGACTGCGAAGAAAGGTTGATTTTCCAGCTCCTGAAGAACCAATCAAGGCTACAACTTCCCCTTTTTGGATATCCAAGTCCAGATGATCCAAGACAGTCTGTCCTGAAAATGATTTACTTAAATTCGAAATCTTAATCATTAACGAAGATCTCCTTTCACATCTGTTTGCACTGTATCAGGTGCAGAAATAGCCATTTTTCTCTCGATGAAACGACCAAGACTTTCAATTCCGATATTGACTACCCAATAAACAAGGGCAACGGAGATGAAGCGTTCAAAATAGCGGTAATCAGCTCCACCCAAAATCTGAGCTTGGGCAAAGACTTCCACAACACCCGCACTGAAGGCTAGAGAAGTCCCTTTGGTCAAGCCGATTAGGGAATTGATTAAAGTTGGAGTCGCCACAACGGCTGCATTTGGAATAATCACGCGACGATAAACTTGCGCTCGGGTCATTCCCAAACTACGTGCCGCCTCAATCTCACCAGGATTAACTGAGAGAATGGCTGCACGAATGGTTTCACTAGCATAAGCTGCCTCATTAAAGGCAAAGGCAACAATTGCAAAAGCAGCAGCTGGAATAGCATTGATATTGAGACCAGTACCCCATTGCTGATTGAGAGCTTTCAAAGCCAACGGAATCCCGTAGTAGGTCAACATGAGTTGCACCAAAATCGGTGTCCCTTTGAGGAAACTAACAAAGAAGGCCTGCAAGGGATATAAAATCTTGACACGATTGATTTTCACAATGGCAAAAATCAATGCCAAAACCAATCCAAAAAGGGCACCACCAATGGTCAACATAATCGTTGTTGGAAGTTGTTGGACAATTCTTGGAATTCCATCAAAGACCGAACGCAGGCTAAAGAGCTTGCCATCTGGAATCAATTGCATCAAGTTTTGGTACCAATCTGATGCTAAAATCGTTGTAACATTCATAAAAACATCCTCTCCTGATAATGATTCATTCTACCATACTTCTGCCGTCAATGAAATTATTTGCTACGGTCAGATACAGACTTTGTCTACCTACTAGTTTATCATACTTTGAAACAGGGAGGTTATATATTTTATCTATCAAAGAGATAGATAAAAACTATTTCAGTCCCAATTCTTCGTAAGCTTTTCGATAACCGATTTGCTTAACAGTTCCATTTTCTACTAAAATCGGACGTTTTAACAACATACCGTCACTTGCTAACAACTCAGCTGCTTCTTGGTTCGATAGACTTCCTACCTTATCTTTCAACCCTAATTCACGGTATTTAATCCCACTAGTGTTGAAAAATTGCTTCAATTCAAATCCTGAGGTTTCTAGCCAGTTTAAAATGACTTCTTGACTTGGTGTTTCTTCGACGATATGAACAGCTTTGTAGTCCACACCGAGTTGGTTCAATTCTTGCTTTGCTTTTTTACAAGTTGAACATTTTGGGTATTCGATAAATTCTAACATGTGTTTCACTTTCTATTTTATATCTTTAAAATCCGCGCCTTCATGCTCCAAGAGCCAAGCTTTCTTTTCCACTCCTGCGGCGTAACCAGTCAGACGATTGCCTGCTCCCAGCACACGATGACAAGGTACAAGGATGGACCAAGGATTGCGTCCTACAGCTCCACCAATTGCTTGAGCAGAAGCCACTTGCAGGTCTTGCGCTATTTGTCCATAGGTCACTGTCTGGCCATAAGGAATGCCCTGTAAATAGGACCAAACTCGCTTTTCAAAATCCGTACCGATTGGAGCCAAGGGTAAGTTGGATAAATCCTGAGACTTGCCTTTAAAGTAATCATCTAAGCAAGCAATAACTGGAGCTAAAACAGGATGACTAACAACTTCTTCTATTGTTTCGTCTCCTAATCCCCTCTCAAAATGCTTCTGGTTCTGTACCCAAATGCCATACAAATAATGGTCATCAGCTACGAGAGAAAGAGAGCCAATTGGCGAAGAGTAGAGCATTTTTGCGTACTTCTTTTGCATTATTTCTTTAATTTTTGATAGGCCAAGCGTTCGCCATCAACCGGAACTTTACCAACTTGTTTAAAACCAAGTTTTTCAAAAATATGTTGCATGGCCTTATTTTCTACATGTGTATCCGAGCGAAAATCTAGATAATCAAAACCTTCAATCAAGCCTTCTAGGAAAGTCTGTGCAACTCCCTGTCCCTGCACATCTGCTGCCACAGCAATACGGTGAAAGACTAGATACTCTGACTCTCCTCCTTGCCAATTTCCCTCATAAATGCCTTCATAGGCTTCCTCTGGACTCTTGGTCACAGCAGCATAGGCTAGCAGCCCTCCCTCTTCTAAGGCTACATAAGCTTGACCTGAGATAATATCATCGATAATAATGTCTGTATTTGGATAGCCATTTTGCCACTGGTCACTACCAGCATCTGCTAAACATTTCTTGGCTTCCTCCATCACCTGCATAATGCCATCTACTTCGTTTGGAAAAGCTAAACGAATCTCCATATTTTCCCCTCATTTCTGACTAGTTTCTCCCATCATAGCATAATTTAAGCCTTTTCACAAGCAGTTAAAACTTGATTATTTGTTTTTATTATTTTATAATCTAGTTATTAAAACTAGATAAAAAGGAGTTGGAAATGAAAACTAGCTTTTCCTACCCTAAATGGGCAGAAATACCAAATATTGACCTCTATCTGGATCAGGTTTTACTCTATGTCAATCAGGTCTGCGCTCCTGTATCTCCAGATAAAGATAAGGGCCTAACAGCATCTATGGTCAATAACTATGTCAAACATGGTTATCTGACAAAGCCTGACAAAAAAAAATACCAACGCCAACAGATTGCCCGTTTGATTGCTATCACAACCCTCAAATCTGTCTTTTCGATTCAAGAAATCGCTCAGACACTCAATACTCTCCAAAGTCAAGCCAGTTCAGAGCGACTCTACGATGCCTTTGTGGACTATATGAACCAAGGAATTGACCCAGCTAACCCTATTATCCAAAGTAGCTGCCAAACGGTTAAACTCTATCATCAAACTCTAGCCTTAATCCATCATTCTGAAGAGGAGGTAATCAAATGAACACTAGTCTTAAACTCAGCAAACAACTTAGTTTCGGAGAGGAGATTGCTAATAGCGTGACTCATGCTGTGGGTGCAGTCATCATGCTCATCTTGCTACCTATTTCATCCACCTATAGTTATGAAGAACACGGATTTTTATCCTCTATCGGCGTTTCCATTTTCGTCATCAGTCTGTTTCTCATGTTCCTCTCATCCACCATTTACCACTCTATGGCCTATGGTTCGACCCACAAATATGTCTTGCGAATCATCGACCATTCTATGATTTATGTGGCTATCGCAGGCTCTTATACGCCAGTCGTCTTAACCTTGATGAATAACTGGTTTGGCTATCTGATTATTGCTATTCAATGGGGGACGACCATCTTTGGCATTCTCTATAAAATCTTTGCTAAAAAGGTAAATGAGAAATTCAGCCTTGCCCTTTATTTGATTATGGGCTGGTTGGTTCTGGCTATCATTCCTGCCATTATCAGTCAAACAACGCCAATTTTCTGGAATCTCATGGTAACTGGCGGACTCTGTTATACAGTTGGAGCTGGATTTTACGCTAAGAAAAAACCTTATTTCCACATGATTTGGCATCTCTTTATCCTAGCAGCATCTGCCCTCCAGTACATTGCCATTGTTTATTATATGTAAAAATAGGTTAGGACAAAAAATCCTAACCTATTTTTATTCTCTATGATGTTTTATACCCAATCAAAAAAGTACTCTAGTCCATTTTATAGTACCTACTAGCGTGCCGTCAATTATGGGATACTGCTTCCCTACTAGTATGTAAATCAGAATAGTTAAATCATAATCATCCGTTAATGAACCCGTACCTAACGAATCAAGACAGACAAACGGTCACATAACAAAAAAACAGTTTTGCAACGTTTTTTTGATTGTGATTTCTTTAAATGCTTTTTCTCCTAAGGCAAATTATTCCCTGCAGCAAGATAAATTTCATACCATTCTTTTCTTGTTAAGGTAAAGTTTGTCGCTTGGCTAGCTTCTATCAAATGCTTAGGATTTGTTGTACCCACGACTGCCTGCATTTTTGCTGGATAGCGCAATATCCAAGAAATGGCAATAGTTGAAGGGGTTACTCCATATTTAAAAGCTAAACGATCAAGTACTTGATTTAAAGCTTGAAATTTCTCATTGCCAACAAAATTCCCTTTAAAATATCCGAACTGCAAGACTGACCAGGCCTGGATAACCATGTCATTTAATTTGCAGTATTCAAAGACGCTTCCATCACGCAAAGCTGCCTTGTTGCCTTCCATATTGACATGAAATCCTGCTTCAAAACTAGGTGTGAAAGCTGCACTTAATTGTAATTGATTAATAGATAGAGGTTGTTTGACTTCTTTCTTCAGCAACTCCATCATCATGGGATTTTGGTTGGACACACCAAAGTATCGAACTTTACCTGATTTTTGTAGAATTTCAAAGGCTTCTGCCACTTGGTCAGCTTCCATCAAAGCATCTGGTCGATGAAGAAGCAAACTATCTAAATAATCAACCTGCAATCTTTCTAAAATCCCATCAACTGATTGTAATATATACTCTTTTGAAAAATCAAAATAGGTAAATTCTTCTATGCGAATACCACATTTTGACTGAATCCACATCTTTTCTCTTAAATCTGGACGATTTTTTAGGACAAGACCTAACAGTTCTTCACAACGACCACGACCATATATATCAGCCGAGTCGAAAGCATTGATTCCAACAGAAAGTGCTGTTTCTACAAGCTCTTCAACTTCTTTTACAGACTTATCTTTGATTCTCATCATTCCGAGAACAATTTCTGATAATTCTTTGTCATCTTGACCAAGAGTTATGTATCTCATCAAATTTTTCTCCTTTAATTTCTAACATTCTTCCCTTCATTATAACAAAAAACCGCTTTACAACGGCTTTTTGACTATATATTAGTTCAATAAATTAATAGCTTTCCAATTTTTTAATTATTTAAGTTCAATCAATTTATTATAAATTTCTTCAGTTAAATCTTTCTGCTGTGTTCCTGTTAGATAATGTGAAGTACGAATTAAAACTGTTCCATAAACATAGTGTGATCCAGGATTTAAAGCAGTACCATCAAATGCGCTAATATATGTGTTACGTTTCTCAGCTTCTTCTTTTGTCTTATACACCTCTACATTCCCACCAGCATCATTTCCTTTCTGAACAATATCAGATCCCTCTACTGAATGTGTAACTTGATTGTCAACAAAATATACAGACGCTGTATACCCACCTTGTTTATTCAATTTATTATTTGGATCGTTATTTTCAGTAACAGACTGTACGCCTGTAATTGAAGAAATTTCTTTGAGTCTTTCTTCAACAAAAGTATTAGATGGATTTGTAATTTGTTTTAGCTGAAGAATACTATTTTGATAAAGAGTCTGTTTGTCAGATAAATTCTTTTTTGTTTCACTATAGTCTAATGGTTTACTTAATTCTTCTATTTGTTCCTCAATATTAGCAGTCGCTTTCTCCATTTCTGGTACCTTACGAAGTGAATTTTGACTATCTTCAATTGCTTTTTTTAATTCTTCTAATTTTTTTGAATCCAATGGCTCTTCGCCAATTTCAATTACCTTCTCAGCCTCAGCTATTTGATCTTCAACCTCTTTATTTTTGTCTTTTAAATCTCTAACTGTATCTTCAAACTTAGTTACAGCAGCCCTGTAAGGGACATAAGATAAAAAATAATATCCCAAACCAGAAATTCCTACAATAAGACACATTGACAATATAATTATTTTTTTCTTCATTTTAATCTCCAAAAAATATTTAATATCTTCATAATTCTACTATATTACCCCAAAACAAGCAACAAAAAACCGCTTTGCAACGGCTTTTTGACAATGATTTATTCTATTCTTCCATCATTTACATGATTACCAAGTTAATCCAGCTGCTTTAATTTCTTTCTTAGAGGCATACTTGCCATTTGGTTTATGCCATCTTCCTCTGGAATCTTTGAAATAACCACCTGAATTTGCTGCTTGCGTGTTTGATTCCTGACTCTCTTCCTTTTCTTGTTCTGATTGACGAGCCTTTTCTTCCTCTTCTCTCGCCTTCTTCTCAGCTTCTGCTTTTTCTTCCGCCTCTTTCTTAGCTTTTTCCTCTTCTTCCTTCTTAGCCTTTTCTTTTTCTTCTTTTACCTTAGCATCTTCAACTAGATTTTTAGCAGTACCGTCCAAATAGTTAATTTCTGCATTAGCCGAAACATTATCTAAAATGACATGCGTCACAGAATACTTATCCACCTTTTCCTTACTGCTACCCAACTTAATTTCTAGGAGCTTACCATTTTCATCAATCCCTACATATTGCAACTCAATCTGTCTAGGAATAAGCTCATTATTTTGATAACTTGGCGTCACCTTGTAATCAAGATAGTAGTTTGGATGATTAGCGAGCCATGAATCCAACCGATTTTCATAGTAAAGTATACTACTCTGGTTATGTTCATCCGTTCCAGAATAGTTTCCAGCATTGAGCCAGTTAGTCATAGGAACTAAATTCCTCTTTTCGTCATTCAAACCGCTAAATTGGTAACCAATTAAATGACCTCTACTCATCAACCAAGCTTCTTCCCGGCCATCTCCGTAAAAGAATTTATAGTTGTGCCACCCTACTGGATCATAGGTCAATTTTGAAGCTCTTTTTTCAGTTGGCTCATCACTATCCTTTAGCTGAATATGAGCACCCGTCGCGCGATTTTTAGAATCCAGTTCTCCAAGTTCAAGCTGTTTTTCACTTTTAAACGGCAATAGACCAGCTTCTTTAAACAACTTTTCATCAAACTTAGCTTGTTTTTGTTCCACTTTTGCTTCTGAAACTTTTGTCTCTTTCTTATGGCCAGAACAAGTCGCCAAAGTAAAGACTGATAAAAAGGCTAGGCTCGCATAAACCAACTTCTTCATATTTAACATCCTTTAGCATTTTTATTCCATTTTACTATAATATATCAAAACAATCAATCGTATCATATGTCATTATTGTTAAAAACCGCTTTGCAACGGCTTTTTGACTATATTTCACTCCATTTTATCTTCTTAAACCCACGGAACAAGAGAAAAATGCCAATAAAGAGAACAGCTAAAGGAATAATTTTTGTGAAGAAAGCATTTGAAATCCCCATCCACTCATAGTAACGAAGTAGAGAACCTACAATAAGATGGGCAACAATCATACTGTTAAAGGGACGAAAAAACTCTTCTTTCCAATTCCAAATACTGATGACCAGCGAAATCGTAAAGACAGATAAACTATCCCAGGGAGCCGGAAGATTTAAGACTCCTTCTTGTATGAAACTTCCTATTCCTACATATCCTAGAACGACTAGCAGAATAAGAATTCCAATGACAATATAAGTGCCAATTTTCACCTTAGGAGAATCTTGGACTAGCCCCCAACGTAAGATTGTGGCCACAAGTCCAAATCCAATCATAAAAAGAATCAGTTGCCCTAAAAACGTGAGCAAATTAACTGTTAAGAGAGAGCCTTTCGAAAAATCGCTTAGTAGTTGATAATAACGTAATACCGCTAGGACAAGGATTGGCGTCAACAGTGACTCCTTGATAGAACTGCGTGGCGCTTCCTTGAGAATCTCTTTCATTATTTTTTTAGGATTCTTACCTAGATAATCCTCTGCACTCATGCCATCTCGTTCTGCTTCTGAGAAATCTAACATCATCAAATAGATTTGCTCTCTGAGATAGTCCTCATCATAGAGAAATCCAGCAAGATTAAAACTATCCCACAGCTCCTCAAAATACTGCTGATTCTCCTCAGAAAACTCATGCAACAAAGTGTTTGTTTCTTCATAATACTTCATTTTCTTCATGGTTTAACCCCCATTCTTAATCCCTTCTACTTTTTGACTCAAATCATCCCATTGTTGCCAAAAGACCGAGACACGCTCTTCTCCTTCTTTGGTTAACGAAAAATACTTCCGATCTGGACCATCTGGCGACGGACGCATGTCGCCTCTTATCCATTGATTTTTTTCTAACTTTTGCAACAAAGGATAAATAGTTCCTGGAACGATAGTATCAAATCCAGCCTCTCGCAAAGTCTGAACTAACTCATAACCATATCGCTCTTTTTGACCAATCATATCCAAGACACAACCTTCAAGCACACCTTTTAACAATTGAGTTTCTTTCATCCCTTCTCCTTTCCAATCTATTCTGTAATACATACTAGTAGTTTCACCTATAGTATACTACTCCTACACTAGTTTGTAAAGCATAATAGTTAAATAAAAAAACAGAACTAGCCTGAACTAGTCCTGTCTATTTTTACCCAATCACACTTCCATTTGGTACAGATGGGTCAACTGTGAGAAGGGTTAATTTCCCATCATGTTCAGCTGAGAGAATCATACCTTGGCTGACATATTTTTTCATCATCTTACGTGGTTTGAGATTGGCAACGATTTGGACTTTCTTGCCGACCAATTCTTGTTCGTTTGGATAGTATTTGGCAATCCCTGAAAGAATTTGACGATCTTCACCATCACCTGCATCCAAGCGGAATTGAAGCAACTTATCAGAACCTTCTACTTTGGAAACTTCTTTGACTTCTGCAACACGAATTTCAAGCTTGGCAAAGTCTTCAAACTTGATTTCATCCTTGTTTAGTTTGAGTTCGACTTCGTCTGGATTCCATTCTTTTTCAACTGCTGGTTTGTTGCCTTCCATTTGTTCCTTGATATAGGCGATTTCTTCTTCCATATCCAAACGTGGGAAGATTGGTGTTCCTTTGGCAACTACTGTTACACCCTCAGGGAAAGCAGCCAAACTCAAGTTTTCAAGACTAGAAACTTCTGCTAAACCAAGTTGTGCCAATACAGCACGACTGGTTTCCATCATAAATGGTTCAATCAAGTGAGCTACGACACGAAGGCTGGCTGCCAAGTGGCTCATAACACTTGCCAATTGATCACGGAGATCTTCATCCTTAACCAAGACCCATGGAGCTGTTTCGTCGATGTATTTGTTAGTACGAGAGATAAGTGTCCAGACTGCTTCAAGAGCACGTGGGTAGTCAACTGCTTCCATGTGTGTATGGTAGTCGGCGATTGATTGCTCTGCAACCTCAGCAAGAGCATTGTCAAATTCTGTCACACCTTCCACATAGGCAGGAATTTGTCCATCAAAGTACTTGTTAATCATAGAAACCGTACGGTTGAGGAGGTTTCCAAGGTCATTGGCTAATTCATAATTGATACGGCCGACATAGTCTTCAGGAGTGAAGGTTCCGTCTGAACCAACTGGAAGGCTACGCATGAGGTAGTAACGAAGCGGATCTAGACCATAACGTTCTACCAACATTTCAGGGTAAACAACATTTCCTTTAGACTTAGACATTTTGCCGTCTTTCATGACAAACCAACCATGGGCAATCAAACGGTCTGGCAATTTGATATCCAACATCATAAGAAGGATTGGCCAATAGATTGAGTGGAAACGAAGGATGTCTTTTCCTACCATATGGAAGACAGTTCCATTCCAGAACTTGTCAAAGTTACCATGTTCGTCTTGACCGTATCCAAGCGCTGTCGCATAGTTCAAAAGGGCATCAATCCAAACGTATACAACGTGTTTTGGATTAGATGGTACTGGAACACCCCATGTAAAGGTTGTACGAGAAACCGCCAAATCTTCCAAACCAGGCTCGATGAAGTTGCGCAGCATTTCATTGAGACGACCATCTGGAGTGATAAATTCAGGATGAGCTTTGAAAAAGTCTACCAAACGATCTTGGTATTTGCTGAGGCGAAGGAAGTAGGATTCTTCAGATACCCATTCCACTTCGTGACCTGATGGAGCGATACCGCCAGTCACATTTCCAGCTTCGTCACGGAAAACCTCCGCAAGCTGGCTTTCTGTAAAGAATTCCTCATCTGAGACTGAATACCAACCAGAATATTCACCCAAGTAAATATCATCTTGAGCAAGCAAGCGTTCAAAGACCTGCGCCACTACTTTTTCATGGTAATCATCAGTTGTACGGATAAATTTATCGTATGAGATATCTAGTAATTGCCAAAGTTCTTTGACGCCAACCGCCATCCCATCAACATAAGCTTGTGGTGTAATTCCAGCTTCTTCTGCTTTTTGCTGGATTTTTTGACCATGCTCATCAAGACCTGTCAAATAAAAGACATCGTAGCCCATGAGGCGTTTGTAACGAGCTAGGACATCACAAGCGATGGTGGTGTAGGCAGAACCAATATGAAGTTTCCCAGATGGATAGTAAATCGGTGTTGTAATATAAAAATTCTTTTCAGACATAATTTTTCCTTTCCAGGCAAATGAAACCTGTTTTTCTAACACTTCATTATATCACATTTTTAATGAATTTCGATAGGGAAATCCATACAAAAACAAGATAGACAAATGTCCATCTTGTTGATCTTCTTATTCATATCGAAGGGCTTCAATTGGATCAAGTTTCGATGCCTTATTGGCTGGCAAGACTCCAAAAATCATACCAACGCTAGCCGAAACTGCAAGACTAAATAGGGCAACTGGGATTGATACTCCTACTTCTATACCCGCAATCAAACCTTGTAAAAGTATACCAGCTATAGCGGTTAAGCCGGTCGCAATTGTCAAACCAATGACTCCGCCAAGCAAGGTCAAAATCATGGATTCAATCAAAAACTGAATTAAAATATTAGCACGTGTCGCGCCCAAAGCCTTACGGAGACCAATCTCACGCGTACGCTCCGTCACCGAAACAAGCATAATGTTCATAACACCAGTTCCTCCAACAAAGAGAGAAATTCCTGCGATGGCACTAATAATCGTAGTTATAAATCCAAAAAGTTGTTGTACTTCTTGGAAGGCTGCAGTCGCATCTGCCACCTGATACTCTCCTTGTTGAAGACTAGCAATTTCGGTCATTTTTCTAGCTAATTCTGGTCCTACAGTTGGTGTCAAACTGGTATCATTAACTCGGAAAACAATATCAGAAATTTCATCCATATTGAAGTTATTGGCAAGAGAAATATTAGTCGTAATGGGAAGTCCACCAATACCAAATGTCTTGACAGCCTTGGCCTCATCGCTAGTATAGACACCAATGACACGATAACTAAAGCCACCAACATCTATAATCTTGTTAACAGCTTCTTGAGCAGATCCAAACAGACTGTTAGCAAGTTCCTGGTCTAGCAAAATGACACTGGCCACATCTTTATAATCCTGAGCTATGAGACTGCGACCTGCAACAATTTCATTTTCAACTGCCTTCATGTACGTAATATTTCCACCTGTCAAGCTAGCGCGCTCAACCTTTTTATCTTTATAAGACAGGGTGGTATTTGTCGAGTTGGTTACATAGTAACTATCTACACCCTTAAGTTTGGCCGCCTCCTTAACCCAAGCTTCTTGCGGTTTTGGTGGTTCCACAGGAACATCCTCTTCTTTACCAGAAACCGTCAAAGCAGACTGCTTTTGGGTAAAAGAACCATCTTTACTTTTGATAGGCGAGAAAAAGACATGGATATTCTTCTGTGACTTGGTCATATTTTTATTGATCTGACGAGACATGGAATCCCCCAGAGCCATAATCACAACAACTGATGAAACACCAATGATAATCCCAATCATAGTGAGAAAAGAGCGCATCTTGTGGGCCATGATAGATGAAAAGGCAAATTTCAGATTCTGCATCTTAGTTTTCCTCCTTCTCTAACTGCGAACTGTCAGATGAAATAACTCCATCTCGAATGACAATCTGGCGTTTAGCATAAGCAGCGATTTCAGGCTCATGCGTTACCATGATAATGGTTTTTCCTTCTTTGTTCAAGTCAACCAAAAGTTGCATAATTTGGTTCCCTGTTTTGGTATCCAAGGCTCCTGTCGGTTCGTCCGCTAGGATAATAGAAGGATTGTTTACCAAGGCACGCGCAATAGCCACACGTTGCTTTTGACCACCAGATAATTCTGAAGGCAAATGGTGACTGCGTTCGGTCAATTCAACCTTATCTAAATATTCCTCAGCTAACTTGCGACGTTTTGAAGATGAAACTCCCGCGTAAATCAAGGGCAATTCTACGTTTTGCAGGGCATTGAGTTTAGATAGAAGAAAGAACTGCTGAAAGACAAATCCGATTTGTTGGTTGCGGACCTTGGCTAGTTGTTTTTCACCCAGTCCAGCCACTTCTTGGCCTTCAAGATAATATTCTCCACTGCTTGGTGTATCCAACATGCCAATCGTATTCATGAGAGTAGACTTACCAGAACCAGATGGTCCCATGATGGCAACAAACTCACCCTCATTCACTTCTAGGTTGATGTTTTTGAGAACCTGCAGTTCTTGGTCACCGTTACGGTAGCTTCTGCAGATATTTTTTAGACTAATTAGTTGCTTCATCAGCCTTCACCTCTTTTCCTTCCTCTAGAGAAGACGTTGGGTTACTGATGACCTTGACTCCATTTGTCAGACCTGAAGTGATTTCTTGGTTGTCTGCATCAGCATTACCCAAACCAACTTCCACTTTCTTGGCCTTTTTCTGCTCGTCAAGCACCCAGACATAGTTCTTATCATTTTCAGTCACAACACTTGTTAGAGGAACCAAAATGGCTTTACTCTTATTCTTGACCTCAACGCTTACTGAAAATCCTTGTTTCAAATCACCGATTTCACTTGTAACATCAATGGTATATGGATATTTAGAGCCAGAATTACCAGCTGCTGCTGCAGCCGCTGCACTTGCTGCTTCGCCATTGTTTTTAGGGTAGTCAGAAATATAGCTAATCTTACCTGTCCAGCTCTTATCTTGGTAAACTTTAGAAGTAAAGGTTACTTCTTGGCCTACAGATAAGTTGGCAAGGTTATATTCAGATAGTTCACCCTTAACTTGCAAGTTTTCATTGCTTACGACATGAACTACCACTTGGCTAGCTCCTGTTGGAGATTTGGAAACGTTACGATTGACTTCGACCACAGTTCCCTCTAGTGTACTGAGAACCGTCATTGCATCCAACTGACTTTGAGCCTTACTTAATTGCGCAGCTGCATCTGCACGGGCATCACGAGCATCACCTAGTTGTGCATCAATAGATGACACTGAATTTCCTGCGACTGGAGCTGGAGTTTGGGCTGCTACACCTTCGCCTCCTGCTGGCGCAGGTAACTGTGGAGCTGGAGCTGAAGCAGCTTCATTTCGTGCTTGATTGAGTTCATTGATATGACGGTCTGCCTTAGCTACTGCTCGACTCGCTGAATCATAGGCCGCCTGTGCTTCTGAGCTACTGTACTTGACTAAAGCCTGGCCTTCACTAACCTTATCACCCACAGAAACAAGGATTTCATCTAAATCTCCCTTACTAGCATCAAAATAAACATATTGTTCATTTTTTGCTGTGACTGTCCCTGATAATAAAACAGAGGATGCAACGCTTCCTTCTTTAGCAACAACCAGATGAGTAGCCTCATCTTTTACAGCGGTCTGAGATGGTTGTCTAAAGAGCAAAATGCCCCCAGCCCCCAATACAACAACACTTGCAGCACCGATTGCTGCATACAATTGCCACTTTTTAGCTTTACGATTCTTTTTCATAATGAAACTCCTTTTTTGATTTAAAGTTCTTAACAATATTATACAAAAATTATCAATTTGAAACAATAACATTTCAGAACGAAATAATGACATTTCAGGATTTAATTATTGTTCGGAATTTTTGTTTAGTTATTGTACTAGATATATAATACACTTTATTTTTCTTTTTTGCAAGCCTTTTCTTTAATTTTTTTGAACGTAGCAGATTTTTGCAATCACATCAAAAAAAAGATAGAATATGACTATCAAAAAATGACACTCTACTATTTAAAAGAGTACAAAGGAGTTTTCAATGAGAGAATATGATATCATTGCTATCGGTGGAGGTAGCGGAGGAATTGCTACCATGAACCGTGCTGGTGAACATGGAGCCAAAGCAGCCGTTATTGAGGAAAAGAAACTAGGTGGAACCTGTGTCAACGTCGGTTGTGTTCCTAAGAAAATCATGTGGTACGGGGCACAAATTGCTGAGACTTTCCATCAATTTGGAGAAGACTATGGCTTTAAGACTACTGATCTTAACTTTGACTTTGCAACCCTACGTCGCAATCGTGAAGCCTACATTGATCGCGCTCGTTCTTCTTATGATGGCAGTTTTAAACGCAACGGTGTAGACTTGATTGAAGGTTATGCTGAATTTGTAGATTCTCATACTGTTAGCGTAAATGGTGAACTCATTCGTGCCAAACATATCGTGATTGCAACTGGTGCCCATCCAAGTATTCCTAATATTCCTGGTGCTGAACTAGGTGGCTCTTCTGATGATGTATTTGCTTGGGAAGAATTGCCAGAGTCAGTTGCTATTCTAGGTGCCGGTTATATTGCCGTTGAATTGGCTGGCGTACTCCACACTTTTGGTGTTAAGACAGACCTCTTTGTTCGTCGCGATCGTCCTTTACGTGGTTTTGATTCTTACATTGTTGAAGGTTTAGTCAAGGAAATGGAAAGAACAAACTTGCCACTGCATACTCACAAAGTCCCTGTCAAGTTAGAGAAAACTGCTGAAGGCATTACCATTCATTTTGAAGATGGTACTACTCACACAGCTAGCCAAGTTATCTGGGCTACAGGTCGCCGTCCAAACGTTAAGGGATTGCAACTTGAAAAAGCTGGAGTGACTCTAAACGAACGTGGCTTTATCCAAGTGGATGAATACCAAAATACTGTTGTTGAGGGAATCTATGCTCTAGGTGATGTAACGGGCGAGAAAGAACTGACTCCAGTTGCAATCAAGGCTGGGCGTACCCTATCTGAACGTCTCTTTAACGGAAAAACTACTGCAAAAATGGACTACTCAACCATTCCAACTGTCGTCTTTTCACACCCTGCTATCGGAACTGTTGGCTTGACAGAAGAGCAAGCTATTAAAGAATACGGTCAAGACCAAATCAAGGTTTATAAATCAAGCTTTACGTCTATGTACTCTGCTTGCACTTGCAACCGTCAAGAAACACGTTTCAAATTGATCACAGCTGGTTCTGAAGAAAAAGTTGTCGGACTTCATGGAATTGGCTATGGTGTTGATGAAATGATTCAAGGTTTCGCTGTTGCTATCAAAATGGGAGCGACCAAGGCTGACTTTGATGCAACCGTAGCGATTCACCCAACTGCATCTGAAGAATTTGTAACCATGCGTTAATTGAAACAAAAGAAGCTGATACAAATGTGTCTGCTTCTTTTTTGATGATTTACGAAACGATGAAAACAACTTACCCAGTCAGCAAATCGGCCGTTACAGTGTTTGTTACCTTTTTCTATAAAATAGGTTGACAATAATGTTCTTACGAGTATAATTGTTACTATACATTAGAAAAGAGGTTAACTATTTTGAAAAAAGCACACGTTTATGCTATCCCTGCTATTGGGGCTGCTCTCATTGCAGTATTGGCACAAATCAGTCTTCCAATTGGACCTGTTCCCTTCACTTTGCAAAACTTTGCAATCGGCTTGATTGCTACTGTCTTTAGACCGAGAGAGGCTGTACTTTCTGTTGGACTCTATCTTCTTCTAGGTGCTATCGGTCTTCCTGTCTTTGCAGGAGGTGGAGCTGGATTTCATGCTTTGATTGGTCCTACTGCAGGTTATCTTTGGTTTTATCTTGTTTACTCTGGACTTACTTCTTCTCTAACTAACAGCAAGAGTGGGGTTGTCAAGATTTTTCTTGCAAACCTCTTGGGTGATGCCCTTGTCTTTGTTGGAGGGATTCTTAGCTTGCATTTCCTAGCTGGAATGGCATTTGAAAAAGCTCTTGTTGTGGGGGTTCTTCCCTTTATCATTCCAGACCTTGGTAAAATTATTGCTATTAGTATTATTAGCCGTCCACTACTTCAACGCCTTAAAAATCAAGCTTACTTTGCTAACTAAAAAAGGATATCGAGTTGTCATAACTCAGTATCCTTTTCTTTCATTTTGAAAACTTATACTCTTCGAAAATCAAATTCAAACCACGTCAGCTTCGCCTTGCCGTACTCAAGTACTGCCTACGGCTAGCTTCCTAGTTTGCTCTTTGATTTTCATTGAGTATTAGTTGCCTTTAAAGGCATCCATCATGGTTTGGAATTCTTCATTGGAGAGGGTAATTCCCTTGCCCATTTTAGTATGGTCTGGACTCCAAGCACGAATATCAAACTTTGCAGGAGCACCATTAAAGCTCACACGGTTGATTTCCTTGGTCCAACCTTTTTCGTTTTCAGAAAGAGTCAATAAGTGCTCTTCGATTTCAAATGTAAATTCTGCCATTTTCTTCTCCTTTTTTAGCTTTCATTAGTTTATTCGTAAAATCTTGTAGATTTAAGGAAAATTTTATATAATATTGATATAAAAGAAGGGAGGCCAATATGAGACATAAATTCCAGCAAGTTCTAAATAAAATACATGACTTTTTAAATGGACATGACCAATCTGACCAGACTGAAACCAACTCCCTTACAGCCACTATTGAAGAGGCTATCCAGAAACAAACTGCTGTTCATCTTATCTTGTCTGAGACAAGTTTTACAGGCGACATCATCAAATACGATCAGCAACGCCAGCAAATTATCGTGAAAAATTTTGCCAAAAATGTGAGTCGTATTATCCGCATAAGCGATATTCAACGCCTGCGATTTGTCCCTTCAACAGTCCAAACAGCCCAAAAAAATAGATTTAAGAAAGAGTGAGATGTAGTTGCTTCATCCCACTCTTTTCTCTTAGCGAACTTGTTCAAAATGTAAATGAACGGCAATATGATCTCCGTAGCCACTTCTTTCCAAGTCACGTTGTAAACGATAGGAAATGTAGTGTTCAGCAATGGTAATGTAACCTGCACCTAGTAAACGATGTTCAACCATAGACTGAATCATGCTGATGGTAGCACGTTCCACCTTGGCTTCTTCCAAGTCCAAAACCACTTTCTTAGTGACTTGTGCAAGGTTTTGACGCAAATCATCTGTCAATACATAGACAGTCTGGGCTGCCTTTAAGATAGCTTGGTAAATCTTATCTGGATTAAATTCAGCAATTTCGCCATCACGTTTGATTACTTGCATAGGTTTCTCCTTTATTCTTTGTTTTCTTTGATTTCTGTCAGCATTTTTTCTTCTTCTGCCGTCAGTTGATAATGTTCAAGCAAATCCGGTCTGCGCTCGTAGGTTTTCTTTAAACTCTCATACAGGCGCCACTGACGAATCTTTTCATGGTGCCCGCTCATCAGTACATCTGGCACAAGCATACCTCGATAATCATAGGGACGTGTGTACTGAGGATATTCGAGAAGGCCTGAAGAAAAACTATCATCTTGGTGGCTAGACTCCTTACCAATTACTTCTGGAATCAGGCGAACCGTAGCATCAATCATGGTCATGGCCGCCAATTCTCCACCAGTAAGGACATAATCTCCTAGGGAAATCTCATCCGTCACCAGTGTCTTGATGCGCTCATCATAACCCTCATAGTGACCACAGATAAAGATTAGCTCATCTTCTTGAGCCAAATCCTCAGCGTAAGTCTGATCAAATTTCTTCCCTGCAGGATCAAGGAGAATCACGCGCGGATTTTTCTTTTCAATAGCATCAAAAGCATCGAAAATGGGTTGGGCTCGGAGCAACATCCCCTGACCACCTCCATATGGTTCATCATCGACGTGACGGGCCTTTTCAGCATATTCTCGAAAATTATGATACTGGATATCCAAGAGCCCTTTTTCACGAGCCTTTCCAACGATCGAGTGCTCTAGCGGAGAAAACATCTCTGGAAAGAGGGTTAAAATATCAATCTTCATCGTCTAACCCTTCTAAGATTTCCACATCGACTCGTTTATTTGGAATATCAACATTGAGAACCACTGGCGGGATATATGGTAAAAGCAAATCACGTTTGCCTTTTCGCTTGACCACCCAGACATCGTTGGCACCTGGTTGTAGGATTTCCTTGATGGTTCCAACAAAATTATCACCCTCATAGACTTCCAAACCGATAATCTCGTGATAGTAAAATTCACCATCATCTAAGTCATTCAAATCTTCCTCAGCGACCTTGAGACTGTATCCCTTATACTTTTCGATAGCGTTGATATGGTACATATCTTTGAATTTAATAATGTCAAAGTTCTTCTGTTTACGGTGGCTAGCGATGGTCACTGTTTGAACAAACTGATCTTTTTCATCAAACAAGGCTAGCTCAGCCCCTTTTTTAAACCGTTCTTCTGCAAAATCCGTCACAGACAAGACTCGCATCTCACCCTGCAACCCCTGCGTATTGACGATTTTCCCAACATTAAAGTAGTTCATCTTGTCTCCTGTAGTCTATTTCTATCCTTTATTTTATCACGTTCCAGGGATTTTCTCAAGTTGGATAAATCTCATCTTACAGAGCTACTACTTCTTCAAAGAATTCACCAATTATCTGATTAAACTCTTCAGGATGATCATTCATCGGTTGGTGTTTGCTATCTGAAATCGTTACTTGACGCGCATTGGGATTTAAGGCAATGATACCATCGTAGATCATTTTTAGGTGTTTGGGAAAATCATTTTCTCCTCTTACTAAAAGCATAGGAGGATTTCCTTTATATCCTTCTATCTCATGGACTGCCAAGAAACCTGTTATTCCAAGGTTCAAGAAAACATCTCGCCCAGTTTCTATAATAGCCGTCTTGACCAACTCTCTTGTGATAGGGTTATCAGTACACATTTTTGAGTTCTTGTCTGCAATCACCTTCCAAGGAATCGTTTTATACATAAGAGAACTATATTTGATTCGACCTTTTTCTTTATCTGATAGGTAACGGTGCTGTCCCCAACTATCTACCATGACCAAGGCTAGGACTCTTTCTGGATGGCGATAGGTGTACTCTTGAAGTGGATTCCCTCCCCAAGAATGACCAACCAATATCACCTTATCCAACTGGAAATAGTACAAAATAGCATCTACATCTTGAACAGCACCTTCTAAGTCGGGTAGGCCAACTTTCATAGGTGATTCACCCTGACCTCTAACATTGACAAAGTAAAGGTCAAATCCATCAAAAGCATCATACTGGTGGGCACACATCTGACTACGTCCACAAGCTCCATGATAAAAAATAATGTGACCTTTATTTGCGTTTCCCGGACGATGATAAACAACCAAATCACAATCTACGACTGGTATAAGGTGACGTTTTAACATCTCAGGTTCTCTATTATAAAAAGCAATAGCTTCAGCAATATCATTTTGCTTCATTATTACACTCTCTCCTCTTTATCCTAGTGTCATTCTTTTTATCTATTTTATCACGCTATATTAAAATCATCGTGTTCCAAACTTAATTACATTAAAATTTTTGAATTTTCTACACGATCTTAATAAAGAAAAAGACTGCTAAGCAATCTTTACTTTCTTCTCATCAGATTCATTCCTAAAATTCCAGCAATAATCAAAGTTGCTCCGATTACATGGTAGCTATAAATTGGTTCGTGGAGGATAAGAGCTCCTGCTAGAATGGTCAAAACTGTTCCAAGATTACCAAAGACACTAACGGTCGATGCTCCAAGTCGAACAATAGCATAGATAGAAAGACTACCAGTAACGATAGAGGCTAGTATTCCCAAATAGAGGATTGAAAGAAGATAAGATACCTGTCCAAGTGGTGCAACGTAGGCTAATATGTTGCCCTCTAGATAGTGCGAGGTCAGACTCAGCGTATTAAAGGTGACGAAACCAACAAATATCACAACAGCTGTCATATCCATGGCCCGATAGCGACCTCCTTTAGCCTTGCTGAGGATATTGTTTATTGCATTGGCGAGAACAGATCCCAACATCAAGAGAAAGCCAAAGATAGCAGTTTCCTTACTAAAATTTGCTCCTTTGCTAAGGAAGATGAAAACTACTCCTGCTACGGATAAAATTAAAAAGAATTTCTGCAGCAAGCTTGTCTTTTCCTTGAGAAAGACCGATGCCAAAAGGAGAGTAAAAATCGGTACAAGAGCCTGTAGAATTCCAGCTTCAGAAGACGATATATACTGTAAAGCAAAGGATTGGAAAATAAAGAAGAGAAGTGGATAGAAAATACTCATCGGCAGAATAGAAAGAATAGCTTTTCTACTTAAACTCACATTGACAAGTTTTGTTTGATGAAGGATGACCAATACCAGAGCAGCGATTGTATAGCGATGTGCCAAGTTTGTAAGAGGACTGGCATAGCCCAAAGCTATCTTAGTAAATAAAAAAGAAAAACCAATGATGGCTGAAAAGGATAAGGCCGCTAGGTATGCTTTTGTTTTCTCGTTCATAGATTATTACTCCCTTAAAAGTAGCTATTCTCAAGATAGATCGATTAGAATTTTTGAGACTATCTTTCCATTTTAGCATAGTAAAATCCTAGATGCTATTTCTAGGATTGATATTTTATGTCTACTATCCCTCTTTCAAGCTGATAAATTCTTTCTCATTAACTATAAAGGAGTCAGCTATTCTGACCTGCTTTTCTCGTTCTTGTCTCACAAGTTCTAGCTTGTCTACCTCTTTGATATTCCTTACTTTGATAATATAAACTGCCAATTTCATTGTTTTCTATTTACTAGCTAGACCAATATAGGTGAAATTTTCTTTATTAGTAAAAAATTATTTCTTATTCTCTTAGAAGTTCTTCAAAAATCCTTCCAAATCACGTTCATGCTGGTACTTAATGGCTGCAGTTTTGTCTTTCTCAAAAATGGTTTTAGTTAGGTCAATATGGTTGATGGCTGCGATTGCGACGGTGTAGTGAATAATATCAGCCAGTTCTTTAGCAAGTTCCTCGTTAGAATCCTGCACCCCTTCTTTTCGACCAGAGCGCCCATTCAAAACTTCGGCTACTTCTCCGACTTCCTCCACAAGCTTGATAAAAAGACCTTCCTCAGTCCGAGACTGCTGATAATTTTCCAGTAGGTAGTCTTGTAATTGTCTAAACGTTAAATCCTTCATATCCTGCTCCTTGCAAAAAAAGCGAGACATTCGTCCCGCCCTTCTTATTTTTCGTCAATAACGATTCTTACTTTTTTGTCTTCAGTTGGGACAGAGTAGACAATCGTTCTTATCGCAGAAATAGTGCGACCCTTACGACCGATTACACGACCCACATCGCTTTGATCAAGATCCAAATGATATTCCAAAAATTCTGGTGTATCTTCAATCTTGATAGTTAAGGCATCTGGTTGTGAAATCAAGGGTTTCACAATCGCAATAATGAGATTTTCAATCGTATCCATCTGTCAACCTACTTTAAACTTATTTTGAGAATTTAGAATCGTGGAATTTTTTCAATACGCCTTCTTTTGAAAGGATGTTACGAACTGTATCTGAAGGTTGAGCTCCATCAGCCAACCATGCAAGAACGCGGTCTTCTTTCAAAGTTACTTGGTTTTCAGCAACAAGTGGGTTGTAAGTTCCAACTGTTTCGATGAAACGTCCGTCACGTGGTGAACGTGAATCTGCTACGTTGATACGGTAGAAAGGTTTTTTCTTAGAACCCATACGAGTCAAACGGATTTTAACTGCCATTTTTAAAGTCTCTTTTCTTATTTTTTATTTCGGTGAAATAGCTGAGCTATTTAGCACATGTTCTATTATAGCAGATTTCTGACAGGTGTCAAGAAAAAAACTTGACAGACTATAAATTTTTAAACCATTTAGAAATTTGTTAGAATAGGAAATAAATGTTTGAAAGAGGCTATCCGTGAATACTATTTTAGAAAAATTTTATAAAGACCATCAAAAACCTTCATCTCTCCTGAACGTGATTTGGATGCTTGGCTTCTAAATTCCAAGCCTGTTCCTAAACGAAACATGGAACTATTAACAGATGATTTACTAGCAGGTGATATCATTTTACTATGGAGAATCCAGTTTGGCACTTTTACCACCAAAACCTGGTTTTAAAAACTCCCATTCGAATATGATTCAAAATTCGCTTAAAATCATTAAAAACACCCAATGGTGTGAACCATGAAGTATGGTAAATACTGTATTGTAAAAGCTGTATTGTAGCTAGTTCTTAACCTTTAGGTAACTGACTAGCTTTACGAGCTTTCTTAAGACCTGGTTTGATACATTTTTATTTTAATAAATTTCGTCATTCCTTTAAAATCAACGTTTTCCCGTGTTTCCTGAAAATAAATTTACAACCAATTTGAATAAGTTTCAGTTAAATGGTGTGAATTTTACCCTATGGAAATATCTACCAAGTAATTTATATCTTCCAACCCTCTCTTATCAAACATTTGATAAAAAACATTATATAAGGCAGCGTTTGCTTTATCAAAGTCATCAATTAATACAATATTTGTTTCTCTGGACAATAAATATTTAGCTTCTGTAAAAAATCTATTGCTGTCAATTTATAGAAATAAATTACCCCTGCGTCACTTATCAATTATCACCTAACTCCCTCAACCTTTCCTGTCCTATCTTCAACATCTCTTCTTCCACCGTGTTCCATTTCCCAAATAGGCATTCGTGCAGAACTTCTGCTGCTGAGGTTTCGTCTACTTGCGAATCATAAACACACGATTGATCTCTTTGATAAATTTGAATTTGTCTAAAAAGTTCTTCCTTTTCCAACTCCCGTAAGTTACCAACCAAATGCTCTACAATTCCATCATGGTGTGCTTTAGGAGTCGCTCTAGCTTGACTAGGATCTATGGCGTAGAGCTCCTCATAACGTATCAAAGTACTGAGATAGGACAATTCTGGCTTAGTCGCAATCAGTGCAAGTGAAACTTGATAGCCTCTAGTTGTCAATAATTGTGCTGTTTTCCGAGGAACTTCGGTTGTTCTCAAGGTACCCTCGATTAATAAATGATAACCTTGTTTACTCAACTCATCTACAAGATATTCAACCATTTGTCCCGCGAATACTTTGGTATAATCCACACTATCTTTGCCATACTTTTCCTGTAGAGCAAGGTAGTTAGGATGAAAAGAGCGATAACTATCTCCGTCAATGATAATGATATTTCCTTGAAATTCCCTTTGTTTAATACGATGAATCGTTGTCTTACCAGCACCACTCTGTCCACCGAGTAAAATAGCCTTGGGCTGAGACGAAGTTGTTTTTCCACGAGTTAAAGAACGAACGAGTCGATTAGAGGCTTTAATAAAGTCATCCTGGCTAAATTTATCTAATTTCATTAAGCAACCACTAGATGATTAGCTTGTTCTAGCACACGTTCAATGCCATCCAAATAGCCATTATATCGCTCTACATCTTCAAAAGTTGCAACAAGATAAATCTTCGTGTTAATCAAATCAGAAAGATCATCGCTCATTAGAACCCAAGGATTGGAACTATCATCAAATGCAATTCCTTGTTCATCTTGAAAACGATAAAGTTGCGCTAAGATATTTGCTCCCCGCTCCTTTATCAATTCTATTCTTAATGTTAACTGATAATCTTCTACCGGTGTGAGCATTTTTTCCTCCCCCACAATATCGATATAGGAAACATTAAATTTTTTGCAGATACAATCTACTAATTCTGTCGAAACTGAACTTGTCCCATTCTCATAACGGCTCAGGCTATTTCGAGAGATTCCAATAATCTTTGCGAATTCAGGCTGGGTGAGATCATGTGTTTTACGTAATGTTTTTATATTTTCTCCAATCATGAGAGCCCTCCTTTTATTTATTTCTATTATAGCAAAAAAAATAGAAACGCACCATTTTTGGTGCACAAGAAACAAACTTTATTAAAAATATTAATATATCAGATTTAGAGATTGAAGACTACATTTAGAAATTTTTATATTTATATTTCATATCCAATTCTTGATAAATATAATATCTCAAAACTTCTTGAAGAAGCAATTTTGTTTCATACATCTCCCTGATATCTGTTATCATTTCTGGATAGTTATCTTTCGAATCACCATGAGTATAGTAATTTCGTGTTTGAATTAATTTTATTATTAGTAATTCTCTCTCACTATTCGAAAAAATTTTAGACAGATTAAGCTCATCAATTGAATCGAATAAATTTTTTAAACGTTCGGCAAGGTTAGGCTCTTTTTGATTAAATTTCAATTTATTTCTAAATTTTCTTCTTACCTCTTCTAAAAGATGTGTATTTATAAAGTCAAACAAAGATTGTCTAGCTTTTTCTTCAACATCAGATAAACATTTCGGAATTTTAAAATTCTTAAAATTTCTAGAGTAAACTTCCAAATTCCTAATAGCATCAACCAACTGATCTTCCAAATATAAATCACCATGAAGATTTTTTGAAAATTGTCTCACTATAAATTCAAGTTCCTCAGATTTATCAAACCAATGATTTAAAATATGTTCAAAATTATCTTCTAATGTCCTCAAAGAAATATCTTGCTGAGAATACGATTTCCATTTTTGAGATTTTCTAGAATGCTGAACAAAGAATTTGCCTTTTATAAGTGGCATACGCTTACCATCTATCATTTTATAAAGAACAAGAAATTCAATATTAGTAAAAGACAATGGTATATTTGATAAAATCTCAATAAATTCCTTAAACTTATGTGAAGCTTGATAAAATTCATCAAAATATCTTATATTTAAATCAGCTGAAGTAAGTTTAATAAAATAATCACTGGTAAATGACGTAGTTGTATATGAAGAATGGAGTATTGCCACATCTTCAAAGTGCATTCCTAGTGATCTTATTAACACTTTTGTTGGTTGATATTCACTTACTGCACTTTCAAAAATAGTTTGATTATCTCTATATTTAACAGTTACCAATGATTTTTCAATCCATTCCTCAATATGTTCAAAGCTAAATTTATATTCCTTGATTTTTTCAGAATCTAATTCATTAATTAAATCTTTAAAGGCCTTAGAACTATAATCAAAATTTCCAAGCTCATTATAAAATACACTGTAAATTTTAAAATTTTTTACTCTATATCTAGTTATCGGAAATCCAGGAGATGAGGAATGTACCATTGGTTCACCGTAAGTATTTAAAATTAAAATATTACCATTACTGGAGAAGCCATATATCTTTTCCAAACACTTACCAAAACCGAATGAAATGCCTGATTCCTCTTCAAATCCACCAAATAATTCTAATACAATTTCACTAGGAGAATAATGTAAAATACCGCTCAACTTATCCTTACTAAATATATCGTCGGAACGTTCTGAAAAATATCCTTTTATTTCAAACTCTTTATCCCAAGTGTAATCTTTAAATTTCATATTATCCTTTCTGATTGCTTTTCAAAAATCTTCACAACTTTCTAAACTATGATTTTTATGTCGGTACTACCTTTTAATTGTACTAGACCAGCTTCCAATTCTCATCATTCGAGTTATCAATCAGAATATTTCTTTTATTACTCAGTAATTCATCACTCACAAAATATTGCCCTAGTCTCTCTACAAAACCACAATTCTGACAAGTATATAGATAATCTTCTTTTATTTCCCTCACTAAATTGATATTGAACTTATATATCCTCCCACATTCTTCACATGTCATGCTAAGATTATCACCATTAAATATGAAATCAAAAATACTTTCTAATTCTTTATTTTCTTCTCCAGATAAAGCTAAAATTATCTTTAAATTTCTAATATACCGGTTAAGGGTAACTATTCCTGAATCAATATCAAAATATTTCTCGAATATAGCAATAGCTACTTCTACTAAATAAATTAGAATGTAGGGTGTTTTCTCATAGAACAAACGCCAAAAATCATCCCAAATCTTATCATCAGAAAATATAAAATTAAGATTTCGCTTTTCCGTAGGATAATTTTTATTCTTTGTCACCAAATGAATAGATTGATCAAATACACTTGTTAAACTATTTTCTGCCTTTCGATTATATATAATGTCATATAGTAATTCAGGATCAAGTAATTCTTTACTAAAATCCAAAAAATCATTTTCATGCTGAATCGATTCTTTTGCTTTTAAAAATAGGTCAATAACAAATTCTTTTTTACCCTTCAAATCACTTACATCATATTCCCTAAGCTCTCTATATTGTATTTTTTCTAAGAAATCATGTGGTTGAACCAATATCCAACTTAAATAAAATAAATTATCTTGAAAAGGTTTCCTAGCAAGAGAAAATGCAACAGTAACTTTTCCCCTCTCTATACAACTCAGAGATTCAAATAGATAGTAATTTAAATCACGTAAAATTGAAAAAAAGATGTGAGGTATATATACATATTCAGAAATATCTAAATCTTTTTGTCTATCTAGTTCATCAAACAAGTCAATTTCACCATTTATCTCATTAGTAAATCTAAAAGATAGACTTGATAATTGATATTTATCAGCTTTAACCAAAATATCAACTAGTATATCATACAAATATAGCATTAATTGATGACGTTTTCTATACTTAGTTGGTAATAATTCTGATATGTGAGATTTAGCCAATATTACTTTCCTCAATTCTTTTTAACTCTACATAACTATATTATACTCTAAAAGTACTCAGTCTTTATCTAGAGGATTCCTATATAACTCAACAATTATTTTAAGTGTAAACCTAGAAAAGCACTTTGCGAAGAGCTTTGAAATATTGATATAATCGTATCAATTAACGTTTTAAAGCAACTGACATTGCCAGTCACCATCCATATTATAGTGTCATTATAGCAAAAGAGTCTGGGACAATAGTCTCTTGTCTCCAAAAAAAGCAACGGATTTGCCGTTGCTTTTTTGCATGGTTGCGA
>CAJNBS010000011.1 GCA_905221065.1 bacterium
CGAACACAGAAGTTAAGCCCTAGAACGCCGGAAGTAGTTGGGGGTTGCCCCCTGTGAGATATGGAAGTCGCTTAGCTCTAGGGAGTTTAGCTCAGCTGGGAGAGCATCTGCCTTACAAGCAGAGGGTCAGCGGTTCGATCCCGTTAACTCCCAAAGGTCCCGTAGTGTAGCGGTTATCACGTCGCCCTGTCACGGCGAAGATCGCGGGTTCGATTCCCGTCGGGACCGTTAGGATAACGCAAGTTATTTTAGACTCGTTAGCTCAGTTGGTAGAGCAATTGACTTTTAATCAATGGGTCACTGGTTCGAGCCCAGTACGGGTCATATATGCGGGTTTGGCGGAATTGGCAGACGCACCAGATTTAGGATCTGGCGCTTAACGGCGTGGGGGTTCAAGTCCCTTAACCCGCATTAAGATATAATAAATGAGCCGGCTTAGCTCAGTTGGTAGAGCATCTGATTTGTAATCAGAGGGTCGCGTGTTCAAGTCATGTAGCCGGCATTTTTAGATAGAAGAAAACAGTGCGAACGTAGTTCAGTGGTAGAACACCACCTTGCCAAGGTGGGGGTCGCGGGTTCGAATCCCGTCGTTCGCTTAGAGAGGCCGGGGTGGCGGAACTGGCAGACGCACAGGACTTAAAATCCTGCGATTGGTAACGATCGTACCGGTTCGATTCCGGTCCTCGGCATAATATAGAGCACCCTTAGCTCAACTGGATAGAGTACCTGACTACGAATCAGGCGGTTAGAGGTTCGACTCCTCTAGGGTGCATTTTTCTATTTAACTCGGGAAGTAGCTCAGCTTGGTAGAGTACTTGGTTTGGGACCAAGGTGTCGCAGGTTCGAATCCTGTCTTCCCGATTCATGGCGGTGTAGCTCAGCTGGCTAGAGCGTCCGGTTCATACCCGGGAGGTCGGGGGTTCGATCCCCTTCGCCGCTATAAAGATCTTGTTGGACCTTTAGCTCAGCTGGTTAGAGCTCTCGGCTCATAACCGAGTGGTCGTAGGTTCAAGTCCTACAAGGTCCATTTGAATAGTATGGAGGATTACCCAAGTCCGGCTGAAGGGAACGGTCTTGAAAACCGTCAGGCGTGTAAAAGCGTGCGTGGGTTCGAATCCCACATCCTCCTTTTTCATTAACGCGGGATGGAGCAGCTCGGTAGCTCGTCGGGCTCATAACCCGAAGGTCGTAGGTTCAAATCCTGCTCCCGCAATAAGGCTCGGTAGCTCAGTTGGTAGAGCAATGGATTGAAGCTCCATGTGTCGGCGGTTCGATTCCGTCTCGCGCCATTTATATTAATAGTATTTATGCGGGTGTAGTTTAGTGGTAAAACTACAGCCTTCCAAGCTGTTGTCGCGAGTTCGATTCTCGTCACCCGCTTTGAACTTTGTTCTTTGTACCAAGTTTTTAACTTGGGCGCGTAGCTCAGGTGGTTAGAGCGCACGCCTGATAAGCGTGAGGTCGGTGGTTCGAGTCCACTCGTGCCCATTAATTGGAGAATTACTCAAGAGGCTGAAGAGGACGGTTTGCTAAATCGTTAGGTCGGGTAACTGGCGCAAGGGTTCGAATCCCTTATTCTCCGTTTTAATGAGAGTTCATAACTCTTTTTTTGTTTTGTGATAAAATGTAATTGTTCCATATGAATCTTTCTAATGAGTTGTTTCGTCGCTTTTCATTATAGGTCATATGGGACTTTTTTTATACAACAAAATAGGCTCCATAATGTCTAGAGGGGATTTACCCACTACAGATATTATAGAGCTTTATAATTGTGTTATTTTATTTCCAACTCTTGAGTGAAATTTCTCCGCTATTTAGCCAGATTTCTTTTCCGTTATCACATTGAACTAAAAGTTTTCCATTTTCTGAGATGTCTTTAGCAAGTCCTTTGTAGTCTTTTTGATCTAGTGTGAAAGTAACTTCTTTTCCAAGAACGAATGACTGTTTTTTATATAGGTATAATAACTCATCTGCTGGTGTTTCTAAGAAAGTACGCCAGATTTCTATGATTAATTCATTTCTTGTTATAGGTGCTGGTGCTTTAAATAAGCTAGCAGCTTTTTCTTTTAATTCTTGTGGGAAATCATTAATAGTGAAGTTGATTCCTACTCCAATAATGATATCTGTGACTAAGCCTGTTTCTACAGAGGTCATTGCCTCAGTGAGGATTCCTCCAATTTTATGATTTTTGAGGTAGATATCGTTGACCCATTTTATGTCGACATCTATTAAAGTTAGGTTCTTAATGGCTTTGTAGACAGCTCCAGCTACAAGTAGTGTGTAGGATGGTAATTTGTCATAGGCAAGATTTGGTTTAAGATGGAGTGTCATATAAATACCACCTTGTGGGGAGTAGAAGGAACGTTGAAAACGGCCTCGCCCTGCTGTTTGATAGGAAGCTAGATAGAGGGTGTTTGCTTCATTCCCTAAATCAATTGCTTCTTTTGCATCGAGTTGTGTTGATCTTGTTTCGGGTTTAAAACTGACTTTAATTGGAAGATTTTCTTCTAGAATCTCTGGAAGAATAAGGTCACCGTTCATCAGTTTATATCCTTTGTTTTTGATACTATCAATTTTAATGCCTTCTTGTTCTAATCGCTTGATGGCTTTCCAAATCGATGTTCGGCTTAGGGATAGTTCTTCTGCAATCTTTTCTCCGCTGATATAATCGCTTTCTTTAGCTAGAATTTGGTAGACGGCTTTGTAGGATTTCATAGTGTTTCCTTTCTCACTAGTTGGTGTTGAGAATATTCTTTTCTTGTTTGACTTGGAGTCTGGTTAAAGTATTGTTTATAAGCTTTAGAAAAATGTAGTGGATCTGAAAAGCCTACCGAGTATGCAATTACCTTGATGGACTCTTGGGTATTTTCGAGAAGTTGTTTAGCTCGATGCATTCGAACGTAGTGTAGGTATTCTTTGGGAGATAAGGTGTTAAACTCTTTGAATACGCTTGATAAGTAGCTTCTGTGAACGGATAGTTCTTTCGCTAAATCTTGAATTGTAAGTGATTGAGGATAGTGGCTATCAATTAATCGTTTGCATTCGAGATAGAGTTGGTGGGTTGATGAAATATTCTTTTTTTTCTGATTGGGAGCAATAGTTCCCAGATGAAACATCAGTTCATGGAGTTGTCCCATGATATGGAGTTGAGCCAATTCATTTGATTTTGTAAACTGAGCGAAGCGGACAATATCTGAGATGAGTTTTGCAGTTGTCTGTGTATGACAAGTTTCAGATTGGATGAGATAGGATTGGTCAGAAATTTGAGATAGAGCAAAGTAGTCAGGGGCTTTCCCTCCTGTTATTCCTAACCAGTAGTAGGCCCAAGGTTTCTCATTATCTGCTTGATAAAAGGTTAATTCATCTGGTTTTAATAGAAAGAAATCTCCTTCTTTTAAATCAACAATTTTACCCTTATAATGAAATTTTCCTTGTCCTTTAGTAATGTAATGTAGAACGTATGTATCACGAATGGCTGGACCAAAAGAGTAATTAGGTGTGCATTCCTCATATCCATAAAAGCTTAGGGAAAGGTCAATTGTTCCAGTCTGGTATTCTGAAAAAACTAGCATGTGCCACCTCCTACCTAACATTTTACCATATTCTTGAGACATTTTTCTATTTTAGAAAGCGCTTTTATTTGTTAAAATTTTTTCAAGAAATAGATGAGGTACAATTTATGGGAATTCGGATAGAGAATAATCTATTTTACGTTGAGAGTAAAGATTTAAGTTTGATTATTGAAAATAGGGATGGTTTCTTACTTTTAAAACATTTTGGAAAGACTATTAAGAACTATAGAGGTGCTAATAGTGTTTACGAACGAGATCATGCTTTTTCAGGGAATCCGACAGCTACTAATCGAACCTTTAGTTTGGATACGCAACGTCAGATTTTTGGACAACATGGTTTGGGTGATTTTAGAAAACCAACTTTACAGGTTCAGCACGATGCAACTGAGGTAACAGATTTTCGGTTTATAGAAGCAAAGATTTTAAAAGGTCAAAATGGTCCACAAGGTTTACCTTCTCCACACAGCATGGATGGTACAGAGACTCTTGCCTTGATTTTAGAAGATTCTAAGGCTCAACTTAGTCTGACTTTGTATTATACTGCTTTTGATAATAATGCGACAATTGCTAGCTACAGTAAATTGGAGAATAAGAGTAACCAGGAAGTTATCATCCATAAAGACTTTTCTTTTATGGCTGATTTTCCAGTGGCAGCATACGAAATAGTAACTCTGCAGGGTGCTTATGCTCGTGAAAAGACTGTTCGACGTCAACAGGTAGAACAAGGAATCTTTTCGATTAGTTCGAACCGTGGTGCTTCTGGCCATGCCCAAACACCAGCTCTTCTCTTATGTGATCAAGGAGTCACAGAGGATGCTGGAAATGTGTTTGCTATTCAACTAATGTATAGTGGCAACTTTGAAGCTTTTGTTCAAAAAAATCAATTGAACGAAGTTCGGGTGGCTATTGGCATAAATCCGGAAAACTTTTCTTGGAAGTTAGATCCTGAGGAATACTTTGAAACACCGGTAGCTTTAGTGTCCCATTCAGATAAGGGATTAACTGGTATTAGTCATGAAAGTCAGAACTTTGTACTTCAGCACATTATGCTAAGTGAATTTTCTAAAAAAGAACGTCCAATTCTAATCAATAACTGGGAAGCTACTTACTTTGACTTTCAGAGAGAAAAACTGTTAGAGTTAGCAGATGAAGCTAAGAAGGTTGGCATTGAACTTTTTGTATTAGATGATGGGTGGTTTGGTAATCGCTTTGACGATAATCGGGCTTTAGGTGATTGGGTTGTTAATGAGAAAAAACTGGGTGGAAGTCTTGAAAGTCTGATTTCAGCTATCCATGAAAGAGGTTTGCAGTTTGGGCTTTGGTTAGAACCTGAAATGATTTCTGTAGATAGTGATTTGTATCGTCAACATCCTGACTGGGCTATTCAGGTTCCTGGCTATGAGCATACTTATTCTCGGAATCAATTAGTACTTAATCTTGCCAATCCTCAGGTAGTAGAATACTTGAAAAATGTCTTAGATGAACTCCTATCTTATCATGAGATTGATTACATTAAATGGGATATGAACCGTAATATTACTAACCTAGGAAATGGCTTTACTTATCTAGAAACACAGATGCAATCTCATCAGTACATGCTGGGGCTTTACGAACTCGTTTCTTATCTGACAGAGAAGCACAGCCATATTCTCTTTGAGTCCTGCTCTGGTGGTGGTGGACGAAATGATCTTGGTATGATGCGTTATTTCCCTCAAGTCTGGGCAAGTGATAATACTGATGCTATTGCACGTTTACCAATTCAATATGGCTCATCCTATCTCTATCCATCCATTTCAATGGGGGCTCATGTTTCAGCAGTACCGAATCATCAGATGGGACGAATGACACCATTAGAAACACGTGGCCATGTAGCAATGATGGGAAATTTGGGCTATGAGCTTGATTTGACAAGTCTGACTGAGAAAGAAAAAGAAGACATTGGAACTCAGGTGAACTTGTATAAGGAATTGCGTCCAGTAGTTCAGTTAGGACAGCAGTATAGACTCATTAACCCCGATGCTGAATCCAATGAAGCAGCTGTACAATTTAACTACGGAAATCAAACGATTGTAACCTATGTTCGTGTGTTATCAGTTGTAGAGACCATGGAAACAACTTTAAAGTTAAAAGATTTGGATGAAGAGGGACTGTATGAATTACAGGAAAATGGAGTAGTTTACTCAGGTGCAGAACTCATGTATGCAGGCTTAACTGTTATCTTATCCCAAGGAGATTTTTTGAGTAGACAGTATATTTTTAGAAGACTATAATAAAGGTGTATAAATTTATAAAGGAGGCTTTCCAATGAAATGGTATAAGAAAGCAGGTTTTCTTTTAGTAGCTGGGGTTAGTTTACTAGGCCTAGCAGCTTGTGGTCAGAATAATCAATCGACTGATGGAAAGGTAACGATTGAATTTTTTAACCAGAAGACCGAAATGGCGGATACTTTGCAAAAAATTGTAGATAATTTTGAAAAGGATCATCCCACTATTGATGTAAAACTGACGACTGTTCCGGCAGCTGGAATTGTTCTGAAAACTCGGATTTTATCAGGAGATGTTCCAGATATTGTTAATATCTATCCTCAAAATATGGATTTTCAGGAGTGGGCAAAAGCAGGTTACTTTGCAGATATGACAGGGAAGTCCTATCTTGAGAACATTAAGAATGACTATGCAGAAAAGTATGCAATCAATAACAAGATTTATAGTGTGCCTCTAACTGCTAACCTTTATGGAATCTATTACAATAAAACAAAGTTTAAAGAATTAGGACTTGAGGAACCGAAGACTTTTAAAGAGTTTCAAGAGATTGTTAAAAAGATAAAAGATAGTGGGAATTCTCCGTTTGCTGTTGCAGGCAATGAAGGATGGACATTAAACGGTTATCACCAACTTTCTCTCATTACTATTACAGGCAGTGGAGACGCAGCTAATAACTATCTTCGCTTTTCAAAACCAAATGCTATTTCTGTAGATGATGCTATTTTAAAAGCAGATGCAGAACGACTAGATTTGTTGGCAGACAATGCTCAAGATGGATGGCGTGGTGCCTCTTATAATGATGCGGTGGTAGCATTCTCGAATGAAAAAGCCTTGATGATGCCACAAGGATCATGGGCATTAGCGGCAATTAATCAACAGGATCCAAAATTTGATGTGGGGATGTTTGCCTTCCCAGGAGAAGAAGTAGGAAAAGAAGTCACTGTTGGTGCAGGGGACATGGCACTATCAACTTCAGCTACTACCAAACATCCTAAAGAAACCGAAGAATTTATCAGCTATATGACTAGTTCAAAAGCTATGCAGTCATACTATGATGTAGATGGTTCACCAGTTGCGGTGAAAGGTGTACAGGAAAAAGAAGATTCAGCACTTGCAGAGATTTCTAAACTGGCATTTACGGACAAACATTATGTTTGGTTGGGCCAACACTGGAATTCTGAAGAAGATTTTTTTAATCTAAGTGCAGGTTACCTGATGGATAAAAATCTGAAAAATATGGCAAACAATCTCAATGCTTTCTTTAATCCAATGAAGGCAGATTTGGACTAGAATAGGAGTTAAGATGATATGGCTATTCGAAAATTTTTAAATAAATACTGGGGTTGGACATTTTTGCTCATCCCGCTTGCTTTACAAGCTGTCTTCTTTTACTTTCCAATGGTACAAGGTGCTTTCTATAGTTTGACTAACTGGACTGGATTGACCTATAATTATAAATTTGTTGGTTTGAACAACTACAAATTGCTGATGATTGATGGGAAATTCTTCACAGCCATAGCCTTTACTTTGATTTTAACTCTGGCATTGATTATTGGAGAGATTACGATTGGGATGGTTGTGGCACGAGCCTTAAATTCTAAGATGAAGGGTCAAACCTTTTTTAGAGCTTGGTTCTTTTTCCCGGCTGTTTTGTCTGGTTTGACAGTTTCCTTGATTTTTAAACAATTCTTCAACTATGGTCTTCCAACGATTGGAAAAATTTTAGGAATTAGTTTTTTACAAGAGAGTCTATTAGGAATACCAATCGGAGCGGTAGTGGCAACTATTTTTGTTCTTCTATGGCAAGGAGTAGCAATGCCAATTATTCTCTTTCTTGCTGGCCTTCAGAGTATTCCAAGTGATATTTTGGAGGCAGCATCAATTGATGGTGCAACAAGCAAACAAACCTTTTGGAAGATTGAATTACCCTATTTACTGCCAACGATTTCTATGGTTTTTATCTTGGCTCTTAAGTCCGGTTTGACAGCCTTTGACCAGATTTTTGCGTTGACGAGTGGTGGCCCTAATAATGCTACAACGTCTCTTGGACTTTTAGTCTACAACTATGCTTTCAAGAGTAATCAATATGGATATGCGAATGCAATTGCCTTGATTTTATTCTTAATTATTGGAATTGTTTCTCTTATCCAAATCAAGCTATCAAAGAAATTTGAAATCTAATAGAGGAGTCCTACACATGAAAAAAGAAGAAAAAATGAATCAGTTTTGGAAATATGTCCTCTTGATAGTCGGTGGTATTCTTATACTTGTTCCTTTGTTGGTAACAGTTTTTAGTTCCTTCAAGACAACCAAGGATATCATGAATCATTTCTTTAGTTTGCCCAACCCTTTTACATTAAGTAACTATGAACGATTAATTTCGGATGGGATTGGAGGCTATTTCTGGAATTCAGCAGTTATTACGGTGTTATCATTGATTGTAGTAGCTTTCTTTATACCAGCTGCAGCTTATTCCATTGCTCGAAATATGTCCAAGAAAAAAGCCTTTGCAATTATGTATTCACTCTTGATTTTAGGGATATTTGTTCCATTTCAGGTGATTATGATTCCCATCACAGTTATGATGAGTAAACTAGGTCTAGCAAATATGTGGGGGTTAGTACTACTTTATCTAACTTATGCAATTCCACAGACTCTCTTCTTGTATGTTGGTTATATTAAAATCAGTGTACCAGACAGTTTGGATGAAGCTGCGGAAATTGATGGGGCTGATCGATTTACAACTTACCGTCGAATCATCTTTCCAATGCTGAAACCAATGCATGCTACAACATTGATTATCAATGCACTATGGTTCTGGAATGACTTTATGTTGCCACTGTTGATTCTGAATAAGGATTCCAAGATGTGGACTTTGCCCCTCTTCCAGTATAACTACCAAGGTCAGTACTTTAATGACTATGGGCCAAGCTTTGCATCCTATATTGTGGGAATTGTAACGATAACCATTGTCTACCTCATCTTCCAAAAACATATCATTTCAGGAATGAGCAACGGGGCAGTGAAGTAGGAAGTGCTTAGGAAATCTATAATTTCAGATACAGAGGAACAGTTCAGTTTGTTGCCAATTTTATGTAGAAAAAAGTAGTATTTTCTAGCTTGCCGTCTATATTAATACGAGTTTAATGTGAACAAAAATTTTAAAATATCTTTCATTTACGAAGCCAGGTCATATGAGACTTGGCTTCAATTAAAAAAGGAGAGTAATTATGCCAATTCAAAATAAAACTATGTTGATTACTTACTCAGATAGTCTTGGAAATAACCTTAAAGACTTGTATGAGAATTTGGAAGAGCATTTTGGGGATGCTATTGGGGGAGTTCACCTTCTACCATTTTTCCCGTCAACAGGTGATCGTGGATTTGCACCGGTTGACTATGACGAAGTAGATTCAGCGTTTGGTGATTGGGAGGATGTTAAGCGTTTAGGTGAGAAATATTATCTTATGTTTGACTTTATGATTAATCATATTTCTCGTCAATCTAAATATTATAAGGACTATCAAGAAAAACATGAAGCCAGTGAATTTAAAGATCTCTTTTTAAACTGGGATAAGTTTTGGCCAGAAAACCGTCCGACACAAGCTGATGTAGATTTAATTTACAAGCGTAAGGATCGTGCACCAAAGCAAGAGATTGTTTTTGCAGATGGTTCAGTAGAACGTTTGTGGAATACCTTTGGTGAGGAGCAGATTGATCTTGATGTGACCAAAGAAGTAACGATGGGATTCATCCGTAAGACTATTCAGCACCTGGCAAGTAATGGTTGTGATTTGATTCGTCTAGATGCCTTTGCTTATGCAGTGAAGAAATTGGATACTAATGATTTCTTTGTGGAACCGGATATTTGGGCTTTGCTGGATAAAGTCCGAGATATCGCTGCTGAGTATGGGACAGAGCTCTTACCTGAGATTCATGAACATTATTCTATTCAGTTTAAAATAGCGGATCATGATTACTTTGTTTATGATTTTGCTCTTCCAATGGTGACTCTTTATACTCTTTACAGTTCCAGAACAGAGCGTTTGGCTAAATGGTTAAAGATGAGCCCGATGAAGCAATTTACGACTCTAGACACCCATGATGGGATTGGAGTGGTGGATGTCAAGGATATCCTGACTGATGAGGAAATTGACTATGCTTCAAATGAGCTCTATAAGGTTGGAGCTAATGTCAAACGTAAGTACTCCAGTGCAGAGTATAACAATCTAGATATCTACCAAATCAATTCAACCTACTATTCTGCGCTTGGAGATGATGATGTCAAGTATTTCCTTGCCCGTCTGATTCAAGCTTTTGCCCCAGGTATTCCCCAGGTCTACTATGTGGGTCTACTAGCAGGAAAGAATGACCTGGAATTATTAGAAGAAACCAAAGAAGGTCGAAATATTAATCGTCATTACTATAGCAATGAGGAAATAGCAGAAGAAGTCCAACGTCCTGTAGTGAAGGCCCTTCTCAATCTATTTTCGTTCCGTAATCGATCAGCAGCATTTGATTTAGAAGGAACTATTGACGTTGAAACACCAACAGCCCACAGTATTGTAATCAAACGTCAAAATAAAGATAAGTCCGTAACAGCCGTAGCAGAAATTGATTTGCAAAATCACACTTATCGAGTAATTGAGAATGGAATTGAAGTAACATTTTGAAGCCTTGATATAGTTGATAAAATAGGGTTTTGGTAAGCTAGTACAAGTGGAAGTTAGTCTGATAAAAATCGTAAAAACCAGTGGAAATCCGTGTCAGGGTAAGTTCCAGTAGATCTCATTTCTAACTCAAATGTCTCACACTTAATTCCACCATAAAAATCCGTTTTAGACTAATTTCCACTTCGATTAGGCAAGTGGAAGTTACTTTGAGAAGTTAGTTGCTCGATTTTTTACCTAGGGAAGCGTTTCCTTTGTTTTCAAATTGCTAAAAAAGTGGTACAATATAGGATAGCTTACTATTATCTGAATCAACTGATTTGGAGAGAAAGGATTCGTTTTGAAATCAATAGGCTTTATTGAAAAGCTGAAAGGGTTGTCTAGTAAAGAGCTGATTTTATTGGGAATTATCCTGAGTATCTTTTTACCCTTTTATCTTTTTGTAGTTGTATTCTGTTTATATATTATCAGTTTGATTTTTACAGGAGACATGAAAAGTATTCTTCAGAAAATGGGGGAGCATCCGATGCTGCTTCTTTTTCTTGGCTATAGTACTGTTATATCCGTTTTTGCACAAAATTGGATGGGAGTTGTGGCTTCAGTAGGAATTTTTCTATTTACTGTTTTCTTTTTGCACTATCAGTCGATTTTATCACATAAATTCTTTCGCTTGATTTTGCAGCTCGTCTTGTTTGGTAGCGTCTTGTCAGCTGCTTTTGCGAGTTTAGAACATTTCCAAATTGTGAAGAAATTCAACTATGCTTTTCTTTCACCCAATATGCAGGTGTGGCATCAGAATCGTGCAGAAGTGACCTTCTTTAATCCTAATTATTATGGAATTATTTGTTGTTTCTGTATCATGATTGCCTTCTATCTGTTTACAACGACCAAGTTGAATTGGTTGAAAGTATTCTGTGTGATTGCAGGCTTTGTGAATCTCTTTGGTTTGAACTTTACTCAAAATCGAACTGCCTTTCCTGCTATTATCGCTGGAGCCATCATTTATCTCTTTACGACCATTAAAAACTGGAAGGCCTTTTGGCTTAGTATTGGGGTCTTCGCGATCGGTTTGAGTTTCCTCTTTTCCAGTGATTTAGGAGTTCGGATGGGGACTTTAGATTCTTCTATGGAAGAACGCATTTCTATCTGGGATGCTGGGATGGCCTTGTTTAAGCAAAATCCTTTTTGGGGTGAAGGGCCATTGACCTATATGCACTCTTATCCTCGGATAAATGCTCCTTATCATGAACATGCTCACAGTCTGTATATTGATACGATTCTGAGTTATGGAATTGTGGGAACTATTTTATTAGTTTTGTCTTCTGTTGCTCCTGTTCGCTTGATGATGGATATGAGTCAGGAGTCGGGGAAACGTCCGATTATCGGTCTTTATCTATCTTTCCTTACAGTGGTTGCTGTGCACGGAATCTTTGACTTGGCTCTCTTCTGGATTCAGTCAGGTTTTATTTTCTTGCTAGTTATGTGCAGTATTCCGTTGGAACATCGAACTTTGGTATCTGACATGACGGATTAAGTATATAAGAGTAAAATCTTCTACCTTGGGTAGGAGATTTTTTTATTGGGGAAGATTATTTCTAAATCGAAATAGTTGACAGTTAGAACGATGAGTGTTACAATTGTTTTATTCTTTTCGATATCGAAATAAATTGGAGGTGTTATGAAAGATAGTCATTTGCTAGCCCATCATATTCGTTTGTTGAATGGGCGGATTTTTCAAAAGTTACTGAGCCAAGACCCTGAAGCTCTTTATCGGAGTGAGCAGGGAAAGATTTTAGCGGTTTTATGGAATAGTGAAACAGGTTGCGCAACTGCGACAGATATTGCGCTTGCGACTGGGCTTGCTAATAATACGCTGACGACTATGATAAAAAAGCTTGAGGAACAAAATCTTGTAACTGTTAGTCCATGTGGAGAAGACAAGCGTAAGAAGTATTTAGTTTTAACAGATTTGGGGCATTCTCAGAAAGAAGTGGGACATCGTGTCAGTCAGAAATTGGATACGATTTTTTACAAAGGATTTTCAGAGGAAGAAATTCGGCAGTTTGAAGCCTTTCAAGAAAGAATTTTAACTAATCTGAAAGAGAAGGAAAATGAGGTTTAAATCATGTCACAACAAGTGAAAAATGCTCACAACCTATACATTCATGCCATTCAAGATGGACGAGTTGCTGAGGCTCAAGCCCAGTCTGTAGGGGATACTTATATCCAACATTCGACAGGAGTGCCTGACGGAAAAGAAGGATTTGCAGTCTTCTTTGCAGATTTCTTCGAGCGCCATCCAGAGCGTCAGATGAAGATTGTCCGCACTATTGAGGATGGCAATCTGGTCTTTGTTCATGTTCATCAATATCTGAATGGTGGGGAAGCTCAATGGGTGACGACAGATACTTTCCGTGCAGATGAGAATGGACGTATCGTGGAGCATTGGGATGTCATTGATTACTATCGAACACCTGAAAATGGTCAATTAGATCAAATTTTTGGAGATTTTGAAATCAAGGATTTGGACAAAACAGCAGAAAATAAAAAGTTGGTTCGCCGTTTCTTGACAGAAATTTTCCAAAATGGGGAACTGGAGCAGTGGAGTGATTATGTGGCAGATGATTTGATTCAGCATAATCATGAGATTGACCAAGGAAGTGCTGCTTATAAAAACTATGTGGCTGAACATAGTGTCACTTTTGATTTTGTTTTCCAGCTTTTGGGACAAGGAAATTATGTGGTTAGCTATGGTCAGACTCAGATTGATGGTCTTGCCTATGCCCAGTACGATATCTTCCAACTAGAAAACGGTAAAATTGTGGAGCATTGGGATAATAAGGAAGTTATGCCAAAGGTTGAAGATTTGACCAACCGAGGAAAGTTTTAAATTGAGGACAAAGAATGATTGAATACAAAAATGTAGCCTTGCGCTACACAGAAAAAGATGTTTTGAGAGATGTTAATTTACGAATTAAGAATGGGGAGTTTATGGTTTTAGTTGGACCTTCTGGATCTGGTAAAACGACCATGATAAAGATGATTAACCGTCTCTTGGAACCGACTGATGGAAATATTTATATGGATGGTAAACGCATCAAAGACTATGATGAGCGGGAACTTCGTCTTTCTACTGGTTATGTTTTACAGGCCATTGCTCTGTTTCCCAATCTAACGGTTGCGGAAAATATTGCCCTGATTCCTGAGATGAAGGATTGGACTAAGGAAGAAATTGCGAAGAAAACAGAAGAGCTTTTGGTTAAAGTTGGTTTACCGGTAGCTGAGTATGGGCATCGCTTACCTAGTGAACTATCTGGTGGAGAACAGCAACGGGTTGGTATTGTACGGGCTATGATTGGTCAGCCTAAGATTTTACTTATGGATGAACCTTTTTCGGCTTTGGATGCTATTTCGAGAAAGCAGTTGCAGGTTTTGACGAAAGAATTACATAAAGAGTTTGGGATGACAACGATTTTTGTGACCCATGATACGGATGAAGCTTTGAAATTGGCGGACCGTATTGCTGTCTTGCAGGATGGAGAGATTCGTCAGGTGGCGAACCCTGAGACCATTTTAAAAGCTCCTGCTACAGAATTTGTAGCAGACTTGTTTGGAGGTAGTGTTCATGACTAATTTAATTGCAACTTTTCAGGATCGTTTTAGTGATTGGTTGACAGCCCTATCTCAACATTTGCAGTTGTCACTTTTGACTTTGTTGCTGGCTATTTTTATTGCGATTCCTTTGGCTGTTTATCTTCGCTATCATGAGAAGTTGGCCGACTGGGTTTTGCAGATTGCAGGGATTTTCCAGACTATCCCGTCTCTGGCCTTGTTGGGGCTCTTTATCCCCTTGATGGGAATTGGAACCTTGCCGGCTTTAACAGCGCTAGTGATTTATGCGATTTTCCCGATCTTACAAAATACCATCACTGGGTTGAAGGGAATTGATCCAAGTCTGCAAGAGGCTGGGATTGCCTTTGGGATGACTAGATGGGAGCGCCTCAAGAAGTTTGAAATTCCACTTGCCATGCCTGTCATTATGTCTGGAATTCGCACGGCGGCCGTTTTGATTATCGGTACGGCAACCTTGGCGGCCTTGATTGGTGCAGGGGGACTAGGTTCCTTTATCCTTTTGGGAATTGACCGTAATAATGCCAGTCTGATTTTGATTGGGGCACTTTCTTCTGCAGTGCTGGCTATTGCCTTTAACTTACTATTAAAAGTGATGGAAAAAGCAAAATTGCGGACGATTTTCTCTGGTTTTGCCTTGGTGACCTTATTGCTTGGTCTGTCTTATAGCCCAGCCCTCTTGGCTCAAAAAGAGAAAGAAAATTTGGTGATTGCTGGGAAATTGGGTCCAGAACCAGAAATTTTGGCCAATATGTATAAACTCCTCATTGAGGAAAATACCAGTATGACTGCGACTGTTAAACCGAATTTTGGGAAAACAAGCTTCCTATATGAAGCTTTGAAAAAAGGCGATATTGACATCTATCCTGAATTTACGGGTACGGTGACTGAAAGTCTGCTTCAACCATCACCGAAAGTGAGTCATGAGCCAGAGCAGGTTTATCAGGTGGCGCGTGATGGCATTGCCAAACAGGATCATCTAGCCTATCTCAAACCTATGTCTTATCAAAATACCTACGCTGTAGCTGTTCCGAAAAAGATTGCTCAAGAATATGGCTTGAAGACCATTTCTGACTTAAAAAAAGTGGAAGGGCAGTTGAAGGCAGGTTTTACACTTGAGTTTAATGACCGTGAAGATGGAAATAAGGGCTTGCAATCAATGTATGGTCTCAATCTCAATGTAGCGACTATGGAGCCAGCCCTCCGCTATCAGGCAATTCAGTCAGGCGATATTCAAATCACGGATGCCTATTCGACAGATGCAGAGTTGGCGCGTTATGATTTGCAGGTCTTGGAAGATGACAAGCAACTCTTCCCACCTTATCAAGGAGCGCCACTCATGAAAGAAGCTCTTCTCAAGAAACATCCTGAGTTAGAAAAAGTTCTCAATAAATTGGCTGGTAAAATTACTGAAAGCCAGATGAGTCAGCTCAACTACCAAGTCGGTGTTGAAGGCAAGTCAGCAGAACAAGTAGCCAAAGAATTTCTACAAGAACAAGGTTTGTTGAAGAAATAGTTTGAAAATGTCAAACTCAACTTGCTTAAACGACTATAGAAAAGAATGCTCAGACAATGTCGTCTGGGCTTTTTTGATATTAGAGTTACTGAATGTCTTTCAAAATGGAAAATAAGAGGAAATTTTTAGGATTTTCTAAAATTTTACTGTAAATACACTTGACTATTCACAAAATAGGTGTATAATGTGTTGTGAACTACTTAACAAATAAAGATTTCCAGCTCATGTCGACTAAGGATGGAAATCTTGTGTATAGACAGTTCAGTAGATATATAATAGAGCGTTGCGTCCGAAAGTCTATCTAGACACGGCTCTTTAAAAACAAAAGGAGAAGATTATGAAAACAGAACCGATTCATCGTACCAGTATGTGGAAATTTAAGTTAAGTGCTGCCACCATGACTTTGATTCCCGCTGCCGTGGGGATTAACTATGTTGCTAAAGCCTTGGCGGAGGGGTTAAAGTTGCCCGTTTGGCTGGGGTCTTTGGGAACCTTTCTTACCAGCATGTTGGCTGGGCCGGTTGCTGGTGCCATTAGTGGTTTCATCAACAACGTGATCTATGGGCTGACCTTATCGCCAATTTCAACCGTGTATGCGATTACCAGCATCGGAATTGGGATTGCTGTCGGAGTTTTGCATGCCAATGGGTGGTTCTCGTCAGCGCGACGAGTATTTGTTTCTGCTATTATTATTGCCATCGTTTCAGCTGTCATTTCAACGCCACTCAATGTCATCTTTTGGGGTGGTCAGACCGGTATCGCTTGGGGTGACTCATTGTTTGCGGTAATGGTCGCCAATCATGCACCAGTGTGGCTGGCCTCATTTACCGATGAGTTTGTCTTGGATATTTTGGATAAAGTCTGCGTGGCCTACCTGGCATTCTTCATCTATCGTCAGCTGCCGAAGCGGATGGTGCACTTCTTTAGCGATGATAAATGATGACTGATAAAACATTGATTTCTGGAGCGCCACGGGTCAAGCTCAAGTGGTACCAGGTGATCGATCCGATTACTAAGCTCTTGTTCATCTTGGACATGACGTTGTTGAGCTTTGCCAGTATGAATTTATTGCTTCAGGCCGGATTAATTCTTGTCGCAACACTGCTATTGTTATTTTCCAAATTGAGTTCTACCACCTTTAAGGCGCTGGGATTCAGCCTGTTTCTGATTTGCACCATGCTGATTATCCAAGGGTTATTTTACAGTCGGAATCAAACTGTGCTGTTTTCTGTGCTTGGGGTGTCGTTCTACAAAGAAGGTCTGATTTACGCCACCACTCTGGGTTGTCGAGTATTGGTGATTATTTTGACCAGTGGCTTTTTTATGGTGACCACGAGTATTTCAGAAAACGCGGCCTATTTGGAACTGTCCGGATTGTCTTATAAAACCGTCTACGTTCTGATGTCGGTGTGTTATATTTTGCCGGAAATGATGCGCAATATGCGGAAAATCCAGCAGGCACAAAAAGTTCGCGGAACCAATCCGCAAAAAACGTTGATTCAGAAATTAAAGTCAGTCCTGCCGGTTCTAATTCCATTGGTGATTAAGACCTTGGATCAATCGATGACGCGGTCGATTTCTCTCCAACTGAGAGGTTTTGATAATCTCAACCGGACTGTCAGAACCTCCCAGCGCGTATATCGCCTGTCGCGGACGCTGCACATTGGTCTGACTGGATTGGCAATTTTATTGATTGGGTGGAAGATATGGACGAAGATAAACGGATTGTAATTGAAAATTTGACCACCCGTTATCCGGGTACTGAGCAACCACAACTGCGTCAGATTAACGCGGAGGTTCATACCGGCCAGGTGGTTGGGATTATCGGGAATAGCCACTCCGGCAAATCGACTTTGTGCCGTGTGCTGGCAGGGGTCATTCCCAAAATTGTGTCTGCTGAGATTGAGGGCGATTGGCACATGTTTGGCCAGCGAGTGTCCGACAATTGGCCCGTTTATAACGCCATGAATGGAGTTGTACTGCAAAATCCAGCTGGCCAACTAAGCGGGTTGGCAGACACGGTTGCCGATGAAATCGCCTTTGACTTGATTAATCAGGGAATGGCTGAAGGACTGATTCAAAAACGGGTTGAAGAAGTTGCCACGCAAATGGGGCTGGTTGAACAGCTGAATTTGCGTCCCGAGAGCCTTTCCGGTGGTCAGATCCAGCGGTTGGCAATTGCCACGGCGATTGTGGCTAATCCGGCTGTTTTGATTATGGATGATCCGACCAGTCAAATGGATCCCCTTGGCCGCCGGCAATTTTTCCAATGGCTGGCCCAAGTCAAAGAGACGACTGTCTTCATTGTCACCAGTGAAATTGACGATTTGTGCGAAGTCGCCGACGTTGTGTGGGTGCTGCACGAGGGTCAAATGGTAGCCCAGGGCAGGCCGGGTGAGGTGTTTAATCATTTGGCAGCTGACTGGCAGATTCCAGCCCCGACAATCCAGCAACTTGCTCAAAAAATGGATTGGCACTTGGCTGATGGCCTGTATCCGGTGAATTACGCTGATCTGAAGGAGGTTCGTTATGCCCACAATTGAACTGAGTCACCTGACGTTCACTTATCCGGAACGGTCCTTTAGCTTGGATGTTGAAGACAAACACTTCGCCGATCCGATGGTGGCGATTGTCGGCCAAAATGGTGCCGGCAAATCAACGCTCTTCAAATTGTTGACGGGTTTGCTGACACCACAAACCGGTGTGATTAAGATCGATGGAGAAAATTTTAATGATCTTAAACCAGTCGAAAAGTTACTGAAGGTTGGGATTACTTTTCAGAATCCTGACGATCAGCTTTTCAACCCGACCGTTCAACGAGAGGTGGAGTGGAGTGTCGCGCAGGTCATGGATGACCACGACACGATTACGAGGCGGGCTTTAGCGGCTCTAAAAAGAGTTGGCTTGGATGATAAAACAGCTGAAAGTCCATATGACCTGTCATTGTCGGAACGCAAGCTGTTGAGCGTTGCCACAGTTTTGGCAGTGGATCCGGCGATTTATTTATTTGATGAGCCGATGATGTCGCTTGATTGGGAAAGTCGGCGCAAGTTGACCGCAATTTTCCATCAGTTGGCTGATTCGGGCCACCAAGTTGTGACCATCACCCATGACATGGATTGGGTCGCCGCCGAGTTTGAGTCGGTATATGTTATGGAACACGGGAAGTTTGGCTTCGCCGGCAGTCCACGGGAATTGTTCAGCAATCACGAACTTGTCCAGCGAGTGGGATTACTACCACCGCGGATTATGGACATAGCGGAGTCGCTGGGTGATTCACAGACATATTTATCGGTAAATGATTATTGTCAGAAAAATCGAGATGTATAGAAAAAGTCACCTCTGCGGGTTTTCCAGGTTGAAGGATTAACTTCAGCTTCTGGCAAGAACTCACATGGGTGACTTTTGTGTTTAATAACGTTTCATGATCATCGGGTGCTTCCTCAGATCACTCGGTTTGATTTTACTTTGTTTCATGGTCATAATCATATACCATTTCTTTTGGATTTTTTGTTTGACTAATACAAAATAGGTCTTCATAGGTTTTCGCATTTTTAGCGCCCATTAGGATCATCAGTATAATTTTCTGAATTAGGAGACTGTCCCATCACTATTCGAACTTCGTCTCCCAACTTACGCTGTTCCCATTCATCCGTGAATCCTTTAAATCGCAATTCTGGAACTTTCTTTTTAACTGAATCATCTATTTTCGCCATAGTCCCCACCATTTTATTGGTTTTTCTTGTTCTTCTATCCTTTTTTGATCTTTGATTTGTTCCTGTAAATTTTCCAACTTCTCTTTAAGAGCGTTCACTTCATTTTTATATTGATTGTCTAAGTGTTTGAATTCTGTTTCCTGTGAGGGCATTTTGAGGGCTTTTAAGTTATCATTTTCCGCCTTGTATTCTTCTAGCAACTTTTTATCTTGCAAGGCTAATCGTTGTTACTGGTCTAACAAATTAGTTAGTTTTTCTATTTGTTGGTCTTTGGATTCATTTATCAGTCTATTGGTGCCAATCGTCCCTATCGTGATTCAATCACAGATGCGACCAATGGGGTGGGACAAATTCTCATGACAGCTGTTTACCGTGAACAATGGATATTCTGGGCAGCTACTAATGTCTTTTCTATATATCTCTGGTGGGGAGAAAGCCTGCAAATTCAAGGGAAATATCTGATTTATCTGATCAATAGTTTAGTTGGTTGGTATCAGTGGAGTAAGGCAGCTAAGCAGAATACTGACTTACCTAACTAGGAAAAGATGTTTTAAGTTTTGGGATAAAACAGATAGAGTTGATAATCAAGGATTTGAGATGATGAAAAGAGGATCAGTGGGTCCTCTTTTGTTGTTGAAAAAGTAAAAAACTCAGTAGCCTAGGTATAAGGCAACTGAGCTCTACTCTGTATTCATTTTTTAGAAATAAGAAGGTCTAGATAAAACTGGACCACTTCTTGTTCTGTGAAATCTTGCCCTTTTTTGAGCCACCAGGTCAATGTCTCGATAAAGTTGGTTACAACTAAGTGTTGGAGATAAGAATCAGGCAGACTTGGGTGAGCTTTTTTCAAATCATCAGCCAGCATGGGATAGACGTGGTGCTCCAGCTCTCTCTGGAGTTGACGAAGGAAGTAGTCATTTTTGGAGAATAGTAAACTGGTGATATGGTCTTGATTTTTCTGAAAATGCAGAAAGAGGTGGGTGAGATAATCCTCTGTTGAAATAGCTTGCTCTCTTTCAAAGAGATGATGGAAGAGGTAGCGACAGAGCTCGTCTAGAAGCAGTTCCTTGCTTTCATAGTGACAGTAAAAGGTGGAACGTCCCACATCTGCGAGATCAATGATATCCTGAACAGTAGTGGCCTCGTAGCCCTTAGCATTCAAAAGTTGTAGAAAAGCTTGATAGATAGCTTTTTTTGTTTTACTGATACGGCGGTCAATCTTAGTCATATGGACACTTGAGGCAAATTGTTCAGAACTGAATAAAGCTGCCCTTTTGCTTCTATCCTTTCTTTGAGTTTTAGTGGATAATGATAATGAACAAGATGTTCATAAATCTATTATAACAAAGGAATGAGAAATATGAAGGTAAAATATGCTGTTTGGGTGGCTTTTTTCTTAAATTTGACTTATGCCATTGTCGAGTTTATTGCAGGTGGAGTATTTGGTTCGAGCGCTGTTCTTGCTGACTCTGTGCATGACTTGGGAGATGCGATTGCAATTGGAATATCAGCTTTTCTAGAAACCATCTCTAATCGTGAAGAAGATAATCAGTACACCTTGGGCTATAAGCGGTTTAGTCTGCTAGGAGCCTTGGTAACAGCGATAATACTCATGACAGGATCTGTTCTAGTCATTTTGGAAAATGTTACGAAGATTTTAAATCCGCAACCAGTCAATGACGAGGGGATTCTCTGGTTAGGAATTATTGCAGTAAGTATTAATGTGTTAGCGAGTTTAGTGGTTGGTAAGGGAAAGACAAAGAATGAGTCTATTCTGAGTCTGCATTTTCTGGAAGATACCCTAGGGTGGCTGGCTGTCATCCTAATGGCCATTGTTCTTCGATTTACGGACTGGTATATCTTGGATCCGATCTTGTCCCTTGTCATTTCTTTCTTTATTCTTTCAAAGGCTCTTCCACGTTTTTGGTCTACGCTCAAGATTTTCTTGGATGCTGTGCCAGAAGGTATTGATATCAAGCAAGTAAAGAGTGGCTTAGAGCAATTGGACAATGTGGTCAGCCTTAATCAGCTTAATCTCTGGACTATGGATGGTTTGGAAAAAAATGCCATTGTCCATGTTTGTATAAAAGAAATGGGAAATATGGAAGCTTGTAAAGAATCTATTCGAATTTTCCTCAAAGATTGTGGTTTCCAAAATATTACCATTGAGGTGGATGCTGACCTAGAAACTCACCAAGTACATAAGCGAAAGGTGTGTGACTTGGAGCGGAGTCAGGAGCATCATCATTAGAAAAAACGGCCTTGCTGGAGGCCGTTTTGTAATCCTAATCATTTCTGGTACTTTCTCTCAGAGTCAGTCTGGTTCCAAGCATAGTCAGACTAGGAATTTTGCGACCGTGGAGAACTTCCTTGTTAAGAATATCCATCCCTGCTCGGCCCATTTCCTCAGTATAGACCGTGATGCTAGAAAGGGGAGGATAGACTTGCTTGGTCAGGCTGGTGTCGTTAAAGGAAATGAGGCTGACGCGGTCTGGCAGGCTGATTCCAGCTTCTTGGAGGGCACGGAGGGCGCCGATGGCCAAACTATCGCTGGCTGCGAAAAAGGCTAGTGGGAGTTGGTCTCCCAAGCTCTGAATAGCCTCCTTCATCAAGTCATAGCCAGACTGGGCGGTGAAGCTTCCTTGAAAGACCAGTTCATCATGATAGATTCCCTTTGTCTGACTGTAGTTTCTGAAATTTTCTAGCCGTTTATCCTCAATGATTTCTTCTTGGTCTGTTGTTTCCTCAATGCCTGTTAGAATCCCGATACGATCCATCCCTTGGCTGAGGAAATAATCGACAACCTGTTTCATGGCAGTATAAAAGTCCGTGATAATGCAGGTGTGTCCTAGTGAAAGAGTATCGCTATCTAGAAAGACAAGAGGCTTTTGGTATTCTTCAAAGGCAGAAATCTGTGCACGGCTAAATTTTCCGATGCAGAGAATCCCAATCACTTCCTCGCTCAGAGTAAAAGGATGGTCATTAAAATAGCGCAAGATATCATAGTCCAACTCTTGGGCTCTTTTTTCGATGCCTAGGCGAATTTGGTAGTAGTAGAGGTCGTCCAGCTCCCCTTGTTCGCTGACCCATTGGATAATGGCAATCTTTTGCTTGGGCTTATGGGACTCGCCTGTTTTGAGGTGCTTGGTGTAGCCCAGCTCTTCAGCAACAGTTAAAATACGGTGTCTGGTTTCTTCTGTGACAGATAGGCTCTGGTCGCGGTTGAGGACACGGGATACGGTCGCGATAGAGACAGAGGCTAGCTGTGCGATGTCTTTTAAGGTAGCCATAAATCCTCCTTGATTAGATTAGTATATCATATTTTTCTGTATTTTACTGATAGTTTAGTAAAATTTTAGTAAAAAGGATTGACCTCGGGAAATCCCTTGGATACAATAGAAGAAAACGATTACACGTTAAGATGATTTAACGGACAGTCAAAGGAGAATTCATATGACACACCATCTTACTGCAGAAGCCCTTCGCAAAGACTTTCTTGCTGTTTTTGGTCAAGAAGCAGACCAAACTTTCTTTTCACCAGGTCGTATCAATCTGATTGGTGAACACACAGACTACAACGGAGGGCACGTTTTTCCTGCTGCTATTTCCTTGGGAACATACGGGGCAGCTCGCAAGCGTGATGACCAAGTCTTGCGATTCTACTCAGCCAACTTTGAGGACAAGGGTATCATCGAAGTGCCTCTTGCAGACCTCAAATTTGAAAAAGAGCACAACTGGACCAACTATCCAAAAGGGGTTCTTCATTTCTTGCAAGAAGCTGGGCACGTGATTGACAAAGGGTTTGATTTTTATGTTTATGGGAATATCCCAAATGGTGCAGGCTTGTCTTCATCAGCGTCCTTGGAACTATTGACAGGGGTCGTGGCAGAGCATCTCTTTGATTTAAAATTAGAGCGTCTCGATTTGGTTAAAATAGGAAAACAAACAGAAAACAACTTTATCGGAGTCAACTCTGGTATCATGGACCAGTTTGCTATCGGTATGGGAGCTGACCAACGTGCCATTTACCTAGATACAAATACCTTGGAGTACGACTTGGTGCCGCTTGATTTGAAGGACAATGTCGTTGTTATTATGAACACCAATAAACGTCGTGAATTGGCGGATTCTAAATATAATGAACGCCGTGCTGAGTGTGAAAAAGCAGTGGAAGAATTGCAAGCAGCCTTAGATATTCAGACCTTGGGTGAATTGGATGAGTGGGCCTTTGACCAATATAGCTACCTAATTAAAGATGAAAATCGTTTGAAACGTGCTCGCCATGCTGTGCTTGAAAATCAACGTACTCTTAAAGCTCAAGCAGCCCTTCAAGCAGGAGATTTGGAAACATTTGGTCGTTTGATGAATGCGTCACACGTTTCCCTAGAGCATGACTATGAAGTAACTGGCTTGGAATTGGATACTCTTGTTCACACAGCTTGGGCACAAGAAGGTGTTCTCGGTGCTCGTATGACAGGGGCAGGTTTTGGCGGATGTGCCATTGCCTTGGTGCAAAAAGATACTGTTGAGGCCTTTAAGGAAGCTGTTGGAAAACACTACGAGGAAGTAGTTGGATACGCTCCAAGTTTCTATATCGCTGAAGTTGCAGGTGGCAGTCGCGTCCTTGACTAGGAGAGAAGTATATGGAAGCTGTAATATTTGATTTAGACGGCTTATTAGCTGATACTGAGATCATTTCTCTAAAAGTTTATCAAGAATTGCTTGAGGATTTTGGAATTCCTTTCACAGAAGAAACATATTCTAGAGAATACAGTGGACATAGGGAAGAGGAGAATGTTCAACGATTTTTGGATACCTATGATTTACCTTGGAACTTTGACCAAACCTTGGAAAAAGTTTATGAACTGGAAGCTCGAATTTTAACCAAAGGTGTAAATTTAAAAAAAGGTGCTAAAAATTTGCTTGCTTTTTTGCAAAGAGAAGGTATTCCAATCGCTTTAGCAACTTCAAGTGTTGAATCTAGAGCTAGAATGATTTTGGATAGTAATGGTATACTGTCCCTATTTGACCATCTAGTTTTTGCAAAAGATGTAAAGCGAAGCAAACCTTACCCTGATATATTTTTAAAGGCCTGTAGTGATTTGAATGTTTTACCAGAGAATTGCTTAGTATTAGAGGATAGTGAAGCAGGGATTGAAGCAGCCTATAGAGCTGGGATACCAGTTATTTGTATTCCAGACTTAAAAATTCCAGCACAGTCTTTCTTAAATAAAACAGAACAAGTTTTTCAGGATTTAGATGCTGTCAGAGACTATTTAGAAAGTAGGAGGGAGAATCAATGAGTCAGGGAGTTCTAGATGCATTTATCACGGAAGTCATTTCTGAAAGTACCTTTGAGGAAATGGATCGAATCTACTTGATCAATCGTGTCTTGGCACGAGTGGGAGATGGTGTTTTGGAAGTTGAGACTGATCTGGATAAATTGATTGACCTCAAGGACCAGCTTGTCGAGGAGGCGGTTCGAATAGAGACGATTGAGGATAGTCAGACTGCGCGAGAAATTCTCGGTGCTGAATTGATGGACTTGGTGACCCCTTGTCCGAGTGAGGTCAATCGTGACTTCTGGGGAACTTACGCCCAATCTCCTGAGCAGGCGATAGCGGATTTTTACCAACTTAGCCAGAAAAATGACTACATTAAACTCAAGGCCATTGCTAAAAACATTGCTTATCGTGTTCCATCTGATTACGGAGAACTTGAGATTACCATTAACCTCTCTAAACCTGAAAAGGATCCGAAAGAGATTGCGGCGGCCAAGCTGGTGCAAGCTAGCAATTATCCTCAGTGTCAGCTTTGTCTAGAGAATGAGGGCTACCATGGTCGGGTCAATCATCCAGCTCGCAGTAATCACCGTATTATCCGTTTTGAAATGGCTGGTCAGGAGTGGGGCTTTCAGTATTCGCCCTATGCTTACTTTAATGAGCACTGTATTTTCTTAGATGGCCAGCATCGTCCTATGGCCATTAGTCGTCAGAGCTTTGAACGTCTGCTTGCTATCGTAGAGCAGTTTCCGGGCTATTTTGCGGGTTCGAATGCTGACTTGCCGATTGTGGGGGGCTCTATTCTAACTCATGACCACTATCAGGGAGGCCGTCACATATTCCCTATGGAATTGGCTCCTCTGCAAAAGGCATTTCATTTTACTGGATTTGAGCAGGTCAAGGCTGGGATTGTCAAGTGGCCTATGTCAGTGTTGCGTTTGACGTCGGATTCCAAAGAGGATTTGATTAACTTGGCTGATAATATTTTGCAGGAATGGCGTCAGTATTCAGACCCAAGTGTGCAAGTCTTGGCAGAAAATAATGGAACACCACACCATACCATTACACCGATTGCTCGTAAACGCGATGGACAGTTTGAGTTGGACTTGGTCTTGCGAGACAATCAGACATCGCCAGAGCATCCTGATGGCATCTATCATCCCCACAAGGATGTCCAACATATCAAGAAGGAAAATATCGGCTTGATTGAGGTCATGGGCTTGGCTATTTTGCCACCACGTCTAAAAGCAGAAGTGGAGCAAGTCGCCAGCTATCTCGTGGGAGAAGGGGATGTAGTTGCCTCTTATCATCAGGAATGGGCAGACCAACTCAAAGTCCAACATCCAGACCTAGCGGATAAAGAAAAAGCCCTTGAAATCGTCAAGGACTCTGTGGGTGATATCTTTGCGCGTGTTTTGGAGGACGCAGGGGTTTACAAGCAGACAGAACGAGGGCAGGCAGCCTTTATGCGATTTGTAGAGCAGGTCGGAATTTTGCCAGACTAGGAACTTTCTCCTTGCACAGTCCTATAAAAAGTAGTATCATAGTGTCGTTTGAAATATCAGGAGGAAACGATGAAAGATTTTCATTTTGACGCTATATCTGCCTTTGAAAATTACGAAATTGAACAAATGAGAGATGGTCACGTTGTGGTGACGACCAAAGTAGTGGACTCGTCGCTCAACTACTATGGCAATGCCCATGGTGGCTATCTCTTTACTCTCTGTGACCAAATCAGTGGTTTGGTGGTTATCTCGCTGGGGCTTGATGGGGTGACACTTCAATCCTCTATCAACTACCTCAAGGCAGGAAAACTTGACGACGTGTTGACCATTAAAGGAGAATGCGTCCATCAAGGTCGCACAACCTGTGTAGTGGATGTCGATATCACTAATCAAGAAGGCAGAAATGTCTGCAAAGCAACCTTTACCATGTTTGTCACAGGCCAGCGGTCAGAAGATAGACAGGTGAGGATATAACATAAAAAAAGAGGCTCACACCTCTTTTTCTTATTATGTGACTTTCAGTCCGTCTCGCTCCGTTAGGTGCGAGACAAAAAAACCACCCGCTAGACGGGTGGTCATGATTGTGTTCTTCCGATGAAATGGTCGTCTGACAATGTCAGCCACTGTGTCTGGCACGGGAAATTTAGAATTGACCTAAAAATATGATTTCAGGTCTTTGCGATCTCAGATAGTGTATACACACTATCGTAAAAATAGAACTATCAGTAAAGGTCAGAATGATACTTTTGGACTGATGGTTCTATTTTATTTTGGGGAGAATCCCCAAGCCTCTATCTATATTGTTATTGCTTTATTGCTATCATGACTTGTTCAGCAATTGCTTTAGCTAGCAACGGTGGGACAGCGTTACCTACCTGAGTAAATTGAGGTGTTTCTTTTGCTCGCTTATCGCCCCCAGTAGTACGCTTTCCTAGAAATACAAAACTATCGTCAAATGATTGTAGACGCGCCATTTCTCTTACAGTCAACACACGGTTAAAAAATGGGTGGATATAGTCATCTGGTAATGTTACCATGGTTGGAGAAACGGTATCTTGGTTAAGACGAACTCGAATACTCTTTTTAGTAAAGATTGCTTCAATTGCTGCAGGAGTTAATTCTCCATTTCTCAACATGTTTGAAAATTGATTTTCAGTGATTTCTGTATTCAGCCGATTTTTGATTTCATTCCAAAAGAGTTCTGCATCTTCAAATGATGTTTTTAATCTAAGAGCAAGTGATTTTAAAATATGGTGTTTTCTTAAGTTGTCATTATCATTCATAGACAATAAACCTAGTTGGCGATTTGTAAATTGTAGCCATTTTTCAGATTGAAAATTTTCTTGAAGCAAACCTTGTTTTTTTAGTTGCTTTAGAATGATAGGTTGGTTTGTTTTACCATTGAGTTGAAATAAACTTTCTGTGAATAAATGTGGGCAATCTCTTTGTAATTCCAATCCTTCCAATTGGATTCTATTAGCAGCTTTGGCTCTGTTCTCACCTTGCTGATATAGTGAAAATCGTTGTGTGACAATATCATCATGTCTTGAGAATTCCATATTTAATAGATTAGCATTTATAATAGGCTGTCCATCAGTGTTAGGAGTTCTTCCTAATCGGCTTTGTACGGAGTAATCTGTTTCGTAATCAAATTCCCCGTCATAAAGATCACCTAAAGCATCATAAACAGTAACGCTTGGAATATCGTTGTCACTTTCTGGATATTCGATAGGAGTTACATCGTTACGGTATGCTAAAAATACAACTCGATTTCTTTGTTGTGGAACACCAAAGTTTGCAGCGTTTAGAATCTGAACATCAAGTAGAGTATATCCTAACTCGTCTAACTCATTTCTAAGAATGGATTGAACTAAATTCTGTCCTTTGTAAATTCTATCATCAAGTACGCTTGGAAAGTCAAGCATCTGCATATCTAAAATACCTGTTACGTTTTCCATAACGACATAACGCGGCATAACGTCTTTAATGATACGCAAATATTCGTGGAAGAGCATGTTTCTAGGGTCTTTAGAATCTCTTTTCCCTAGACGGCTAAAGCCTTGACAAGGAGGACCACCAAAAATAACATCTACAGAACCTCTTTCAAAGATATTTCCATATTTCAATGAGTTTATTGATTGAAATATTTTGTCAGAAGTAAGTTCTTTTATATCAGAAAGTTCAAAGTGAGTGTCAACCCCGTCAACTAAGCCTAATTGTTGATGTCGGTTTGTATATGTTTCTTCTACCATAGGGCTTTTATCGCTGGAGAAGATAATATTGAATCCAGCTTGTAGGATTCCTTCGCTAAATCCTCCAGCGCCACAGAATAAGTCTATTGCATACGGCATAATTTACCTCGAATTTTGTATTTTCTACCTTAGTAGTATATCAGAAAATTATTGAAAAGTCCAGGAGTTACTCCCCTATAATAGATATTCGTTAAATATTTGAGAAAACCAGTAAAAATGTAAATTAAAGTGAATTTTATTTATGTTGAAAGTTATAAAATAAAGAAAATGATAATTGGAGAATTGTTATGGAGCGTCATATCAAAGAAAATATTGAGCGATTACTTTATTCGAGTAAACTATCGCAAAGTGAGTTATCGAAAAAGACAGGACTTAGCAGGCAGACGATTAACAAATTATTATCTCCAAATACTAATTATAGTCCTAAACTTTCAACCTTGGTAGTGATTGCTAATGCTTTATCAATCAATTTTCCAGAACTTTTGATTAGAACCGACAAGATAAGTGCTTCCAAAGAATTTTTTTCTAATTCTGTGGAGGAATATCAAAATATTCTTATACAAAATATCAAGCTATATTTGAGAAGATGGAATCAATTTTCATTGAGTACTTCAGATGGAGTTAGAGAGTCTACTATAAGCAATCTTGTAAATGGTAAATATTCAGATATTTATTTTTCAACAATAGAAAGTCTTGCAGATGAAATGGGAGTTTCACTGGCTGATTTATTTAAGAGAGGAGAAAACTAATGCAATTTATTCCATATGACGACGAATTAGAAGTTATCAACGCTATACATAAGTATAATTCTAATGATTATACTGTTATCAGACTGACGCAAACTATGTTAAGTAAAAGTATTATCGATGCAAATGGTTTTTTAAGGAAGTTGTTGTTAGATAATGATTTATTGGATTTCGAAAAATTGACTGACAAAGTTTATTTAATGGCTAATCTTGTATTGGAAGACCAGCAACATGAAGTGAAAATAAGCTTCTATAAAGCCAATAAAAGAGGCGATGAGCGATTTTGGATATCTGGATTGGGAGAGTTCATTAAGTCATCTCAAATCCATGTAAACGACTTGATTTATATAACCGTAAATAATCAAAAAGAACTTACATTATTTAATGTTACACATAGCATTCCTCAAAATAGCACTATTATAGAACTATTTGGACAAGATAAAGTTGAAGATTCACTAAATAGGTTAATTCCACAGATTAAAGCCATAGCAAGACAAGGCTTTCATAATAATTCTAAGGGGATAGGTAAGATTGCACCGAAAGACGCCGGAGATACCTTAGAATCACTTTTGGGAATTCAAACCAATAATAGCCAAGAAGCTGATTTTGAAGGAATCATCGAGCTGAAATCAAAATCTGCTAAAACACTAGATACTCTATTTACTCTACGTCCCAATTTTGAAGGAACACCTGTTGCAGAGTTTGAACCGAATGATAGAAGTAGGGTATCAGCATTTGCTCGCCTGTATGGCTATGATTCAGATAAGCATTTGGGATATAAAAGTCTATACATTACAATAGGTTCAGAGGAAAATCCTCAAAATAATCAAGGGTTTTATCTGGAAGTTAATGATAGAGATAATATTGTTGAGCTACGGAAACAGGAAAACAAGAAAAGTATTCTAGCTGCCTTTTGGACATTTAAAGCACTAGAGGAAGAATTACATAAAAAACACCCAGCTACCTTATGGGTGAAAGTTGAATCCAAGATGGACGATGAAGTAGCACAATTCAAATATATTGAAGCTGAGTTAACCCGTTCACCACAATTTATGACTTTTCTTTCCCTGATAAAATCAGGAGCAATTACCTATGACTGGCGAGGATATACAACGCTATCAGGAAAGTATGCAGGAAAAAATCACGGTAATGCTTGGCGGATAAAAAACAAACAAAGAAATTTGTTGTTTGGTAGTACAGAAGTAATTGATTTAAACATTTAGCAAGATGGAGACGTTTTATGGCAAAAGACAATGGTGGAGCAATTGCGCAAAAGGGATTCAATTATCAAAATTGTGTTATATCTTTAGTTGCGATTAGAAACTATAATAAGTCCAATTTTTCAATATATGTTGAGACGGATGAGGATTTTGAAGTTACTTATGATGATAGCTATCATGCTTATATACAGGTCAAAGGTCAGAAAAACATGAGTCTCAAAAAGTTATTACAAGAAACAAAGGAACGACCTTCTATCTTTGAAAAGAATCTTTCTTCAGGGACAAGCGATTCTATTTATAAAATTGTAGTATATAATTTTAAAGAAAGCGATTTAAAAGAAATGCAGGAACAGATAGATACAGAAGAACTTTTTTCTAGTTCATGGCTGTTATCTGATAATCAAAAGAAGGAAGTTAATAATCCGAAGGTAGATAATTTTGCTTTGGTAAAAACTGCTTTTGATAATAACATTATCAATGCTAAAACATTTTTAAAGGGAGAGATGGCAAATCAAAGGGTTTCTATTGATAATAGAGATGATGTAATTATTAACGAATTATTGCAGCAAATTGTCCAAAAATCTGAAAAAGAAGTGCATACGATTGCAGATAAAGAACTCAAAAAGATTACATCAGAAGAGCTAAATTTAATCTTACAAAAAGTAACTGCAAAGGCACGATTTGATAAAGAACTTGATAAATTTGGTTTTACTGAAATTAAGAATGAGAAAATAAAGAAAGAAGAAAAAAAGATTATATTAGAATATATAACTGCTAAAAAATCTGTCGTTAATTTTTTGAACAGTGATAAAAATAGTTTAGAAAATGAATCGGTAACAACGTTAATACCTAAAACATTTATGTTATCTGAAATGGGAACATTATCAGAAAACAGTAGATATGCTGTAGGAATATCGGCGTATTGCGATATTTTGGAGGGAATTGCTAATGAGTAGGATGACCATAAAAAGTCTTTTAATAGCAGATTACGAGAACGAAAAAGCGAACAAATTTGTATTTTCTGATTCAGCAAACCTAATAGTTAGTAGTACGAATGGTGAAGGGAAATCTAGTCTAGTTAAATCAATTTACTATTCCTTAGGAGCAAATCTCAAATCATTTCCCAAGGGTTGGAATGCGGACAATTTTATTTTTCAATTAGAAGTTTTTATTGATGGTAATGAATTTTTGATCAAGAGACATAATAAAGTTATTTCTGTTTTAGATAATAATGAAGTCAAACTGTTTGAAAACTTTGCAGAATACTATTTGTGGTTTCAAGAGAAACTTAAAATGAGGCTGGAATTAGTCAACAAAAGCAGTGATAAAGCAAGTTTAGCTTCTGTTGAAGCCCTTTTTAGTCCAATGTATATTGATCAGGATAAAGCATGGGATGGTAAATTATTTAAAGATTCATTTGAAAGTTTAGGACGGTATAAATCAAATGATTTTCCCAAAAATGTTTTTGATTATTATCTAGGCATATCTGATAGTCAAATCGTTGATAAAGAAAGTAAAAAAAATGAGTATTTAAGGCAATTAGAATTAGTAAATGGAAGAATCAATCAGGTTCAGTCAGTATATAAAACATATCGTACTAAAAATAAAATTACTGAGACAGTTCCTAAAGATTTCAAAGACCTACAAAAAGAATTAGATTTTTATATTACCGAAACAGATAAGTTTTCTATAAAAATTACTGATAAGACTGGGGAATTATCTAAAGAAAAGATAAATCTTGATATATTAAATCAAGATTTAGAAGAGCTTAAAAAGTTATCAAGTAAGATTAAGGAGAGATTTTCTGAAATTAGACATGAATGTGTTTATTGCCATTCTATCTTAACTAGACAACAATCCCTAACACGCTTAGAACTGGAAGACAATGAACTTGCAATCAAGAGTCGAATAGATAGTATTTCTCAGCAAATTATGAAATCTAAAAGAATAGTTCAAGAAAAAGAAGAAGCTATAAAACAGCTACAAGAACAGTTTAATCAATATCATGAACGTTTAACTGAACTGAAACAATTATCTGATATTGATGAGTATGTGAATCAAAATGTTTTATCTGAACTAAAAAAGTTAGAGATTCAAGAAACTTCGGAAAAATCAAATCTTGACAAATTGATTGGTGACATTACAAAAGAAATAAGGATGCTCAAAAAAGAGCTTAATCAGAGAGCGAAAACAATTGAAGGAGATTATGAAGCACTTAAAAATGAACTTTCAATTCTAATTGGTTCAACAGGTATCACAGATAAAAAATTCCGTAATTTTGATAAGTTAAAGGGCAGTGGAACAAATTTAAATAAAGATTTATTGGTAATTTTTCTCGTTTATATGAACTTGATTGATAGTAAATCTATCACAAGTCTGCCATTTGCTATTGATTCATTCGTAAAAAATGAAACTGATGAAAAGGTTTTGAAAAAAATGTTCGACGCAATAAATTCAAAATTTCTAAGTTTAAAAAGTCAAACGTTCTTTTCGATTATTAGAGATAATTTGAAATATGTTGATTCGAAAGTTAATCAGGTTAACATAGAAAGCCCATTATTAAAGCGTGAATATTATAGCGATCTGTCTAAAGAAATTATATAAGTTAGAATCAAAAGTATACTTACTAAAACAAGTAGGCTACAAAAAAGCGGTCTTCAACGAAAAGTTGACAACCGCTTTTTAATTATGCGACTTTCATGATTTCTTTTTATGATTTAATACGGCATTGAGGACAATGGCAAGTAGGCTGGCTACGACAATTCCGTTTGAGAAGAACATTTGGAAGGCTGTCGGCATGCTGACAAAGAGATTACTGTTGTTGAGTCCGACACCTGCAGCGATGGATACAGCTGCGATAAGGAAGTTATGTTCATTGTTAGCAAAGTCAACGCGGGCGAGGATTTGCATTCCTTGAATGGATACAAAACCAAACATCACTAGCATGGCACCACCAAGGACAGGGCTCGGAATGATTTGGGCAAGGGCGCCAAACTTAGGAAGGAGTCCAAGGAGAACCAGGAAACCAGCTGCGTAGTAGATTGGCAGGCGAGTCTTGATACCTGATAATTTAACCAGACCAACGTTTTGTGAAAATCCTGTGTAAGGGAAGGTGTTAAAGATTCCTCCGAGAAGTACAGCTAAACCTTCTGCACGGTAACCGTTGCGCAGGCGTGTGCTGTCAATTGGGTCTTTCGTGATATCAGACAAGGCTAGGTAAACACCAGTTGACTCAACCATAGACACCGTTGCGATGATACACATCATGACAATAGATGAGATTTCAAAGGTTGGCATCCCAAAGTAGAGTGGAGTTGGGACATGGACAAGTGGTGCTGCTGCAACAGGAGAGAAATCAACCAAGCCCATGGTAGCAGCAATGGCAGTTCCAACAACCAAACCAATCAAAATAGAGATAGACTTGATAAATCCTTTGGTAAAGATGTTAATCAAGAGGATAATCAGAACAGTGATTGCTGCAAGTAAGAGACTTTGACCAGTTGGCTCTGGAACGTTATTTCCCATATTTCCAATAGCGACAGGAATCAAGGTTAAACCAATCGTGGTAATAACAGATCCAGTTACGATAGATGGGAAGAGATTGGCTACTTTTGAGAAGATGCCTGAAACAAGAACCACGTAAATCCCTGATGCGATAAGGGCACCAAACATAGCACCACTACCATGGCTTTGACCAATCATAATCAAGGGAGCGACGGATTGGAAAGCAACTCCGAGAACGACTGGTAGTCCAATTCCAAAGTATTTGTTGAGTTGGAGTTGGAGGAAGGTTGCCACTCCGCACATGAAGATATCTGTGGAAATCAGGTAGGTCAACTGCTCAGCTGAATAGCCAAGGGCTGTCGCGATCATGATGGGAACCAGGATGGATCCTGAGTACATGGCTAGTAAGTGCTGCAAGCCAAGAACGGCTGCTTGTGAATGTTTTTCTTGAGTTTGCATTAGAGATCTGCCTCCTTAAATACGACTTGACCATTTTCAAAACGATCCAAGCGAGCGAGTGATAGGACAGGGTAGCCTGCTTTTTCAAGCAAATCACGACCATCCTGGAAGGATTTTTCAATCACGATACCGATAGCTTCGACTTTGGCACCGGCCTGTTCGATGATTTGAATCAAGCCTTTAGCTGCTTGGCCATTAGCAAGGAAATCGTCGATAATCAAGATCTTGTCCTCTGGTGAGAGGAATTTTCCAGCGATAGAAACGGTGCTGGTCACTTGCTTGGTAAAGGAGTAGACTTCGGCAGTTAAGATGCCCTCGTTCATGGTGATGTTTTTAGCTTTTTTGGCAAAAATCATGGGAACGTTTAAGGCTTCAGCTGTAAAAACGGCTGGTGCAATGCCTGACGCTTCAATGGTCACAACCTTGGTAATGCCAGTAGCAGCGAATTTTTCCGCAAAAACCTTACCAATCTCTCGCATCAAGCTAAAGTCAACTTGGTGGGTTAAAAAGGAATCCACCTTGAGGATGTTATCACCCAAGATATGCCCATCCTTGAGGATGCGCTCTTCTAATAATTTCATAAGACCTCCTAATGTCTAAAAGATGCTTCATTTGCTTGTTTAGAGTTTCTAGCAAGAAATAGAAAAAAGGACCTACTTAATCTCTAAGCAAGTCCCTAAAATAGGCATGGCAAAAAAGACCATCCCCTCAAGCTAACTTACTTATTGTTAGGTGTTCCGGCACCTTGTAGAAACGTCGTGCCAATTCACGACATAAACAAGTAAAACGATATTCAATTTTAAATAGGTTTGCGCCAATGTTTTTATTTTACACTAAATAACTTTAGAAATCAAATATTTTGTCAGTGTTTTGGAATGAAAAACGAACAAATTTAAGAAAAATAGACAAAATCTCAATTATAGGCTAACATTTAGAAGTATTTTCCATCATAAAAGACATATTATCAAGATTCTTCAAGACCTGACAATATGCCTTTTTCTGATTTGAAAGATTTTTTCTATTCTCTATTCGCTAAATCTTAAAAAATAGCCATCTGGATCCAAAACTGCAAATTCATGAGGATATATAAAGCTATCTCCTACTCGAAATTCTCTTTTTGTCAGGGGACGATGGATAGGATAGTCAGCTTCCAGCAGTTTTTGGTGGAGCTGAGGAACATCTGCAATGCCAAAGGAAATATTGACACCGCGCCCGAAAGGATAGGTCAGCTGAGCTAATTCTTCTGCGCTACCTTCTTCTAGCATAAGTTGGCAGTCTTCAAGCGAGAGGAAGAGAAATTTCTCCTCTGGACGCTCGTATTCGACAGAGAATCCTAGCAGGTTGCAGTAGAAGTGGCGTGATTTTTCGATGTCAGATACTACAAATTCAGGAATGACAGCTTGATAGTCCATTCGTTTTCTCCTTAGAGTTCAATCTCCAAGACAATGGGTGTGTGGTCTTGGCGAGCTCCTGAGTCAATCATATCAGACTTGGTCACCTTGTCAGCCACGCGGTTGCTTGTCAGCCAGTAGTCGATTCTCCAGCCTGTATTGTTGATTTTAGAAGTCTTGCTGCGTTGTGCCCACCAAGTGTAGCGTTCTGGAACATCGCCATGAACATGACGGAAGGTGTCGGTAAATCCAGTTGCTAAAAGGTTGGTAAATCCAGCACGCTCCTCGTCGGTAAATCCAGGTGAACGGCGGTTGCTAGCAGGATTTGCAAGGTCGATTTCATTGTGGGCCACATTGTAGTCGCCAGTCGCAAGAACTGGTTTTTCTTTGTCTAGTTTAGCTAAATACTCAGCATATTTGACATCCCAGACTTGGCGTTCTTCCAAGCGTTTGAGACCGTCGCCAGCGTTTGGTGTGTAAACTTGCGTTACGAAAAATTCATCAAATTCCAAGGTGATGATGCGGCCTTCCAAGTCCATGGTAGAAGGGGCACCGATTTCTGGGAAGCTGATAGTTGGTGTGAGTTCTTTCTTATAGAGGAACATAGTACCAGCATAGCCTTTGCGGGCAGGTTCTTGGGAAGAGCGCCACGTATTTTCGTAGTCTGGGAAGAGTTCAGCTAAAATTTCCAAGTGTTTCTTTGTAGGCCCCTTGGCAGAAAGCTTGGTTTCTTGGATAGCAATGATATCAGCATTTTCAGCGACCAAGGTTTGTAGGACTTCTTGGGACAATTTGGCGCGTGCTGAGTCACTAGTTAGGGCTGCGTTGAGGGAATCAATATTCCATGAGATGAGTTTCATAAAGTTACCTTTTTCATTCAGATTATAGATTTTATTATACCAAAAAATGGTCTATTTCCCCAACGTATGGCTTGAAAAATCACTCTCTTTCGTTTATAATGAAGAATGATTTTATGAAAGGGAGTGAAAATAAATGAAATTTTACTCATATGACTATGTACTTAGCCAAATCAGTCAACAAAATGGCATCATGATTGGCTTTGGGATTGTGCTCCTAGCTATCACAGGATTTTTTGCCTTTAAGGCCTATCGAGATAAAAAGGGGACTAAGTTTCGGGAATTGGTCATGATTTTGGCCTTGACCTTAGTAGCCATGCTTTTGGTGACAATTTCAAAATACCAGACCAATCAAGCCTCTAACAATCAATTTCAAACTTCACTTCATTTTATAGAGGTTGTTTCCAAAGACTTGGGGGTGGATAAATCAGAAGTCTATGTCAATACTTCTGCAGCCACTGATGGAGCGCTTGTCAAGGTAGGTCCAAATTTCTACCGTGCCATGAACGGGAGCGAGCCAGACAAGTATCTTTTAGAGAAATTAGAATTGAATCAAACAGACGCTATTGAATTGGTGGAGGTAAATAAATGACACTCAACTATATGGAAATTTTAATCAAACTGGCCTTGGGGCTCTTCTCGCTTGTTTTTGTTATCAATGTGACAGGAAAGGGGAACCTAGCACCTAACTCTGCGACAGACCAAATTCAGAACTATGTTCTTGGTGGAATCATCGGTGGGGTAATTTACAATAGTTCTATCAGTATTCTCCAGTATGCAGTGATTTTGATGATGTGGACGATTTTGGTCTTGACCCTCAAGTGGCTCAATAACAATGTTCGTTTTGTGAAACGCTTGATTGATGGTAAACCGACTCTGCTCATCAAAAATGGGCAGATTGACCCAGAAGCCTGTCGTTCAGTTGGTTTGTCTGCAGCGGATGTAGCCCTCAAACTTCGTAGCCAAGGGATTTTCCAGATGAAGCAAGTCAAACGAGCTGTGCAGGAGCAAAATGGCCAACTCATCGTGGTCCAAATGGGGGATGAAAATCCTAAGTATCCAGTTGTGACTGACGGTGTGATACAAGTCGATGTTTTGGAGTCGATTGGTCGTAACGAAGAATGGCTGCTTGATAACCTCAGCAAGCAAGGGCATGACAATGTAGCCAATATCTTTATAGCTGAGTATGACAAGGGTGCGGTCACAGTCGTAACCTATGAATAAGAAAAACCTGGGGTCTTGGCCTCAGGTTTCTATTTGCAATCAGAAAGGGATTTTATGTCCATTATTCAAAAACTTTGGTGGTTTTTCAAGTTAGAAAAATGCCGTTATCTAGTCGGAATTGTGGCCCTGATCTTGGTTTCCGTCCTCAATCTTATTCCCCCCATGGTTATGGGGCGGGTCATTGATGCCATCACATCGGGGCAATTAACTCAGCAGGACCTCCTTCTTGACCTATTTTATTTGTTGCTTGCAGCCTTTGGGATGTATTATCTGCGCTATGTGTGGCGCATGTATATTCTTGGGACTTCCTACCGTTTGGGGCAGATTATGCGGTCTCGCTTATTTGAGCATTTCACAAAAATGTCTCCAGCCTTTTATCAGGCCTATCGTACAGGGGACCTGATGGCGCATGCCACCAACGATATCAATGCCTTGACTCGTCTCGCAGGGGGAGGGGTTATGTCAGCGGTGGATGCCTCAATCACAGCTTTAGTGACCTTGTTGACCATGCTCTTTAGCATTTCATGGCAGATGACCTTGGTTGCCATTCTTCCCCTGCCTTTTATGGCTTATGCCACCAGTCGTTTAGGGAGAAAGACCCACAAGGCCTTTGGCGAATCGCAAGCCGCCTTTTCCGAACTCAATAACAAGGTGCAGGAGTCCGTATCAGGTATTAAAGTGAGCAAGTCTTTTGGGTATCAGGCGGACGAGTTGAAGTCTTTCCAGGCAGTCAATGAATTGACCTTCCAAAAGAATCTCCAAACCATGAAATACGATAGTCTCTTTGACCCTATGGTTCTCTTATTTGTTGGTTCATCCTATGTTTTAACGCTTTTGGTTGGTTCCTTGATGGTTCAGGAGGGGCAGATTACCGTTGGGAATCTGGTCACTTTTATCAGCTACTTGGATATGCTGGTCTGGCCTCTTATGGCCATCGGTTTCCTCTTTAATATCACTCAGCGAGGTAAGGTTTCTTACCAACGGATTGAGGAACTTTTGTCTCAGGAATCACCTGTACAAGATCCAGAGTTTCCTCTGGACGGTATTGAAAATGGACGTTTGGAATATGCCATTGACAGCTTTGCCTTTGAAAATGAGGAAACACTGACGGATATTCACTTTAGTTTGGAAAAAGGGCAAACTCTGGGCTTGGTTGGTCAGACAGGCTCTGGGAAAACATCCTTGATTAAACTCCTCTTGCGTGAATACGATGTGGATAAGGGAGCTGTTTATCTAAATGGTCATGATATTCGCGACTATTGTCTGACAGACCTTCGCAGTCTCATGGGCTATGTTCCTCAGGATCAGTTCCTCTTTGCAACTTCAATCTTAGACAATATATGCTTTGGCAATCCTGATTTACCACTTTCAGCTGTCGAGGAAGCGACTAAGCTAGCTCAAGTTTATCAAGACATTGTAGCTATGCCTCAGGGATTTGATACGTTGATTGGTGAAAAGGGAGTCAGTCTTTCTGGAGGTCAAAAGCAGCGATTGGCTATGAGTCGGGCTATGATTTTAGACCCTGATATCTTGATTTTGGATGATTCCTTGTCAGCCGTGGATGCCAAGACGGAGTATGCGATTATCGACAATCTTAAGGAGACACGAAAGGACAAGACAACCATTATCACGGCTCATCGCCTCAGTGCAGTTGTCCATGCAGATTTGATTTTGGTTCTGCAAAATGGACAGATTATCGAACGAGGCACGCACGATGACTTGCTAGCTATGGATGGCTGGTATGCCCAAACCTACCAGTCTCAGCAGTTGGAAATGAAAGGAGAAGAAGATGCAGAATAAACAAGAACAATGGGCTGTATTGAAGCGCTTGATGTCTTATCTTAAGCCTTATGGTCTTCTGACCTTTTTGGCACTCAGCTTTCTCCTCGCGACGACGGTCATTAAAAGTGTCATTCCCCTCGTGGCTTCCCACTTTATCGACCAGTATCTCAGCAATCTTAATCAACTTGCCGTTACCGTTTTGCTGGCTTACTATGGCCTCTATATCCTGCAAACTCTGGTCCAGTATGTCGGCAATCTTCTCTTTGCGAGAGTGTCTTACAGTATTGTAAGAGATATTCGTCGCGATGCCTTTGCCAATATGGAAAAGTTAGGTATGTCTTATTTTGATAAGACGCCAGCAGGCTCCATCGTTTCTCGTTTGACAAATGACACTGAGACCATCAGTGATATGTTTTCGGGAATTTTGTCCAGCTTTATCTCAGCAGTTTTCATCTTTCTGACAACCCTTTACACCATGTTGGTTCTGGACTTTCGTTTGACAGCCTTAGTCTTGCTCTTTCTCCCCTTGATTTTCCTTTTGGTCAATCTCTATCGGAAAAAATCAGTCAAGATTATCGAGAAAACCAGAAGTCTCTTGTCAGATATCAATAGTAAGCTGGCAGAGAATATCGAAGGAATCAGGATAATCCAGGCCTTTAATCAAGAGAAGCGCCTGCAGGAAGAATTTGATGAGATCAACCAAGAACACTTGGTCTATGCCAACCGTTCTGTAGCCTTGGATGCCCTCTTTTTGAGACCTGCCATGAGTTTGCTGAAACTGCTTGGCTATGCTGTTTTGATGGCCTACTTTGGCTACCGTGGCCTTTCTATCGGGATAACAGCCGGAACCATGTATGCCTTTATCCAGTACATCAATCGTCTCTTTGACCCCCTGATTGAGGTTACGCAAAACTTTTCAACCCTTCAAACGTCCATGGTGTCTGCAGGGCGTGTATTTGCCTTGATTGACGAGAAGACCTATGAGCCTCTTCAAAAAGATGGGCAAGCCAAAGTCCAAGAGGGCAATATCCGTTTTGAACATGTGTGCTTCTCGTATGATGGCAAGCACCAGATTCTGGATGATATTTCTTTCTCTGTTAACAAGGGAGAAACTATAGCTTTTGTAGGTCATACAGGTTCGGGGAAATCTTCCATTATCAATGTTCTCATGCGTTTTTATGAATTTCAGTCAGGGCGAGTTCTCTTGGATGGGGTGGATATTAGGGATTTCAGTCAGGAAGAGCTGAGAAAAAATATCGGTCTGGTCTTGCAGGATCCCTTCCTCTATCATGGAACTATCAAGTCCAATATCGCCATGTACCAAGACATTAGTGATGAAGAGGTTCAGGCTGCAGCTGCCTTTGTCGATGCAGATTCCTTTATTCAAGAACTTCCTTTAGGCTATGATTCCCCCGTTTCCGAGCGTGGTTCGAGCTTCTCTACTGGCCAGCGCCAGCTTCTTGCCTTTGCCAGAACAGTCGCCAGCCAGCCTAAAATCTTGATTTTGGATGAAGCGACTGCCAATATAGACTCTGAAACAGAAAGTCTGGTTCAAGCTTCTCTGGCGAAGATGAGGCAGGGGCGGACAACCATTGCCATCGCCCATCGCCTTTCTACAATCCAAGATGCCAACTGTATCTATGTTTTGGATAAGGGGCGCATCATCGAGAGCGGAACCCATGAGGAACTCTTGGCCTTGGGAGGAACCTATCACAAGATGTATAGCTTGCAGGCAGGGGCCATGGTCTAATACTCTTTGATTTTCATTGAGTATAAGAAGGAAATCCTTCAAATTACAGATTTCTTACACCGCCTTTTCCATTTTGTGGTATAATGAAAAATGTTGACAAATAGTATAATAAAAACAAAGGAGAAACAGCATGCTGAAATGGGAAGACTTGCCCGTGGAAATGAAATCAAGTGAGGTTGAGTCTTACTACCAGCTTGTCTCTAAAAGGAAGGGTTCGCTGATTTTCAAGCGTTGCTTGGACTGGGTTCTGGCCTTGGTCTTGCTGATTTTAACTTCCCCAGTCTTTCTCATCTTGAGCATTTGGATCAAGTTGGATAGCAAGGGACCCGTCATTTACAAGCAAGAGCGCGTGACCCAGTACAACCGTCCTTTCAAGATTTGGAAGTTCCGTACCATGGTGACGGATGCGGATAAAAAAGGCAGTCTGGTGACTTCAGCTAACGATAGCCGCATTACCAAGGTTGGGAATTTCATCCGCCGTGTGCGTTTGGACGAACTGCCTCAGTTGGTCAATGTCCTTAAAGGCGAGATGTCCTTTGTAGGTACGCGTCCTGAAGTGCTATGTTACACAGAGCAGTACAGCCCTGAAATGATGGCGACCTTGCTTTTGCCAGCAGGAATTACCTCTCCAGCCAGCATCAACTATAAGGATGAGGACACTATTATCAGTCAAATGACCGAAAAAGGCTTGTCAGTTGACCAAGCCTATGTAGAGCATGTTCTTCCTGAAAAGATGCGCTATAATCTCGCCTATCTCCGAGAGTTTAGTTTCCTTGGAGACATCAAAATCATGTTTCAAACCGTGTTTGAAGTGCTAAAATAAAGTAGTCATAAGAAAATGAGTACAGACAAAAGGAGCAAATCAATGCCAAATTACAATATTCCATTTTCCCCACCCGATATTACAGAAGCAGAAATTGCTGAAGTAGCGGATACCCTTCGTTCTGGTTGGATCACGACAGGTCCTAAGACCAAAGAACTGGAGCGTCGCTTATCTCAATATACACAGACACCTAAGACTGTCTGCCTCAACTCTGCGACAGCCGCTCTTGAGTTGATTTTGCGTGTTTTGGAAGTGGAACCTGGAGATGAAGTCATCGTTCCAGCCATGACTTACACAGCTTCATGTAGTGTTATCACTCACGTGGGAGCAACCCCTGTCATGGTGGATATCCAAGCAGATACGTTTGAGATGAACTATGACCTTCTTGAGCAAGCCATTACTGAAAAGACTAAGGTGATTATTCCTGTTGAGCTTGCGGGAATTGTGTGCGACTATGACCGTTTGTTCCAAGTTGTGGAGAAAAAACGTGACCTCTTTACTGCTGCAAGCAAGTGGCAAAAAGCCTTTAACCGTATTGTGATTGTTTCTGATAGTGCCCATGCTTTGGGATCAACTTATAAAGGGCAACCTGCTGGTTCTATTGCTGACTTCACTTCCTTCTCATTCCATGCTGTTAAGAACTTTACAACTGCAGAGGGTGGAAGCGCAACTTGGAAAGCCAATCCAGCGATTGATGATGAAGAGATGTACAAGGAGTTCCAAATCCTTTCCCTTCACGGTCAAACTAAAGATGCTCTTGCCAAGATGCAATTGGGTTCATGGGAGTACGATATCGTCACCCCAGCCTATAAGTGCAATATGACCGATATCATGGCGTCACTTGGTTTGGTACAATTGGACCGTTACCAAGGTTTGCTTGATCGTCGTAAGGAAATCGTGGATCGTTATGATCGTGGTTTTGCTGGTTCTCGCATCCATCCATTGGCACATAAGACTGATACTGTCGAATCTTCACGTCACCTCTACATCACCCATGTAGAAGGTGCTAGCCTAGAAGAGCGTAACCTCATCATCCAAGAATTGGCCAAAGCAGGAATTGCAAGTAACGTACACTACAAACCGCTTCCGCTCTTGACAGCCTATAAGAATCTTGGCTTTGATATGGTGAATTATCCCAAGGCCTATGCCTTCTTTGAAAATGAAATTACGCTCCCTCTTCACACTAAACTAAGCGATGAAGAAGTAGACTATATCATTGAGACTTTCAAAACAGTTTCTGAAAAAGTGCTAACTTTATCAAAAAAATCGTAAAAAAGTCTTGACAAAGAAAAAACAAAGTATTAAAATAAGTTCAACAAATCAGAAAAGTAACTATTTTTGATCTTCAGGGAGCCTGTGGTGATTGTGAACAGGTGGTTGGAAGTGGTGAAAGTGGGCTGATTTTAAAAATGAATTTGAAACAATGAAAATTCGGTGCGCACACCTTACAGTGCAACTTGTTGTTAGACAAGGTAGAGATGTAAAGGGGATAGTTCCTTTATAATTGAGGTGGCACCGCGTTACTAACGCCCTCACACAGAATTCAATCTGTGTGAGGGCTTTTTCATATCTTGGAATTAATACTGAAAGAGGAAATTTTTATGACAACTAAAGGTTATTTTGGACAATTTGGTGGTAGTTTCGTACCGGAGCCGATTCAGGCTTTGTTGGATGAGTTGGAAGTGACTTTTGAAAAATACAAGGATGATCCAGAGTTTTTGGCAGAATTTCGTCATTACTTGAAGGACTATTCAGGTCGTGAAACACCGCTTTATTTTGCGGAAAGTCTGACAGACCACCTAGGTGGAGCTAAGATTTATCTCAAGCGCGAAGACCTTAACCACCTTGGTTCTCACAAGCTCAACAACGTTTTAGGACAAATTCTTTTGGCTAAACGCATGGGCAAAAAAAGAGTAATCGCAGAAACAGGAGCTGGTCAGCACGGGGTTGCGACGGCGGCAGCTGCAGCCAAGTTTGGTATGGCCTGTGATGTCTACATGGGAGCAGAGGATGTGGAACGTCAACGTCTCAATGTTTTCCGTATGGAGATGATGGGAGCAACTGTTCACGCAGTTGAAACAGGGACACGAACTCTCAAAGATGCGGTAGATGCAGCCTTTGGAGCATGGATGAATGATTTGGAAGCCTTCTATGTTCTGGGATCTGCTGTAGGCCCTCATCCTTATCCTACAATTGTTCATGAGTTCCAAAAGGTCATCAGTGAAGAATCTCGTCGTCAAATCTTAGAAAAAGAAGGTCGTTTACCAGATTACGTTATTGCCTGTGTAGGTGGTGGTTCCAATGCTATCGGTGCTTTTTCACAGTATGTGTCTGATGAAGAAGTCAAATTGGTTGGAGTAGAAGCTGCTGGTCATGGACTTGATACAGACAAGCACGCAGCTACTATGACAAAAGGTAGTATCGGAATTGTCGACGGTATGAAGACCTATGCAGTCTTTAAGGAAGACGGAGAGCTGGCTCCAGTTTACTCTATCTCAGCTGGTTTGGACTATCCAGGGGTTGGTCCAGAACACGCCTACTTTAAAGATTCAGGTCGCGTGGAATATGTCGCTGCGACGGATGAAGAAGCTGTTCAAGCCCTCCTCCTTCTCAGCAAGACTGAAGGAATTATCCCAGCGATTGAAAGTTCGCACGCTATCGCAGAAGCAGTCAAACGTGCACCGAAACTAAGTAAAGATGACATTATCATCATCAATGTCTCTGGTCGTGGAGACAAGGACGTAGCTGCGATTGCAGACTACCTTGAAGCTAAAAAATAATAGATGGAAAAATTACAGTCTTTTCTCTCACAGAGAGCTTGTGGTTGCTGGAAACAAGCAGAGAAAGCTGTAAGGTTGGGTCCATCTGAAACGAGAGAAGAAAACATAATTCTCAAGGGAGTGCCCTTTATCGCACAGCCTGTTACAGGAAGGTTCTGAGACAGGAATGAGAGATAGGAGAAATCCTATAATTGAGGTGGCACCGCGAATTTCGTCCTCACGCAAGTTATTTTGCGTGGGGATTTTTATATATTTATCGTAGATATGGCTATCAGTTTTAAATTATGCTTCATCACTAGATAGATTTCTATAAAATATTTGCGAACGAAGTGAGCATTAAACCGCTATTTCCCGCCATAGTGGTATTCTAGAGAAGCAAAGATGCTTCTCTAGAACGGAATTTTTGAGAGTAAAATAGTTCGGGGAACTATTTTAGCCTGAGCCTAGAAATGAATGAGCGAGGGGCTCAAAAATTAGGTCTTTCATTTCATGGTTTTCTAAAATCATCCACTGGATAATTTTACCTCCCGTCCGCACTATTTAAGGGAAATAGAAAAAAGACAAAAAATTAAAAATAAGAAACTGAAAGGGAAAATACAATGGAACGAATCATTCATGGAGATGTCTTATCACCAATCTTGGCTTATATGCGCCTAAAGGGGCAACACAAGGTTATCTTAGAGAGTATTCCGAGAGACAAGGAAACAGCTCGTTTTTCTATCCTAGCCTATAATCCAGTTTTTGAGATTAAGTTTGAAAATGGAGTCCTTTATCGAAATGGTCAAGTGATTGATTGTGATCCCTTGGATTTCCTTTATGAAGTGACTCATAAGAGCCAGCATCATTCAGATCTACCTTTTGGTGGGGGAGCTATTGGCTTTGTCGGTTACGATATGATTTCGCTTTATGAAGAAATTGGTCAAATTCCTGAGGATACCATTGGGACGCCAGACATGCATTTCTTTGTTTATGAGAGCTACATGGTCTTTGACCACAAGAAGGAAAAAATTCATGTCATCGAGGATGCTCTCTATAGTGAGCGTAGTCAAGAAGACTTGGAAAAATCCTTGAACCAAGTGCTTGAGGAATTACGCATTCCTGCTCCAAATGAATTTGAAGACTTGGATTTATCTCCGTTGGACTTCAAACCCCATATCGCTCCTCAGAAGTTTGAGGAAATTGTGGAAACAGCTCGCGACTTGATTCGTAACGGGGATATGTTCCAATGTGTACTCAGCCAGCGTTTCTCAGCAGAGGTTACTGGAAATCCATTTGACTTCTACAGAAATCTCCGCGTGACCAATCCATCCAATTACCTTTATTTCTATGATTTTGGGGATTATCAAATCATCGGTGCCAGTCCTGAAAGTTTGGTTTCTGTTAAAAATGGCGTTGTAACAACCAATCCGATTGCCGGTACGCGACCAAGAGGGGCTACGGATGAAGAAGACAAGGCTTTGGCGACAGATCTGCTTTCTGATGAGAAGGAAACAGCAGAACATCGGATGTTGGTAGACTTGGGGCGTAACGATATTGGTCGCATCTCTGAAACAGCCAGTGTCCAAGTCACCAAGTATATGGAAGTGGAGCTCTTCCGCTATGTCATGCATTTGACCAGCGTGGTCAAGGGACGGTTGCTTTCAGAACTCACTGCCATGGATGCCTTGAAATCTACACTTCCAGCTGGAACAGTTTCAGGAGCACCAAAGATTCGGGCCATGAGACGCATCTATGAACTAGAAACGGAAAAACGAGGCGTATACGCAGGAGCAATCGGCTACTTGTCTGCGACGGGTGATATGGACTTCGCCATTGCCATCCGAACTATGATTCTCAAAAATCAAACAGCTTATGTGCAGGCTGGGGCAGGGATTGTCTACGACTCTATCGCCCAAAATGAATACCAAGAAACCATTAACAAGGCTAAATCTATGACTAGAATTGGAGAACTAAGACCATGATTTTATTGATTGACAACTATGATTCTTTTACCTATAACTTGGCGCAATACATCGGGAATTTTGCAGAAGTGCAGGTCTTGAGAAATGATGATCCCAAGCTGTATGAAGAAGCTGAAAAAGCAGATGGTCTGGTCTTTTCTCCTGGTCCTGGTTGGCCAGTTGATGCTGGAAAGATGGAAGACATGATTCGTGACTTTGCAGGTAAGAAGCCAATTCTAGGGATTTGTTTGGGCCACCAAGCCATCGCAGAAGTCTTTGGTGGTAAGTTAGGCTTGGCTCCAAAAGTCATGCATGGGAAACAGAGCAATATCAGCTTTGAAGCGCCATCTGTTCTCTATCAAGGAATTGAGGATGGCCGTGCGGTCATGCGTTACCACAGTATTTTGATTGAAGAAATGCCAGAAGAGTTTGAAGTGACAGCTCGTTCGACTGATGACCAAGCCATTATGGGAATTCAACACAAAACCCTACCGATTTATGGCTTCCAGTACCATCCAGAAAGTATCGGAACGCCAGATGGCTTGTCTTCTATTCGAAATTTTATCGAGAATGTTGTAAAGTGAGGAAACTAGGATGAAAGAGATTATTGAAAAATTAGCAAAATTTGAAAATTTATCAGGTGTGGAAATGACGGACGTTATCGAGCGTATCGTAACTGGGCGTGTAACGGAGGCACAGATTGCTTCTCTCCTCTTGGCTCTTAAGATGAAGGGGGAAACACCTGAAGAGCGCACAGCTATTGCCCAAGTCATGAGAGGACATGCCCAACATATTCCAACTGAGATTCATGATGCCATGGACAACTGTGGTACAGGTGGAGACAAGTCTTTCAGCTTTAACATTTCCACAACTGCAGCCTTTGTCTTGGCTGGTGGCGGAGTTCATATGGCCAAGCATGGTAACCGCTCAATTTCTTCTAAATCTGGCTCTGCAGATGTCCTAGAAGCCTTGGGTATCAATTTAGATCTCAAACCAGCTGAACTAGGTAAGGTCTTTGATAAAACTGGCATCGTCTTTCTCTTTGCTAAAAATATGCACCCAGCTATGAAATACATCATGCCAGCTCGTTTGGAATTGGGTATTCCAACGATTATGAACTTGACTGGTCCCCTGATTCACCCAATGGCCTTGGAAACACAGCTTCTTGGTATTAGTCGTCCAGAACTTCTAGAAAGTACAGCTCAGGTTTTGAAAAATATGGGTCGCAAACGTGCCATCGTAGTTGCTGGACCAGAAGGCTTGGATGAAGCCGGCTTGAATGGAACAACCAAGATTGCACTTCTTGAAAATGGTGAAATTACCTTGTCAAGCTTTACTCCAGAAGATTTTGGGATGGAGCGCTACGCTATCGAAGATATCCGTGGAGGCAATGCTCAGGAAAATGCAGAAATTTTGCTCAGCGTTCTTAAAAACGAACCAAGTCCATTCTTGGAAACGACAGTCTTAAATGCTGGTCTTGGTTTCTATGCTAATGGTAAGGTAGCTAGTATCAAGGAAGGAGTTGCCTTGGCTCGTCAAGTGATTGCTAGTGGCAAGGCCCTTGAAAAACTCAGACTGTTACAGGAGTACCAAAAATGAGTCAAGAATTTTTAGCACGAATCTTAGAGCAGAAGGCGCGTGAGGTCGAACAGATGGAGCTGGAGGAAATCCAGCACCTGCGCCAGACCTATCGCTTGGCTGAATTTTTGAAGAATCACCAAGAACGTTTACAGGTAATCGCTGAGGTCAAGAAGGCTAGCCCTAGTCTGGGAGATATCAATCTCGATGTGGATATTGTGCAACAGGCCCAGACTTATGAAGCGAATGGCGCAGTGATGATTTCGGTTTTGACAGATGAAGTTTTCTTTAAAGGGCATTTGGATTATCTGCGGGAGATTTCCAGTCAGGTAAACATTCCGACGCTCAACAAGGATTTTATCATCGATGAAAAGCAAATCATCCGTGCCCGCAATGCAGGTGCGACAGTCATCTTGCTCATTGTGGCAGCCTTGTCAGAAGAACGCCTCAAGGAACTTTATGACTACGCTACAGCTCTTGGTTTGGAAGTCTTGGTGGAGACTCACAATCTAGCTGAACTAGAGGTGGCCCACAGACTTGGTGCTGAGATTATTGGGGTCAATAACCGCAACTTGACCACCTTTGAAGTCGACTTGCAGACCAGTGTAGACTTGGCCCAGCACTTTGAGGAAGATCGCTATTACATTTCTGAATCTGCTATTTTCACAGGGCAAGATGCGGAACGAGTAGCACCATACTTTAACGGAATTTTAGTTGGGACAGCTCTCATGCAGGCAGAAGATGTGGCTCAGAGAATCAAGGAGTTGCAGATTGACAAAGGTTAAGATTTGTGGACTATCGACCAAAGAAGCGGTAGAGACAGCTGTGTCAGCAGGAGCAGATTACATCGGTTTTGTCTTCGCACCCAGTAAAAGACAGGTGACTTTGGATCAGGCTGCTGAGCTGGCAAAGCCCATTCCTGCTAATGTTAAGAAGGTTGGCGTATTTGTTTCACCAAGTCGGGCAGAATTGCTAGAAGCGATTGAAAAAGTTGGCTTGGACTTGGTTCAAGTTCACAGTCAGGTGGCAGATGATTTGTTTGAGGATTTGCCTTGTGCTAGCATTCAGGCGGTGCAGGTGGATGGAGAGGGTCATGTGCCCAATTCTCGGGCAGATTATCTACTCTTTGATGCCCCTGTGGCAGGGAGTGGCCAGATCTTTGACTGGGGCCAACTGGATACGACGGGATTAGCTCAGCCTTTCTTTATTGCAGGTGGGCTTAAGGAAGACAATGTAGCAAAAGCAATTCAACACTTTACTCCCTATGCAGTTGATGTATCGAGCGGAGTGGAGACAGATGGACAAAAAGATCAGGAAAAGATTAGAAGATTTATAGAGAGGGCAAAGAATGGCATATCAAGAACCAAATAAAGATGGATTTTACGGAAAATTCGGCGGACGTTTCGTTCCAGAAACATTGATGACAGCAGTTTTGGAGTTGGAGAAGGCCTATCGTGAAAGTCAGGCAGACCCAAGTTTCCAAGAGGAGTTAAACCAACTTTTGCGCCAGTACGTAGGACGTGAAACTCCTCTTTACTACGCAAAAAACTTGACCCAGCATATTGGCGGAGCCAAGATTTATCTCAAACGTGAAGACCTCAACCACACAGGGGCCCACAAGATTAACAATGCCTTGGGACAAGTTCTTCTGGCTAAACGTATGGGTAAAAAGAAAATTATCGCAGAAACGGGTGCTGGTCAGCACGGTGTGGCAACTGCAACAGCTGCGGCCCTCTTTAACATGGAATGTACCATCTACATGGGTGAGGAAGATGTTAAACGCCAAGCCCTTAATGTGTTCCGCATGGAGCTTTTGGGAGCCAAGGTTGAGGCTGTGACAGATGGTTCGCGTGTGCTCAAGGACGCGGTTAATGCAGCCCTTCGTTCATGGGTGGCAAATATCGATGATACCCACTATATCCTTGGTTCAGCCTTGGGGCCTCATCCCTTCCCAGAAATCGTTCGTGACTTCCAAAGTGTCATTGGTCGGGAAGCCAAACAACAGTACCGTGACTTGACAGGTCAAGATCTACCAGATGCCCTAGTAGCCTGTGTTGGTGGTGGTTCTAATGCCATCGGTCTCTTCCATCCCTTTGTGGAAGATGAGTCAGTAGCCATGTATGGTGCTGAAGCAGCAGGACTTGGTGTGGATACAGAGCATCACGCAGCTACCTTAACTAAGGGGCGTCCAGGTGTCCTTCACGGTTCTCTCATGGATGTGCTCCAAGATGCTCATGGTCAAATTCTTGAAGCCTTTTCTATCTCAGCAGGTTTGGACTACCCTGGTATCGGTCCAGAACATTCTCACTACCACGATATCAAACGTGCCAGCTATGTTCCTGTGACAGACGAGGAAGCCTTGGAAGGGTTCCAACTCTTGTCTCGTGTGGAAGGGATTATCCCAGCCTTGGAATCAAGCCATGCCATTGCCTTTGCGGTGAAATTGGCCAAAGAACTCGGCCCAGACAAGTCTATGATTGTCTGCCTATCCGGTCGTGGGGACAAGGATGTGGTCCAAGTCAAAGACCGCTTGGAAGCAGATGCAGCAAAGAAGGGAGAAGCTCATGCCTAAGACACTAACAGAAAAATTAAACGCTATCAAAGCAGCTGGAAAAGGAATTTTTGTTCCCTATATTATGGCTGGGGACCATGAGAAAGGTTTGGATGGTCTCGCTGAAACAATCCACTTTTTAGAAGATTTGGGTGTTTCAGCTATTGAAGTGGGCATTCCCTTTTCAGACCCTGTTGCAGATGGACCTGTGATCGAAGAAGCAGGCTTACGCAGTCTAGCTCGCGGGACTTCGACCCAGGCTTTGGTTGAAACCTTGAAAACCATTGAAACAGAAGTTCCATTGGTCATCATGACCTACTTCAACCCTCTCTTTCAGTACGGTGTTGAAAACTTTGTCAAAGATTTGGCAGATACAGCTGTTAAGGGCTTGATTATCCCAGACCTGCCTCATGAGCATGCCAACTTTGTGGAACCATTTTTGGCGGACACAGATATCGCCTTAATTCCCCTAGTTAGTTTGACAACAGGACTTGAGCGACAAAAAGAGTTGATCAAGGGAGCAGAAGGCTTCGTCTATGCCGTTGCCATCAATGGGGTGACAGGAAAATCAGGAAATTACCGTGCAGATTTGGACAAGCACTTGGCACAATTGCATCAAGTAGCAGACATCCCAGTCTTGACAGGTTTTGGTGTGTCTAGTCAAGCCGATGTAGAACGCTTTAACGCGGTGTCAGATGGTGTTATCGTCGGTTCGAAAATCGTAAAAGCTCTCCACCAAGGAGAGCCAATTGAGGACTTTATCAAACAAGCAGTAGCTTACCAAAAATAATCAAACAAGCAGCAAGTAAGAGGAAAGGCACGAAAGGAAGTCTTTCCTTTTTCTTTTGTAGGAGAAAGGCCAGGATGCCCGTCGCAGAAGCAAACTGAATCAAGATCAGTAATTCGATCGTGCTAAAGACGAGAGCACAAGAAGCCAGAAAGAGAAAATCCCCTGCGCCCATGCGGATATCGATAAAATGAGCCATGATTCCAAGGGCAAGAAAGAAGACCATAACCAGATTCCAGTCAGAGCAGGCCATGAGGAGTAGGTGGAAAGTCATCCAGACTAGTAAGGGATATTCCTGATGGCGAAAGTCGTAGATGCCCAAGGTCAAACCAGCAGTTATGAGGATGACTTGTCCTATGTAAATCCAGTCACAAGACCAAGACAGAAAGAGGAGCCCCAAGCCTAGTTCAAAGAGGGCATACCAGACAGGATATCGAGCCTTGCAGTAGCGACAGCGAAAGCGACTAATTACTTGAGAGATAATCGGAATCAAATCTAAGAGACGCAAGCGAGTCTGACAAGAATCGCAGTGACTAGCCGGTTGGATAAGGGATTGCTCTGGAAAACGGTCAATGACCAAACCGAGAAAGGAAGCGAGAATGCTCCCGACAAGAAAAAAATAAATATCAATCATACTTATCTATTCGTAAAAAATAGGAGAAGTAGTATAATGGAGAAACATAAACAAGATAGTGAGGTCAAGATGACAATTCGTTTTGAAGAAAATGTGAGCACAGAAAATGCCCAGCTCGTATGCCAATGGTCCAACTCCCTCGGCAAGGCTTTTCAAGAACAATGGATGGGACCAAAAATTCCTTTTCCACTGACCCTTCAAGTCTTGCAAGATTTGGAAGGAATCTTTTCTATTTTTGATGGACAAGAGTTTGTGGGACTTATCCAGAAAATCAGGCTAGAAGACAATAATCTTCATATCGGGAGATTTTTTATCAATCCCCAGAAACAGGGGCAGGGCTTAGGTAGCCAGGCTTTAAGAAAATTTGTTAGTTTGGCCTTTGAGAATGAAGACATAGATACTATTTCTCTAAATGTCTACGAGGCAAACAAAGCAGCTAAGCATCTTTACCAAAAAGAAGGATTTGAAATCGTTCAAATGGTTGAAACACCTGAACGGAAATACATTATGAAGAAGGGAAGATAGAAATGGAAAAGCCTTGAAATCTTTAAACTAAATTGAATTTTATGTTAAAAATGAAAAACGAATAGAATCTGATTTCGATAAATTGGAGTTCAGATTATATTCGTTATTTTAATTTATCTATTTGAAAAACTATAAAATTATTTTTTTTCAGTTACAATTTTACCATCTGCTTTGTCAAAATTTATTACATTTCCTTTAGAAACTTCGGTAATGAGTAAATTTCCAGAAGAAACGAGGCTGTTAGTGTATGCAATATATCCGGCATAGTATTTATCACGAATTTGTCCACTAGTTAGAGATACGTAAGTAAGATAATCTGGTTTGTTTTCGTAAACAGACATTTTTATCTCTTCCTTTGTAGTGTTATTACCTGATCCATCTGTTATTACCTTAGCTGTAACTTTGTCTACTTCAAAAGTTTCTTTGGATCTTTCTTCGGCTAATTTTCTAACTTCATTGATGTTTTTGCCTACAACTTCATCCATATGAAGCTCTACGGCTGCACCAACAGTCCCTCCGCCTATTTCGTACCCGTTCAGTTTTCCTCCTTTTGTGATATAGACGTAGTTTATTCTTTCATCTTTTCCAGGTAGTGCATCATTATTAGCATCGCCTACGCTATAGAAAACTCTCTCTTGATTGTCGTTCATTAATTGAGCGATACCTTTTCCTTTTGTATCGGCAGAAGATGAACAAGCTACTAAAGTAGCACTAGCAAACAATACACCTAAGATAAGTAATTTATTTCTTTTTTTCATAATTTTCTCCTTTGAAGGTTTATTGATTAGATTGGTTGTTAGTCAATCTTTTTTTACATGTACTATTTTATCATTTTTATAGTTTATAGGCAATAAAAATAAATAAATTTAGTCTATAAATAGGTTACTTTATACTTAGCTTCCTTGTATCATTGTAACAAGAGGTAGCTTATGAATTCTATTGACTTGAAAAGATACGTTGGACAGAGAGTAAGATTCTTAAGAAAAAAGAAAAAAATAAGCCAACAAACACTTAGTGAGCAATCAAATGTTGGTATTGATTATATTTCAAATTTAGAAACAAGAGGTTCAAATATAAAGATTGATACACTTGAGAAAATTCTAATCGGGCTTAATATATCGCCTTCTGAATTTTTTGAAAGTCGTACTAATACATATAATCCTAAAATTGAAGAGTTAGTGAACGAAATATCTGATTTACCCGACATCGTACAAGACCAACTTTTAGAAGCTTTTCAATTACTTATAAAAACAGTTAAAAATAAACGTTAAGAAGAAAATCCTTAACGTTTATTTTTTATGCAGTGAAGATTCTTTTGCACTAAAATAGTTACTTATACTCTTCGAAAATCTCTTCAAACCGCGTCAACGTCGCCTTGCCGTATGTATAGTTACTGACTTCGTCAGTTCTATCTACAACCTCAAAGCAGTGCTTTGAGCAACCTGCGGCTAGTTTCCTAGTTTGCTCTTTGATTTTCATTGAGTATAATTATCTTGAACTAAAAACTCTGAAATCAAAACTTCTTGACTAATTGTTTCAGCTAAAGCTTGTTTAAAAGCTAATTTTCCTAAAGAATAGGATTTGTGGTCTATGGTTGGGAGTTTCAACAGTTGCCCAACTAATAAATGTTCCTGCCCAATCATATAGGGATATGTTTTCCCACTTTCTTCATATCCTTTTATAAGCCCCGCAGCAACTTCATCGCTTGTAGCTAAAATACCGTCAATACGAGCATCGTTTATCAATTGATACGATAGGTTCAGGCCATCATTAAAATCATGAATATTTCCAAATACTGAATGTGGAGTCGATTGTTGCCCATAAACATGGTGATAAGCTAATAGTGCTGATTGATATGTGGCAGATGATTCATTATTTCTGGAAAATAACAATACTAACTGTTTCAGCCCTCGTGCTTTCATGGCAGAAAAAGCATCCACAAATGCAGGGTAGCGGTCAAGGTAAGCAGAGGATAAGTGATAAGATTCCTGCAATTTTTCACAAACGACTATTCGTCCATATTTTGCATAAGTTTCAATAATCTCAAGGCTAATTGCTCTTGAAGTGAAGATTAGAGCATCAATAGCTTCCATTTTGAGTTGCTTCAGATAGGAAAGTTCTAATTCTTGATTGTAATCTGAAGGCATCACGACAAGTTGATAGTCGCTAGCTTTAGCAGCATCTAGGAGGCCATTTACTAATTGTGTAAAATAAGGGTGGCGTGTATGTGGGATGACGACACCTATTTTTTGTGTTTTTCCTCGACTTAAATCCCGAGCCAGCTGATTAGGCATATAATCCAATTCAGCGATAAGATCCATAACTTTTTGTCGTGTTTCATCAGAAACATAAGGATGGTGATTAATAACACGAGAAACTGTTGATTTAGCCACGCCTGCTTTTTTAGCTATATCACTAATACTTGTCATTATTGGGCTCCTACTTTAAAAATTCATGAATCCCATATCCTACCCCGTCTTCGTCATTAGATTTCGTTATTTTATAAGCGATCTCTTTGATGTCATCAAAGGCATTATCCATCACAATAGGGTAACCAACCATTTCAAGCATAGGCAAATCATTATGTCCGTCACCAAATGCAGCCGTTTCTTCTTTAGCTAACTGCTCTTTTCGAAGGACATGAGCAATTCCCTTAGATTTTTTAGCTAAGAGATGTGTAATTTCAAGATAGGCTTTACCTGAACGTTGAATCGTAATTTGGGGTAAGTATAAACTTTGAAGATACTTCTCTAATTCTCGAATCATTTCCTCATCAAAAGAAATCATCATAATTTTAAAAGTATTTGCTCGGCCTTCTAAAAACTGTTCTTCAGTCTCAATAAGCGTTGGATCTTGACGAGTTAAACTCTGTTCGTATAGGATTCCTACATCTATTTTATCACAATACCAGTTATTCATATCGTAATAAGATAAACTGACTTTTGGAAAATGCTGGCGTATTCCTCTTAACAACTGTTTTACTGTTTTATTTTTAATAGTTTGTACATGAATAGGTTGAACTTGATGATGATTTCCTATTGTATAAATTAATCCTCCATTAAAAGCTACTTGAACTCCTTTCAGTTGAAGAGCATTGATGGCATCCCTCATTTCTATTGGTGCTCTAGCAGATACTAAAGTTATAGGAATTCCTGCTTCACGGATCAAGGCTGCGTTACTATCACTGACCTGTCCTTTGCTATTTAATAATGTACCATCCATGTCACAAAAAATACGTTTGATGTTCATAATATTTACCTCTCTTTCTTTTGAAAACAGTATAAACCATGGAACGCGTTCCATGTCAAGCTTTATTTCAAAGTTTTTTGAGAAAATAAATCCTAGATGACCAACTTGCTCTGTAGGTTCCTTGCTCATGTAATGGGCCACAAAAATATAAAACAGGTAACAGAAACATATGGTCATCTTTTGAAAGAGAAGAAAAAGAACATCCGATTATTCGAAACCTTTTAAGGCTCTATAATATTTGTAGTGGGTAAATCCCCTATAGATATTATGGAGCCTATTTTGTTGTAGAAAAAAAGTCCCATAAGATCTATAATGAAAAGTGACCAAACAACTCATTAGAAAGATTCATATGGAACAATTACATTTTATCACAAAACTACTCGA
>CAJNBS010000012.1 GCA_905221065.1 bacterium
GGATTTTCATCGCTCTGAATATCAAAAAAGAAAGGACAAATTTCGTCCTTTCTCGATCTTAGCTTTTCTTCAACCCACTACAGTTGACAAAGAGCCCAATTTTCTATACTCGTTCTCCATTACTGTTTACTCTGTAGCCATCCACCGTCGTATTCACAGCTAAGGCGCCTGAAGAGTAAGAATAATACCACTTACCAGAGACTTGATACCAACCTGTTTTCATTGCCCCTGAACTATCCAGATAATACCACAGACCATTTTCCTTTAACCATCCTGTCTGCATTTCACCAGATGATTTCAAATAATACCAACTAGACCCATCTTTCAGCCATCCTGTTGATTTAGAACCATTTGATTTGAAATGATACCAACTACCATTTATTTTCTTCCAACCAACAGTCAGAACATCATTGGAACTACCTTCTGTTTGATTCTGCGATGACGCAACCTCCTCTAACTGAATGTAACGACGACTTCCACTATAAGATATATAACTCAACCACTTGTACCCATCTTTTTCGAGCATTTGATCATAATGAACATTCTCCCCAGGATAATAGTAATCAATCACAGTTGCGCTAGCTAGGGGCTGAGTCTTGATAGCAGACTTAGTCTTAAAATAATGTGTTCCCCCTGTTGAAACTGAGGTTTGACTATTCCCAACACTGCCACCAGCCAAATCTTTAAAATGAATAAATCCTGTCATCGTATTTGCTTTTATAATTCGTTTATTATAGGCTTCTGTATAACCATAGTTATATTCTTCAATCTCAATCTGATCTCCCATTACATTTGACACCCAGGCAACATGACCATAAGTTCCTGCAGTAGACCAAGCAATAGATCCAATAGCTGGTCTATTATCTACACGATACCCTTCACGACGAGCACGATAGCCCCATTCATTCGCATTTCCATAAGCAACCGGAATCTCAAAACCATTGACATTACTCAAACGAAAGGCTGCAAAAGAAGTACACTGACGAGAATACATGCGCCACTGATCAATCTCCTGACTCCCATTTTTATAATGAGCAGGATAATCATCCCCACGCGCAATCGATCCATTCCCTCCAGAATAGGCATAGACACTATCGCTCGCTGCTAGCATCAATCCTACTACTAAAAAAGGAACAACCTTTTTAACTGATTTTCTCAAAGAAAATCCTGTCTCTGTTACTTTGAATGGTAAAACTTTCATTCTTCCTCCTTGAAAATAATATAGTACTCAATGAAAATTAAAGATCAAACTAGGAAGCTAGGCGCAGGCTATACTTGAGTATGGCAAGGCGAAGCTGACGTGGTTTGAAGAGATTTTCGAAGAGTATAAATCGAAGATTACCTTCACTTAAACTATTCGGAGAAAAAAGAAAAAGTGAGAAAATTTCTCACTTTAGTCAAGATAATGAATCAAATTCTTTTCTGTAAGAATATCTGAGTAAGTAAAGGACTCAACATAAACATTAGCTTGTTTATCTCCTTCAACGTTCCCAAATTCCACGATAAATAGGGATGGATAAACTTCAATTAGCTTACCCAATCTATTTTTTTGGCGCTTACGCCCATTTTCCAAAGTCATTTCGATTACATGACCCTCATGCGCCTTGATTTCCTCTTTAATTTTTTTCATCTTAGCTACATCTGTAAATGCATCTGTCATCTTATTTCCTCCCTTTTTGAGATACTTGAAAATTTATTGTATTCTTTTTGGAAAATTAATTCCACAGTTCCACGAGCTCCACTACGGTTTTTCTCGATAATAACTTCTACCTTATTATTTGGTATGCCTTCCTCTTCTTCACCACCACGCTCATAATAATCGTCACGATAGAGAAAGGCTACGATATCAGCGTCCTGCTCAATAGATCCAGATTCACGAATATCAGACAAGACCGGTCTCTTGTCCTGACGTTGTTCTACACCACGAGAAAGCTGACTTAGAGCAATTACTGGAACTTTCAGTTCCTTGGCTAGGATTTTCAACTGACGTGAAATTTCTGAAACTTCTTGTTGACGATTTTCTCGCCCAGTTCCCGTAATAAGCTGCAAGTAGTCTATCAAAATCAAACCAAGATTCCCAGTTTCTTGAGCCAGTTTGCGTGAACGCGAACGAATTTCCGTAATCCGAATCCCTGGTGTATCATCAATATAGATACTTGCATTGGCTAGATTCCCTTGAGCAATGGTATATTTTTGCCATTCCTCATCAGTCAGTTGACCCGTACGAATAGAATGCGACTCAACCAACCCTTCTGCAGCCAACATACGATCCACTAGACTTTCCGCACCCATTTCGAGCGAAAAGATAGCTACCGTCTTGTCCAACTTGGTCCCAATATTCTGAGCAATATTCAAGGCAAATGCTGTCTTACCAACTGCCGGACGAGCTGCTAAGATAATCAACTCCTCTTCATGAAGACCAGTCGTCATATGATCTAAATCACGATAGCCTGTCGCAATACCAGTAATATCGGTCGTTTGTTGCGAGCGAGCTTCCAGATTTCCAAAGTTGACGTTCAACACATCTCGAATATTCTTAAATCCACTTCGATTTGCATTTTCACTGACATCAATCAAGCCTTTTTCTGCCTGAGCAATGATTTCATCAGCTGGTTGTGAAGCCTCGTAAGCTTGGTTGACAGACTCTGTCAATTTTGCGATTAATCGCCGTAGCATGGCTTTTTCAGCGACAATCTTAGCATAGTACTCCGCATTGGCAGAAGTTGGCACAGAATTGACAATCTCAACCAGGTAAGACAAGCCACCAATATTCTGTAAGTCACCTTGATTATCAAGAATAGTACGAACCGTTGTTGCATCTATAGCATCGCCACGATCGGATAAGTCAACCATAGCTTGGAAAATCAAACGATGAGCATACTTAAAAAAGTCCTGAGACTCAATATATTCTCGCACAAAAACAAGCTTACTCTCGTCAATAAAGATAGCCCCCAAAACGGATTGCTCAGCCAAGATATCTTGAGGTTGTACTCGTAACTCTTCTACTTCTGCCATCAGACTTCCCTTCCTTTTACAATCTTGTCAAGAAGGTGTAAATTTATCCTTCTTTCACACGAAGATTGATTACACTTGTGATATCTTGATAGATTTTCACTGGCACATCAATCAAACCAACCGCTCGAATCGGAGCTTGTACTTGGATATGACGTTTATCAATCTTAATTCCAAATTGCTTTTGCAACTCTTCTGCAATCTTCTTATTGGTAATAGAACCAAAAGTACGGCCGTCTGGACCAACTTTTTCAACAAATTCTACAACAGTTTCTTCTGCTTCAAGTTGTGCTTTAATTGCTTTTGCTTCTGCAATCATCTCAGCGTGAGCTTTCTCTTCGGATTTTTGTTTACCACGAAGTTCACCTACAGCTTGAGCAGTCGCTTCTTTTGCTAGGTTCTTTTTGATAAGAAAGTTTTGCGCATACCCTGTTGGTACTTCCTTAATTTCGCCTTTTTTACCTTTTCCTTTGACATCTGCTAAAAAGATTACTTTCATTCTTCTTTCTCCTTTTCCTTTATTTCATTTAATACAATTTCTGTCAGTTTTTCACCTGCTTCTGACAAGGTTAAATCCTTAATTTGAGCTGCTGCCAAATTAAAGTGGCCTCCACCGCCTAACTCTTCCATAATCCGTTGTACATTCAATTTACTACGACTTCGAGCTGAGATAGAGATAAACCCTTGTGTATTCTTCGCAAGAACAAAACTCGCTTCAATACCCGACATAGCTAACATGGCATCTGCAGCCTTACTAATGACAACTGTATCATAGCATTTCGAGTCCTGAGCCTCTGCTATCAATACATCTGAACCTAATTTACGCCCCTGTAAAATCAGTTCATTGACCTCACGATATTCTTCAAAATCTGTCGCAGCGATTTCTTGGATAGCAATACTATCACTTCCCCTCGTTCTGAGATAGCTAGCAACATCAAATGTCCGACTAGTCACTCTTGAGGTGAAATTTTTAGTATCCAGCATCATACCAGCCATCAAGACACTGGCTTGCATACGACTCAGACGATTTTTCTTAGAATTCTGGAACTGAATTAATTCCGTTACCAGCTCACTAGCACTGCTTGCACCACTTTCGATATAAGTGATAACTGCATTATCAGGAAAATCCTGATCCCTTCTGTGGTGGTCAATAACGATGGTCTGTGTAAACAAATCATAAAAATCTTTTGATAAAGTTAATGCAGTCTTTGAATGGTCTACAAGAATCAACAAAGAACGATTAGTCACCAAGCCCATTGCCTCCTTGACAGACAACAACTTCGTAACTCCTTCTTTTTCTAAGAATGAAACAGCTCGTTCAATATCTGGAGACATTTGTTCTTCGTCATAAAGAGCATAACTATTTTCAGTCACATTGCTGGCAAACAACTGCATACCTACAGCAGAACCCAAAGCATCCATATCTAAATTTTTGTGACCAACTACAAAAACCTGATCCACACTTCGAATCTTATCTGAAATAGCTGTCATCATAGCACGCGTACGTGTACGTGTACGTTTGATTGAGGCAGCAGATCCACCACCAAAATAAACTGGATTTTTCGTTTCGTCGTTTTCCTTGACAACCACCTGGTCGCCACCACGCACTTCAGCCAAGTTCAAGTTGAGCAATGCAACTTTCCCTATCTCATCATGATTTCCATCACCATAAGAAAATCCCATACTCAAGGTCAATGGCAACTGTCTCTGTTTCGACTCTTCTCTAAAAGCATCAATAACAGAAAATTTATCATTCATCAAGCCCTCAAGCACCGTGTAGTCCGTAAATAGATAAAAACGATCCATACTCACTCGACGGGAGAACATGGCATGTTTACCAGCAAATTCTGAAACAAAATTGGCTACAAAACTATTGATATGACTGATATCAGACTCCGATGTTTCATCTTCTAAATCATCATAGTTGTCAACAGAAACGATTCCAATCACAGGTCGACTCGTTACTAACTCAACAGTCGCTTCGTATTCTCCAGACACATCAAAGAAGTAAAGAACTCCAGACACCTTGTCCATATGAACCGAATAGCGGGTCTCACCTAAGGTAGCATAAGAACCTGGATTTCCTACCGATGCCTTGATAATTGTTTGAATTAATGCCACATCAATCTCGCCCACTTCATTAGTCAAAATCAATTCAGCATAAGGATTAAACCATTCAACTTCACCTGACGACAAGTCTAATTTAATAACTCCAACAGGCATCTGTTCTAACAAGGTTGTCAAACTTTCTTCAGCTTGGTGGTTTACATACTGGATTTGTTCTACTTCACTCCTTGAGTAGTATTCTCTCTGATGGATGAACAATAAAATATATGAACCCAAAATAAGTAGCAAAAGAAATAGCGTTACCAGTGTATTCGTTACAAAAACAAGTTGCACAGATAGCACTCCGAACGCCACTATTCCTAATATTAAGGGGAAAATAGGACTTACATAAAATTTTTTCATTCCAAACCTCTTGGCACCCATTATACCATAATAACCACCAAAAAGCGACTTTTTAAAAGTGTAATCAGTAATTCTATCCATTGTAAGAAAAAGGAGGTTTACAATTCAGTAAACCTACCTTTACACATATTGAAATTAAGATTCTTTAACTTCTAACAAACCAATTTCTCCATCTTCACGGCGATAAATCACATTGGTTGTTTGATCTTCAACATCCACATAGATAAAGAAATCATGTCCCAACAAATCCATTTGTAGAATAGCTTCTTCCAAATCCATTGGTTTTAAATCAATTTGTTTTGAACGAACAACTCTAGACTGGACAACATTTGGATCTTCCACCAAAGCATCTGTAAATAATTGACTAGTTGCTACCTTATTTTTATTTTTACGCTCGATTTTTGTTTTATTTTTACGAATCTGACGTTCAATTTTATCGGTTACAAGGTCAATTGAACCATACATATCTTGAGACACATCTTCTGCACGAAGAGTAATAGAGCCAAGCGGAATCGTTACTTCCACTTTAGCAGTTTTTTCACGATACACCTTCAAGTTAACTCGAGCATCCAACTCTTGTTCAGCTTGAAAATACTTTTCGATCTTTTCGAGTTTAGAAACTACATAATCACGAATTGCTTCTGTTACTTCTAGGTTTTCACCACGGATACTATATTTAATCATATGAGTACCTTCTTTCTAAACATTTTTGTTTTTATGATTTTATTATAACGCTTTCATTTTATTTTTGCAAATTTTTTCCTCATCTTACAAGGGAAAATGTTTTTACATCCTCAGCACCAGCGTCTTCCAACAATTTCTTCACACGATTGATAGTTGTTCCAGTAGTATAAATATCATCTATAAGTAGGATTTTCTTAGGAATGCTGACTCCACTTTTAATAAAGAACGGAAGTTCTGTTGCCAAGCGTTCTGAACGACTTTTAGAAGAACTGGCTCGCTCTTCTCTTTTCTCTAGTAAGTTTTGAAAAGAGAACCCTGCTGCTTCAACTAAACCTTCAACCTGATTAAATCCTCTATCAAGCAATCTTTCAGGACTTAGGGGAATTACAACAAATTGATACTCTTTGTACTTTTTCAACTCCTCACTCAAAAATGAAGCGAAAACTTTTCTTAAAAGGAAGTCTCCATCAAACTTATACCGACTAAAAAAATCTTTCATAGCTTGATTGTAAGTAAAAATCGCTCTATGGGAGACCTCAATTCCCTCTTTACACCAAAATTGACAATCTTGACACTTTGTTGACAAGCCTGTTTTCATACAATTTGAACAGTTTTCTTCTCCAATCCTCTCAAAAGTAGAGTCACAGTCTGAGCAAAGATAAGAGTCATCATTCCTCAAAAGCAAGAGACTACTAAAAGTTAAAACAGTCTTCATAGTCTGCCCACATAACAAACACTTCATAAGCCTGCCTCCTTGTTCATCTGCTGAATTTCCTTAATTGCCTTCTTGATTGAATCATTTAATCCGTCATGAAAGAAAAGCAAATCTCCTGTCGGTCTGTCCATACTCCGACCGACACGTCCACCAATCTGAATCAGACTAGACTTGGTAAACAGACGATGATTGGCCTCTACTACAAAAACATCCACACAAGGGAAGGTAACTCCACGCTCCAAGATTGTCGTACTGATAAGTATTGTCAATTCTCCATCTCGAAAAGCTTGTACTTGCTCTAATCGATCTTCTGTTACAGAAGAGACAAAACCAATTTTCTCATTTGGAAATTGCTCCTGTAAGATTTCTTTTAGCTGCTCTCCTTTCTTAATTTCTGATGCAAAAATGAGCAACGGATAAGCTGTCTTTCTCTGTTTCTCAATATAAGACTTTAACTTTGGTGACAAACGATTCTTATCCAAATAGCGATTAAAGTCCGATAACCAAACTGGCTTAGGAATAATCAATGGATTCCCATGAAATCGTCTAGGCAAGCTCAATCTTTTTAGTTCTCCTAAACGGACTTTCCTATCTAACTCATCTGTCGAAGTCGCTGTTAAAAAGATTCTCAGCCCATTCTCCTTTACACTATTCTTGACAGCATGGTAAAGCGTTGGATTGTCAACATAAGGAAAGGCATCTACTTCATCCACTATCAGTAAATCAAAAGCTTGATAAAACTTCAATAACTGATGGGTTGTCGCAACAACTAATGGTGTTCGGAAATACGGTTCTGATTCTCCGTGTAGGAGGGCTATCTCACAAGCAAAATCATCTTGCAGGCGCTTATACAATTCCAAGCATACATCTATTCGAGGGCTGGCCAAACACACTGCACCACCCGCATTGATCACCTTAGCCACAACTTGATAAATCATTTCAGTCTTTCCAGCACCTGTCACAGCATGAACTAAAGTTGGCTCTTGATTATCTACTGCTTGAATCAGTCCCTCTGATACCTTCTCTTGAAAAGAAGTTAATTGACCACGCCATTTAAGAACATCTTGCTTCGGAAAATCCTCCTGTGGAAAATAGTATAAAGCTTGATCATTCCTAACTCTCTTCATCAGCAAGCATTCCCGACAATAGTAAGCACCGATGGGCAAATACCATTCTTCTAGAATAGTACTATCACAACGTTGACAGATAAGTTTTCCCTTCTCCTTTCTCATTGCTGGAAGTTTCTCCGCCAACTGACGTTCCTCTTCTGTTAATTCATTCTCCGTAAACAAACGACCGAGATAATTTGGATTTACTTTCATACTTCTTTATTCGTAAAAACTAGCACTTTGGATGATTTTTTAGTACAATTAAATCATGGAATTTAGAACAATTAAAGAGGACGGTCAAGTCCAAGAAGAAATCAAAAAATCCCGCTTTATCTGTCATGCCAAGCGTGTTTATAGCGAAGAGGAGGCTCGTGACTTCATCACCACCATCAAAAAAGAACACTACAAAGCCACACATAACTGCTCTGCTTTTATTATTGGGGAACGTAGTGAAATTAAACGTACAAGTGATGATGGTGAGCCTAGTGGTACTGCTGGCGTTCCCATGCTTGGGGTACTAGAAAATCACAATCTCACCAATGTCTGTGTGGTCGTGACACGCTACTTTGGTGGTATTAAACTAGGCGCTGGAGGACTAATTCGTGCTTACGCCGGCAGTGTCGCCTTAGCTGTCAAAGAAATTGGTATTATTGAAATAAAGGAACAGGCTGGTATTGCTATTCAAATGTCTTACGCTCAGTATCAAGAGTATAGTAACTTCCTTAAAGAACATAATCTCATGGAGCTGGATACAAATTTTACAGATCAAGTCGATACGATGATTTATGTTGATAAAGAAGAAAAAGAAACTATTAAAGCTGCACTTGTAGAGTTTTTTAATGGAAAAGTCACTTTAACTGACCAAGGTTTACGCGAAGTTGAAATTCCTGTAAACTTAGTGTAAATAATGGATAATACAGTGTTTCACTAACATTTTCACTGCTACTTCAATTAACAAAATAAAAAGATGTTTAACAAGACCTACTAGAAAATGAAGCAATTCAAAAAGAAAACGGATAACTTTCTTCTTTACACCTATTTACTAAAATTAGCTTATCACAATCGCTTGAAAATTAATGGCTTTGATTTATGATATAAAAAAATCCTATCGCTTCGATAGGATTTCTATATTTTACAAATGGTATAGATAGCGTTATACTAGAGATATCTTATACAAAGAGGTATTCATATGTCTATTTATAACAACATTACTGAACTAATCGGTCAAACTCCGATTGTTAAACTCAACAACATTGTGCCAGAAGGTGCTGCGGACGTCTATGTAAAACTTGAAGCATTTAACCCTGGTTCTTCTGTAAAAGACCGTATTGCTCTTAGCATGATTGAAAAAGCTGAACAAGACGGTATTCTAAAACCGGGTGCTACTATTGTTGAAGCAACAAGTGGAAACACTGGTATTGGACTTTCATGGGTAGGGGCTGCTAAAGGGTATAAAGTTGTTATCGTTATGCCTGAAACTATGAGTGTGGAACGACGTAAGATTATCCAAGCCTATGGTGCCGAACTCGTCCTCACTCCTGGTAGCGAAGGAATGAAAGGTGCTATCGCCAAGGCTCAAGAAATCGCTGCTGAACGCGATGGTTTCCTTCCTCTTCAATTTGACAATCCAGCTAATCCAGAAGTACACGAAAGAACAACAGGAGCTGAGATACTAGCTGCTTTCGGTAAAGATGGATTAGATGCCTTTGTTGCTGGAGTTGGTACCGGTGGAACAATTTCGGGTGTTTCTCATGCACTCAAATCAGCAAATTCTAACATTCAAGTTTTTGCAGTAGAAGCTGATGAATCTGCTATTCTATCTGGTGAAAAACCTGGTCCTCACAAAATTCAAGGTATCTCAGCTGGATTTATTCCTGATACACTTGATACTAAAGCCTATGATGGTATCGTTCGTGTAACATCAGATGATGCTCTGGCACTCGGCCGTGAAATTGGCGGAAAAGAAGGCTTCCTTGTAGGGATTTCTTCAGCTGCAGCCATCTACGGAGCCATCGAGGTTGCCAAAAAATTAGGTACAGGTAAAAAAGTCCTTGCTCTAGCACCAGATAACGGTGAACGTTATCTGTCTACAGCACTCTATGAATTTGAAGTTTAGTCTCCTAAATACAATTGGCCCTTATTATAGGGCTTTTTGTTTTTACCTTGAAAGTAAGAACATCTCCCTATAAAGATCGACTGCATAGAAAAAAGGAAGCAATTTGGCTTCCTTTTTATTATTAGTTATTCAAGGCTGCTGCCATTGTAGCTGCAACTTCAGCTTCAAAGTCGTTTGCAGCTTTCTCAATACCTTCACCAACTTCAAAGCGAGCGAACTCAACTACTGAAGCGTTAACTGATTCAAGGTATGCTTCAACTGTCTTGCTGTCATCCATGATGTAAACTTGTGCAAGAAGTGTGTATGCTTGGTCAACTTTAGTGTTGTCAAGCATGAAGCGATCCATTTTACCTGGGATGATTTTGTCCCAGATTTTTTCTGGTTTGCCTTCTGCAGCCAATTCAGCTTTGATATCAGCTTCAGCTTGCGCAATCACTTCATCAGTCAATTGAGCTTTTGATCCATACTTCAAGTGTGGAAGAGCTGGTTTGTTAACCATTGCACGGCTTTCGTTGTCTTGGTCGATTACGTGGTTCAATTGTGCCAACTCATCTTTAACGAATTGCTCATCCAATTCTTTGTAAGAAAGAACTGTTGGTTTCATAGCTGCGATGTGCATTGACAATTGTTTAGCAAGAGCTTCGTCTCCGCCTTCAACAACTGAAATAACACCGATACGGCCACCGTTATGTTGGTAAGCTCCAAAATGTTGTGCGTCTGTTTTTTCAATCAATGCAAAACGACGGAATGAGATTTTTTCTCCGATAGTTGCTGTTGCAGACACGTATGCGGCTTCAAGAGTTTCACCTGAAGGCATTGTCAAAGCAAGAGCTTCTTCATTGTTAGCAGGTTTTCCTTCAGCAACAACTTTAGCTGTAGTATTTACCAATTCAACGAATTGAGCATTTTTTGCAACGAAGTCAGTTTCAGCGTTTACTTCGATAACTGCTGCAACATTACCGTTAACGTAAACACCAGTCAAACCTTCTGCAGCAACACGGTCAGCTTTCTTAGCTGCCTTAGCCATACCTTTTTCACGAAGCAATTCAATCGCTTTTTCGATGTCACCGTCTGTTTCTACAAGCGCTTTTTTAGCGTCCATAACACCGGCACCAGATTTTTCACGCAACTCTTTTACAAGTTTAGCTGTAATTTCTGCCATTTTGATTCTCCTATATTTTTTAAAAATAGGAGAGCCGGGCTAAGCCCCGCCCTCCTAGGTAATTACTATTTATATGAATTAAGCGTTGTCGCCTTCTACAACTTCAACGATTTCTTCGATTGAATCTGCTTGAGCTTCTGAAGCTGCAAATTCTGCTTCAACTGCTGCTGCATCTTCACCTTGACGTCCTTCGATGATAGCGTCAGCCAATTTAGCTGTAATCAATTTAACAGCGCGGATAGCGTCATCGTTAGCTGGGATGATTACATCGATATCATCCGGATCAGTGTTTGTGTCAACCATCGCTACAACTGGGATTCCCAATTTTTTAGCTTCTTTAACAGCGATTTGCTCTTTATGTGGGTCAACTACGTACATCACATCTGGAATACGAGGCATATCTTCGATACCACCCAAGAATTTTTCAAGACGTGCACGTTGTTTGTTAAGAAGTGCAACTTCTTTCTTAGGAAGAACTTCGAAAGTTCCATCTTCTTCCATACGTTTGATTTCTTTCAAACGAGCGATACGTTTTTGGATTGTTCCCCAGTTTGTAAGAGTTCCACCCAACCAACGGTGGTTGATGAAGTATTGACCTGAACGTACTGCTTCTTCAGCAACTGCATCAGCTGCTTGTTTCTTAGTACCAACAAACAATACAACTGCATCGTTAGCTGCTGCATCACGCATGAAGTCGTATGCTTGGTCAGCGTATTTTACAGTTTGTTGCAAGTCGATAACGTGGATTCCGTTACGCTCAGTAAAGATGTACTTAGCCATCTTAGGGTTCCAGCGACGAGTTTGGTGACCAAAGTGTACACCAGCCTCAAGAAGTTGTTTCATTGAAATTACTGCCATGAGTATTTCTCCTTTTTGTTTTTTTCCTCTTCTTGACTTCAACTCGCAAAACGACCCAAGGGCAACTGTCTCACAATTCATCAAGAATGAGTATTATCGTTCACACGACAATTTTCATTTTACCATACTTTTCCAATATTTTCAAGCTGTTTTGATATAATTTTTAATAGGGATTGTCACAGTAAAAGCTGAAAAGAGGGCTCTATTCGAGTCCCTCTGTAAATTAATCTGCATAAATATATGTAACAAAACCTTCAGAAGTTGTTGTTGGATTGAACCATCCACGGTGATTTCCAATTGTACGATTACCTGCATAATTTGATTCTGATACTTGAATACTTGTTGATGATGAAACAGCTGTAACTACCGCTACGTGTCCATATCCACCATCGTTCCAACATGCAATCGCACCAACTTGAGGTGTTGAACCTGTACGGAATCCTGCAGCAGCTGCACTTGTAGCCCACTGTGCTCCATTACCCCAATAGTCTCCAGCCCAAGGTGCTAATGTTTTAACTCCCCATGTACATTCTCCAATTGGATAACTTGAAGCGTTTGTACTGTATGTTGGACGAACTTTTGCACGGACAGGTGCTGCTGCAGATTCAGATACTGCTTGCACTTGAGCTGTTAAGTTAGTGTTTGCTGAAGCAAGTACTGATTGTTGTTGGCTAGCTTGTTTTTCTTTATAAGCTGTCTCTGCCGCTGCTGCTGCTTTTGCTGCCGCTTCTGCTTCTGCTTTTTTCTCTAGCAAACTTGCTTTTTCATCTTCTGCTGTCGCTTTTTCAGCAGCAAGATTTAATTCTGCAGCCTTCAACTCAGCTTGTTTCGTTGTTAGAGCTTGTGCATCATCAGACAATTTCTGTTGATTTGCAATTACTGTATTAATTGCGTCATTGTTTGCCACTTGCTTTTCAGAAATTGCTTTTTTATCTGCTTTTTGTTGTTCCAACATTTTGTTATTAGCAGATACAATTTCGCTCATTGCAGCAACACGTGAAATAGCTTCTGTAATTGATTTCGAGTTTACAATCGTATTTATGTAACTTGTTGCAGCTCCATTTGTTTGAGCACTGCGAGCTTGTTTTTCCAAAGAATCATTGCGAGATACAATGTTTTTAGAAAGTTCTGTAATCTCACTCTCAAGTTTTTTGGATTCTGCTTGTAATCTATCATTTTCAGCTTGCAAGTTAGATTGCTCAGCTTGAATAGCCGATACTTGCTCCTGAATTTGGTCAACTTGTTTTTGGGCTTCTTGTTGTTGTGCTGTTAAGTTACTAATTTTATTATCTTGAGCAGCAATTTTGTCATCAGTCGTTTCTGCATGCGCAGTTGTTAAAACAGCTACTTGAGAAACCATTACTGTACTTAATAAAAGTGACGCTAAGATTTTTTTCTTCATATTACGTAGATACTCCTTCTTTTAAAGACAATACTAGTATACCAAAAAAAGGCCTAATGAATATTACGCCTTTGTTACATTTTTGTTTCTTTCTCATAGATAATATTTTTCAAAAATAAACTGAAAAATAAGCATCCACACAAGATTTAAAATCATGGATGGTACTAGGCTATAAACGATAAAAATCGGCAGACTATCTACAGTTAAACCTACCACTAATGCAAAGAGATAAGCTCCCATATCAAATAGAAAACTCATAACAATCATAGCCAAGATTCTCGTCCAACGATTCAACAAAATAACACTATTCAATTTATGAAGAAACGCTCCCAATAAGATAAATAAGAGAGTTGCAATCCCTATTAGATGGAAAAAGTAAACATCATAAACCAAGCCTATCACAAAACAATAGACTAGGTAGAGATACTCTGATACTTCTATCGTCTCAAATAATAGAAATAGAAAAAGAAAATGACTAGCCAAATGTACATGGGGGAAAAATGAGCCCAGAAACTGGCTAATATGGGCGTCAATTAGAACAAAGAAAGGAAGCAATAAAAACACTCCAACCCGCTTCAACTGTCTCATTATGAATTCCCCACTAATTCTATCACATCCACATTATGAGTATCTGCACTCAACTTAACAGTTACTTCTCGTGTCAAATAATCCGTACTATGCGTTGTGGCAACCACTTCACCAACAGGAATATCCGCAACATTAAAGTTTCCTAATCCACCCGTTGTCACCTTATCGCCTGTACTAATATCGCTATTACTATTTAATTGACTGATTTTAAGAACTTCATTTTCCTTGTCGTAGCCAACAATAATTCCATAAATTGTAGTAGTGCCGTGTTGAATTTTAACAGAAATCTTATCAGCATTTTCCGTATTTGTCAGAAGGTTAACCATAGTAGAGTTCTCCTCTACTTTTGAAACACTCCCAATCAAGCCACCATTTGCAATGGCTAACATGTTCTCAGAAGCCCCTTTTGATTTGCCTGCATCTAGAGTCAACTCCTGTTTCCAAGATACCGGAGAACGCATAATAACATCTGCTGCTAAAGTCTTTGTGGCTTGCAATTTAGACTTCATATCAAGCAATTGGCGCAGTTGTTCATTTTCTGTCTTTAAACTTTCTGCCTCATTTGATTTAACTTCTAATTGGTAAATCTGTTTCTTCAAACTTTCATTTTCATTATATGTTCGTGTCAAATGAGCCAAATCTGATTTGACAGAATCAAACCACTGAAAAGGTTTTTGCACAACTCTATCAACCAATGAAATTCCATCTCCTAATTTTGTCACAATTGCGCTTGAATAAGTCGTAGCTAAGAGAGCTGAGACAAGCAGAACAGTGACAAAAACAATAATGACATATTTTGATTTTTTAAAACGGTTCATATCCCTACCTTTATATCAAAAACTGTTACAGTAACTTTTTATCAATTCCTGAAATCTACTAAGATTTTAAGAAAAATAAACAACAACCAAGTACGAGAACAACAATAATGGTCAGCGTATCCTTTCGAGTCCATTTCAATTGTCTGTATTGACTTCTGCCTTTTCCACCCTGATAACCACGCGCTTCCATGGCGATAGCCAAGGAATCGGCACGTTTTAAACTTGTCGCAAAAAGAGGAATCAAAATAGGAATCATAGCCTTTACTTTTTGAACAATACTTCCTTCTCCAAAATCCACTCCACGCGCTTTCTGCGCATTCATAATCCGCGTCGTATCATCCATCAATGTTGGGACAAAACGTAGACTCATGGACAGCATCAATCCAATTTCATGAACTGGAACTTTCGCACGTTTTAAAGGCGCTAACAAAGCTTCGACAGCTGAGGCCAAACTTAAGGGCATGGTCGTTAAGGTTAACAAAGTTGAAAAGAAAATGATCAATACAAAGCGACAAAAAATAATTCCAGCTTGTTGCAAAGCATAATCCGTGATTCTCACAAACGAAAACTCAAATAAAACATTCCCACTAGAAATGAAAAACAGTTGAAAAATAGTTGTGAAGGCAATCAAGAAAAACATAGATTTCAAGCCCTGAATAAAAAATGAAAGAGATACTCCTGACAAGGCAATAAATATCCCTGTCGCTATAAAAAGAATCAAATTCGTCAAAGGATTATTAGCCCAAAAAACGATCAAAATCAGTAGCATCATAGCCAGTAATTTACTACGTGGATCCAATCGGTGAACAATCGAATCCCCTGGGATATAACGCCCCAAAATCATACTATCCATTTAGCAACTCCTTGAACTCCTCTATCTTAATCGGTAATCGTTTAAATGACACGCCTCTATCAGCCAATCGTTTACAAAATGCTGTAATCTTAGGTACTCCCAGCTGCACTTCTTCCATAAAAACGACATCTTGAAAGACATCACTTGGTTTGCCACCCTTCACTAAGCGTCCCTTTTCCATTACATAGACTTGATTCGCATATTCCGAAACATCATCCATCAAATGCGTGACTAAGACAATGGTCATCCCTGACTGGTGGAGTTTTTTGAACAAATTCATCAACTCTTTTCTTCCCAGGGGATCTAGGCCTGCTGTGGGCTCATCTAAGACTAATATGGCTGGTTCCATGGCAAGTATTCCTGCAATGGCGACACGTCTCATTTGTCCACCTGATAGCTCAAACGGACTGCGATCAAAAAGTGATTCATCAATTCCAACCAGAGCCAGTTTTTCACGCGCAATCTTCACAGCATCTTCTTCAGAAACTCCAAAATTTTGTGGTCCAAAAGCAACGTCCTTCAAAACTGTTTCTTCAAAGATCTGATTTTCAGCAAACTGAAATACCAAGCCAACCTGTTTTCTAATTTGACGAATATCTTTATTTTTAGAATTCGAAGTGATTAAGGTATCAAAAACTCGTACACTTCCTTGACTTGGCACCAATAAACCGTTTAAAAGTTGTAAAATAGTCGATTTGCCGCTACCTGTGTGCCCAATTAAGGCCGTATAAGAACCATCTTCAATCGTTAAAGAAACATCCGACAAAGCTTCTGAAGCTAAGGGAGTACCTTCTTGATATGTAAAACTCACATTTTCTAGAGCAATTCCCATAGCTTATCCTCTAGCTCACTTTCTGTCAAATAATTTCCAGGCAAATCATAGCCATTCTGGCTCAAAGAATTTTTTAATTGATTGGCAAAAGGATCGTCTAATCCAATTTGATCTAAATCATTTCGAGAGAAAAGCTCTCTTGGACTACTAGTTGATTCAATTGACCCTTTTTTCATGACCAATACACGATCACTCATGGCAACTTCTTCCAAATCATGTGTAATGGAAATGACCGTCATATCATAGTCTTTTCGAATTCCTTTTACTGTCTCAATAAGTTCTCTACGACCCTCAGGATCCAACATACTCGTTGCTTCATCTAGGATTAAAATAGCTGGTCTTAGGGCTACAACACCTGCAATAGCCACACGTTGCTTTTGGCCACCAGATAGACGCGCCGGCTCTCTCTTTTTAAAGTCCAACATGCCAACCAAATCCAGAGCTTCTTCCACTCTCTTTTTCATTTCTTGACGAGAAAGTCCTTGATTTTCCAAACCAAAGGCAACATCATCTTCAACAGTCGCTCCAACAAATTGATTGTCCGGATTTTGAAAAACCATACCGATTTGACGCCGTATGCTCCAAACATTTTCCTCAGTCAGCCGTTGGCCATCAATTACAATCTCTCCAGATTCTGCTTCCAGTAAGCCATCAATTAACCGAACAGTCGTTGATTTACCACTACCATTATGCCCTACAATCGAAAGCCATTCTCCACGTTTCACGTGAAACGTAATATCCTTCACATCGTAGTATTTCTGATTTTCTTTATAGCGAAAAGAAAGATTTTGTACATCAATTATTGATTTCATTTCGAACCAAATGTCCCTTTAAATACATAGGCACTACCCTTGAAATAGTCATAGCCAGAGTAGATAGTGAAAAACAAGGCTACATAAAGTAGAACTTGACCAATCAAAGTCCAATGTAATAGCAAGAAAATAATCGCAAACATCTGACTGAAAGTTTTAATTTTCCCAGGCATTGCTGCTGCTAAAACTGTTCCACCAGTTTCAACCAGTAAAAGCCTCAAACCTGTCACAGCCAACTCTCGACAGATAATCACTGCAACAATCCAAGCCGGAGCCATACCTAACTCAATCAGCATAATAAAAGCCGACATAACTAGTAGCTTATCCGCCATAGGATCTGCAAATTTACCAAAATTACTAACCACATTCCATTTACGAGCTAAATATCCATCTAAATAATCTGTAATACTGGCAATCGCAAAGATAATAGCTGCTACTATATGACTCTCTATCGAATTTCCTACTGTTAAAATAAAGATAAAAATAGGTATAAAAAGAATTCGACCTATTGTTAAGAGATTGGGAATTTGTTCTTTTTTCATTCGTTTTTCCTTAATTTTTAGTAAAGGTTACAGTGATTTGTCCAGTATGAGCTGTTAATTTCGATAAATCAACAGTCTGATTATCTACTGTCAAAGCAACACCTTTGACAACACCTAATGTAATTGTTACAGGATTTTTAGTTGAAACGGTTGCTTCTGCACTTTTCTTCTCTGGCGATAAGGTTACACCGCCCTCAAGTTCGCTTTCTGAAACGCTGACCCAACTTGTAACATCTGAAACTGCCAATTGCAATTTAACTGTTTCCTTACTTGTCTTATAAGCGATTTCTACATGATTTCCTTCACCCGATACCGTTATAGATGGTTCTGCACTAGAAGAACTGCTAGATGAACTACTACTTGAAGAGTGGGGAACAGAGCTAGTTGAACTTATTGAACTTGTTGATTGAACCACACTGTAATTAGAAAGAGAAGGCCCCTCTGGTTGAGTTTGAATATAGTTCCAAACATAATAGGTCACAAAAATTAAAATCGATAAAGCAAAAAGGATAAAATAAAATAAAGGTAAAAAGGATGTTTTTTTCTTCTTTTTCTTACTTGAACGTCTACGACCTGTCAACTCATCTTCATCAACATCTACTTCCTCATAAGTAATCATACTCCCAGAATCATAAGCATCCAAAACAATTTGATCATCTAACTCAACAGCCCATGCATATTTTTTCAAGAAAGAACGCGTGTAAAAAGGACTTGGAAGTTGATCGAAATCGTCTGCTTCCATTGCTTCCAACATATCTAACTGGATATCTGTCTTTTTCTGCAATTCATCTAAACTCAATCCCTGATTGATTCTAGCTAATCGTAAAACCTCGCCAATTGTTTTTTTCCTCATACTTGTCATCCCTTCTTTCTAGTGTCTATTATGATAGGTTACTACGATGGGAATATTGTAAAATCAACTATATCCCCTTCGTCTATTAAGTGATGCCCTGCTTCAAGGACATCCTCTAAAGTAATTTCCTGTAAAATCTTTGGCAAATCAAAAATTGTCTCACCATGTTCAAAAGCATCATATTGCGTTGCAATAAATTCAAGAGAGTTCATGCTACTAAAAAATTCTCCAAACATCTCTCTTTTGATAATATCTAAATGATCCTCTGTAATATCCAAATCCTTTGTAAAATTACGAATGGCCTTCCTAAACTGATGAGATAAAGCAACTGGCTCTTTCGTATCCATTGTCAACATAACAAAATGAAAACGACTTGTTACTTCAATTTCAAGAGATAAGGAAGCATCTATTTTACCTGATTCATATAACTTTTGAAAACGATCCGAAGTCCAACCAAACATCATTGCAAACAATAATTTTAATAAAATATGATGTCGATAGCAATCCGCTTCAGCAACTTCTCGATTACCTCTAACTCCAATCGCTAGTTTGGGAGAAGATACTTCCATTCTCATACTATCTGTTGGCTTTACATCTTGTAAAAGCAATTTTTCTCTTGCTACTTCCTGAAGATCTGAATCTTTCAGTTCTTTGCTTTCAAAATAGTCCTGTACTCTTTCCACATCAAAATTACCAACTAAAAACAGAGAAATGTTTACAGGTTTGTAAAATCTTGTAAAATTTTCTTGCAAATTAGTTAGATTAATTTGAGAAATTGACTCCTCAGTTCCAACTATATCAGTTGCTAAAGGTGTACCCGGATACAAATTCGCTAAAGTTGAAAAGAATAAACACGAATCTGGGTCATCTTGATACATTTCTCGTTCCTGCTGGATAATATCCTGCTCTCTTAAAATGGAATCTTCAGTAAAATGCGCTGATGTTACCAATTCATCAAGTAAATCTAAATTCTCTAAAAGATAATCCGTCGATGAAAAAAGATAGTTTGTTTTTGTAAAGCTTGTAAAGGCATTACTGTCTGCACCTAGACTCGTAAAAGCCGACATCAAATCGCTAGAATCTTCTCTCTCAAATAATTTATGTTCAAGAAAATGAGCAATTCCTGCAGGATATTGTTTTACACCTCTGTCAACTCCTGTAACAAGCGTATCTACCGAGCCAAACTGTACAGTGACACTCCCGTAAACCTCTTTAAATTCCTTTTTAGGTAGAAGAGCTACTGTCAATCCGTTTGTCAAACGAGTTCGATAAACCATTTCTTTTACAGCTGGATAGTATTTTTCTTCAAAAACAACCTTTGTCATTCTATTCCTTCCATAAAGTAAATTGCTTGTAACTTCACATTATTAGCTGCTCTACAAATAGCATCTTTGTCAATTTGTTCGAGTTTTTCAATCCAACTTTTAAAGTCTGCTGAAGATTTTCCAAGTAAGGCATTTTGATAAGCACGTTCAATCAATGAAGATTGATTATCTTGAGAAAGCAACAAAGACCGATGAATCATTTCCTTGGTCTGCTCTAACTCAAGATCTGTAAAATAACCTTTTTTTAAATCAAGCAGTTGATTATTCATCATTTTTCGAGCCTGGTTTCGATTTTCTCGATCAATACCAGCATACATCCTCAAAAATCCACTAAATAAATCAAGCTGACTTGAAATGGTATAAGCTAATCCAGCATTTTCACGGACATTTGTAAAGAGCTTAGAATGAGCAAATCCGCCCAGTAAACCATTCATTACAATCATGGATAAATGTTGCTCATCACCATATTCAGCAGAACAATGATAGCCCAACTCTAAAATAGACTGTCCTACATTTTTCCGAACCATGCCTTCCTGAAGGATATTGGAATAAGGTTGACAATACTGAACCTTCACATTACCTTCTCGACCTTTAAAACCAAATGATTCTAATACATTTAGAATTTCAACCTCATTAAAATCACCTAGGAAAAAGAAATCTATTCGATCTTTGTCCAAAAATTCTTGGAAACAGGAATAAGAACTTTGTGGAGTTTCAGCTAAAATACGATTTCGTAAATCACTATATTCCAATTGGAGACGTTCATCATGAAAAAATAATTTATCTAATTCTTTATGTGCAAAATAAAAAGAATCATCCATATCAGCTGCTAAACTTGCTAGCAATTGCTTTTTCTCAATTTCAAATAAGGCTGAATCAAATCCATTATCAACTACCACGGGTGAAAAAAGAGTTTCTTTTACTAGTTCCAAAACCTGAGCAGTTAGCACATTTTTCTTACTTAAAAACTCATCACGAACATAAGTAAATGTCAATTCTACAATGTGGCTTTGTCCTCTTCTAAAACAATTGGTTGACATATCTGTACCATATAGACTAGCCAAGTGTCTCCTCAAATTTTGAGAAGTAGGGTACAGCTGGTTAGCTGTTTCTAGCATACTCGCACTCAACATGCGACCTGCAATCGTATCAAGAGATAATGGAGCGGTAAAACGCACGGTGATTTTGTTCGTTTTAAACTTCTTTGATTGGATAAAATGTGTTGAAATTACATGCACTAACTCCATGATTTACCTCCTTATATACAGACTTCTATTATATCACGAAAACCTGAAATTTTCTTGTTCCCTGTAACAGTTTTGAAATAAAAATCGCTTACATTTCTCCCTGTTTCTCTCACTATTTTTAGGAAAATATGGTATAATACCAAAGATTGAGGTGAATTATGGAATACAAATTATTTGAAGAATTTATTACCCTCCAAGCACTACTCAAAGAACTTGGAATTACACATAGCGGAGGAGCTATCAAATCCTTTCTCTCTGAACATTCTGTTTACTTTAATGGGGAGTTAGAAAGTCGTCGTGGTAAAAAACTTCGCATTGGCGATAAAGTTGACATCCCTGACATGAATATTGACATCTTGTTGACACAACCTACTTCTGAGGAGCAAGAGGAATATCAAGCTGATAAAGTTGAAAAAGAACGAATCGCTAAACTCGTCAAAGAGATGAATAAGGGAGTTAAAAAAGACAAATCGAAACCTGCTTCATCTCCCAAAAGCAAACAAGCTCCGCGATTCCCTGGTAGATAATCATGTGGCTACAACACCTATCTCTCAAGACTTTTCGTAACTACAAAGAGACAAAAATAGACTTTAATCCTAAATTGAATGTCTTTTTGGGACGTAATGCACAAGGAAAAACAAACATGCTAGAGGCTATCTATTTTTTAGCCTTAACGCGTAGTCATCGAACTCGAACAGATAAAAATCTCATTCATTTTGATGAGGAACAACTTCATCTTTCAGGTCTCGTTCAGAAAAAAACTGGATCCATTCCCCTAGAAATCGAACTAACACAAAAAGGCCGTGTGACAAAAGTTAATCATTTAAAACAGGCGCGCCTTTCAGATTATGTAGGACACATGAATGTTGTCTTATTTGCTCCTGAAGATTTACAACTAATTAAAGGAGCACCTTCTGTTCGACGAAAATTCATTGATATGGAACTTGGACAAATCAAGCCAATCTATTTATCTGACTTAACCAATTATAACCACATCCTAAAGCAAAGAAACACTTACCTAAAATCAGCTCAAAAAATAGATGACACCTTCCTTTCTGTGTTGGATGATCAGCTAATTGATTATGGATGTCGTGTAATGAATCACCGCTTCGATTTCATAAAAAAACTAGAATCATTTGGACGTCAGAAACATTTTGAACTCTCTAATCAGATTGAAGAGTTGTCAATATCCTATCAATCTTCTGTCAAGATAACTGATAAAGAAGACTTATCCGAATCTTTCAAATTTGCTTTAGAAAAAAGTAGATCCAGAGATTTATTTAAAAAGAATACTGGTGTTGGTCCTCATCGAGATGATATTTCTTTTTATATAAATGGGATGGATGCTAGTTTTGGAAGTCAAGGCCAACATCGTAGTCTCGTCCTGTCTATAAAATTAGCAGAAATCGAGTTAATGGAAAGTATTACTACAGAATCTCCGATATTATTGCTTGACGATGTTATGAGCGAACTTGACAACACTAGACAGTTAAAATTATTAGAAACGATTTCTCACTCAATCCAAACCTTTATTACAACAACAAGCTTAGATCATCTTCAAAATCTACCAGAAAATCTAAGTATTTTCACTATTCAAGATGGTCAAGTTGCTGTAAATAAAAATTGACAACATTGTAAAAGAACTCCTGTTTTCGCAGGAGTTCTTTTTATTTCTTTTACATAGAATAATTTGGTGCCTCATTAGTAATTTGTACATCATGAGGATGGCTTTCTTTCAAACCAGCACCAGACATTTCAATAAATTGAGCATTATCATGCAACTCTTTAAGGTTAGCTGCACCACAATAACCCATACCAGAACGAATACCACCAATCATTTGGAAGACGATATCAGCTGCCGCTCCTTTATAAGCAACACGACCTTCAATTCCTTCTGGAACAAGTTTATTTGCTTCATTGACAGAACCTTGGAAGTAACGATCGCTTGAACCTTTCTTCATCGCTGCGATTGATCCCATACCACGGTAAGTCTTGAATTTACGTCCTTGGAAGATTTCAGTTTCACCTGGTGCTTCGTCTGTTCCAGCAAACATTGATCCAAGCATAACTGCATTTCCACCAGCAGCTAGAGCTTTTACAATATCTCCAGAATACTTGATTCCACCGTCAGCAATGATCGTTTTTCCATATTCACGCGCAACGGCTGCAGCATCGTAGATAGCTGTTACTTGCGGAACACCAACACCAGCAATTACTCGAGTAGTACAGATAGAACCTGGTCCAATACCAACCTTGACAACATCTACACCTGCTTCGTAAAGGGCACGCGCTCCCTCAGCAGTAGCAATATTTCCAGCAATCAAAGTACGATCTGGGAAGTGAGCACGAATCTCAGCAATTTTACGCAAGACACCTGCAGAATGACCATGTGCAGTATCAATAACAATCGCATCCGCCCCTGCCTCAAAAAGCGCCTCTGCACGTTCAAAGGTATCTGAAGTAACACCTACTGCACCTGCAACTAGAAGACGACCAAACTCATCTTTAGCAGCATTTGGAAACTCAATAACTTTTTCAATATCTTTGATAGTAATCAAACCAGAAAGACGACCTTCTTCATCTACTAAAGGAAGTTTTTCAATACGGTGTTCTTGAAGAATACTCTCAGCTGTTGCAAGATCTGTACCCACAGGAGCAGTAACAAGATTTTCACTGGTCATATGATTTGAGATTGGTTGGTTATAATCTGAAATAAAACGAAGATCTCGGTTTGTCAAAATACCAACCAATTTACGATTTTCAAGTGTTTCAACAACTGGAACACCACTGATACGGTAACGTCCCATAAGCTCATCTGCTTCAGCAATTGTATGTTCAGGCGTTAAGAAGAACGGATCAATAATAACCCCATTTTCAGAACGTTTTACCTTGCGAACCTCGTCTGCTTGTTGAGCAATTGACATGTTTTTATGGATAACTCCGAGACCACCTGCACGAGCAATAGCAATAGCCATTTGACTCTCTGTTACTGTGTCCATAGCAGCGGTAATAATTGGGATATTTAAAGTCAAATTATCTGCCAATTTAGTTGTTAAATCTGCATCGTTAGGCAACACATGACTTTCAGCTGGAATAAGCAATACATCATCAAAGGTAAAACCTTTTTTCAAAAATTTAGTGTCCCAATTAGACATTCGAAGTTTCCTCTTTTCTTTATTTTTGAGCTTGACTCTTTTTATATTGTATCTATCATACCATTCTATAAAAATTTGTCAAATGTTACAGGGGTAAATAAAAAACTATCTTTTCTTTGAGATAGAAATGATAGTTTCTTGTAAAAATAAACTTAGTTAAAGTAATGAAGTCCCATTGCTCCTTTAACCTCAGATAGGGTTTGACCTGTAACTTCACGCGCTCTTTCACTACCTTTTTGAAGCATATTATAAACTTCTCCCATATCCTTAGCAAATTCAATACGGCGCTCACGAATAGGACCAAGTTCACGTTCTAATATTTCAAGTAGATAACGCTTGGTCTTCACATCACCAAGACCACCTCGTTGATAATGTTCTTTCATGTCAGCAATTTCTTGAGCATCTTCTGGACGACCAAAAACATCTAGATAATGGAAAACCATATTTCCTTCAATCTTACCTGGATCCTCAACGCGAATATGATCTGGATCTGTATACATACTCATTACTTTTTTACGCAAAGTATCAGCATCATCAGCTAAATAAATACCGTTATTAAGTGATTTAGACATTTTAGCATTTCCATCTAGACCAGGCAAACGCCCTGCTCTCTCATTTTCTGGATAAATACCTTCCGGTTCTACCAAGACATCACAGTTATATGCATTGTTAAAAGAACGAACAATCTCGCGAGTTTGCTCAATCATTGGTTTCTGATCTGTACCAACAGGAACATAATTAGCTTTGAAAGCAGTAATGTCAGCTGCTTGAGCGATTGGATAGACTAAGAAGCCTGTCGGAATACTTTCTCCAAAGCCTTTCTGAGCAATCTCTGTCTTGACAGTTGGATTGCGCTCCAAACGTGCTAATGAAACTAGATTCATATAATACATAGACAACTCAGCTAATTCTGGAATTTGACTTTGAATAAAGATAGTTGACTTACTTGGATCCAATCCAACTGCAAGATAATCCAAAGCCACATTTCCGATAGACTCTACAATGGTTTGAGGATCTTTGGCGTGATCTGTCAAGGCTTGTTGGTCAGCCAAGAACACAAACATATCATACTTACCCTCTTCCTGTAATAATACTCGATTTTTGAGACTTCCAACATAATGTCCAATATGCAATTTTCCTGTTGGACGGTCTCCTGTTAAAATAATGGGTTTAGTCATTTTGTTCTCCTTCGATATAGTCCCTTCAATTATAGCATTTTTTTAATGAAATAACCGCAATTTATCAAAATAAATCAACCTTACTATTCACGGTTTTGTGTAAAGTGTACTGTAAATGTAATTTACACAAAATTAACAGATAAAAATTTGAATATTTCCGTATTTTCTAGTAGAATAAATATATTACATATATAGGAGAAAAACATTGCTTACAGTATCTGATGTTTCACTACGTTTTAGTGATCGCAAACTTTTTGATGATGTCAATATCAAATTTACAGAAGGAAATACTTACGGATTAATCGGTGCTAATGGTGCCGGAAAATCAACCTTTTTAAAAATTTTAGCTGGAGATATCGAACCTACTACTGGTCACATCTCTCTTGGTCCAGATGAACGTCTCTCTGTTCTTCGTCAAAATCACTTTGACTATGAAGATGAACGTGCCATTGATGTCGTTATCATGGGAAATGAAAAACTTTATAGCATCATGAAGGAAAAAGATGCTATCTACATGAAGGAAGATTTCTCAGATGAAGACGGAGTGCGTGCTGCCGAACTTGAAGGAGAGTTTGCCGAGCTTGGAGGCTGGGAAGCAGAAAGTGAAGCCTCTCAACTCCTTCAAAATCTAAACATTCCAGAAGAATTGCACTACCAAAATATGAGCGAATTGGCTAACGGTGAGAAAGTGAAAGTTCTCCTTGCTAAAGCACTTTTTGGTAAACCAGATGTTCTTCTCTTGGACGAGCCAACCAATGGTTTGGACATCCAATCAATTACATGGTTAGAAGATTTCTTGATTGACTTTGATAACACAGTTATCGTAGTATCTCATGACCGTCACTTCTTGAATAAAGTATGTACTCACATGGCTGACCTTGACTTTGGAAAAATCAAACTCTACGTCGGAAACTATGACTTCTGGAAGGAATCTTCTGAGCTTGCTGCTAAATTGCTAGCAGACCGTAATGCCAAAGCAGAAGAAAAAATTAAGCAATTGCAAGAATTCGTAGCTCGTTTCTCTGCTAATGCTTCTAAATCAAGACAAGCAACATCACGTAAGAAAATGCTTGATAAGATTGAGCTAGAAGAGATTGTGCCATCTAGTCGTAAATATCCATTTATTAACTTTAAAGCAGAACGTGAGATCGGTAATGATCTCTTGACAGTAGAAAATCTAACTGTAAAGATTGATGGTGAAACTATTTTAGATAATATCAGCTTTATCTTGCGTCCAGGTGATAAGACAGCTCTTATTGGACAGAATGACATCCAAACGACTGCATTAATTCGTGCAATCATGGGAGATATTGACTATGAAGGAACTGTCAAGTGGGGAGTTACAACTAGTCAATCTTACCTGCCAAAAGATAACTCAGCTGATTTTGCAGGGGGAGAATCAATTCTTGACTGGTTGCGTCAATTTGCAAGTAAAGAAGAAGATGACAATACTTTCCTACGCGGTTTCCTCGGCCGTATGCTCTTCTCTGGAGATGAGGTTAACAAACCTGTCAACGTCTTGTCAGGGGGAGAAAAAGTCCGTGTCATGCTTTCAAAACTCATGCTCTTGAAATCAAATGTGCTTGTCCTCGATGACCCAACCAATCACTTGGACTTGGAATCTATCTCAAGCTTGAATGATGGATTGAAAAACTTTAAAGAATCAATCATCTTTGCCAGTCATGACCACGAGTTTATTCAAACTTTGGCTAACCATATCATTGTCTTATCTAAAAATGGCGTCATCGATCGTATCGATGAAACCTATGATGAATTCCTAGAAAATGCAGAAGTACAAGCAAAAGTCAAAGAACTTTGGAAAGATTAAATAAGACTTCAAAACTCAGTTGGGGTAACCAACTGAGTTTTCTATCATTCTACGAGGTAACATGAAATCATTTTTTAAAACATATTGGACCTATTTTGTTTCTTTCATCATTCCTGTATTGATTATGACAGGAGTATACCTATCTCAAGGTATCTACTGGAATAGTGACAACTCTCCTCTATTAGGAGATGGATTTCATCAATACGTTATTTTCGATATAACTCTAAGGAATATCTTATATGGAAATGGTAGTCTGTTTTACACCTTTACAAGTGGCCTAGGACTAAACTTCTATGCCCTATCTAGTTATTACTTGGGTAGTTTTCTCGCGCCTCTGGTTTACTTTTTTGATCTAACGAATATGCCAGATGCTGTCTATCTAACAACTCTCTTAAAATTTGGATTGATTGGTCTGTCAACCTTCTTTAGTTTAAATAAATTATTTAAAAATATCCCTCAGACTTTAAAACTAGCTTTATCTACTTCCTATGCTCTGATGAGTTTCACTGTTAGTCAACTAGAGATAAAAACCTGGCTGGATGTTTTTATCTTGATTCCTTTAAGCATAACTGGTTTACACCTACTTATAACTAAGAAGAAATTATCATTATACTTTACAAGTCTGTCAATCTTATTTATCCAAAACTATTATTTTGGCTATATGACAGCATTGTTTCTTATTTTCTGGTATCTCTGTCAAATTTCTTGGGACTTTAAAACTCGAAAATCATCTTTTCTTGATTTCATAATCACCTCCGTTTTAGCTGGTATGGCTAGTTTGATTATGACTCTTCCCACTCTGTTTGATTTACAGACACATGGGGAAAAATTGACTGAAGTTACAAAGTTTCAAACTGAAAGTAGCTGGTATCTTGATCTCTTTGCTAAACAATTCATCGGTTCCTTTGACACAACAAAGTATGGAGCTATTCCAATGATTTTTGTTGGACTGCTTCCCTTTATTTTAACTATTTTATTTTTTACGCTGAAATCTATTAAGTTTCATGTGAAACTTATCTATGCAGTCTTCTTTACATTTCTAATTGTAAGCTTTTATATTGAAGCGCTTGATTTATTTTGGCAAGGCCTGCATACTCCAAACATGTTTTTACATCGCTATGCTTGGATTTTCTCTACCTTGTTAATTTACACAGCAGCGGAAGTCTTAAATCGTCTGAGAGAAATTAAAATCTGGAACTTTTTAGTTTCGCTTTTTCTTGTAGTAACAGGATTTTTAGCTACCATCTATCTAAAATCGCATTATTCTTTTTTAACAGATTTGAATATTCTACTTACTCTTGAATTTTTGGTTGTCTATTCGCTTTTACTCCTTGCATTTATCAAAAAGTTTATCTCTGTAAATCTATTTGCCATTCTAATCTCTTTATTTATAATGGTTGAAATAAGTTTAAATGCTTCATCTCAAATGGACGGAATTGCAAAGGAATGGGGATTTGCTTCTCGAAGTGCATATAGTCGAGATATCCCAGCTATGGAATCTTTCTCAACATATATTGGGAATTCATTTACTCGTACTGAGAAACTACAAACTCAGACAGGAAATGACAGTATGAAATTCAACTACAATGGAATCTCTCAATTTTCATCTGTTCGAAATCGTTCAGCAAGCTCTACTTTGGATAAACTTGGCTTTAAATCCTCTGGGACCAATCTCAATCTCCGTTATGCAAATAATAGTATTTTGGCTGATAGTTTATTTGGCATCCAGTATAATATCTCAGACAGTCCTATTGATAAATATGGTTTTAAAGATATCTATCAAAAAGATAATCTTACCCTATATGAAAATCAATTCTCTCTCCCAATTGCATTTGCTAGTCAATCTATTTACAACGATGTCAAGTTCAATGAACATACTCTAGATAATCAGGCCTCGTTTTTAAATCAACTTGCTGACGTCAATTTTGATTATTTTTCTCCAATACCCTATCAAAAAACAGAGAATACTGATGATTTGATTACTGTTACAAGTTCTTCAAATGAAGATGCAGCAATCCAGTATCAAATTGAAGTGCCAGAAAACAGCCAAGTTTATCTTTCTTTCACAAACCTTCACTTTTCTAATGACAAACAAAAGAAGGTTGACATCCTTGTAAATGAAGAAAAGAAAACTTTTACAACTGATAATGTCTTCTCCTTCTTTAATCTAGGCTATACAAAAGAGAAAAAAACTTTCAATATTGATGTTAGTTTCCCTGGAAATTCACAGGTATCATTTGAATCTCCTACCTTCTATCGTTTAGATACCAAAACTTTCACCGAGGCAATTCAAAAAATTAAAGAACAACCTGTCACAGTATCAACTTCTAAAAATAAGGTCTTTGCTACATATGATGTCAAACAAGATACATCCATTTTCTTCACCATTCCTTATGACAAAGGCTGGTCTGCCTACCAAGATGGTAAGAAAATAAAAATTAACCAAGCTCAAACTGGCTTTATGAAAGTTGACGTTCCTAAGGGAAAAGGAACTATTACACTTTCCTTTATTCCCAATGGGTTTGTTATTGGAGCAATCTGTTCCTTTACTTCTCTTTTTCTATTTGGAATCTATCATCACAAACGAAAGTCATCTAAGACATAAAAAAATCGACCAGTTGGTCGATTTTTTTAATCTTCTTCCATTTTCTTAGGTCGATAGGCTATCATACCTAAACCAGTAAATAGGGCTAATATCACAAATAGGAAAATGACTTGATGATGAATATTTCCTGTCATAGAGATTGTTTGTCGTAATCCAGAGACCGAATAACTCATTGGCAACCAAGGATTAATAGCTCTAAAGAAATCATTTGTCAAGGCAAGTGGATAAGTACCTGCACTTGATGCTAACTGTAATAATAGCAAAATAAGAGAGAAGAAAGCTCCTATACGGCTATTCCATGTTGTTAAAGCAGTTACCATGGACATGAATACTAAACTTGTTAGGATAATGAGAATAAATGTTCTCATTTCATGATTTGCTGTTAGACCAATAAGATGAACTCCTCCATATACCAAAATTCCTGCTAAAACAGCTATAATACCATTTATTTCAGCTCGAGATTTCAACCAAGCCCAACGGCTCTCCGGATGACGTCCTGAAGGCAACTTCGCAAAGATCATATTCGTTGATATTGCTGCAACAAAAAGAGCAACTGATATCATATAAGGAGCCATTGCGATTCCATTTACAGGAACTTGGTCATTGTCTGTTTTGGAAAGATTGAGTGGATTTGACAAAATCTCTGCATTTTTAGATTCTGTTGATGCTGATTTGAGTTGATCACTAGCATTACCTAGTCCTTGTCCTAAATAAGCAACTCCTGCCTGTAAATCTTCCAATCCAGAAGTTAACTTTGTTCCACCTTCTGCAAGTTTCCCAGATCCATCTGCCAATTTATTAGCTCCATTCTCTAATTGAGAAGCACCTGAAAGTAACTGACTGGATTTGTCTGCTAATTGACCAGATCCTGATTGTAATTTATCAACTCCTGCCATTAATTCTTGACTCTTTTGATTCAATTGGTTAGAGCCAGTTGATAATTTTTCAATACCAGATACTAATTCTGGAGTTTTTTCAGCTAATTGACCAACTCCTGCTGTCAAGCTAGAAGATTTTTGTGTCAAGGTGTTTGAGCCTGAAACTAGTTGATCCAAACTACCTGTCAAGGTGGAATTCTTTTCACTTAGTTGACTTGCGCCCTGAGAAACTTTATCAACACCTGCAGTATATGCATTTACACCTGATGCAATCGACTGACTGGCAGGAACTAATTTACTCGTCACTGCTCCCTGTATTTCTGTTAATCCACTTGACAATCCTGTCAAAGAAGTAGAAGCAAGCGGTAATACTTGATTAGCTTTATCTTTTAATGTTGAAAGATTAGAAGATTGATTTTGTAAGTTTTTTAAACCTCCCTGTAAACCTTGTACTAAAGCTATAATTGACTGAGCCGATTGAATACTATCAGTCGAATTTTGAGATACAGAAGCACTTATCTCATCTTGTTGCTCACTTGTCAAGGATTGATAAGCTGCTGTCGATTGAATATTTGCTAATGTAGTTGCTTTTTCAGACTGAGCACTTGCTAACATTTGATTAGAAAGAGAAGCTATACTTGATAAAACAGAAGACAATTGTTTTGTATCTCCAACATCAATATTTTGAATGGCTTTATTTAACTGATTTAGACCAGAAGATAATTGATTAATTTGATCTTTTTTCCCAGACGAAGCATCTAACTTACTAGAAAGTTGTTGAATCCCTTCACTTAATTGCTCCACCCCCATTCGAAGTGTAGCTGATTGATTAGATAACTGATTCGCACCTGTTGCAAGATTTCCCACTCCGTTTGTATAGGCACTAACACCAGATGAAAATTGATTAAGACCAGTATTGAGCTGAGAAACACCGCCAGTATAGGATTCTACACCAGTATATAATTGATTGATTCCTCTTACTAATTCAGGACTTTTAGAAGATAATTGACCTAATCCCCTATCTAATTGACTCACTGCACCAGTATATGTAAGCAATCCACTATTAAAATTCCCTAAGCCAAGATGAAGTTGTTCAACACCAGAAACATAAGAGGATAATCCTTTAGTAAACTGCTCCGTTCCATTTGAAAATGTTAAACTTGAATCTGCTAAAGAGTGTAGGTTAGTAGTCAATGTTTGACTTCCTGTCACTAACTGATTCGCTCCATCAGTTAATTTTTCACTACCAGAAGCCGCTTGACTCATACCATCCTTTAATTCGACCATCTTATCAAATAAAGCTTTAGTATAGGTCTCGGTTACATTGGTAGAAACATTCTGCTTCAATTGTGTCATCGCAGAATCGCTCATCTTGCTAGCAATAAAACTATGACCACTTGAAGTCTGATAATCGATTTGCATTTGCTCTGGATGATTCGTTAAAATAGAAGTTGCTTTTTCAGATAAATCACTTGGTAAAGTCACTACCATATAGTAATTGCCATCTTCCAATCCCTTCTTTCCTTCATCTTCATCTACGAAATGAAAATCTAAGCTTTTATTTTCTTTTAAATTTGACACCATGTCTTTTCCTATAGCCATGGTATTACCGTTATAGGAAGCTTCTTTATCATTATTGACAACTGCCACAGGTAAGTCAGACAATTGCCCATATGGATCCCACATTGATGACAAAAATATGATATTGTACAGAGCTGGAATAAGAGAAATCCCTATCATGACAATAATAAAGGTTGGTTTTTTAAAAATTGCTTTCCATTCTTTAAACATATCTTCTCCTTTTTTAAACACATTGTCTAAAATTTTGATATAATAGATTATACATTAAAAAATCTAAATTACAAGATAAAAAATCCATTTTTAGACAGATAGTCTAATTTGTTTACAAGGAGGAAATATGCAAGAAAGTAACAAACGCTTAAAAACAAAGCGAACTATTGAAAATGCTATGGTACAATTACTGATGGAACAGCCATTTGATCAAATTTCTACTGTCAAGTTAGCAGAAAAAGCCGGAATTAGTCGTTCCAGCTTCTATACTCACTATAAGGATAAGTATGATATGATTGAGCACTATCAAAGCAAGCTATTCCATACATTTGAATATATTTTTCAAAAACATGCTCATCACAAAAGAGATGCTATTTTAGAAGTCTTTGAATATCTAGAATCAGAACCACTTCTGGCTGCCCTTCTTTCTGAAAATGGGACTAAAGAAATCCAAAATTTCTTACGAAATAAACTTCATATCATGCTCAGTACAGATTTACAAAAGCAATTTATGCAACTAAATCTCAATACCACTGAATTAGAATATAGTAGCATCTATCTAACTCATGCACTTTTTGGTGTCTGTCAAACTTGGATTGCACATGGAAAAAAAGAAAGTCCTCAAGAAATAACAGACTTCCTTATGAAGATGCTTGGTGATGCAAATTGATATAAAAAGAGGAACACAGTTGTGTTCCCTTTTATCTATACTCCGCCAGTAGGACTCGAACCTACGACATCATGATTAACAGTCATGCGCTACTACCAACTGAGCTATGGCGGATAAAATAGTCCGTACGGGATTCGAACCCGTGTTACCGCCGTGAAAAGGCGGTGTCTTAACCCCTTGACCAACGGACCTTCTATCTGTAGCAGATATAACCATTATATCAATTTCTTACTAATTGTCAATTACTTTTGAGATTTTTTCTCTAAAATATCTTTTAACTTTCTAATTTTTAACCTTGAAATAGGACAGCGATGATCTTCATAGAAAACAACTTCTAGATTCTTTCGGTCAATTTCTCTAATATTACCTATATTTACCAAAAATGACTTATGAGGAGAAAAAAATCGTTGGGTATGTTTGTCCTTTTCCTGAATATCTGTCATGGTACCGTAAAACTCTTTGGCAAAATTCTTACCAATAATGCGCAATTTATGAGAGACCCCTGTCGTTTCAATATACAAAATATCATGGTAAGGAATTTTTAAATCATTTCCCTTGTAATTGTAATCAAAATAATCTACAACATCTTCATTTTCAAGTAACATACTCTTCGTGTAAAAAATATTTTGCTCAATTCTCTTCTTAAACATCTCATCATTGATATCCTTATCAACAAAATCTAGGGCTGATACCTGGTATTTATAGGTCAAAGTCGCAAACTCTGATCGACTTGTGATAAAGACGATAATAGCGTAAGGATTGTAATGACGAATGAGCTGAGCAACTTCAAATCCCTTTTTCTCAATCCCATGAATATCGATATCTAGGAAATAAAGCTGATTTACTTCATCGTTTTCAATGTATTCTTCAAATTCACGGACTTTTCCTGTTGTCTTGTATGATATTGGAATATTCGATTCTTTCGAAATTTCATCCAATATTCTCTCTAGTCTCACTTGATGTTCAATAACATCTTCTAAAATTAAAACTTTCATTCAAATTCCCTCTTAAATCTAATGATTTGTCTAAATGTACTGCCTTCCATCTCTGTTTCTAAAATAATATTGTTGTACTTATCTAGTAGTTCTTTCACATTATTTAATCCGACTCCTCGATTTCTTCCCTTAGTGGAGAATCCTAAGGCAAATAGATCTTCTGAAGGAGTCATCGTCATTTTACATGAATTCTGAATCACAATAACTGTTTCAGTTTCCATCTTAATAACTGCTACTTCCATCTGCTTTTTATAACTATCAGCCGATCCTTCGACAGCATTGTTCAATAAAACACTCATGATACGAACTAAATCCAACAGGTCTATTGGTAATCTAGTAATTATATCTTTTACTTCCAGTGTAAACTCCACACCGTTATTTCGAGCATAGACAATTGACTGAGCAACCAAACTTCGTAAAGCTGAATCTTCTATGTTGTTCAAATCAAAGTAAGTGTACTTATCTGAACGCAGTTTATGATTGGCTTTGACCAAAACTTCATTGTAAACTCTGTCAATTTCCTGTAAATTACCACTGTCAATTGCCATCTGCATGCTGACAAGCATCCCAGCATAATCATGTCGAAAACCACGGATTTCATTATACAGTCCGACAATTTCATCTGTGTAGTTTTGTAAATGTTTCTGTTCAAATTTTTTCTGCTTCAAAGCAATCTCTTTCTCCATTTGAACTTTATGAGAATTCATTGCAAAGAAAGTCAAAAGGAGAGAAATAAAGACTATAGATGATAAAATACTTCCAAAACTATTCAAATGTTTAATCGTACTTACCATATTTGAAACGAAAGATACAATATGGAGCAGTAGTAAAGCAAAAAATACTTTTTTCAAGAAAGGATAAAGGTAGTCCTTGTCAAAATAGGCTAGTTCCAAATGGAAATAATGAATGATTGTTACGATAACGACATAAGTCAACACCGTTACAACGAAAAAGAATGGGTCATGATATTGTAAAACAAAATTGTCTCCTGTTATAGAGGAGAAAGTTACGGACAGAAAGTTATGAGTGCTCTCATATAAAAGAGATAGTAGTAAACTTAGGAATAGTCCTCTATCCCTCTCATACTGTTTAATCCATCGAAAATAGGAATATAAGCCCAAAGGAAATAAAAATCTTGCAATCCCTAATCCATCTAAATATAGGAGATAAAAGGGAAGTTCAAGTACTGCTTCTACTAGTAATGTATAAGCACCAAAAACGAATAATTCTTTTCTATTTATTTGACCTTTACAAATTAAACGGTAACTGTGACTAATAATTAAAAAATGAACAATAACTGTCCCAAATCCAAGTAAATCCATTACTCTTTCCCCTTATTTCATTACTTTTTTCTTGGGAAAAGAAAACTAAAGGGGCTTTTTAACATCCTCATCTCCCCACCTTGAATCTTTTGCAAGTCTTTTTCCTTCAAGGCTACAAACTGTTCCAATTTAACTGTGTTTTTCATAATAAAATCTCCTCAATGTTTTTTTCTTGTAAGCTAACTTACAAAAACCATTATACAAAATGGAATTTCATTTTAGATAAAATTCTCTCAACTGTCATTTTTTTCTCCCCAAGTGTACTTTTTTAAGAAAAAAGCCGGGAAAATTCCCAGCTTTGCGACTATATTGATCCCAGCAGGATTCGAACCTGCGACCGTTCGCTTAGAAGGCGAATGCTCTATCCAGCTGAGCTATGAGACCTAACACAACCATTCTACCAAAAATTCAATTAAAAGTCAATTTTCTATTTATGATAGGGTGATCCCTGCTGAATCGTAAAAGCGCGATAGATTTGTTCAACAAGAACTAGTCTCATTAACTGATGGGGCAAGGTTAGACGGCCAAAACTGACAGAAAGATTGGCTCTCTTTTTTACATCCTGTGCTAACCCCAGACTCCCTCCAATAATAAATGTAAGAGTAGAAAATCCTTTTATCGAAGCTTCTTCTAACTGCTTACTAAACTCTTCTGAGGAAAAAGTTTTCCCTTCAATGGCTAATACAATAACAAAATCACGGTCACCAACTTTTGATAAAATTCTCTGACCTTCTATTTCTAAAATCTTTTGATTTTCTGACTCACTGGCCTTATCTGGTGTTTTTTCATCTGCCAGTTCAATCATTTCAAGCTTAGCAAATCGAGAAATTCGTTTTGAATACTCTGCAATACCATCTTTTAAATACTTTTCTTTCAGTTTCCCAACTGTTACAACTTTAATTTTCATGACTCTATTCTAACATATTCTCTATTTTTTCACATCTTATTCACAAAACAAAAGGTTAATTTTAGCCGAGAAAACCACAGATTTTTGAAAGTTATCCACAATCTGTGAAAAACTTTTTGTGTTTAAGTTATAATTAAGCTAGTCAGTTTATACTTTCAGTAATTCAAAAATATGGAGGCAAATATGAAACATTTAAAAACATTTTACAAAAAAGGGTTTCAATTATTAGTCGTTATCGTCATTAGCTTTATTAGTGGAGCCTTGGGTAGCTTTTCAATAAACCAACTAACTCAAAAAAGTACTGTAAGTACCTCTAACAACAATAGTACTATTACACAGACCGCCTATAAGAATGAAAATTCAACAACACAGGCTGTTAACAAAGTAAAAGATGCTGTTGTTTCAGTTATTACTTATTCAGCAAACAGACAAAATAGCGTATTTGGTAATGATGATACTGACACAGATTCTCAGCAAATCTCTAGTGAAGGATCTGGGGTTATTTATAAAAAGAATGATAAAGAAGCTTACATCGTAACCAATAATCACGTTATAAATGGCGCCAGCAAAGTAGATATTCGTTTGTCAGATGGAACTAAAGTACCCGGAGAAATTGTCGGAGCGGACACTTTCTCTGATATTGCTGTCGTCAAAATCTCTTCAGAAAAAGTTACAACAGTAGCTGAGTTTGGTGATTCTAGCAAGTTAACCGTAGGAGAAACTGCCATTGCTATTGGTAGCCCATTGGGTTCTGAATATGCAAATACTGTCACTCAGGGTATTGTATCTAGTCTTAATCGAAATGTGTCCTTAAAATCTGAAGATGGACAAGCCATTTCTACAAAAGCTATCCAAACTGATACTGCCATTAACCCAGGTAACTCTGGTGGCCCACTAATCAATATTCAAGGACAGGTTATCGGAATTACATCAAGTAAAATTGCCACAAATGGAGGAACATCTGTAGAAGGTCTTGGTTTTGCAATCCCTGCAAATGATGCTATCAATATTATTGAACAGTTGGAAAAGAATGGAAAAGTTACGCGTCCAGCTTTGGGCATCCAAATGGTCAATCTCTCAAATATTAATACAAGTGATATTAGAAGACTCAATATTCCAAGCAGTGTAACATCTGGTGTAGTTGTTCGTTCTGTACAAAGTAATATGCCTGCCAATGGTCACCTTGAAAAATACGATGTTATTACCAAAGTAGATGACAAAGATATTGCTTCATCAACAGACTTACAAAGTGCTCTTTACAATCATTCTATCGGAGACACCATTAAGATAACCTACTATCGTAACGGTAAAGAAGACACTACATCTATTAAACTTGACAAGAATTCAGGTGATTTAGAATCTTAATTGACATCTATGTAAAGAAAGCTTTACATAAGAGAAAAGATGTGTTAGTGTAGAATCATGGAAAAATTTGAAATAATTTCTATCACGGATATACAAAAAAATCCCTATCAACCTCGAAAAGAATTTGATAAAGAAAAACTACATGAACTAGCACAGTCTATCAAAGAAAATGGGGTCATTCAACCGATTATTGTTCGTCAATCTCCTGTGATTGGTTATGAAATCCTTGCAGGAGAGAGACGCTATCGGGCTTCACTTTTAGCTGGTCTAAGGTCTATCCCAGCTGTTGTTAAACAACTTTCAGACCAGGAGATGATGGTCCAGTCCATCATTGAAAATTTACAGAGAGAAAATTTGAATCCAATAGAAGAAGCACGCGCCTATGAATCTCTCGTAGAGAAAGGATTTACCCATACTGACATTGCAGATAAAATGGGCAAGTCTCGTCCTTATATCAGCAACTCCATTCGTTTGCTTTCCTTGCCAGAACCGATCCTATCAGAAGTAGAAAATGGCAAACTATCACAAGCCCATGCGCGTTCTCTAGTTGGGTTAAATAAGGAACAACAAGACTATTTCTTTCAACGAATTATAGAAGAAGACATTTCTGTAAGAAAGTTAGAAGCTCTTCTGACAGATAAAAAACAAAAGAAACAGCAAAAAACTGATCATTTCATACAAAATGAAGAAGAACAGTTAAAAAAACTACTCGGACTAGATGTAGAAATCAAACTGTCTAAAAAAGATAGTGGAAAAATCATTATTTCTTTTTCAAATCAAGAAGAATACAGTAGAATTATCAACAGCCTGAAATAAGGCTGTTCTTTTATTTTTTTATCTCACAAGGTTATCCACTATTTTTTTTCAATAAAAAGCTTACTAAATCAATAGCTTTTACTTTTATCCCCAATCTGTGGATAAAACTTGATAACATTGTGGATTCTTTTTCACAGCTTGTGGAAAATTCTTACTATCTATGGTAAAATAAGTCTAGCATTAAACTTTTAAATAGTAAAGGAGGAGAAAGGATTGAAAGAAAAACAATTTTGGAATCGTATCTTAGAATTTGCGCAAGAAAGACTGACTCGATCCATGTATGATTTCTATGCTATTCAAGCTGAACTCATCAAGGTAGAAGAAAATGTTGCTACTATATTTTTACCACGATCTGAAATGGAAATGGTCTGGGAAAAACAACTAAAAGATATCATTGTAGTAGCTGGTTTTGAGATTTATGATGCTGAAATAACTCCCCACTATATTTTCACTAAACCTCAAGACACGACTATCTCACAAGTTGAAGAAGCTACAAATTCAACTCTTTATGACTATAGTCCAAAGTTAGCATCTATTCCTTATTCGGATACTGGATTAAAAGAGAAGTATACCTTTGATAATTTTATCCAAGGGGATGGAAATGTTTGGGCTGTATCAGCCGCTTTAGCTGTCTCTGAAGATTTGGCTCTGACCTATAACCCTCTTTTTATCTATGGAGGACCGGGCCTTGGTAAGACTCACTTATTAAACGCTATTGGAAATGAAATTCTAAAAAATATTCCGAATGCGCGTGTTAAATATATCCCTGCTGAAAGCTTTATTAATGACTTTCTGGACCACCTAAGACTTGGGGAAATGGAAAAGTTTAAAAAGACCTACCGCAGTCTTGATCTTTTGTTAATCGATGATATCCAGTCACTTAGCGGAAAAAAAGTTGCAACTCAAGAAGAATTTTTCAATACTTTTAATGCCCTTCATGACAAGCAAAAACAGATTGTCCTAACGAGTGATCGTAGTCCAAAACATCTAGAAGGGCTCGAGGAGAGGCTTGTCACGCGTTTTAGTTGGGGATTGACACAAACTATCACACCCCCTGACTTTGAAACACGTATTGCTATTTTACAAAGTAAAACAGAACATTTAGGCTACAATTTTCAAAGTGATACTCTAGAATACCTAGCTGGACAATTTGATTCAAATGTTCGAGATCTTGAGGGAGCCATCAACGACATCACTTTAATTGCCAGAGTAAAAAAAATCAAGGATATCACTATTGATATTGCTGCAGAAGCTATTAGAGCTCGCAAACAAGATGTTAGCCAAATGCTCGTCATCCCAATTGACAAAATCCAAAATGAAGTTGGTAACTTTTATGGTGTTAGTGTCAAAGAAATGAAGGGAAGCAGACGCCTTCAAAATATTGTTTTGGCCCGTCAAGTAGCCATGTATTTATCTAGAGAACTGACAGATAATAGTCTTCCAAAAATTGGGAAGGAATTTGGAGGAAAAGATCATACAACAGTCATTCACGCCCATGCAAAAATTAAATCTTTGATTGATGAAGACGATAATTTACGTTTAGAAATTGAATCAATCAAAAAGAAAATAAAATAACTTGTGGATAACTTTCGCTTTTTTATCTTTTTTATCCACATTTTTTAAACAAGCCAAAAAACTTGATATAACTTACTTTTAGTCTGTTTTCCACAGATTTCACAGACTCTATTATTACTATTATCCTTCTAATACTAAAAATAAATAAAGGAGAATCCATGATTCATTTTTCAATTAATAAAAATTTGTTTCTACAAGCATTAAATACTACTAAAAGAGCTATTAGTTCTAAAAATGCTATTCCTATTTTATCAACTGTCAAAATTGACGTAACCAATGAAGGTGTTACTTTAATTGGTTCAAATGGTCAAATTTCAATTGAAAATTTTATTTCTCAAAAAAATGAAGACGCTGGTTTGTTAATTACTTCTTTAGGTTCGATCCTTCTTGAAGCTTCTTTCTTCATCAATGTTGTATCTAGTCTACCTGATGTGACTCTTGATTTTAAAGAAATTGAACAAAATCAAATTGTTTTAACCAGTGGCAAATCAGAAATTACACTAAAAGGAAAAGATAGCGAACAATATCCACGAATCCAAGAAATTTCAGCTAGTACTCCTTTGGTTCTTGAAACAAAATTACTCAAGAAAATTATCAATGAAACAGCTTTTGCGGCAAGTACACAAGAAAGTCGTCCAATTTTGACAGGTGTTCATTTTGTATTGAGTCAACACAAGGAGCTAAAAACAGTGGCAACAGACTCTCATCGTCTAAGCCAGAAAAAATTAACGCTTGAGAAAAATAGTGATGATTTTGATGTTGTAATTCCTAGCCGTTCTCTACGCGAATTTTCAGCGGTATTTACAGATGATATTGAAACTGTAGAGATTTTCTTTGCTAACAATCAAATCCTCTTTAGAAGTGAAAATATTAGCTTCTATACTCGTTTGTTAGAAGGTAACTATCCTGATACAGATCGTTTGATTCCAACAGACTTTAACACTACAATTACTTTCGATGTAGTAAACTTACGTCAGTCAATGGAGCGTGCTCGTCTTTTATCAAGTGCGACTCAAAATGGTACTGTGAAGCTTGAAATTAAAGGTGGGGTTGTTAGCGCCCATGTTCACTCTCCAGAAGTTGGTAAAGTAAACGAAGAAATCGATACTGATCAGGTTACTGGTGATGATTTGACCATTAGTTTCAACCCAACTTATTTGATTGATTCTCTTAAAGCTTTAAATAGCGAAAAGGTGACCATTAGTTTTATCTCAGCTGTTCGCCCATTTACTCTTGTGCCAGCAGATACTGACGAGGACTTCATGCAGCTCATTACACCAGTTCGTACAAATTAAGTGAAAGAGGTTGAGCCTAGCTCGCCTCTTTTATGATATAATCGAAAAAGAAAAGGAGAGTAGTATGTATCAAGTTGGAAATTTTGTTGAAATGAAAAAACCACATGCTTGCACAATCAAGTCAACAGGAAAAAAAGCTAATCGTTGGGAAATTACACGTGTAGGAGCAGATATCAAAATAAAATGCAGTAATTGTGACCATGTTGTCATGATGGGACGCTATGATTTTGATCGAAAAATGAATAAAATTATTGACTAGGAAGCCTTAGTTAGAGGGTTAGCAAGTTTTCCTTTTTTGTGTTATAATATTAGGGATTGAAATGAAAACGGAGAATGAAAAAATATGGCTTTAACAGCAGGTATCGTTGGTTTGCCAAACGTTGGTAAATCAACACTATTTAATGCAATTACAAAAGCAGGAGCAGAGGCTGCAAACTATCCATTTGCTACTATTGATCCAAATGTTGGAATGGTGGAAGTTCCAGATGAACGCCTACAAAAACTAACGGAAATGATCACACCTAAAAAGACAGTTCCAACAACATTTGAATTTACAGATATTGCAGGGATTGTAAAAGGGGCCTCAAAAGGAGAAGGGCTAGGGAATAAATTCTTGGCTAATATTCGTGAAGTAGATGCGATTGTTCACGTAGTTCGTGCTTTTGATGATGAAAATGTGATGCGCGAGCAAGGACGTGAAGACGACTTTGTAGATCCACTTGCAGATATTGATACCATTAACTTGGAGTTGATTCTTGCTGACTTAGAATCAGTTAATAAGCGCTATGCGCGTGTAGAAAAGATGGCACGTACGCAAAAAGATAAAGAATCAGTAGCAGAATTCAATGTTCTTCAAAAGATTAAACCAGTTCTTGAAGATGGAAAATCAGCTCGCACCATCGAATTTACAGATGAAGAACAAAAAGTAGTCAAAGGTCTCTTCCTTTTGACCACTAAACCAGTTCTTTATGTTGCCAATGTAGATGAGGATGTAGTTTCAGATCCAGATTCTATCGACTATGTCAAACAAATTCGCGAATTTGCAGCGACAGAAAATGCTGAAGTAGTCGTTATTTCTGCGCGTGCTGAGGAAGAAATTTCTGAGTTAGACGAAGAAGACAAGCAAGAATTTCTTGAAGCTCTTGGTTTGACTGAATCAGGCGTTGACAAGTTGACTCGTGCAGCTTACCACTTGCTTGGACTTGGAACTTACTTCACAGCTGGTGAAAAAGAGGTTCGCGCTTGGACCTTTAAACGTGGTATGAAGGCTCCTCAAGCAGCTGGTATTATCCACTCAGACTTTGAAAAAGGCTTTATTCGTGCAGTTACCATGTCATATGAGGATCTAGTGAAATACGGTTCTGAAAAGGCTGTAAAAGAAGCTGGACGCTTGCGTGAAGAAGGAAAAGAATATATCGTCCAAGACGGCGATATCATGGAATTCCGCTTTAATGTCTAAAAATTTAATGAATAGTGTCAATTAGGTTGGAAAAAAATTCCAACCCTTTTGGCTTTTGAAAGGAAAATAAATGACCAAATTACTTGTAGGCTTGGGAAATCCAGGAGATAAATATTTTGAAACCAAACACAATGTTGGTTTTATGTTGATTGACCAACTAGCGAAGAAACAGAATCTAACTTTTACACACGATAAGATATTTCAAGTTGATCTAGCATCTTTTTTCCTCAATGGTGAAAAAATTTATCTTGTCAAATCAACGACATTTATGAATGAAAGTGGGAAAGCTGTTCATGCTTTATTGACTTACTATGGTTTGGATATTGAAGATTTACTCATCATTTACGACGATCTTGACATGGAAGTTGGGAAAATTCGTTTAAGAGCAAAAGGCTCAGCAGGTGGTCATAATGGTATCAAGTCTATTATTCAACATATTGGAACCCAGGCCTTTAATCGTGTTAAGATTGGAATTGGAAGACCCAAAAACGGCATGTCAGTTGTTAATCATGTTTTGAGTAAGTTTGACAAGGATGATTATATCGGTATTTTACAGTCTATTGACAAGGTTGACGATGCTGTAAACTACTATTTACAAGAGAAAAACTTTGAAAAAACGATGCAGAGGTATAACGGATAAATGGTGACCTTATTAGATTTATTCTCAGAAAATGATCAAATAAAAAAATGGCATCAAAATCTGACAGATAAGAAAAGACAATTAATGTTAGGTTTATCAACTTCTACAAAAGCTTTAGCAATCGCTAGTAGTTTGAAGAAAGAAGATAAGATTATTTTATTGACATCAACTTATGGAGAAGCAGAAGGGCTTATTAGTGATCTTATTTCTATCTTGGGTGAGGAATTTGTCTATCCATTTTTGGTAGATGACTCCCCTATGGTCGAGTTTTTAATGTCTTCACAAGAAAAAATTATCTCACGGGTTGAAGCCTTGCGTTTTTTGAGTGATCCGTCTAAGAAAGGGATCTTAGTTTGTAATATTGCAGCAAGTCGATTGTTTTTACCTTCTCCCAATGTATTTAAAGATAGTATTGTAAAAATATCAGTGGGTGAAGAATATGACCAAAACGCGCTCATCCATCAGTTAAAAGAAATCGGCTATCGAAAGGTTACACAAGTACAAACTCAAGGAGAATTTAGTCTTCGAGGAGATATTTTAGATATTTTTGAAATATCCCAGTTAGAACCTTGCCGAATTGAGTTTTTTGGTGATGAAGTAGATGGAATTCGTACTTTTGAAGTCGAAACACAATTATCGAAAGAAAATCAGACAAAACTCACCATCTTTCCAGCTAGCGACATGCTTTTGAGAGAAAAGGATTATCAACGAGGACAGTCAGCTTTAGAAAAGCAAATTTCTAAAACTCTATCGCCGATTCTGAAATCCTACCTAGAAGAAATTCTTTCAAGTTTTCATCAAAAACAAACGCATGCAGATTCTCGGAAATTTTTATCTTTGTGTTATGAGAAATCATGGACTGTCTTTGATTATATAAAAAAAGATACGCCAATATTCTTTGATGATTACCAAAAATTGATGAATCAGTATGAAGTCTTTGAAAGAGAATTAGCGCAATACTTTACAGAAGAGTTACAGAATAGTAAAGCATTTTCTGGGATGCAGTATTTTGCAGATACTGAGCAAATCTATAAAAAACAAAGTCCAGTGACCTTTTTCTCTAATCTGCAAAAGGGCTTAGGAAACCTCAAGTTTGATCACATTTATCAATTTAATCAATACCCCATGCAAGAGTTTTTCAATCAGTTTTCTTTTCTAAAAGAAGAAATTGAACGATACAAAAAAATGAATTATACTATTATCCTGCAATCTAGCAATTCAATGGGAAGTAAAACATTGGAGGATGTGTTAGAGGAATACCATATTAAATTGGATTCTAGAGATAAGTCAATTATATGTAAAGAATCTGTAAACTTAATCGAGGGCAATCTCAGACATGGTTTTCATTTTGTAGATGAAAAAATTCTGGTGATTACTGAACATGAGATTTTTCAAAAGAAATTAAAACGTCGTTTTCGAAGACAACATGTTTCAAATGCAGAGAGATTAAAAGATTACAATGAACTTGAAAAAGGGGACTACGTTGTTCACCATATTCATGGAATTGGTCAATATCTAGGAATTGAAACAATTGAAATCAAAGGGATTCACCGCGATTATGTCAGTGTTCAATATCAAAATGGTGATCAAATTTCTATCCCAGTAGAACAGATTCATCTACTGTCTAAATATGTTTCAAGTGATGGGAAAGCTCCTAAACTCAATAAATTAAATGACGGTCATTTTAAAAAGGCCAAGCAAAAAGTTAAGAACCAGGTAGAGGATATAGCAGACGATTTAATCAAACTCTATTCTGAACGTAGTCAGTTGAAAGGTTATGCTTTTTCAGCTGATGATGAAGAGCAAGATGCTTTTGATGATGCTTTCCCTTATGTTGAAACGGATGATCAACTTCGTAGTATCGAGGAAATCAAGAGAGATATGCAGAATTCTCAACCAATGGATCGACTTCTAGTTGGGGATGTTGGTTTTGGAAAGACTGAAGTTGCAATGCGTGCAGCCTTTAAGGCGGTCAATGATAACAAACAGGTTGTCGTTCTAGTTCCTACGACAGTTTTAGCGCAACAGCACTACACGAATTTTAAGGAACGATTCCAAAATTTTGCTGTTAATATTGATGTGTTGAGTCGCTTTAGAAGTAAAAAAGAGCAGACTGAAACACTTGAAAAATTGAAAAACGGTCAAGTCGATATTTTAATTGGAACACATCGTGTTTTGTCAAAAGATGTTGTGTTTTCTGATTTGGGCTTGATGATTATTGATGAGGAACAACGATTTGGTGTCAAGCATAAGGAAACCTTGAAAGAATTGAAAAAACAAGTGGATGTCCTAACCTTGACAGCAACACCAATTCCTCGTACCCTTCATATGTCTATGCTGGGAATCAGAGATTTGTCTGTTATTGAAACTCCTCCAACAAATCGCTATCCTGTTCAAACTTATGTATTGGAGAAGAATGATAGTGTCATTCGTGATGCTGTTTTGCGTGAAATGGAGCGTGGAGGTCAAATTTACTATCTTTACAACAAAGTTGACACAATTGATCAGAAGGTTTCAGAATTACAGGAGTTAATTCCAGAGGCTTCGATTGGTTATGTTCATGGTCGCATGAGTGAAATCCAGTTGGAAAATACTCTATTAGACTTTATTGAGGGTCAGTATGATATTTTGGTGACGACTACCATTATTGAGACAGGGGTGGACATTCCAAATGCCAATACCTTATTTATCGAAAATGCAGACCATATGGGCTTGTCAACTTTGTACCAGTTAAGAGGAAGAGTTGGTCGTAGTAATCGTATTGCTTATGCCTATCTCATGTATCGTCCAGAAAAATCAATCAGTGAAGTTTCTGAGAAGAGATTAGAAGCCATAAAAGGATTTACAGAATTGGGCTCCGGATTTAAGATTGCGATGCGAGATCTTTCGATTCGTGGAGCAGGAAATCTCCTAGGAAAATCCCAGTCTGGTTTCATTGATTCTGTTGGTTTTGAATTGTATTCGCAGTTACTAGAGGAAGCTATTGCTAAACGTAACGGAAATGGGAACACAAGAACCCAAGGAAATGCCGAATTGATTTTACAAATTGATGCTTATCTTCCTGATACTTATATTTCTGACCAACGACATAAGATTGAAATTTATAAAAAAATTCGTCAAATTGACAACCGTGTCAATTATGAAGAGTTACAAGAAGAGCTGATGGACCGCTTTGGAGAATACCCAGATGTGGTAGCCTATCTTTTAGAGATTGGTTTGGTTAAGTCTTATCTTGATAAGGTATTTGTTCAACGTGTGGAAAGAAAAGAAAATAAGATTACAGTTCAATTTGAAAAAGTCACTCAGCGATTATTCTTGGCTCAAGATTATTTTAAAGCTTTATCCGCAACGAACTTAAAAGCAGCCATAGCTGATAATGAAGGATCAATGGAGCTTGTATTTGATGTCCAAAATAAGAAAGATTATGAAATTTTAGAAGGTCTGATAATTTTTGGAGAAAGTTTATTAGAGATAAAAGAGTCGAAGGAAGAAAAAGCCATTTGATATTTTTCTTCTATAAAATAGATAAAAATGGTACAATAATAAGTTGAGGTAATAAAGATGAGATTAGACAAATATTTAAAAGTATCACGAATTATCAAGCGTCGTACAGTAGCAAAGGAAGTAGCAGATAAAGGCAGAATCAAGGTGAATGGGATTTTGGCCAAAAGTTCAACGGATTTGAAAGTTAATGACCAAGTTGAAATTCGCTTTGGTAATAAGTTGCTACTTGTAAAAGTGCTAGAGATGAAAGATAGTACGAAAAAAGAAGATGCAGCAGGCATGTATGAAATTATCAGTGAAACACGGGTAGAAGAAAATGTCTAAGAATATTGTACAATTAAACAATTCTTTTATTCAAAATGAGCACCAACGTCGTCGCTATCTGATGAAGGAACGACAAAAACGAAATCGTTTTATGGGGTGGGTATTGATTTTGATTATGCTGTTATTTATTTTGCCAACTTTTAATTTAGCGCAGAGCTATCAGCAATTACTCCAAAGACGTCAGCAATTAGCAGAGTTGCAAACTCAGTATCAAACTTTGAGTGATGAAAAGGATAAGGAGACAGAATTTGCTACAAAGTTGAAAGACGAGGATTATGCTGCCAAATATACACGAGCGAAGTACTATTATTCTAAGTCTAGGGAAATAGTTTATACGATTCCTGACTTGCTCCCAAGGTGATAAAATGGAAAATTTATTAGATGTAATAGAGCAATTTTTGAGTTTATCAGATGAAAAACTGGAAGAGTTGGCTGATAAAAATCAATTATTGCGTTTACAAGAAGAAAAGGAAAGGAAGAATGCGTAAATTCTTAATTATTTTGTTGCTACCGAGTTTTTTGACCATTTCAAAAGTTGTTAGCACAGAAAAAGAAGTAGTCTATACTTCGAAAGAAATTTATTACCTTTCACAATCTGACTTTGGTATTTATTTTAGAGAAAAGCTAAGTTCTCCTATGGTTTATGGAGAAGTTCCTGTTTATGCGAATGAAGATTTAGTTGTAGAATCTGGAAAGTTAACTCCAAAAACAAGTTTCCAAATAACCGAGTGGCGCTTAAATAAACAAAGGATTCCAGTATTTAAGTTATCCAACCATCAATTTATAGCTGCAGACAAACGTTTTTTATACGATCAGTCAGAGGTAACTTCTACAATAAAAAAAGTATGGTTAGAATCTGATTTTAAACTGTATAATAGTCCTTATGATTTAAAAGAAGTAAAATCATCCTTATCAGCTTATTCGCAGGTATCAATCGATAAGACCATGTTTGTAGAAGGAAAAGAATTTCTACATATTGATCAGGCTGGATGGGTAGATAAGGAATCAACTTCTGAAGAAGATAATCGGATGGGTAAAGTCCAAGAAATGTTATCTGAAAAATATCAAAAAGATTCTTTCTCTATTTATGTTAAGCAACTGGCTACTGGAAAAGAAGCTGGTATCAATCAAGATGAAAAGATGTATGCAGCTAGTGTTTTAAAGCTCCCTTATCTCTACTATACGCAAGAAAAAATAAATGAGGGTCTTTATCAGTTAGATACGACTGTAAAATACGTATCAGCAGTTAATGATTTTCCAGGTTCTTATAAACCAGAGGGAAGTGGTAGTCTTCCTAAAAAAGAGGATAATAAAGAATATTTTCTAAAAGATTTAATTACGAAAGTATCTAAAGAATCTGATAATGTAGCTCATAACATATTGGGATATTACATTTCAAACCAATCAGATGCAACATTTAAGTCCAAGATGTCTGCTATTATGGGAGATGATTGGGATCCAAAAGAAAAATTGATTTCTTCTAAAATGGCTGGAAAAGTCATGGAAGCTATTTATAATCAAAATGGATTTGTATTGGAGTCTTTGACTAAAACAGATTTTGATAATCAGCGCATTGCCAAAGGTGTTTCTGTGAAGGTCGCCCATAAAATTGGGGATGCGGACGAATTTAAGCATGATACAGGTGTTGTCTATGCAGATTCTCCATTCGTTCTTTCTATTTTCACTAAGGATTCCGATTATGATACAATTTCTCAGATAGCCAAGGATGTTTATGAGGTTCTAAAATGAGGGAACAAGATTTTTTAAATCATTTTCTCAAGAAGGGATATTTCAAAAAGCATACTAAGGTGGTGCTAGCTCTTTCTGGTGGGTTAGATTCTATGTTTCTATTTAAGGTATTATCTACTTATCAAAAAGAGTTAGAAATTGAATTGATTCTAGCTCATGTGAATCATAAGCAGAGAGTAGAATCAGATTGGGAAGAAAAGGAATTAAGGAAGTTGGCTGCTGAAGCAGAACTTCCTATTTATATCAGCAATTTTTCAGGAGAATTTTCAGAAGCGCGTGCTCGAAATTTTCGTTATGATTTTTTTCAAGAGGTCATGAAAAAGACAGGTGCGACAGCCTTAGTCACTGCCCACCATGCGGATGACCAGGTGGAAACGATTTTGATGCGTTTGATTCGAGGCACTCGTTTGCGCTATCTATCAGGAATTAAGGAGAAGCAAGTGGTCGGAGATATAGAAATTCTTAGGCCCTTCTTGCATTTTCAGAAAAAAGACTTTCCACCCATTTTTCACTTTGAAGATATATCAAACCAGGAAAATCATTATTTTCGCAATCGTATTCGAAATTCTTATTTACCAGAATTAGAAAAAGAAAATCCTAGATTTAGAGATGCAATCTTAAGTATCGGAAATGAAATTTTAGATTATGACCTAGCTATAGCTGAATTATCTAACAATATTGATGTGGAAAATTTAGAGCAGTTATTTTCTTATTCTGAGTCAACACAAAGAGTTTTACTCCAAACTTATTTGAATCGTTTTCCAGATTTGAATCTTACAAAAGCTCAGTTTGATGAAGTTCGGCAGATTTTAAAAACTAAAAGCCAGTACCGTCATCCGCTTAAAAATGGCTATGAATTGATAAAAGAGTACCAACAGTTTCAGATTTGTAAAATCAGTCCGCAGGCTGATGAAAAGGAAGATGAATTTGTGTTACACTATCAAAATCAGGTATCTTATCAAGGATATTTATTTTCCTTTGGACTTCCATTGGAAGGTGAATCAATTCAACAAATATCTGTTTCACGGGAAACATCCATACACATTCGTCATCGAAAAACAGGAGATTTTTTGATTCAAAATGGACATAGAAAAAAACTCAGACGTCTATTTATTGATTTGAAAATCCCTATGGAAAAGCGAAAATCTGCTCTTATTATTGAGCAATTTGGTGAAATTGTTTCAATTTTGGGAATTGCGACCAGTAATTTGAGTAAAAACACGAAAAATGATATAATGAACACTGTACTTTATATAGAAAAAATAGATAGGTAAAAAAATGTTAGAAAACGATATTAAAAAAATCCTCGTTTCACACGATGAAATTACAGAAGCTGCTAAAAAATTAGGTGCTCAACTCACTGAAGACTATGCAGGAAAAAATCCAATTTTAGTTGGGATTTTAAAAGGATCTATTCCTTTTATGGCTGAACTGGTCAAACATATCGACACACATATTGAAATGGACTTCATGATGGTCTCTAGCTATCATGGTGGAACAGCAAGTAGCGGTGTGATCAATATTAAGCAAGATGTAACTCAAGACATCAAAGGAAGACATGTTTTATTTGTAGAAGATATCATCGATACAGGTCAAACTTTGAAGAATTTACGAGATATGTTTATTGAAAGAGAAGCTGCTTCTGTTAAAATTGCCACCTTGTTGGATAAACCAGAGGGACGTGTTGTAGAAATTGAGGCTGACTATACTTGCTTTACTATTCCAAATGAGTTTGTAGTAGGTTATGGTTTAGATTACAAAGAAAATTATCGTAACCTTCCTTATGTTGGAGTATTGAAAGAAGAAGTGTATTCAAATTAGAAAGAACAATTTTTAATGAAAAAACAAAATAATGGTTTAATTAAAAATCCTTTTCTATGGTTATTACTTATTTTTCTCCTAGTTACAGGTTACCAGTATTTTAGTACAGGTAGTGTTGCAGGGAAAAGTGAGCAAATTAATTATACAGAATTGGTAAAAGAAATTACCGATGACAATGTAAAAGAATTAACTTACCAACCAAATGGTAGTGTTATCGAAGTTTCGGGTGTTTATAAAAATCCTAAAACAAGTAAAGAAGAAACAGGTATCCAGTTCTTTTCTCCTTCTGCTACAACAGTAGAGAAATTTTCAAGTATTATTCTTCCTTCTGATACTACAGTATCCGAATTGCAAAAACTTGCTTCTGACCATAAAGCGGAAGTGACTGTTAAGCATGAAAGTTCAAGTGGTATGTGGATCAATATTCTTGTATCCATTGTGCCATTCGGTATTCTATTCTTCTTCCTGTTTTCTATGATGGGAAATATGGGAGGAAATAATAGCCGTAATCCAATGAGTTTTGGACGTAGTAAGGCCAAAGCTGCAAATAAAGAAGATATTAAAGTAAGATTTTCAGATGTTGCTGGAGCTGAGGAAGAAAAACAAGAACTAGTTGAAGTTGTTGAATTTTTAAAAGATCCAAAACGATTTACAAAACTTGGAGCCCGTATTCCAGCAGGTGTTCTTTTGGAGGGACCTCCGGGAACAGGTAAGACTTTGCTTGCTAAAGCAGTCGCAGGAGAAGCAGGTGTTCCATTCTTTAGTATCTCAGGTTCTGACTTTGTAGAAATGTTTGTCGGAGTTGGAGCCAGTCGTGTTCGTTCTCTTTTTGAAGATGCCAAAAAAGCAGCACCAGCTATCATCTTTATTGATGAAATTGATGCTGTTGGACGTCAACGTGGAGTCGGTCTCGGCGGAGGTAATGACGAACGTGAACAAACCTTGAACCAACTTTTGATTGAGATGGATGGTTTTGAGGGAAATGAAGGGATTATTGTCATCGCTGCGACAAACCGTTCAGATGTACTTGACCCTGCCCTTTTGCGTCCAGGACGTTTTGATAGAAAAGTATTAGTTGGTCGCCCTGATGTTAAAGGTCGTGAAGCAATCTTGAAAGTTCACGCTAAAAATAAACCTCTGGCAGACGATGTTGATTTGAAATTAGTGGCCCAACAAACCCCAGGTTTTGTTGGTGCTGATTTAGAGAATGTGTTGAATGAAGCAGCCTTGGTTGCCGCTCGTCGTAATAAATCGATAATTGATGCTTCAGATATTGATGAAGCAGAAGATAGAGTTATTGCTGGTCCTTCTAAGAAAGATAAGACAGTTTCACAAAAAGAACGTGAATTGGTTGCCTACCATGAGGCAGGACATACCATTGTTGGTCTAGTCTTATCGAATGCCCGCGTTGTTCATAAGGTTACAATTGTACCAAGAGGTCGTGCAGGTGGTTACATGATTGCACTTCCTAAGGAAGACCAAATGCTTCTATCTAAAGAAGATATGAAAGAGCAATTGGCTGGCTTAATGGGTGGACGTGTAGCTGAAGAAATTATTTTTAACGTCCAAACTACAGGAGCTTCAAACGACTTTGAACAGGCGACACAAATGGCGCGTGCAATGGTTACAGAGTACGGTATGAGTGAAAAACTTGGTCCGGTACAATATGAAGGAAATCATGCCATGTTTGGTGCACAAAGCCCTCAAAAATCAATTTCAGAACAAACAGCTTATGAAATTGACGAAGAGGTTCGTTCATTATTGAATGAGGCACGAAATAAAGCTGCTGAAATTATTCAGTCAAATCGTGAAACTCACAAGTTGATTGCAGAAGCACTATTGAAATACGAAACATTGGATAGTACACAAATTAAATCTCTTTACGAAACGGGAAAGATGCCTGAAACAGTAGAAGAGGAATCTCATGCACTATCTTATGATGAAGTAAAGTCAAAAATGAATGATGATAAATAACCCAAAGAGAGGCAAGCCCTCTCTTTTTTGTACAGTTGAGGAGCTAAAGGGTGCAGAATGGATGAAATGTGCCAAAAGTGTTTCTGAATCTGTTAGACTGTACACAGAAAGGGGAACACTATGCTTAAAGAATTGTATGAAGAAGTCCAGGGAATTGTGTATAAGTGTAGAAAGGAATATTATCTTCATTTATGGGAGTTATCGGACTGGGAGCAAGAGGGAATGATCTGCTTACATGAATTGATCAGTAGAGAAGAAGGATTAGTAGAAGATATTCCACGCTTACGTAAATATTTCAAAACAAAATTCCGAAATCGAGTTCTAGACTATATCCGTAAACAAGAAAGTCAAAAACGTAGATATGATAAAGAGGTTTATGAAGAAGTGGGTGAGATAAGTCATCGTATAAGTGAGGGAGGACTCTGGCTAGATGACTATTATCTCTTTCATGAAACACTAAGAGATTATAGAAACAAACAAACTAAAGAGCAACAAGAAGAGTTAGAACGCGTCTTAAGAAATGAACGCTTCAGAGGACGTCAAAGAGTCTTAAGGGACTTGCGTATTGTGTTTAAAGAGTTTGATATCCGTAGCCAGTAAGAAGCCATGCAAAAAAAATGAAAAAAATTAGAAAAAGATGTTGACAAAAAATAAAAAGGCTGTATAATAGTAAGAGTTGAAAATAACAACTCTGGTCCGTTGGTCAAGGGGTTAAGACACCGCCTTTTCACGGCGGTA
>CAJNBS010000013.1 GCA_905221065.1 bacterium
AATTAAAAAGCTAGAGTTCCACAATTGGAAATCTCTAGCTTTTTTGTGGTCGAGAACTATTTTGTCCCAGTCTCTTTATGTTCAAGTTCAAAGATTTTATTGACTTTCCGAAAAATAAGTATTTTCCAGAAAGTTTAACACTTGCCATTAGAATAGACATTTCTACATATTCCCATTATTACAGAAATTTTTTGAAGTAATAATGTTATAAATTTGCTATACAAACAAATCTAATTCTCATTATGTTTCACATCTCTAATATTACGGAATTATTTTTGTGCTTATAACATCTTATAGATTTTGAATTAATTATTTAAAACAAACTCAGTTATTTATTTCGCTGTGAATTTTAATTGCAATTCTTCTTGAGAATTTCGAGTCGTACATGGATTCTAATATTTTCCTTCTAATATAACGAAACGATTCTTTTTCGATCATCGGGTCATTAAGATAGTCATTTATTACATCATTAACTATTTTTAATACGGAACTAAGTTTCATATCTCTTTTCACTTTTGTCCTACTTTGTTTTTGAACAGCCACAATTAAATCTTCTAACATTGTTTTAATATCTGGATGTTTTAATCGTTCTTTCAAATCCATCAAATTAATATAATTTCTATACTCATTAGGTAGATTAGTATCTATAATTTCTAACTCAGTTAGTGTCTTTAACGTAATAGGAATATTTTCAATAGGAAATTCAACCTGGGAAGGATGGACTACCGGCAATTGAGGTAAATTAGTTTTTTTAAAATATCTATTACAGATCGCGCACATTGAAATTAAATTTTCATGCTTAAGACAAAGAATAGGAAAGTATTGTTTGTTTAAAAAATGATCTAAATCCCTACTGCCAATATTTATTCTTTGTTGACAAACAGAACAATGAGTATGATACGTTCCTCGAGAAAAATATTCTTTAATATTTCCAAATGCTAAGTCATAGCTATTTTTTAATTTTTTACTACCTTCGCCAAATACATAGGTATATATTTCTTTATAACTAAAATAAGAATCTTCTTTAAATTGTTCATAAAAAATAGCTATGTTTTTTACACTATCTGGTATAGTACAATTCCTATCTAATCTAAAATAATTAAAATAATTAGATTTAAAGAATTTATCTTGTATAATAATATCTGCTTTTATATTGCTATCTAATAAATAATCAATTATTTTTCTTATCGTAGGGACTTCATCATATACAAATTTTAAATTATCACAATCAGTATTTAGAATTACAGATTTATCTTTTCCATTATTACTCTCTTCAAGCAGTCTACTAATGTCTGCTGTAAATGATGTTAATTTATATTTTCTACTCATATTCACCTCCTTTTTCTATTATCTCTTCGTAACGAGAAATGTTTTCTTCTGTTAATATGTGATCTAAGAGTTTATTCTGAATTGTCCCATAAGCTATCTTGTCAATTTTATCTATTGCTTCCAATAAATTAGTTTTTGAAAGTCTTTCTATATTCCTTACTTCTTGTTGGATAAATTGATTATCTGAATAGTCAACATCAAAAATATATTTTAAAATACTATCAATACTACCAGCAAATGTTTCTTCCTTTACACGTCTAACACTATTTCCCTTATTATTTGCATCTAAATAAAAAATTTGATCCTTGGAAAACATACCTACAATAAGTGGAGACTGACTTGCGATTATAAAGTGGCAATTTAAATTTGAGAAACATTTTCTAAGTATGTAATAATATTGATTTATCCATTTAGGATTTAAATGAATTTCTGGTTCATCAATTAAAATAAGTGAATCATTCTCAATATACAAACTTATCTCCATAATACGAAGAAATATTGAGAACTCACCTGAACTTAGTTGAGATATTGAAGTATATCTATTACTTTTTAAAATTACTAAGTCATCAATTAAAAAATTATTAGTTTTTTCAAGAATATCAAAATCTAAATTCATTAGAGTTTTGTAATCTTCCTTAAAATTAGATTGATAAAATTTTTCTATGTCATTTACTGAAAGTAACTTTTTATAATAATCATCATATTTAACTTCTTTACCGTGATTTGATTTTATATTTTTATATAGCTCTTTCAAATAAACTAAAACTAAAAAAATATTAAACGATTCTGGTTGTTCAAATTTTAAAAAATAATTATTTAAATCATGGTATATAAAATACGACTTTCCTTTATCCTCTAATTTTTTAAATTCGCCTAATATCTCAAACATTTTTTTTCTTATTTCTGCCAAGTAATAAATTCGTTCTATGATATCTTCGTATGAATAAAAATGTCCACTATCAAAATAATTTGCATTTGCAATAAATCTTTCAAAATTATTACTCATTTTTTCATAATAATCTTCAGTTTTTATTTTATCATCTGCAAACCGTGGTATAAATTCCGTGTTTAGATAATTAATCACTAATTTTTCATGTTCTTCTGTACTTATTTCTACTTCAAATAATCTATATATTTCCTCAAATAATTCATTCCTTTTATACATTAATTCCCAAAAGGATTTTAATAATATCTGTTCACTCTGCTCGGTATAAGAAATTCTTTCATGAACTTTTCTATAAACATCGTTATTATATGATGAAATTGCATCTGAAAAAAGTTTTCGAATCTTTGCTTGATTTATTGATTCAATAAGGAATAATTTATTAGAACTATCTAACTCAAGTAAATTCGACACCGCTTTTTCTACATTATCAAAGTGTCTATCATTTTTAATAATGCATTTATAATACGAGCTACACGCTAATGAAACTATTTTATCATGAGTATGGATAGGATAAATAACTTCCGTATTCTTCTGAGCCGTTCCTTCTTCTACTTTCTTTTCATTTTTCTTAGATTTGATTTTAAAAAATACCCTGCTACTTTCCCTCAAAGTCTTATTGCTAATTCTATCAAATGGCGAATAAGTAGATAGAATTATCTTTTTTAAAGAACCTTCTTCAAGTTCAACTGATGAGGGCTCCTTTTGGTCATATTCCTCAGAAAATTTACCTAATAATACTTCAAAAAAAGTACTTTTACCAGACCCATTATTTCCTAGTATCAAACTATATGTATTATTATCTTCTTCTGAATTACTGTTAAACTCAAATTTAAAGTTTTTATCTGCAAAAACATACTCAACTTTACTTATTCTCACGATTCACTCCGTTCTATTATTTATAAGTTATAACTCCAAATAATTTAATAGTTATCTAACAATCTTTTCTACACTTAACAAAACTAAATGAAAAAGTAATTTTAAAAAGAAATCTAATATCATCTTGATATTTTTATTTTTACTTAAATCTTAATTTCATTTCCTGCATCCATTGAGAAAGAACTTTATTCAATTCCATGTTGAGTTTAAGTTTGCTTCCGGCAAATTGATTTGTTGCCTTAGTCGCATCAAGTGTTTTTACGATATCTTCCCTGAATGGAATTTCTTCTGGCTTTTTCAAGTCATAAGATTTCAGTGATTTAGCAAGTAGTAGACTATCTAGTCCCCACTCTGTCGCAAATTCTTTGACAATATTCATTTGTCTATTTTCCTGCCATGCATTGAAGGCTGTGTCAAAGTTTGTATCTGCAGATAAATGCCATGGACCCACGTAATTCATTTGCACCATTCCATAAACGAGCTTTAATTTCTTCTGATGTAATCATTTAACTCCCCTTTTAACGCCTTTCAAATAATCAGATTGCTAAATTGCTCATTATTTGAAACCGCAACCATTGGCTTTGTATTAGGCCAAACTCCAAATATACTATCCATAAAATTATATCATAAAATTAGAGCTTTTGTCTGCTGTTGTTATAAAGAGAAGAGTTTAAATATTTAAAAAATCTTATTGAGTAATTATCTAGAATTTTTATTTCGAACCAAAAATAATGATCTTTACCATCTTTCGTTTTCTCTTTATTTAAGACAAAAAAATTTTTTTGGTTAATTGCTATAGTTCTTAATATATCATTAATTAAAAAAGTTAAGGAAGTATTCATCGAAGAATATTTTTGAAAGTCCTCTACAAATCTAAAAAAATCGTCTGAGAAATAGTCCATCTGCAATTTATTTTCATAATATTCTTTTCTATATGTTTTCATTTTGTTTGATTGACTAATCATTTTCCTTTCATTGCATTAATAGTAATTGTAATTGTAATTCTGCTTTCTTTCTCGCTTCTTGATCTGATATTTTTGTACTATCCCACGCATATGCTACTGATTTTCCTTTGTTATAAATTAACCAAATTTTTAAATTATCAATACTTTCTCTTAGTTCTTTCCAATTATTCTGGTCAACTAACTCTGGCAGTTCCTGACTTGAAACAAATCCGTGTACAAAAATACGATTTTGGATCTGAACCTTTAGAGAAGCATTATATTGATTGAAGAATTTTTCATATCCATATAGTCATTAACAGCATGTTTAATTTTATCTTCCCCATTTGGGAAATACATTCGTAATAAATCTATTAAACGATAGTATAAAGCTTATTTTGAAACCTCTAAACTTTCTTGTACTCCCTGAAAACTATCACAACTATAATAGACTTTAGATAATAAGACAATATCTGGCATTAACACTAAAGCAGAAAAAATATTTGCCCCACGTTCTAGTAAACTTTCTTGATTGTCGACAGATTCTGTAAAACATGTACCGTTATGGTCAAGAACAAAATGGCCTAATTCATGACATAGGGTAAAATTCTGCTTAACTTTTGGGTTATCCTTCTCATAAGAAAAACTAATCCCATACTCATCAATTATAGTTAAACCTTCAATCTTGTGGTTCGTAAAGTGGTGACTAATTACTTGAATTGTATTCATCTTTACACAATGCTGAAAAAATGAATTAAATTGATAGTTTAATAGAGAAATATTATTGTCTTTCATGTACTGATATAATCGTTGTTTTGTAGTTTTACTTACTCTTGTATACAATTTGTCCAATAAATAACACCCCCTTAAGTTCAGGTTACCAAGCTAAACCAAATAGGTTGAGTTTATTGTATAAAAAAAGTAGACAATTGTCTACTGAATTTATCCGTATAATTATATCATTCATTGAGCATAGGATTATATAAAATTGAAAAGGCTTCATTTGAAATTTCTTTATATGGAGCCGGAACTCTAGTAAATGTTTCTAATGTAGTCATTCCCATATAGGAAAGTTTTAGTTCAAATAAATTTACATCTCTTAATTCTTTTAAATGTTCCTCAACTGATGAAGGATATCGTAGAAACAGATCTACTTGTTGCAAAAAGTTTTTTGTAGCTCTTTCATCAAGTAAAGGCATAAGTGTTTTATATAAATAATTTAGTGTTACCCAAGCTTTTCTCAGTTTATTTCCAAAAATTATTTGAATCAATGGTGGAGTATATTCTGTTTTTAAATTCTGACTTTTCCAATATGATTCTAAAAAAGGGTATAATTCCCACTTTGTAATTTTTGTTCTACCCTCTGTAAAATCGAACTCCAAATCCCAATTAGGATTGAAATCAGGATCCATAAAACCCGGAAGAACAGGTCTGCCATGTGCCGCTGCATTTCTCAAAACAGATAAATCACTAAAAAATTTTAATGAGCTATTTAATATTTCAAGTTGTTCATTGTTGAATTGTTCCTTAATATTCGCATACCAATAGCTTGTAAATTCTTTTAATTCAAACAAATCTAACTGTTCCAAAAAGTCCTCTAGGGGACAAAAATCACTATTCACATAATCAAAGAAGTCCGATGCTCTTCGAAAAATTTTTTCTTTCCTTGCTTTTTCAAAAATTTTGTTTCCTTTCTTTTCCCTCCATAATTCAAATGTTGAAATAACAGACCCATTAATTCCATCTCGAATTGACATTCTGCTTAAAAATTGCTTGATGGCATTTTCGACCTGAAGTACCCATTCCATTAAATAAGCTCTAAATTTTTGATCTACTTTATCAACAGCAATTATCAACTTAGGATCTAACTTAAGATCCTCAATACTAATTTCATAGTTAGCTTGATGGGTTTTTAGTAAAAATGAGAGAACCTCTTGACTTAAAAAATACCGTCAATTAAGTAATTTAACATTCTCGGTTGAAATCCAATATTCTGAAGATATTCATATTTTTGATAACTATTTAAATTATCAATTTCTGTCGTTCCAAAATTATACCTGTTAAATTGATCAATGACACGCAGCACATAATTTTCATTCGGAAAATCCCTTTTAAAATACTCAACTTTACCATCAAAGACAATATTTGTTAATTCAAAGATTCTCCCCTGTCTTCTTAAACCATCCGTTGATTGTAGTTCAAAAGAAACGTCTTTAGAATATTTGATGTAGCTATCTCCATTCGATTCAACAATCATCCCCGTTTTTATCAAAAATGGAATATCTTCAAAATCGCCCCTCTGATTAAATGAGTCTGTACGAATAATACCATAATTATTATGGATTTCTGTCACAATTCCTTTACCTGTTTTCTTCACATTCAACCTCCTGTAATGCAAATTTATTAGTTAAAACTTTATATCTACCAACTCATCTATAATTATTTCAAAGGCAGACTCAACATAACTTAGTTCTCCACTTTTAATAGTTTTAATATTTAATCAAAGTTCCAAGTTATTTAGTTGATTGAACTTTAGTCAGACATAGTCCAATCAACATTTCTATGATACACATGGTACACTAGTGCCCTTTATTAAAAACTTTCTTTCTAACATAAATTCAATTAATTCTTTTTTAAAGATTTCTTTTTCCTCATCAGTCAACCCTTTTGAGTTCATACGAAAAAGTAACTCAATATTACCTAATTCATCATCTGTATTATCTGAGTTTCCAACTAGATAATCAACGGGCACATTTAAAACTTGTGCAATTTTAACAAGATTTTCTTGTGTTGGTTTTTTAGCTCCACGTTCCCATGAAGCGTACGCAGGTTGCGAAATTCCTAGTTTTTCAGCAACTTCAACTTGAGTAAAGTTTGCCTTTTTTCTTAGTTTTTTCAAGCGTTCCGAAAATTCCATTTTTAAGCCTCTAAAAATTTTTTAAATTTTTTCAAAAATCTCTTGACAAATATAACCATCAGTTACACAATGTAAATATAGCTGGTAGTTATATCGGTTTTAAAAATAATAATGCTAACTTCTAGCATCACGATCTTTGAAAATTAAATAAAAAGTGCGTCTGACAACTAGATGACTAATCATCAGAACAACACTAAACTTCGTACCTTTGTTGTAAACGTTTTGGAAAGAAAAGTCAAGTCTCTTTATGGTTGAAGTGAAGATATAAAACATTTTTGTGGGCTTCCACGCATTTCGGACTTTCGCACTTTTCCGAATAGTAAAGTGAACTGGCTTCGCCAAAGGGCGTAAGAGAATCTTAAGGGCAAGATTGTGACTACCTGATGAGATTGGCTGAGAAAGTGATGGTAATTCATGCAAAACACCTTACTAAACGTTGCCACCGTGAAGGAGAGTTCCTTCAACCAAATAACTTTTCTTTACTGCTGTCTATCTACCTTGATAGACTCACTCTCAAGCTACTAAGTCTTCTTTTTTCTTAGTTGCTTTTTTACTTTTACAATAAAGGAGGAAACTATGACAAACTTTTTTCGCACTACAATATAAAAGACTTTACGATAATTACACATTTACATATAGAATATTTAGTTCATCTGATAAGCTAACTTCACAGCTATACACTCAAGCTTTGAATGATTTAGATTCTTTAGCAAAGAAATCACTCATCACAGGATTTTCTCATGCTGAAGTGGAATTCTAAACTAGAATGTTTAAACGTAAACTCTCCATTCACTACTACTCAAGAGTGAAGCAACTAGCTTAACTCTTTTTATTTTACACTCAGAAAGGAAACACTTATGATCCCAGAAACACTTGTTATGCTACCAGAATTTATCTGCACTGCTTACTACGAAAAATTAGGAAACACTCCTCGTTATGTCTTTGGTAAAGAAGGAAAGTACCAAAGACATATTCTAAATAGTGAAACTCATGATGCCTTCCACGTTATTACACCTGCTGCTACCATTGTCTTTCCAGAAGATGCTCTTGTTGAGGCAGTCAACCCTATTTTCTTATCGGATACTTCGCTGAATGGAAATTCTGTCGCACCTGCTCTCAATGTTTTTTCTGAGAAGCTAGTACTCAAGAAATAACAAAATAAAGGAAAAAATAAAATTTTAAACCATTTAGAAATTTGTTAGAATAGAAAATAAAAGTTTGAAAGAGGCTATCAGTGAATACTATTTTAGAAACATTTTATAAAGACCATCAAGTCAAACCCATATCGACTGAACGTGATTTGGATGCTTGGCTTCTAAATCCCAAGCCTGTTCCTAAGCGAAATATCAAGGATTTTAAGAATGATATCTACTAATTAATTTATAAAATATGAATTAATAGATTCTAAATAGGGGAATAATTTAGTTCTGTAAAAATTAACTTCTACACCTACAAAGCTTATTCTGACAGACTTTATAACAGTCTAAGAAAAAAGTAGAGATTCATACAGTATCTAGATTTTTCAAAAATTCTTTATCATCAAATATTATTAACGAAACTATCCAAACCAAATCCGATGCATTGCTTCAAAGAATTCTTTAGTTGTTTGACTAGCGAGGGCTTTTATTAAAAAATTTTTTCAAATAATTGCCACCTTGGAACATAAATTCTTGCTTTCTAAATTTAGATGTGATATATTTATAACACAAAAAAGGAGTCTATCATGAAAAAAAGTCAAAAAATGCGTGGCCTCATTGCAATGATTGCCGTAGCTCTCTTTATTGATTTTATTGTTTTATTTGGTTCTAATCTTAGTTGGGGACCCAAGTTAGTTATTACTGGTATTTCAGTGTTAGGTCAGATTGTAGCTATTTGGAGCTGGCTACATAAGAGTCAGAAATGTAAGGGAAAGATTATTTTTGACTTGTCTGCTAAGCTTTACGCGATACTTATTTTTGCAGCAAGCATTTTTTATACAGTAGGAATTTGGGTTGCAACCCCAAGCGAAAGTTCTGGTATTAAAGAATGGATTTTGGGAATTGGCCTCGTTATTGAAGTGATTGTATTTGGTTTTTTCTCTTTAAAAAATGTCAAGGAAACTCCGGACGAACGCTTTTATGCTAATTTAGCAAAGGCAGCTAGCTTGATGTTTGTTTGTATACTAGGCGCACTGATGATCCTAGCAGTTATCATTGGGTATATGGGGTCTCTCACTCTTTACATGGGACAGATATTTATTAGCATAGCTGCCTTGATTTGCATCTTTGCGGTTGTCTATTTTATCTTGGAACGTAGAGGATAAGCATGGCCAAAGAAAGCAAGATTATTACTAATCTCAAATCTGTTCGTGAATCCACAGGCATGACCCAGCAGGAGTTAGCCGACCGCATCGGCATGCGACGCGAGACAATTCTGCACTTGGAAAATAACCGTTACAACCCTTCGCTGGAAATGGCTCTTAAAATTGCTCAAGTTTTTAATCTGAAAGTAGAAGACCTCTTTGAACTCAGACAGAAAGAGGAAGCATAATTCTTTTCGAGACCTAGTATTAAGTTCATTGATTAATTAGGAATTGAAGCCAAAAGAAAAAATCCTTTGAAAATGTGTTCTTTAAAAATATAGTAATTCTTTCAAATTAACGTTTACTAATTGTGATACTTTACGAGCTTTCTTAAGATCTAGTTCCCTAAATACTTTGAGTACACTTATGGCATTGATGCCCCAAAGCATCTAAAAACTCTGGTAGAAAAAGGTTATGCTGTCATTGAAACAGCTTTTGATTCACTCGACCATCTGAATGCTACAATGAAAAAGAATATTTTGAAAAGCAAGGGAATTACAGAACTATCTAAGATGAAGGCTGCTGATTTGAACCAAGTCCTTCATGACAACTTTTCAGAAGAAGAATTAGCAAGTCACTTTTCAATTTGTGGCTACAAATTGACTCCAAAGGGAGAGCAAATACTGAAACAGTACCAGGACATTATCGATCGACATCCAAAGAAGAATCTCTAATCAAGCGACTTTGGGGTTGATTTTCTCTAAAACTGTCTTGTCACTAATATTTGAAATCCACTTCCTTTTAGGGTACAATGGTAGAAATGAATTTTTGAGAGGAACAGAATGAAAAAACTAGCAACCCTTCTTTTACTATCCACTGTAGCCCTAGCTGGATGTAGCAGCATCCAACGTAGCCTGCGTGGTGATGATTATGTGGATTCAAGTCTTGCTGCTGAAGAAAGTTCTAAAGCAGCTGCACAATCCGCCAAGGACTTAAACGATGCTTTAACAAATGAAAATGCCAATTTCCCTCAACTTTCTAAGGAAGTTGCTGAAGACGAGGCTGAAGTGATTCTCCACACAAGTCAAGGCGATATCCGCATTAAACTCTTTCCTAAACTGGCTCCTCTAGCGGTTGAAAACTTCCTCACTCATGCCAAAGAAGGCTACTATAACGGCATTACCTTCCACCGTGTCATCGATGGCTTCATGGTTCAAACTGGAGATCCGAAGGGAGATGGTACAGGTGGTCAGTCTATCTGGCATGACAAGGATAAGACAAAAGACAAGGGAACTGGTTTCAAGAACGAAATCACTCCTTATCTCTATAACATCCGTGGTGCTCTTGCGATGGCTAATACTGGTCAACCAAACACCAATGGTAGCCAATTCTTCATCAACCAAAACTCTACAGATATCTCTGCTAAACTCCCTACAAGCAAGTATCCAAAGAAAATCATCGAAGCCTATAAAGAAGGTGGAAATCCTAGTCTAGATGGCAAACACCCAGTCTTTGGCCAAGTGATTGACGGTATGGATGTTGTAGATAAGATTGCTAAAGCTGAAAAAGATGAAAAAGACAAGCCAACGACTGCTATTACTATCGATAGCATCGATGTGGTGAAAGACTACGATTTTAAATCTTAAAAACCTAAAAAATACAGTATCCGCATTCGGTACTGTATTTCTTTTATACTGATTTTTAAGTTAGATTATTAAAGTCCCAGATTTGATCCATCCAGCCTTCATAGAAATCTGGCTCGTGACAGACCATAAGAATCGATCCCTTGTATTCTTTTAGAGCGCGTTTGAGTTCATCCTTGGCATCCACATCCAAGTGGTTGGTTGGCTCGTCCAACACTAAAACATTGTTTTCACGATTCATCAAGAGACAAAAACGAACCTTGGCTTGTTCCCCACCTGACAAGACCTGAATTTGGCTTTCAATATGCTTGGTTGTCAAACCGCAGCGAGCAAGGGCTGCACGGACTTCTGCTTGGTTAAGGGCAGGAAAGGCATTCCAGACAGCCTCTAGTGGTGTTTGGCGATTACCGCCTTCTACTTCCTGTTCAAAATAACCAAGTTCTAGATAATCACCGCGTTCAACTTCCCCAGCAATTGGCGAAATAATACCCAAGAGAGACTTCAAGAGAGTTGTTTTCCCGATACCATTGGCACCAATAATCGCAACCTTTTGATTGCGTTCGAAGGTAAGATTTAAAGGCTTAGTAAGAGGACGATCATAACCAATTTGCAAGTCCTTGGCTTGGAAGATAAAGCGCCCTGGTGTACGAGCTGGTTTGAAATCAAAGGATGGTTTTGGTTTCTCACTTTGCAGTTCGATAATATCCATCTTATCCAATTTCTTCTGACGAGACATGGCCATATTTCGTGTTGCAACACGCGCTTTGTTTCGAGCGACAAAGTCCTTGAGGTCGGCAATCTCTTTCTGCTGACGTTCGTAGGCCGCCTCTAGCTGAGATTTCTTCATGGCATAGACTTCTTGGAACTGGTAGTAGTCACCAGAGTAACGCGTCAGCTGTTGATTTTCCACATGATAGACGATATTAATAACATCATTGAGGAATGGAATATCGTGTGAAATGAGGACAAAGGCATTCTCATAGTTTTGGAGATAACGCTTAAGCCAATCAATATGCTCAGCATCCAAGTAGTTGGTCGGCTCGTCCAAAAGCAAGATATCGGGTTTTTCAAGGAGAAGCTTGGCCAAAAGTACCTTGGTTCTTTGCCCACCTGACAAAGAGGTTACATCTGTATCCATGCCAAAGTCCATGACACCGAGGGCACGCGCCACTTCATCAATCTTAGCATCTAAGGTATAGAAATCACGACTCTCCAGACGGTCTTGGAGTTCGCCAACTTCTTCCATGAGAGCATCAACATCCGCTCCGTCTTCAGCCATTTCCATATAAAGGTCATTGATACGGGCTTCAGCTTTGAAAAGCTCATCAAAGGCTGTACGGAGAACATCACGAACAGACTGACCTTCTTCTAAGACTGAGTGCTGATCCAAGTAACCAGCAGTCACATATTTGGACCACTCCACCTTTCCTTCATCTGGTAACATCTTACCAGTTACAATGCTCATAAAGGTTGATTTTCCTTCACCATTGGCACCGACCAGACCGATATGCTCTCCCTTGAGGAGACGGAAGGACACATCTTCAAAAATTGCACGGTCACCAAAACCGTGACTCAGGTTTTTAACTTCTAAAATACTCATTTTAATTCCTTATCTTGTTTTTATGTAATTGTTTATAGAGGAGCCAAGCCAAATAGCCACCCAAGGTATTGGTCCACAAATCATCAATCTCAAAGACGCGATTGAAATCAAAGAAAAAGTCCAAGACCAACTGCGTACACTCGATTCCAAGACTAACTAAAAAACTGAAAAGAAGGACCCTTTTTGTTTTCCTTAAGTTTGGAAAGAGATAAAGGAGTTGGAAAATCAGAGGAAAAAGCAAGAAGACATTGAGGATATTTTGTAAAAAAATCCAATATAATTGTCCCATATCACCCACTTCGCCCAGTTTCCAGAAAGAATTGAAAGGAGTCAAAAGAAAAACCAGGCGTCCAAGATGCTGAATACCTGGAGTTTCCACTCCCACGGGAGAATGTTCTTGAGGAGTAAAACAAAAGTAGACGATACAAATGCTATAGAAAATGACCCCCAAGACCAAAATATGATTATGAGTTTTCTTCATCATTAAGGATTGACTGCTGCGACTGCTTTCTGGCGGTCACGTTTCATTGTATTAGAACGCAATTGTCCACAAGCTGCATCAATATCAGTACCGTGCTCTTGACGAACAACACAGTTGACCCCTTTTTTCTTGAGTGTATCATAGAAGGCCATGACGCGCTCTTTGGGACTACGACTATATTGGTCATGCTCACTAACTGGGTTATAAGGAATCAAGTTTACATAAGACAATTTCTTGATGTTCTTGAGCAATTCAGCTAATTCTAAGGCTTGTTCTACACCATCGTTGACTTCATTGAGCATGATATATTCAAAGGTCACACGACGGTTGGTTGTTTCGATGTAGTACTCAATAGCTGCGAAGAGTTTTTCAATCGGAAAGGCACGGTTAATCTTCATGATGCTTGAGCGCAATTCATTGTTAGGTGCGTGAAGGGAAACGGCAAGATTGACCTGAACTCCTTCATTAGCAAAATCACGAATTTTATGGGCCAAACCTGAAGTTGAAACCGTAATGTGACGAGCACCGATGGCCATTCCCTTGTCATCATTGATGGTACGAACGAAATTCAAGACATTGTTGTAATTATCAAATGGTTCACCAATTCCCATGACAACGATATGACTGACACGCTCATCCTGACCACGCTCATCAAAGTATTTCTGAACCAGCATGATCTGCGCTACGATTTCCCCATTATTGAGGTCGCGTTGCTTCTTAATCAAACCAGAGGCACAGAAGGTACAACCGATATTACAGCCGACCTGAGTGGTCACACAGACTGACAAACCATAGTGTTGACGCATGAGTACAGTCTCGATCAACATACCATCAGGCAACTCAAAAAGATATTTAACTGTACCATCAGCAGACTCTTGAACGATTCGCTGTTTCAAGGGATTGACCACAAACTGGTCATTGAGCTTAGCAATCAAATCTTTTGAAAGGTTAGTCATTTCTTCAAATGACTGCACACGTTTACGGTAAAGCCATTCCCAGATTTGATCTGCACGGAATTTCTTTTCTCCCTGCTCCAATACCCATTCCTGCATGGTTTGACGTGTTAAACTATAAATTGACGGTTTCATTTCTTCTCCTTATTCTCTACTCACTTCTGACGAATGACAAAATGACGTTGTCCCTTGTCCTCTTTCTGAGAATGCTGGTCTTTCTGACGACGTCTATTTTTCTTATCTGCATTCGGTTTTCGTTTGGTTTGAGTCGGTTTCTTTCCTTTTCTAGAAGGCGTCTCTTCTTCCTTCTTACGCATTTTCTTGTCAAATGATGCTCGTTTAGGGGCTTCATTTTCTAGAACAAAATAGGCACAACCATAACTACAATACTCTAAAAGATAGTCTTGTAAACGACTGATTTTTTCAAGATTTTCCTCTGTTCGGTCATCCTTGTAAAAACCTCGTAGGCGAAGCTGTTCGTTGCTCCAGTCCCCCACGATATAATCAAACTTAGTTAAGACTTCTGAAAAACGCTGATTAAAAGCCGTCACATCAAAGGCATCCTTGATATTTTCAACCAAGGAAAAAGCTATCCCTTCCGTTTCGACCTTGTCCCCATGCAAATGGAACTCAGGACCAGGAAATTTGTTATAGTTGTATAATTCAGGTGCAATTTCTTTTCGCATAGATATCCTTTTTCCACGATTACTTAATACTTTATTCTACCATAATTTCTAGCAGTTAGCACGTTTCTCATAAAAATGAAAAAAGTCTGACGATTTCGTCAGACCAGAGTCATATAACCTAAAAAAGAGAAGAACAATTCTTCCCTCCATATACCATTATTTAGCAGCTGCGTACAATTCATCTACTTTGTTCCAGTTGATGACTGAGAAGAAAGCTTTGATGTAGTCAGGACGCACGTTGCGGTATTTCACGTAGTAAGCATGTTCCCAAACATCCAAGCCCAAGATTGGTTTTTTACCTTCTGAGATTGGTGTGTCTTGGTTTGCTGTTGAAGTCACTTCAAGTTTACCTTCTTTGTTAACAACCAACCATGCCCATCCAGAACCGAAACGAGTTGTTGCTGCTGCAGTGAAGGCTGCTTGGAATTCTTCAAATGAACCAAATGTTGCATCGATTGCTGCTGCAAGTTCTGCTGATGGAGCTGTTTTTTCAGGAGTCATCAATTCCCAGAAAAGAGCGTGGTTCAAGTGCCCACCACCATTGTTGATAAGTGCTTGACGGATATCAGCTGGGATAGATTCTATATCAGCAAGCAAGGCTTCAAGGTCTTCACCAATTTCAGGGTATTTTTCAAGAGCTGCATTTGCATTGTTGACATAAGTTTGATGGTGTTTGTCATGGTGCAAGTGCATTGTTTCCGCATCGATGTATGGTTCCAAAGCGTCGTATGCATATGGAAGATCTGGTAAGATAATAGCCATCTGTAATACCTCTTTTTCTTTCTATATGAAAATGATAACGCAAACATTCACTTTTTTCAAGTTTTTTGCTTATAGATGAAGAAATCACTGAGATACTTTCTAATAAAACAAGCAAATCAGCAAGAAACCCACGACAAGATAATCCTGACGCGGGTTGTAGTTTCAAAAAAATATCAATTTACCTGACTAGCAATCTGTAAGAGTGCCTTTTCAAAAAGGAAACCTTTTTCATAAAGACCTGTTTTAATCTGATAGTCTGTCTCAATCAAATAGGAAATAGCTTGCTTCAAAAAACTCAAGGAAAGTCCTCGTGAATCTCTCAGAGCAAACTTGATTTGATAAGGATTTGGGTTACGTCCCAGATAACTACCTAAACTACTTGCAATCTGCGCTTCTGTTTGCCCAGACTCCGACAAAATCTTCACCTGAGTAAAAGTCCGAAATTGTCCTAACATGACTGCAATGAGCTTGATTTCGTCTTCCCCTTGCAAGGTCAAGTCTCTAACCAAGTCACGCGCCTGATCCATCTTTTTAGTCAGAATAAACTGAGTTAAATCAAAAATATTGTCCTGCAAGGTCTTGGGAATAGCATTGACAATATCCTCTTCCTCGATAACAGAGTCTTCCTTATAGGACTGTAAAAAGAGCAGATTTTTCTGGATTTCACTAAATTGAAAACCCGACTTGATGAGGAGATTTTCAAAGGATTTCCCCACAAACTGCAGACCTTGTTTCTGGCTCCACTTTTGGAAATACTGGCGCAATTCTTGTTCTTTGACTTCTACTGCGTCAAAAACCTTGGCATCACGCTTAAGTAATTTGACCAACCGTCTCTTGCTATCCAGTTTTCCTTCCGCAAAGATCAACAACTTGGTTGTTGGCGAAGGGTTATCAAGGTATTCCTCAAACGACTTGAGTTCATCATCTGTTAAAAAGCGTTTCTTGGCTGTTGTGATATCGACAAAATGGTCTAATATCACGATTTTCTCATCCGCAAAGAAAGGAAGGCTGACCAACTCCAGTTCCACATCCTTGTAGACAACTTCTTTCATATCAAAGTAGGCAAAGTTGAGGTCAGCAGAATCATAACCAATCTGTTTCAACACTTGACTCTTCATCACTTCAAACTGGCCCTGATCTATGCCTGTAAAAAGGCTCAGGCTAGGTAAATTTGATAAAGTCAACTTCTGGCTTTCTTCAATAGCTAGCATCTTCTCTCCTTTCTTCTGATTTTTCGATTTAATTTAGTCAATATAGCGCAATTTTCCACGGAAATCTTCTAGACTCTCGTACCCTTTTTCCGCCATAATTGCTTTCAGTTCATTGGTAATACGTTCGAAGGCACCAACACCTTCTTTGTGAAGGGTGGTTCCCACCTGTACCATACTAGCTCCACAGAGGATGTGTTCAAAGGCATCACGACCAGTCAGAACGCCACCTGTTCCGATGATTTGGATTTGAGGATTTAAACGTTGATAAAAAGCATGAACATTGGCTAGAGCAGTCGGTTTGATGTACTCTCCACCAATCCCACCAAAACCATTTTTAGGACGAATCACGACAGACTCATCTTCTATATAAAGTCCGTTCCCAATTGAGTTAACGCAGTTGACAAACTTGAGCGGATATTTGTTGAAAATAGCTGCCGCTTGGTCAAAGTGAACAATATCAAAATAAGGTGGGAGCTTAATTCCAAGAGGTTTGGTAAAGTAGGAAAATACTTCTGACAAAATCCTGTCTGTTGTCTCAAAATCATAGGCAATCTGAGGTTTTCCTGGAACATTTGGGCAGGAAAGATTTAGCTCAGTCAGACCACGAAAGTCACTCTCTTGGACTTTTTTCAAGATAGTATGGGTTTCCTCTGGAGACATTCCAACTAGGGAAAGGAAGAAAGTTCGGTTTGGCTCTTTTTCCTGCAAATCCAAAAGATAATCCAAATAATAGTCTAAGCCATTATTTGGCAAGCCCATAGAGTTGATGGAACCAAGTGGAACATCTTGATAGCGTGGCTCAGGATTTCCCTGACGAAAGTCCAAGGTCGCTGTCTTAGTGACAAAGGTTCCTGCCACTGAGTTTTTAACTCCTTCCAGCTCCTCTATCGTCATACAAGCTACACCTGCTGCATTCATCAAGCAATTGTCAAACTCAAAACCAGCAATTTGTGTTTTCGTTGATACCATGATTCTGATCCTCCGGATTCCTTTTATTGCTAATATTATACCATATTTTCAGATTTTCTCTTTTAGAAAGGTAGTTCAAAGAAAAAGGTTCGTATTTTATGAATAAAGAAAAATCTGGAACTAAATTGATAGAATTTTTAGAAAATTTTTGTTTTTCTCTTTACAGCTAAAAAAAATTCTGATATAATGACACACATAATTAAATTAGAATTTAAGGAGAACGATATGACATCTGCTAAAGAATATATCCAAAGCGTGTTTGAAACTGTAAAAGCTCGTAACGGGCACGAGGCTGAATTCCTCCAAGCTGTTGAAGAATTTTTCAACACTTTGGAACCTGTATTTGAAAAACATCCTGAGTATATCGAAGAAAATATCTTGGCACGCATTACTGAGCCAGAACGCGTGATTTCTTTCCGTGTTCCTTGGGTTGACCGTGATGGAAACATTCAAGTAAACCGTGGTTACCGTGTTCAATTCAACTCAGCTGTTGGGCCATACAAAGGCGGACTTCGTTTCCACCCAACTGTAAACCAAGGGATTTTGAAATTCCTCGGATTTGAACAAATCTTCAAAAACGTCTTGACTGGACTTCCAATCGGTGGAGGTAAAGGTGGATCAGACTTCGATCCTAAAGGTAAAACAGATGCTGAAGTGATGCGCTTCTGCCAAAGCTTCATGACTGAATTGCAAAAACACATCGGACCATCACTTGACGTACCTGCTGGTGATATCGGTGTTGGTGGACGTGAAATTGGTTACCTTTATGGTCAATACAAACGCCTTAACCAATTTGATGCCGGTGTCTTGACTGGTAAACCTCTTGGATTTGGTGGTAGCTTGATTCGTCCAGAAGCAACTGGTTACGGTTTGGTTTACTACACTGAAGAAATGCTTAAAGCTAACGGCAACAGCTTTGCTGGTAAGAAAGTGGTTATTTCAGGTTCTGGTAACGTTGCTCAATACGCTCTTCAAAAAGCGACTGAACTCGGTGCAACTGTTATCTCTGTATCTGACTCAAATGGTTATGTCATCGATGAAAATGGTATCGATTTCGATCTTTTAGTAGATGTTAAAGAAAAACGTCGTGCTCGTTTGACTGAGTATGCTGCTGAAAAAGCAACTGCAACATATCACGAAGGTTCTGTATGGACTTACGCTGGAAACTATGACATTGCTCTGCCATGTGCTACTCAAAACGAAATCAACGGTGAAGCAGCTAAACGTTTAGTTGCTCAAGGAGTTATCTGTGTATCTGAAGGTGCCAACATGCCAAGCGACCTTGATGCCATCAAAGTTTACAAAGAAAATGGTATCTTCTACGGACCTGCAAAAGCTGCCAACGCTGGTGGTGTAGCCGTTTCAGCCCTTGAAATGAGCCAAAACAGTCTTCGCCTCTCATGGACTCGTGAAGAAGTTGATGGGCGTCTCAAAGACATCATGACAAATATCTTCAACACAGCTAAAACAACTTCAGAAACATATGGTCTTGATAAAGACTACCTTGCAGGAGCAAACATTGCTGCCTTTGAAAATGTAGCAAACGCTATGATTGCACAAGGTATTGTTTAATACTCTTCGAAAATCAAATTCAAACCACGTCAGCGTCGCCTTACCGTACTCATGTACAGTCTGCGGTTAGCTTCCTAGTTTGCTCTTTGATTTTCATTGAGTATAAGATTTATAGCTCAATCCTCAATCACTCTGATTGGGGATTTTTATATTGGGTTCAAAAAAACTCACCATTAACAGTGAGTTTTAAAATCAGAATTTATTTTACTCTCATTAGGGCAGATGACAAACATTCAACAATTTCATCAACTACTTCATCTATGTTTATAGTTCCTTCATCATTCAACATCATGGGAATAAGATAAGAAAGACTCAAAGCTAAAATATAGCGAACAATTCTTTCATTTGACCAATTTAGAATAAGTCCTTTTTCTTTAAATTGATTCAAAACGGGGCTAATTGGTTCTATTATAGATTGAACAATAATATTTCCTAACTGGATAGAAAGATTTTTATCAATAAAAGAACGCCCTAAGAGAATTTTAACATGCATTTGATTCTCCTGAATGAAAAAGAGCCTATCTCTAACAATACTTTTTAAAAAGAAGGGAAAAGTTTCTTGATCTACTGTGAATTTTTTTTCTGAGAAATCTTCAATCACTTCTGGAATAACCTGTTCTAGAAAAGTAGATAAAATAGCTTCTAAAATACCTTCCTTTGTTTTAAAGTAACTAAAAACCGTTCCTTCTGACACTCCAGCGCGTTCGGCAATAAGGCTGGACGTTGTATTTTCAAATCCAATTTCTGAGAATAATTTTAAGCTGGATAATAATACTCGACGTTGTTTTAAGCTCAAGTTGCTAGCTTCTAACGTCTGAGCATACTTTTGTTCTAAACTTTCCATCTCTAGCACCTCTCTTCTACTCTCTTACTTTTACGACTTTTTTGCCTCGACTGTGTCCCATTTTCAGACTACGATAGGCTTCTCTAACTGACTTTAGAGAAAAGTCATACACTTGATCAATTTTCAGCTGAACCTTCCCGTCTGAGACCATTTCAGATAAAGTGCTAAAATCATCATATGTAGAATGTCTCGGACCAGTAAACTGAGCACCTTTTATCATAACATAGGGTGACGGTACTAATGTCCCAATAGCTGTCCCTTTCAAGCCTAAACTAAAAGCCAATCTAACATAATCAGATCCATAACAATCCAAAAACTTTGTAATAGGCGTTGGACTAGCTGATAGAAGAGCCTTCTTGATATTCTCTTCGTAACTTACTGGTATGGCACCTAAAGACTTCAGATACTCTGCATTTTTCTTACTTGCTATTCCAATCACTGTCGCACCCTTAGCAACTGCATACTGTACTGCAATACTTCCAATACCTCCTGCTGCAGCTGAAATAACAACAGTATCTCTTGAATTTAAACCGATTCTTCTAAAAGCCCCACCCACAGTTAGAGAAGCTACTCCCATAGTAGATGCGTGAGTCATATCGATCATCTCTGGTTTCAAGACAATTTCTGATTCATTGACACAAATTTCTGTTGCTAAAGCTCCCCTCTTAGTTCCCAAACCAGGATCGCTAATCATTGTTCCAAACACCTTATCTCCTACTGAAAACCTAGTTATTTCATTTCCAACTTCTGTAATAACTCCAGAAAAATCTCTCCCCACACATTTTGGAAATAAAGATGATTTAGATTCAAACCAACGACTTGGTTTCCTTAATGTCGTTATAAAAGATAGAAATCGAAGAGGTTTCGCTCCCTCAAAAGTTTTATAATCAATAGGATTTAAACCAACAGCATGAACTTCTACTCTCACTTGATTTACATCCAAGGCTTGAGAGTCGATCTTCACCAAATCCAAGACCTCTTCGTTACCGAAACGACTGTACTCTATTGCTTCAACAACCACTTTCTTTACTCCTTAATTTCACAAAAATTGAGTGAACACTCATTTTTATAAATTATACTCTTAATTTGTAAGAAAATCAATATTATCGTTTGATAACGATTTATGACATGATACAAATATCTATCATTTCGATTTACCAATATGATTCTTTCAATCTAACTCTCCTCACTTTTAAAGAATACTAGCCCCCTTTTTGCCCCTTCTTGAACAAAAAGGAAAACCGCTACTCCTAAGAATAGCGGTTTAATCATGTTTTTAAGCTACTAATGTAGTTGCTCTATTATTTAAGAGTAACTGAAGCTCCAGCTTCTTCCAATTTAGCTTTAAGTTCTTCAGCTTCTGCAGCTGCAACACCTTCTTTGATGACACCTGGTGCACCATCAACAAGTTCTTTAGCTTCTTTAAGTCCAAGACCTGTGATTTCACGTACAACTTTGATAACGCCAACTTTTTTGTCGCCTGCAGATGTCAATTCAACGTCGAATGAATCTTTAGCAGCACCAGCGTCAGCAGCACCAGCTGCAGCAACAGCTACAGGAGCAGCTGCAGTTACACCAAATTCTTCTTCGATAGCTTTTACAAGGTCGTTCAATTCAAGGATTGAAGCTTCTTTAATTTCAGCAATAATGTTTTCAATGTTCAATGCCATTGTTATTTCCTCCAAATAAGTTTTTAAATTTATAATATTTTTTTGTAGCTAGGCTACGCTGCGTAGCTTAAGATTAAGCTGCGTCTTCTTTGTTGTCTGCAACCGCTTTGACTGCAAGAGCAACGTTGCGCACTGGCGCTTGAAGTACAGAAAGGAGCATAGAAAGAAGTCCTTCGCGGTTTGGAAGAGTTGCAAGAGCAAGAATCTCTTCTTTAGATGCGACAGCGCCTTCGATTGCACCACCTTTGATTTCAAGTGCTTCAGCGTCTTTAGCAAAATCGTTCAAGATTTTCGCTGGTGCGATAACATCTTCGTTAGAAAATGCTACTGCAGATGGTCCAACAAATACTGATGCAAGTTCTTCAAGACCAGCTTTTTCAGCTGCACGACGCAAGATTGAGTTTTTAATAACTTTATACTCAACTTCGCTTCCACGAAGCTCACGACGAAGAACTGTATCTTGCTCAACTGTCAAACCACGAGCGTCAACAACGACGATAGATGCAGCAGCTTTCATTTTTTCAGCTACTACGTCAACTAGTTCCGCTTTTTTAGCAATAATTGCTTCACTCATTAGTGTGTTCACCTCCGTAATTATTTTGCTTGGGGAATTTTTCCAAAAGAAAAACGCGCCCAAACCTAGACACGAAAGTACAATACGCTTCTTTTTACATGATACGTTTTGTCCTCGGTAGGATATTTATGAGTCAGGCTCCCCTACTGTCTTAGGCAGTTTTTTCAAACCGTATATAAGTATAGCATAGTTAAAAAAAGAATGCAAGATTTTTGCAAACTTTTTTTAAAATTTTTCGTGATTTTTCTTCTAAAGTTCTACTGTCAGGACTTGACCTTGCTTAACGACCTGCTCTCCAGCAATATAAACATCATCTACATCACTGGATTTAATAGCATAAACCATGTGAGAGAGCATATTTTCTTGGGGTTGGAGATGAATTTTCCCTTGTGGTTGAATAACGAGAAAATCTGCTTGCTTACCAACTTCCAGACTTCCTATCTGATTTTCCATTCCAAGGACCTTAGCCCCTTCGATAGTCAGTGCCTTGAGAGCTGTTTCGATAGGAAATTGGCTGGCATCTCCGCTTTTCATCTTCTGAAGAAGGGCTGCAGTCCGCCCTTCCTCAAACATATCTAGGTTGTTATTGGAAGCAACCGAGTCTGTAGCAATTCCGACTGCTACTCCTGCTTTTTGGAGTTGGATGATGGGAGCAATACCTGATGCTAGCTTGAGGTTACTGATAGGATTATGCGCAATTGCCACTTGAGATATTGCCAAACGTTCAATTTCTCTCTCGTTTAATTCTACCCCATGAGCAAAGACAGACGGATGATCTAAGTAACCCAATTCTTCTAGAAAGGCGAGGGGGCGTTTGCCGTATCGTTTTAGGATAATTCCTGATTCTTCCTTGGTCTCCGCTACATGGATATGGATGGGAATATTCAGCTCTTTTGCCACATCTAAGCTCTCTTCCAGCAAGCCTCTACTACAGCTGTAGGGAGAATGTGGGGCTACCATAACCTTGAAATTTGGATTTTCATATCCTAAGATTTCCTCGATGATTGCTCGTGTTCTGCTTATAGTCTCATCAGTTGTTTCTGTATCTGAAGAAAAGAGGGTCGGTGAGAAATAACAACGCATCTTGGAAGCCTTGACTGCCTGATAAATCTGCTCAATCTCCACTCCATTGGGATTATACATATCATTGAAGGTTGTTGTTCCTGACTGAAGCATTTCTGTCAGAGCTTCTTTGACCGCCTTGATAGTCATATCTGGTGTAAACTCAGCTTCTGCTGGCCATATATAGTTATTGAGCCATTCATGGAGATTACTGTCATCCCGAATTCCTCGCAAGCCTGTCATAGCAGAATGGGTATGGCAATTGACCAAACCAGGCATGATCCAGGCTCCCTGATAGTCTATAATCTGCTCAGCTTGCTCTAAAATCTCTGGCTTCTCTTGACCGACATAGACGATTTGATAATCCTTAACTGCTAAGATTCCATCCAGATAAACATGGAAATCTTGGTCACAAGTCACGATATTTACATGCTGATAGACTTTCATTCTAGGCTCCTTTTCTATAAGACAATTTACAGTGAATAATTTTTCTAGCTATTGTAACAAAAAAGTCACCCGAAGGCAACTTTTTTGGCTCTATAAGATTTCAAAGTAGAAAGGATTATTCAGAGCTAAAAGCTGCTGCTTGCTGCATTTGGTAATACTTGCCTTTTCTAGCCATGAGGTCATTATGGTTACCATATTCCACGATGTCGCCATCCACCAAGACAAGAATCAAATCCGCATCTTGAATGGTTGACAAGCGGTGGGCAATGATAAAACTTGTGCGCCCCTTCATGAGTTTAGCAAAGGCATCCTGTACTAGCACTTCTGTACGCGTATCGATGGAGGAGGTTGCCTCGTCTAAGATAAGAATCTTTGGTATAGCTAGAAAGACCCGGGCGATGGTCAAAAGCTGGGCCTGACCGACAGAGAGAGATTCTCCTGCATTTTCCAACTTAGTATCGTATCCTTGTGGCAACTGTTGGATGAAAAAGTCTGCATTGGCCGCTTTGGCAGCAGCAATCACTTGCTCCCGACTTGCATCAGGATTTCCAAAGGAAATATTGTCATGAATGGTCCCTTGCTTGAGCCAGGTTTCTTGGAGCACCATGCCAAACTGCTGTCTCAATGACGCTCGGGTATAGTCGTAAATGGAACGACCGTCCAGCAAGATATCTCCTGAGTTAATAGGGTAAAAACGCATGAGGAGATTGATAAGAGTTGATTTTCCGGCACCTGTCGGACCAACAATAGCCACCTTGCTACCAGCTGGAATATCAATAGATAAATCCTTAATCAATATCTTCTCAGGATTGTAGCCAAAAGAAACATGCTTAAAGGAAATAGCTCCCTTGACTTGGTCACTGGTCAAGACTTCCTTGCCTGTTTCAGCCATCTCAGGACTTTCTAAGACAGCATAGGCGCGCTCTGCACAAGCGAGAGCACTTTGCAACTCAGCTAGCACCGAAGAAATATCGTTAAAGGGCTTGGTGTACTGTTGGACATAGTTCAAAAAAGTCACTAAACGCCCAATAGTCAAGGTTGAACCCATCATGATACGATAGGCTCCCACTCCAGCAAGAAGGCCATAAATGAGCGAATTTACAAATCGAGTCGAAGGATTGACCGTTGAAGAATAAAAGATGGCTGACTGAGAATAGCCTGCGTAGTTGTCATTAGCCTCGTGCAGTCTTTGGATAAACTCTTCCTGAGCATTGAAGGACTGGATAATGGTCTGCTGGCTAAGCGATTCTTCAATCAACTGAGTCTGAATCCCCCTCGTCTCTGTTTGTTTCTGGAAGAGATGATAAGAGCGTTTGGCAATGAAGCGTGAAATAACCATAGACAGTGGCGTCAACAGCAAGACCAAGAGGGTCATGAGGAGATGAATTTGGAGCATTGCTAGAATACTAACCAAAATCATCAAGACACCAATGAAAAATTGGTTAAAAATCATGGTCAAACCAGCTGCCAACTGTTCTATGTCCGTGGTTACACGACTGACCATCTCTCCACTGCCTTGCCGATCCACAAAAGCAATCGGTAATCGATGGAGCTTATGGATGATTCGCTCTCGCAAATCTTTAGTATAAGAGAAGATTAAGCGATTATAAAGAAGGGGATTGATCCATTGCACCAGTGTATTTCCTATGACTACCAAAATCATCTGGAGGAAAATCTGCCAAAAAACTGGTGAAGAACCAGCCACTAGGACTTGGTCGATGACCTGCCCAATCAAAATAGGTAGGTAAATTGATAAGCCAACTTGGGCAATAGTTCCTAGAAAGGCTAGAAAAAGGAGGAAGGGATGGCTGGATAAATCTATGGCTAAACGTTTGAGCGTCTGGTTTGCGGTTTGTCGTCTCATGCTAGTCCTCCTTTCCATGCTGGGATGCATTGATTTCTCGATAGACTTGACTAGTCTTCATCAAATCCTCGTGCTTGCCGATAGCTAGGAGCTCACCTTTTTCCAAGAGGAGAATCTGGTCAGCCATCTGAAGTGTCGAAGTCCGTTGAGAAATCAAGATTAAGCTCGTATTTGGCATATTTTCTCGAATAGCTTTCAAGAGCTTGGACTCAGTGATGGTGTCGAGGGCCGAGGTCGCATCATCTAGGATGAGAAATGGAGCTTGGCGCAAGACTGCACGCGCGATAGACAGCCTTTGTTTTTGTCCGCCTGAGAAATTTCGACCTCCTGCCTCAACTACAGCATCCAAGAGTCCTTCTTTTTCACTGACAAAATCCTTAGCTTGCGCAATCTCCAAGGCCTGCCAGAGTTCTTGGTCAGTCACTTCTTGATTTAAGCCCAAAGTCAAGTTGGAACGAATAGTTCCCTTAAAGAGTTCGACCTTTTGGGGCACATAGGCAATCCAAGACCGCCACTGCTCAAGATTAAGAGGACTACGTCCATCTCGATAAAGGTCAATGCTTCCCTGGTCTGCTGGGTATAGTCCAAGTAAGACTTGCACCAAGCTTGATTTACCAGAACCTGTTCCCCCAATAATACCAAGGATTTGCCCTTGCTTCATATCAAAGGAAATGTCTCTCAGAGAAGGCTGGGCCGCATCTGGATAGGTAAAGGTCAGTTCTTGGACTTGTAAAACCTGCTCGCTGGTAGCTTGCTTTTGTTCTAACTCTGAATGGATATCTTCTGGCTCTTCATCAAAGACTTCCTCGATTCGCTTGGCTGAGATATAGGACTGGTTGAGAGAATTTATCAGCATGGCGAGCTTAACCAATTCCACCAAGATCTGTAAGAGGTAGTTGATAAGGGCAATGAGGGCACCTTGACTGAGTAAACCTCCTTGAATTGAAATATAGCCTTTCCAGATGATGACAAGAAGAGTTCCATTAACAATCAGATAAGTCAGAGGGGTTAATAAACTAGACCAGAAACCCGTCTTTTCTTGCAGTCTCGCATAGACTTGGTTAAGGGTTTGAAAAATATGTAATTCTCGTTTTTCTTGTCCAAAAGCACGAATAACTCGCATGCCTTGTAATTGCTGGCGCGTTTCCTGAACCAGCTGGTCCGTTTTCATTCTCAGACTACTATAGAGAGGATTGACCAGTCGAGAGAGCCCTACAATAACAATTGTCAAAATAACAACCATGACCAAGAACCAGAAAGTCAGCTCAGCTGAGATTCGATAGGCCATAAAAATGGCACCAAAAACGATAATAGGCGCTCGCAAAAAGAGACGCAGGAATTGATTGATACCAGTCTGAATCTGGTAGGTGTCCGAAGTCAAACGAGTCACCAAGCTAGAAGTTGTCAAACGGTCTCTGCTGTTCTTGGGTAGGGAAAGAATATGACGATAAAGGTCGTCTGTCAGTTCTTTGGTAAACCCAACCGCAGCCTTGGCTGAATAAAACTGAGCTACCAAGGCCACTAAAACTCCAATCACTGCAAAGATAAGGAGTAGACCAATCTGCATCCATAGATGCCCTTGATCTCTCTGGGGCAAGGATTGGTCAACAATCCCTGCAATCACCATGGGAACCAGGAGCTCAAAAACAGCTTCTAGTAGCTTGAACAAGGGTGCCAAAATTGATTCCTTAATGTAGGGTTTAAAGTATGGTAATAAGTGTTTCATAAATCCCTTCTATTTTCTAAAATGAAGAAAGTGGGAAGCTCCCACCCTCTCAATTTTATTTGTTTAAGTAAGGCAATAGATAGCCATATCCTGCTTCGTCCATCTCATCCTTGGCCACAAAGCGTAAGGAAGCAGAATTGATACAGTAACGAAGTCCACCTAACTCCCGAGGTCCATCCGTGAAAACATGACCCAAGTGAGCATTGCCTGACCGAGAACGAACTTCGATTCGCTCCATTCCATGACTCAGATCCTTGTAATAATGAATCAACTCTTTGGAAATCGGACGACTAAAGCTTGGCCAACCACAACCTGAAGCAAACTTATCCTTGGCGAAAAAGAGTGGTTCACCTGTCGTGATGTCTACATAAATCCCTTCTTCAAAGGTTTGGTCATATGCATTGGTAAAGGGAGCCTCTGTAGCAGCTTCTTGGGTAACACGATAAGACTCTTCAGTTAAGCTTTTCTTCAACACTTCTTGACTAGGCTTTTCATAATTTGAGGCGTCAATCAATGGCTTCTCAGCATCGGTCACATCGATATGACAGTAACCGGAAGGATTTTTCTTGAGATAGTCTTGGTGGTAGTCTTCAGCCAAAATGTAGTGTCGAAGTTTCTCCACTTCTACTGCAATCTTTCGACCCAGCATACGCTCTTGCTCCTGCACTACTGTGTAGATAGTTGGCAAATCTGCTTCATTCTGATAATAGATTCCCGTTCGATATTGGCGACCACGGTCATTCCCCTGCTGGTTAATAGACAATGGATCAATGACACGGAAATAATAAAGTAAAATCTCTCTGAGTGATACTGTCTTCTCATCATAAATCACTTGAACCGTCTCTGCATGGTCTGTTTCCTTGATTAGTTGATAATTGGTCGTTTCAACTTGGCCATTAGCGTAGCCAACACTAGTTGCTAGCACTCCAGAAATGCGTGAAAAATACTCCTCTAGGCCCCAAAAACAACCACCTGCTAGATAAATTTCTGCCATCTTAGTTTCTCCTTTATCAAGTTTTTAACTAATACTCTTCGAAAATCTCTTCAAACCACGTCAGCTTACATCTGCAACCTCAAAACAGTATTTTGAGCTAACTTCGTCAGTTTCATCTACAATCTCAAAACCATGTTTTGAGCAGCCTGCGGCTAGCTTCCTAGTTTGTTCTTTGATTTTCATTTAGTATAAACTTCTTTTCAAAAAAAGGATAGGAAGCCCTCTGGTCAAGAGTTTCCCCATCCTATCTTCTATTCTTTATTTTGCTTGGACACGGACACCTTGGGTATCAACTTTCAAATCATGCAGTTTGCCTTTGAAGGGTTGCTTTTCCAATTCTGCCTTAATCGCCGGCATCTTGTCATGAGAAGCCAAGACCATAACTGTCGGTCCTGCACCAGAGAGGTAGGTCGCATAGGCACCATTCTCTTTGGCTACTTGCTTGATCGTAGCAAATTCTCTCACCAAGTCCTGACGGTAACGTTCGTGGAAGAGGTCTCCCTCGATTGCTTGCCCAGCTGTCACCATATCTCCTGCTAACAAAGCCGCAACCGCCACATTGGCGATAGAACTAGCAGTAACAGCTTCCTTGTAGGACAATTTTTTAGGCAAGACACCACGGCTATCGCGAGTGCGTAATTCATAGTTAGGAATGTAAGCTAGAAAATCACATTCTGGGAAGTCTGCCACAATCGCAGAGACTTGCCCTTCAACGGAACTTGCAATAACGAGATTACCATAAATGGCTGGAGCCACATTATCAGGATGTCCTTCAATCTTGGTCGCCAACTGCAACTTTTCATGGTCAGATAAGTTAAGCTTGCCTAATTGGTTGGCTAGTTCAATCCCAGCAACAATCACCGAGCTAGAAGAACCCAGACCACGCGCCAAGGGAACATCACTGGTCATTTTCAAACGTCTTGGTTGCAAGTCTGGTAAAATTTGCAAAGCGATTTTGAGCAAGAGATTACGCTCGTCATGGGGAATCCATTTACCAATCTGGTGTTCAATCAACCACTCATCACGTTCTTCGCAGACCTCGATTTGAAGATACTTGGTTACAGCTACACCAACCGAGTCAAAACCTGGCCCGATATTAGCACTGGTTGCAGGTACGATAATCTTCATCTTATTCTCCTAGCACCTTGAAGGTATTCAAGAGGTCAAATTCTGAAACCTTCTTCAATTCAGTTGAAACATTTTCAAGCTGGGCTTTATTAATCTTATGAGTGATAATCACAACACGCGCCTTATCACCTTCTTTGCCATCTTGGAGGATTTGCTTGAAGGAAATATCTTGAGCGTTGAAAATCTCAGCCAATTTCAAGACCTGACCTTTTGAGTCTGGAGCCAAGATTGAGAAGTAGTAATTTGCTTTGACATCTTCTGGATTTGCCAAGACCAAGTCACGGCTGTATTCGTTGAAGTCTTTACCAATGGTACCATCATTCAAGCGACGAACGATACGAACAATATCCGCCACAACACTTGTTGCAGTTGGTTTTTGACCCGCACCTGGTCCGTAGTACATAGACTCACCGATACCGATAGATTCTACAAAGACAGCGTTCATCACCCCATTCACACTAGCGAGTGGGTGCGCTTTAGGAAGGAAGGTTGGAGTTACTTCCGCAGCAATTCCTGAAGGAGTTTCCTCGATAGAACCAACCAATTTCACTACATAACCAAGGTCTTGAGCCACAGCTACATCTTCTGGTGTGATGTTGCGGATTCCTTTGTGGGCTACGTCATCAAAGGCAACCTTCATGCCAAAGGCAAATTGGCTCAAAATCACCATCTTGTAGGCTGCATCAATCCCATCTACGTCATTTGTAGGGTCACTTTCTGCAAAACCTAGTCTTTGTGCTTCCGCTAGAGCATCATCGTAAGACCAGCCTTCTTCTACCATCTTGGTCATCATGAAGTTGGAAGTTCCGTTAACCACACCAAGAACGCGCGTGATTTTATCAGAAGCCAAGGAATTTGCTAGAGTGCGAAGAATTGGAATCCCCCCAGCTACTGCTGCTTCGTAGTAAAGTGCTACCTTGTTAGCTTTAGCGATTTCTAGCAATTCTGTGCCATGAACAGCCAAAAGATCCTTATTGGCAGTAACAACGTGTTTCCCAGCCTCCAAGGCACGAGTGATAAAGGTCTTAGCAGGTTCGATACGCCCCATCAATTCCACTACGATCGTAATGGCTTGGTCTGACAAAATATCATCCACATTGGTTACAAAGTTAAAGTCATTCCCTGCTGCAAGCAAGCGATTCTTTTCATCTTCATCCTTGACCAATACCTTAGCAACTTCAATCTCTGAATGTGCTGATTGATTGATTTTTTCTCCATTTTCCTTTAGGAGGAAAGGCACACCACTTGCAACGGTACCAAATCCTAGTAAAGCAATTTTAACTGTCATGTTTGTCTCCTCGAAATTTTCTAATATAGCCATTATAACAGAATTTTGTGAAAATTCCTATTATAGTAAATCACTATTTCAGTATAAAAAGAAAAAACGAATCAGACGATTCGCTCTCCTTAAAATCTAGCAAAAGTTTTCCAGAAAGGATTATCCAATCTTTTGCAAATTGAGCACTGCATCGTGATTCATCAAGACTTGACCATACTCTTGCAAGACTGAGCGACTGATGTCACTATCGTCCGCAAACTCGCGCATACGAGCCAACAGCCAAGCTGGATATGGACTTGGATGATTTTCAATATCCACTAAAATGGTCAAATAATAGCGCTCGTTCATTTTGTAGAGTTCAGAAGTTTCCATCTCAAAAGTCACTGTCTTGGCAAAAGCCACCAAGTCAGCCAACTTAGCAAAAGAAAGGATGTAGTAGATGTAGGGCTCTTTCTTGCTTTCAACTTCTTGTTCAGCCTGCTCCTGCTCTTCTTCCTTGGCTTCGACTTGCTCAAGAGATTGAATTGCTTCGATGTCATCCTTAGTTTTGTCCGCAATGCTTTTTTCTAAAGTTTTAATAAATTCATCTGGCGACATTTGAGCCAATTCTTCCATGTCTGGCAAATCCGATAAATCTTCAAAATCTAGATTTTGGTCAATTTTTGACTTGGTCACAAAGACATCTACCTTATCAGGTTTTGGAGTCACACGGAAGCTCAACATGCCTGTATCCAAAAAGCTCTCAGGCATCTCTAACTCATCCAAGATAGCATAAAAGAACTCTTCTGTTTTTTCTTGAGGAACAAGAAAGTCAGCAATCTCCATTCCTCGATCCATCAAATCTTCTAAAGACATCGTGATTTTTAAAGTAGTATCACTAATTTGTTTCATTTTCATTGCTAGTAACCTCATACTTTCAGTTCTATCTATTATACTAGATTTTTACGATTTTATCAAAAGAATGAAGCGAGAATGTGATATAATACTAGAGACCATTTTACAATACAAGAAAGAAAGTACAATGAAAAATATAAAAGTTAATGCACTGGCTAGCTTGCTAGTCAATGTTCTCAATATCGTTTTTCCTCTGATAACCAACCCCTATCTGACACGGATTCTCAGCAAATCCAACTACGGTTATTTCAATACCGCCAATACCTGGGCTAGCTTTGTCATTCCTTTAGCCGCCTTTGGAATATACAACTACGGGATTCGAGCTATCAGTAAAGTCAAGGACGATAAGAATAAAATCAACTATGTTTTCTCTAAATTATTCTATATCTCCATCATTACATCTGTTCTAACAACAAGTATCTATTTCCTATTTATTTACCTGGATAACAGTATCGAAAATTTGAAAGAACTCTACTATATACTTGGTGTCCAGGCTCTCTTCCAATTCCTTTATATCGAGTGGATGAACGAGGCTTATGAAAATTATGCATTCATCTTATATAAAACATTGGTTATTCGTATAGCCATGTTGGTCGCTATCTTCACCTTTGTAAAAACTCCAAATGATATCGTACCTTATGCAATCATCATGAGTGCAACGACAATTCTCAACTATCTACTCAGTTTTCTCTGGATTAAACGAGAAGTTTCCTTTGTCAAAATTGGTCTTGTCGAATTAGTCAAAGCATCTAAACCACTCTTGACTATGCTTCTCCTAGCGAACGCAAACATGCTCTATACTTTACTTGATAGAATGTTTATCACCAAAGGGCCTGATGAAAACTATATTTCTTATTATACCATTGCTTCCAGCATCGTCATGTTGATTGCCAGTGTCCTGAGTGGAGCTATCAACGTCAGTATTCCACGTCTCGGCTACTATCTCGGTAAGAAAGACTACGAATCTTATAAAAATCTTCTAAACCAAGGAGCCGCCCTCTTTTATTTCCTTATCATTCCAACCAGTATTGGGATTATGGTATTAGGGAACTACGCAACTGTCATCTACTCTTCTGAAAAATACCTTGAAGCTGGTATTGTGACTAGTGTCTTCGCCTTTCGAACTATCATTTGGGCCATTGAGTTAATCCTTGGTAAACAAATTATCTTCATCAACGACCACGAAAATCGTTTAACAGCCTTTTACTTTATTGGTGGCGGTGCCAATATCCTACTCAACAGTCTCTTGTATTTCAATAATATTTTTACACCAGAGTATTACATTGCTACTACTATTATTGCAGAAACCGTAGTTGTTCTACTAGAAATTTACTTTATCAAGAAACATCATCTACTTGACTTAAAAGAAATCTTTACTACTTTAACACGCTATACTATTGTATCGCTCGGATTCATTCCGATCTATTTTGCCTTTAAATTCCTTTTCCAAATCAACTCTTATATAGTCAACCTCAATATGATCCTCATGGTTCTCTCGACTATTGCAACTTGTGGAATCTACTATCTCTTGATACTTTTTATCACAAAAGATAAAACATTCCACTATGCACTCAATCTTGCTCTTGCTAAGATTAAAAGAAATTAAATAAATAACCTACCTATCTAAAACAAGGAATATTCCAGTAGATAGGTAGGCTTTTTATTTTATCGAATTATCAAAGCAACTTGCTCATGAATTAATCAATCCAGTAATTTTTATCAGTTCCTGGATTTTGATTTTCAATAGGTGGAGGAGTCATATAGTCTTCACCAAACTCGTAAACCAAAATCTCATGGAATTTTCTAGGAACCTTCACAAGAATATTCTCATATGGCATTTCAATTGTATCATATAGCCACTCTTTCTTAATTCCACTTGGATAGTAAGAGTCATAGGTAGTACATGCAAGATCTGTAGCCTGCTCAACATTATATTGCAAAGCTAATTTCTCCAATTTTTCATTCCATTTCTGTGGAGAAGTCAGTCTAAAAATTGCAGATGCAAAATAACGTGGTAAATTTTTGACACCTCCATTATCTATTTTGACTCCTTTAAAATTCAGAGACGAAAGTCGAATAAATTGTTTATAAAGCCTCATCTTTTTTCTATCACGTTCATCTGTAACAACCCCATCGTATGGGAAAATATCAACACAAGTACCCAAAATAACCGACTTATCTAAAAGATTAGCATCTCTTCTTGTCCTCACATCATAAACTCTCATATATGTATAAGGGTAGCCTTTTGTTTCTCTATATGAAATTAATCTGTAGTAGGGATGTTTTTCATTTTTTAATATCTCATAGAGCTTTTCAAATTCATCTCGAGCCAAAGAAATATCGGTATCATCATCCCAAGGAATAAAACCTTTATGGCGTACAGCTCCTAGCAAGGTTCCAAAATCAATAAAATACTTGATTTCATGTTCCTCACACAATTCATGCAAATAGTTTAAAATATCTAATTCAATTTGTTTAATTTCTTCAAGAGTCAAAATTTTCTCTGACATCTATTATTCACTCCTAATCTTTTTATATCGAGTCAATGGTTTCTTCATTTCAATGACATCATTGGGATACCTTAATAATCTTCCACAATTGAAAATCATGATGAGAGAACCTTAGCTCAACTGGTGGCAGTTGCGTATAATCTCCGTAGTCCGAGGTCAAAATTTCATGATAGTTTTTTGGAATCATAAATTCCTTACCTTCGAATACACCCGTAATAGTTTGATCCAACCACTCCCGCTTCCAGACTGGTTTATTCATATCTTTATAAATAAGATAGTCAACCAACTCGTAATCATCTACTTTTCTAGATTGAGCAAGCTCATCAATGCCTCTAATATACTTGTTCGTATTTGTGAAATAGAAGATAATGACTGATATATAGCGAATTAAAGAATTTAATAGGCTTTTAGTATTGGTAATCCCTTTAAATGTATAACAGCTTAATTGACGTTTTTTTATAAGTCTCGTCATTTTATCTTTAAAAACTGAGTCATCCTCGTAACCATCTACAGGGAAAATATCTACATAAATTCCCATATTGGAATCAATTCGAACATCTTCTTCTAGTAAATAAGTTTGATTATCCTGCACTTTCATAAAGGGATAGACATAGTTGAGATTATTTTTATAAGACATCACTTCGTAACGTTCGTCAGGGTTAGCGATAAGATAGTCTTGCAACTTCTCATAGTCTTCACGCAACATACAGATATCCATGTCATCATCCCAAGGAATAAAACCTTTATGACGAACCGCACCAATAAGACTGCCATAAGCTAGGAAATATTTGACACCAATTTTCTGACAAACTTCATGAATGTATTCCATTATTCCTAGTTCCATCTGTTGAATCTCTCTAATATCAGTTACTTCCTGATAACGAATACCTTCATCACGTTTACAAATAACTAATCCATAACCAATAATCAACCAAAAGATAATATTGATAAAGTTAGTTGAGTACATAATCTGACTTTCAAATAATTGACCGAACAAGATGCCAAAGAAAAGAATCATAATCAACTTTTCAGAGTTCTTTTTAGAAACAATCAAATAAGTCAAAAAACGTTTCATTACATATCCTAGTAGAAGTAGAAAGGATACTAAACCTAAAATTCCAGAACTAACAAATATCGTTACCAAAATGTTATGGAAATTTCCACCAATAAGAGAATTTTGAATCTCGAATTTACTGAAATATTTTGTGTAATAATCTGGAACATTCCGTACACCATAACCAAAAATTGGTTTCGCACTTCCCATTTTTATAGCATTTTTCCAAATATAAGTTCTACCACTAGGTGTTGTTTCTATTAGATGAAGTTCGCCTGTTTTTTTTATAACTGAGGAATCCGTTTCTGCATAAGATTGTCCTTTATTTAAGTCCAATACAGTCGCTTTCCCCGAAGATATGTAAATAGAAGTTACATAACTCAATCCGATGTTAGTAGCAGAAACAAGTAAAGCAGAAACAATAAAGATTAGAAATCGCTTAGCTAACTTGCCCCTGTTAATAAAGAAACTATAAAACCCAATCATTAACACTAAAGATAATAAAGCACCCCTACTTTGCATGGTTGCGAAGTAAACTAATTGAATCACATTATTCAGTTTTAGATAAACAGAGTATTTGTTTCCTTTATGAATCAAATACATAGCCAAAACAATGCTAATATATGAAAAAATTGCACTAGCATTGGGATTAACAATTCCCCACAAACGCCCATTCATAACACCATAGTAATAAGATTGCTGTCCAATTTTAAATAGGATAAGTACTTTACTTACTAATAATGTAAATGCAAATATAGCAGAAGAAAAAGAAATAATTTGAATAGTGTAAGAAATCCAATCAAATAATTTCTTTAATTGACCTGATTCTAACATGGTAAATAATAAAATATAGGTTACCATAAAGAGGATCTCGATCACATTTCCAATCAAATGTCCAGAGCGATTGAAAATAGCTGATAACAGATGACTTCCAGCCAATAGACCAAATAAGGACAGAAATTTACGATCTACTATGATTTTTTTCCACTTAAACAATAATGTATAGCAAATATAAAACAATACAATTGCTGATAATCCCTTATAAAGAGGATTAGCTATCTTATAAACCAGTGAACTCATACTTAAAATCGAAATAAAAACAAACAGATATGAAACCCATAGTTTTGATTTTTCAAAGTATTCATTCATTATTGAAAAATTCATTTTTAACTCCTTCTCATAATATTAGTTTCTTAATCCAACAATTTTTTTATATATCCATGGAGAAAAGACAAGTGACAGGACAGCTATCTTACGAAATGTGGTGAAATAAGTATCCTTCCATATTTCGTGTCGATGCTGAATGATCCAAGTTCTTAGTTCGACTTTCTCCTTTTGATACTGCTCAGATGAAGTAAATATGATTTTATCGTAGACTGTGATATATGACCAACATTCTCTATTTTTTAATTCATATTTTAAATTAGGAAATACTTGTGATACTTGAGCAATAATGTTCTTAAAAACTTCTATCGTATCAAATACATACCGATTAACAGATGTTGTTGCACTTCCCTCACGATGATCATAATAATAAATTGGTTTGTCAATAAATACGCTACTGCATCTTGTCTTTAGTAGTAATTCAGTTAAAAATAAGGCATCTTCAGCTAGATGGTAGTCTGTATTAAATTTCTCATCTACCAGCAGGTCTCTCTTAAATAGTTTTGCGACTGGAAAGAATGATGTCTTAGTGGTCATCAGTAATTCTTTCATGGTTTCTTCTGTTGACCAAAGTTCTTTTCTACCAGAATACGGGGGGAAATCTGTCACTATTCCATTTTTGATATGATGTAGAGGAGCAATCACAAAACCTACATTTCCTCCCTCAACTGCACTAGCTAAAGTAGCTAGGTAATCCTTGGTGACGAAATCATCACTATCAATAAAGGTAACCCAAGAACCCCTCGCTAGCTGAATTCCCATATTTCTAGCATTTGAAACACCAGCATTTTCGATATGATAAACCTTGATATTCTCATACTGAGATGCTAAGTGATCACAGATCTGTCCACTGGAATCGGTAGAACCATCGTTGATTAGGATTAACTCAAAATGGGTATAAGTTTGTTGAAGAATCGACTCCACACATCGCTCCAGATAGTTTTCCACATTGTAGACTGGAACGATAACGCTTATTTTTTCTCCCATCATGCTCCGTATTCTCCCTTGTATTCTGTATAAGACTTATCCATATCAGCGATGACAGCATCATGATGCGGTAACTGCTTATCTGCTGGCGGAGGAGTCATATAATCCCCAAAAGCAGTGCTGAGATAAGCATCGTAACCAACTGGAATCGGCATCTCTGTTCCTTCAAATGGCAAGAAAAGATTGTCTTCAAAAGATGCGATTGCGTACTTGTTTCTCATGTAGCCAGGACCTGAGCATAATTCGGTGATGCCATCACTCTCAGCCAGACTATACTTGGTCATTTCTTTCTCAGCTTTTTTCCAAATGTGATAACGGAGAGATTTTGGTGTCAACCCCAGTAAAATTCGGCTTCCCCATTTCATGAGAGCTCCATGCTTTTCTGGAATAGTTTGGGCACAAAAAAGTGAATAAATCAGTGCCCAACGAACCTGTTTCTTTCGCTCAGCCGGATTTTTCGGATAATAATCCAAAGGCAACACATCTAAGGCCAAACCATGTGGCAAATCCAAATCCTGCTGATAAGGTTTGATACAGGTCGTTTCCTTGTCACGAATGGTAATAAAAAGATTGCGGTCGACAAAATCCGTGTTACTCTTTGACAAGAAATAACGTTCATCTGCATAACGAGGCCATAATTCTGCTAATTTTTCATAATCTTTGCGAGGCATAAAAAAGTCTAGGTCGTCGTCCCAAGGAATAAAGCCCTTGTTTCGAAGGGCACCAATAGCACCTCCACCACAGAGATAGCAGAGCAAATCATGTTCTTTACAAAAGGCCACAAAATATTCAGCCATCTCCAGACTTCGAGCCTGAATTGCTTTTAAATCAGTCATATTATTCATTATTCTTTCTATCGTATCGTTTCATTATACCACAAATAGGGGGTGAAAATCTATTGCAGACTGTAAAAAATCAAAGCCTGACTGCTAGATAAATAGCTATCAAACTTTGATTCTTCTGTCTTATCTTATCTCAAACCCATCTGAGACAATTTATTCTGATATTTGTTTTGATCGACAAGCAAGCCCAAGCCTCCATAAACATCGTAGGCATCTACCCAGTCACCAAGTTCTGGAATCGTCAATTTTTCAATACCATTTTGAACTCCGTCTAGGAAAGACAAGCCATTTGTTAACAGGAAGGTATAAGGAACATTCGTTGAGGTCATTCCGAAGACTTTACCAAGTGCCTCTGAGCCTGTAAAGAGCTTGGTTGGATCTTTGATTTGCTGAAGAACTGCTGTCAGCACTTGCTGCTGTCTTTTGGTACGGCCGTAATCCGCCTCATCATCATCACGGAAACGAGCATAATTGAGCAAGGTTGAACCATTCATCTGCTGTTTTCCGACTTTGATGGTTTGGGTTGGAGACTCAGTCTCAGTCGCATGTAAATCATCTCCGACTGTAGCTTCTGTTAGTGGACGCCCATTCAATGTTGAAAATTGAGCATCAATCGTCACCCCATCAGGGAAAAGCGTGTCAATCGCTGTTGCAAAGGCTTGAAAATCGACCAAGGCGTAATACTTAATGTCCAAGTCAAAATTATCTTTCAAGACTTGACGAACCATTTCTGCCCCTTTTTGCCCCTCTTGTTCTCCTAACTCATAGGCTACGTTTAACTTGTTATCCGTCTGTTTTCTACCGTTAATCACTTGACTATAACCATCTATATAGACCAAATTATCACGCATGAAACTGACTAACTTAATTTTCTTATCTGAACCTCCGACATTTAATACCATAATAGAGTCAGTCCGCGTCTCAGCACTATTTTGACCAATTCGCCCATCTGTACCCATAATCAAAATATTAACACCATCTCTGGTATCCTGACCATTAAAGACTTCTACTTGAGCTGCCCGGGCATTCGTATTTTTATCTGGATTAGCATTGGTATAACCTTTTAAGAACATAAAAATCATACCAAGCGCTACACAAGCTAAGATAGCCAATAAACCTGCGAAAATCCGGCCCCACCGTAGCTTCCGTTTTTTATTTTTTTTCTTTGGAAGAGAATTGATCTTCTGGTATCTCTCAGAACGACTACGACTATTATAAGAAGGAATTGAAGCGTTAGCACTTGTCTTTCCATAATCCTCGGTCAATTCTTGACTTTCTGAGGTGACGTCACTACTTGCCCTACTTAATTTATCTTGCAAGTAAGCAAACTCTTTTTTCTCTCGCTCATTGAGGTAATGAATATTCTTAAAGAGATAGTCATAACGTAGTTGCTCATGATGGCTTAAAGGATTTTCTTTACTCATCTTCTCTCCTTTCCATGATCTGATATTGAATAAATAGGATAGGCACCCAAAACTTTATACTGGATTCCAATCGCTTCTAATTCTTTTTGGGCAAAGTGGACCAAGTCCTTATCGGCATAATCCACATCGATAATGAAAAAGTATTCGCCTAGCGCTGTCTTGAGTGGACGACTTTCAATTTTTGTCAGGTCAATTCCTCGCCAAGCAAAAGTAGAAAGGGCCTTGTAGAGTGCACCAGGAAGGTTGTCAGGTAAGGTCAGGGCCAAACTCATTTTTTCAGTTTGTGATTTCAAGGGAATAGCTGCACCTTCAGCTCCCAGAACCCAGAAACGTGTGAAATTAGCTTCCATTTCCTGAATATCCTCGGCAATCAGTTCCAAGCCATATTCTTCTGCAGAACTTCTAGGGGCAATAGCTGCATAAGGCTGGTCTGGATGCTCGGAAATAAAGCGGGCAGCATAGGCTGTACTGGCTGTCACCTCAATTTGAGCCTCTGGATACTCTTCATCGATGAATTTCTTTCCTTGCGCCAAAGCCTGTGGGTGTGAAAAAATCTTCTCAATCTTAGTGTGACCTGGAACCACCATCAACTGCTGATGAATAGGTTGAACGATTTCTGCTACTGCTTGTATGCGTGCCTGATGAAAAAGGTAGTCCAAGGTTTCATGAACACTACCCTCGATAGAATTTTCAACTGGTACCACAGAATAGTTCACCAAACCTTGCTCATAGGCCTTGATGACATCTGTAATATTGGCAAAGGCCTGCAATTCCTCATGAGGAAAAGCTGTCTGCACAACGTGATGTGAAAATGATCCCTTGGGACCTAGATAAGCAATTTTCATCTCAGTTCCTCTATAACTTCCTCTGGGCTTAGCTTGGTCACATCCAAAATCCGACTAGCCACTTCCTCATACCAAGCCTGTCTTTCTTGGAAAATAGCTGCTAGTTCTTCCTTGCTATTATTTAGAAACAGCGGGCGCTGATTATCCTTATCAGCTGCTATGCGTTGGTAGAGGGTTTCAAAATCGGCTTTCAGATAGATATTATCCGGATTGGTCTTGAGTAAGTCACGATTTCGCTGAGAAATGACTACTCCTCCGCCAGTTGACACAACTTGGTCTCTTTGTAGTAACTCAGCTAGGACTTCTGACTCTATCTGACGAAAGGCCTCTTCTCCCTTTTCAGCGAAAAAATCCGCAATGGACATACCTAAACTCTTCTCAATCAGAGCATCCATATCAAGGTAATTAGGGTCCAAGCCTCTTGCAATAGTCGATTTGCCAGCCCCCATAAAGCCTAATAACACCTTAGCCATGAATCAAGTTCTCCAAATCATCAAAGAAGCTAGGGTAGCTGGTATTGATGGCTTCTGCACGGTCAAGCTCCACCTCTCCATCTGCAACCAAAAGGGCTGCGATGGCCGTCATCATGCCAATACGGTGATCACCAAACGTATTGACTCTAGCGCCGTGAAGGGCTGATTTCCCTTTGATAATCATCCCGTCTGATGTAGGAGTGATATCCGCCCCCATGCTATTTAAGGCGTCTGCCACAACCTGAATGCGGTCTGTTTCCTTAACCTTGAGTTCCTCAGCATCCTTGATAACTGTTACACCTTGAGCTTGGGTCGCTAGCAGGGCGATAATGGGCAATTCATCAATCAAGCGTGGAATCAAGGCACCACCAATCTCTGTTCCTTTGAGGTCTGAAGACTCAACAGTTAAGGTAGCAGATTTAGCGACTGGATCGATTTCAGTTATTTCCAATTTTCCACCCATGGCGCGAATGACATCAATAATACCAGTACGCGTTTCATTAATACCCACATTCTGCAGCACTAGACGAGAGTTTGGAACAATCAAACCTGCAACCAACCAAAAGGCTGCACTGGAAATATCACCTGGCACGACAACCTTTTGTCCAGTCAGTTTTTGTGGCCCTTGGACTGTGATTTTCTTGCCGTCCACACTTAAATGACCACCAAATTGTTGCAACATATCTTCAGTATGGTTACGGGTGCATTCTTTTTCGATAATAGTGGACTCCCCTTGAGCCTGCAAAGCTGCAAACATCAAGGCTGACTTGACTTGGGCAGAGGCAATTGGCAACTCATAATGAATAGGTGTTAGGGTTTTCGTCCCTTTCAAACGCAAAGGAGGCAGGTCTCGCTCAGTTTGCCCTGAAATGCTAACGCCCATTTTTTTCAATGGAATCGTCACACGGTCCATAGGACGTTTGGAAAGACTATCGTCTCCGAACATTTCTACTTCGAAGTCTGCGCCAGCAAGGACACCTGAAATCAGACGAATCGAGGTGCCAGAATTCCCCATATCAAGGGCATTTTGTGGAGCTTTTAGGCCATCCATGCCTACACCTTGAATAGTAATAACCCCATCTTTGTCCTCAATTTCAACACCAAGGTCACGAAAAACCTGCATGGTAGAAAGAACGTCTTCACCCCGCAGAATGTCATAAACCTTAGTCTCACCCTCAGCTAAACTTCCAAAGATAATGGAACGGTGGCTGATAGACTTGTCACCTGGAACGCGGATACTGCCATGTAAGTGGCGAATGTTTGTTTTTAGTTTCATACTGGACCTCATACTTGCAATACTTTTACTTATTTTATCATAAAAAGCCAGAAATTCCTTAAAAATTCCTGACTTTATGATAGTTATTTTCTTATTTTAGCAATTCTGAAACTGGTTCGAAAACAATTTTTTCAATGTCAGAAAGGTAAATTGCCAATTGTTGTTGCTTAGTAAAGAATTCTGACAAGAGGCTGTTCCCCTGAATCTGCTTACCAAAGCCTTCCATTTTAGCTTGGAAGGAAGCATCTGGCATTTGACCCGTCTGTGCTAGTTTTTGAATTTCCTCTTGAAAGGCAACATATTCTGTAAAGATTTTACTTGCCTCAGCATCTGCCGAAATCGCATCTTTAGCTGCTTTAACAGCCTTGTATTCTGGCAATTCGCGTAGACCGCGACTGAGTTCGTTTGCACTATCGTAAATATTTGACATGATTTTCTCCTTATTTGACAACGACTGTGTAGTCGGTATTTTCTGTTATGAGGTGCTCGGCTCGTTCCAAATCTTGAGCATTTTTAAATGAGATTTGTAGAATCCCGTGAATATCCTCACGGTTTTCCTCGTTGATGTGGATGTTAACCAAAGAAGTTCCACGTAGTAGTTCCAAAATCCGTAAGATGACATCTTCTTCATCGGGAACGTCAACATAGAGATCGTAAGAACTGTCCACACCGCCACGCTTATGGATTTCCATAGCCTGCCGTTGTTCACGCGCCTGATTGAAAAAGTTCCAAATCTGCTCCTCGTCTCCCTTGCTGATGGCTTGTCCAACCTCATCTAAGCGCTCCTTGAAATCCTCAATTCGATCCAGAATAGTTTCACGATTAGACAAGAGAATAGAAGTCCACATACCTGGCTCGCTTTCCGCAATTCGGGTCATATCTCGAAAACCACCGGCCGCAAAGCGTCTTGCCATCTCATGTTCTTGAGCATAGACCGCAGTCTGCTCCATGAGACTAGAAGCCAGAATATGTGGAAAATGGCTAATCTGAGAAGTCACTCGATCGTGCTCCTTGGCATCAATCTCGATAAAGCGAGCGTGAAGACCTGAAAGCAAGTCCTTCATTTCCTCAAGCGTATCCTGACTTGTCAGGCTCGAAGGTGTAAAGATATAATAGGCATTTTCAAAGAGATTGACATCCGCAGAAGCTGCCCCTGTCTTGTGACTACCAGCCATGGGATGGGCTCCGACAAAGCGAACAGGCTTGCCAGCAAAATACTGCTCCGCCGCATCTACGATGGATGACTTGGTTGAGCCCGCATCTGAAATAATCACTCCTTCTTTCAAGTCCAAGTCGGCCAACTCCTTAATAAAGGAAATGGTTTGCTTAATCGGCAAACTGAGGATGATGATATCTGCCAAAGGAGCAAAACTGGCAAAATCATCCGTTGCACGGTCAATCATGCCTTCTTTCAAGGCGATATCTCTCGAAGCTTGACTGCGATTATAACCTAAAATTTCATAATCTGGATGATCGCGTTTGATACCGAGTGCCATAGAGGCACCAATCAAACCAAGACCTGCGATATAGATTGTTTTTGCCATAGGAACTCCTTAATAGTTCTTTGTATAGTCTCGGTGTTGGGCTACCGCTTCTTTTAATTCCTCAAGATTATCTGATGAGAATTTTTCAAGGATTTCTTGTGCCAGAACCGTTGCTACAACAGCTTCCATGACTACTCCTGCAGCTGGAAGGGCGGTCGGATCACTTCTCTCCACAGTTGCCTTGTAAGGTTCGTGGGTTTCGATATCCACACTCATAAGTGGTTTGTAGAGAGTAGGAATAGGTTTCATGACTCCACGAACAACGATGGGTTGCCCATTAGTCATACCACCTTCAAAGCCGCCCAGATTATTGGTACGGCGAGTATAACCATCTTCTTTAGACCAGAGAATTTCGTCCATAACTTGGCTGCCTTTGCGGTAACCAGCTTCAAAGCCGAGGCCAAATTCCACTCCTTTAAAGGCATTGATAGAGACAACTGCTTGGGCCAATCGCGCATCCAATTTTCTGTCCCATTGAACATAGGAACCAAGGCCGACTGGAACACCTCCAACGACTGTCTCGACAACTCCACCGATGGTATCACCATCACGTTTGATTTGGTCAATATAATCCTTGATTTCCTGCTCTCGTTCTTGATTGACAATAGAAACTTCAGACTGGGCAACTCGTTCCTTAATCTCTGCAACTGTCAGATTTTCAGGAACATCGATTTCCTTGCCGCCAAAGACCACGACATGGTTGGCAATCTCCATATCCAGTTCAGCCAAGAGGCGTTTGGCTACTGCTCCAACTGCTACTCGCATGGTTGTTTCACGAGCTGATGAACGTTCCAAGGAATTTCTCAAATCATCAAAACGATACTTGATGCCCCCAACCAAATCGGCATGTCCTGGACGTGGATGGGTAATTTTTCGTTTGCTTTTAAGGCGTTCTTCAATGTCCTCTGCAGACATGATATCCAACCATTTTTGGTGATCCTTATTGATGACATCCATAGTAATGGGAGCCCCTGTCGTTTTCCCGTGGCGAACGCCCGATGTAAAGACAACCTGGTCACTCTCAATCTTCATACGACCACCACGACCGTAGCCACCCTGACGGCGTTTGAGGTCCCCATTGATATCCTCAGCTGTCAAAGGAAGTCCAGCTGGAATTCCTTCAATGATAGCCGTCAGACGGGGGCCGTGTGATTCTCCTGCAGTTAAATATCTCATACACTCTCCTTATTTTACCAAGTAGTCTTTCATCTCTTTCAGAGAAACTGGGTGAATGGTCGCCGAACCAAGCTCTGGGACCAAGACCAATTTCAAGGTGTTGCCACGCGCTTTCTTATCATGAGTCAAAGCCTGATAAAGCTTGTCAACATCCCAGTTTTCATAGTCAACAGGTAGTCCAAATTTCTGACACATCTCTGTGATAGATTGGGTAATGCCAGCTGGCATGAGTCCCTTTTCCTCAGCAACCTTGGAAATCTGCACCATGCCCATGGCCACAGCTTCTCCATGCATGACCTTACCATAACCGGCAGTCGCTTCAATGGCATGGCCAATGGTGTGGCCAAAGTTAAGGTAAAGCCGAACACCATTGTCCAACTCATCCTCAACCACCATCTTGCGCTTAACCTGACAAGAATGTTCAATCAAAGTCTCTGCACTTTCCAAAATGCTCTCAACAGAACCATCTAGCTCCGTCAAGATTCTCCAAAGTTCTGGATCCTCAATCAAGCCATACTTGATGACCTCACCCATCCCTTCAATCAGTTCTCTTTTTCCGAGCGTTTCAAGGACAAGTGGATCAATCAGAACCCCATCTGGTTGGGCAAAGGTCCCCACCATATTCTTAGCAAATGGAGTGTTAACACCTGTCTTTCCACCGATAGAAGAATCAACCTGGGCTGTCAAGCTGGTCGGAATCTGAACAAAGTGAATGCCCCGCATATAGGTAGAGGCTACAAAGCCAGCCAAGTCTCCAACGACACCACCACCAAGAGCCACAATTCCATCGCTACGAGTCAGCCCCTGCTTAACTAGGAATTCATAGACTTTCTGAACAGTGGTTAAATTCTTTCTTTCTTCCCCTTCTAAAAAGTCAAAAACAGCTACCTGAAAACCAGCATCTTCTAGGCTGAGCTTGACCTTCTCTGCATAAAGAGAAGCTACATGGTTGTCTGTTACAATGACCACTTTTTGCGGTTGCCAGAGTTCTCGCAACCATTGACCAGCCTGGGCCAGACAACCTTTTTCAATCTGAATATCATAAGGATGATGAGGAATATCGATTCTGATTTTCATAGGAGAATCTCCCTTTCTTTATTGGTATTTTTCTGTTAAGGACTGCCAAATTTCTTCTGTCGGCATTTCCTTTCCTGTCCACAATTGAAAAGCTTCTGCAGCTTGATAGAGCAACATTCCCAGACCATTGACGGCGGGATTTCCCTGACTTCTAGCCCATTTCAAAAATGGAGTTTCAAAGGGTTTGTAAATAATATCTGCCACCAAGAGAGTTTCTGGTAAGACTATGCTTTCAGGAATTGGCGACGACTGGCCATCCATGCCCACACTAGTTGCATTAACCAGTAAATCCGACTCGGCAATCCTTTCCTGCAAGACAGGAACATCTTCTAAAGCATACAAGTCCACTTTAAAGCCTGTTTGCTCCTGTAACTTGTCTAGGTAGGGTCTTGTTTTTTCCATAGAAACTGAACGAACAAAGACTGAAATCTGACTGACGCCGTCCAAAATAGCTTGCGCCAAAATGGACTTGGCCGCACCACCTGCACCCAGCAGGATCATCTTCTTACCTGTAATTGTAAAAGAAGGCAAGCTCTTAAAAAATCCCTTGCCATCTGTATTATATCCAATTAAATTGCCATTATGATTGACAACCGTATTGACCGCACCGATCAAGCGCGCTTCGTCACTCAGCTCATCCAAATATGGAATCACTTGCTCCTTATAGGGCATGGACAGGTTGATACCAAACATCTGGTAGCGGCGAATATTGGCCACTGTTTCTGCCAAGTCAGCTGCATCAATCTCCCAAGCCACATAAGCACCGTTGGTAGCTGTCGCCTCAAAGGCCCTATTGTGGATAAAGGGCGAAATAGAATGCTTAATAGGATTGGCAACAACTGCAGCTAAACGTGTATAGCCATCAAGCTTCATCCAAAATCTCCCTGATTTTTTTCATACTAGCTAGAGAAATCTGACCAGGAGCACTAGCTTCATCTAGACTGGCAAAGGACCAGCTAGAACCCGTCACATCCGCAGTGATACGAGAGACCTTGCCCACCTTGCCCATAGAAATAGTCACATATTCCTGTTCAGGATTGAGGGTTTTAAAGCCTCGTGTATAGTTCATCAAGTCTAGCACATCCTGCTCCGTGTGAGCCATAGCCGCAACCTTAACAAGTTTTGGATTTAGGCTCGTCAACTCTGACAAGATTTCCATCATATTTTCAGGTGTTTCTTGGAAATTGTGGTAACTCAAAACGAGATTCGGGAAGTCCAACATTTCCTCAAAAACATCCTTGTAGCTATAGTACTCAAAATCAATATAATCTGGTTGATAGAGTTGCGCCACTTCCTTGATGAGATGGATATATTCTTCTGGAGAAAGGTCAATTTCTCCCCCTTCAGCACGAGTTCGCAGGGTGAAAACCAATTCACGACCTGCAAATTTTTCAAAAATAGCTGGAGCCACCTGCAAAATCGCTTCTTTAGGCAGATAGTCGGCACGCCATTCAATAATATCAGCATCTTGATACCTCGTGGCATCCAGAGCCTGGGCCTCCTCTAAACTTCTTGGCATTACTGAAACGATTAATTTCATTTACTAACCTTCATACTAATCACCTTGAGGTAATTACTACTTTCATCTTTTTTATTATAGGCGAAATCTGCTGGAAGACCGTATTTGTTTAAAATCTGGTAACTTCTTCCTGCGAAGCCTTTATCAATTTGTTCTGTAAATTTCTGACGGGAAACATTGGCAGCATTAGTACTGGCAATGATAATCCCTCCCGGATTTAAAACCTCAAGACTCTGGGAAATCAACTTGTGATAATCCTTGGCCACAGAGAAGATCTGTTTTTTGTTCCGAGCAAAGCTAGGCGGATCTAGGACAATCACATCGTAGGTCAATCCTTTTCGTTTGGCATATTTGAAATACTCAAAGACGTCCATAACTATAAAACGATGGTCGTCTGTGTTCATTCCATTAGCCTGAAAATGCGCTTGAGACAATTCTCGTGAACGTTTGGCTAGGTCAACAGAAGTTGTCTGGCTAGCTCCTCCCATAGCTGCAGCTACTGAAAAGGCCGCTGTGTAGGAAAACATATTGAGCAAGGATTTGCCCATAGCCAATCCATCAACCAGACTACCACGAACTTCATGCTGATCTAGGAAAATCCCTGTCATCAAGCCATCATTCATGAAGACCTGATACAGAACCCCATTTTCCAGAACAGTGAAAAAGTCAGGTGCTTCTTGACCATAAACATGGGCAGATTCGTAGTCTAGCCCCTTAAAGCGGATCTTCTCATAGGTCCCTAAAACCTCAGGGAAAACCTGTCTAAAGGCTTCTGAGATAGTCTGACGAATCTGATAAACATAAGAGTTATACCAAGAAAAGACAGCATAGTCGCCATAAAGATCCACTGTCAGACCCCCAAAGCCATCTCCCTCTTGATTAAAGAGACGAAAGGCAGTTGTCAAATCATCTTGATAGTAGGCGCTTCTCTTTTCTTTAGCTTGTCTAAACAGCGTTTCAAAGAAAGCTTGATTGAAGGCCACCTTGTCTTTGCTAACAAACCAGCCCAAGCCCTTGTTTTGCTGAGAAAGATAGGCAGTCCCAAGAAAGTTTCCTTCCTGACCCTGCACTTCTACTTCCTGATCCTTAAGATTGACATTCTCAAGATCACTGGCTTCTAGTAAAACCTGACCTTTGGCGAGCTTCTTTTCAACCCTTTTGCTGACTCTTATTCTATTCATAACTACCATTATATCAAACTTTTAGCCAATTCTCAAAAAAGAAACTACCCTTGCTTTTTTACTCTTCTTTTAAAAAATGGTATACTAATACTAATAAAAACTTAGGAAGTAATTGTGTGAGAATCAATTTTAACAAAATCCAAAAAGCCATCGGTACCAGACTGGGTTTTGTCCTAACCCTTTTAATCCTATATTGGCTCAAAACCTTATTAGCCTATACCGTTGACTTTAACTTAGATATTCAAGTGGGCAAATTGCAGGGAAATTACCTTGCCTTTATCGCTTTCCTCAATCCCCTTCCCTTGGGGTTACTCCTGCTGGCTCTAGCTCTCTACGCTCGGTCAACCAAGATCTTTTATGGTCTGAGTATTGCTATTTACAGCCTTTTGTTTATTTGGCTCTATTCTAATGTCTTTTACTATCGAGAATTTAGCGACTTTATCACGGCTAATACCATGAAGGTGGTCAGCAAGGTGTCTGTTGGTACTGCGGAACTAGAGTTACTGCGTCCTTGGGATTTCATCTATTTTATGGATTTTCCACTGCTGGCTTTCCTTTTCTTTAAAAAATTCATCCAGCTGGATAGGAGACCTTTCAAATTCCGCTCCAGTGTTGCTATCACTGCACTCTCAGCCCTGCTCTTTTCTGCTAATCTTTTCTTGGCTGAAATTGAGCGTCCCGATCTCCTGTCACGAGGATTTTCGAATTATTATGTTGTTCGTGCCCTCAGTTTGCCCGCCTTTTTAGGTTATAGTGCTAACCAATCCTATAGCGCCAACAAGGAACGCGCCAAGGCCTCTGAGACCGACCTTCAACCTATTACAGATTATATTCAAGAACATTCGGCTAAGCCCAATCCAGACTATTTTGGCTTGGCTAAAGGAAAAAATGTGATTTATATCCACTTGGAGAGTTTCCAGCAGTTCCTACTTGACTATAAACTCAACCTAGATGGAACTGAGCATGAAGTCACTCCCTTCCTGAATTCCCTCTACCATTCGCAATCTACACTAGCCTTTTCGAATATCTTTAACCAAGTCAAGGCTGGTAAGACCTCAGATGCAGAAACCATGCTGGAGACAGGTTTATTTGGGCTTGACCAAGGTTCTTTCATGGTCAATTACGGTGGCACCAATACCCAGCAGGCAGCACCTTTTATCCTATCAAAAAATGGCTACCAATCAAGTGCTGTCTTTCACGGTAATATCGGGACCTTCTGGAATCGAAATACGACCTACAAACAATGGGGCTACCAATACTTCTTTGATGCTTCCTATTTTACCAAGCAAGACAGTAGCAATTCTTTCCAATATGGTTTAAATGATAAAATCATGATGAAAGATTCTATCCAGTATCTGGAGCATTTACAGCAACCTTTTTATGCCAAGTATATCACGGTGTCCAATCACTATCCCTATGCTAGCAATCTGACTGGCGATGAGCTTGGTTTCCCCTTGGCCAAAACCAAAGATGAAACTATCAATGGCTATTTCCAAACCGCCAACTATCTGGATAGTGCCATCAGGGCCTTCTTTGACTATCTCAAAGAAAGTGGCCTCTATGAAAAATCCATCATCGTCATTTATGGAGACCATTATGGCATTTCCAATTCCCGCAATCCTGACCTGGCACCCTTGATTGGAAAGACTTCTGAGAACTGGTCGAATTACGACAATGCCATGTTGCAACGAGTGCCTTTTATGGTGGTCATACCTGGTTATGAAAAGGGACAAATTATCAATACCTACGGTGGACAAATTGATATCTTACCGACTCTCGAACACATCCTTGGTATTGAGTCCAATTCCTTCCTTCAAGTTGGACAAGACCTACTATCACCAGATCATCAAGAAATCGTTGCCTTTCGAACTGCCAATTCCTTCGTCACACCTAAATACACCAGTTATGACGGACGAACCTACTATACTGAGAGCGGTCTTGAAATCAGTAATCTTGATGAACAAGCTCAGACTGAACTAGAAATCGTTCGTCAAGCAGCCAGTCAACAGCTGAAAATTAGCGATCAGATTCAAACTGGCGATTTGATTCGTTTCTACCAAAAAGATCATCTTGGAAAAGTTGATACAGAAAGTATTTCTTACCTCAATTCTTTACCAATTCTGCAAAAGATTGAGCAGGAAAAAGGTAGTCAATCAACGAGCCTCTTTAGCCAACGACAAGGTAAAACCAGTACTGACCTTTTCAAGGCACCAAGTTACCAAGAACTCCACCCAGAGTCGGCTGGAACCGAATCAAAATCACAATAAAAATGCTCTTCTGTCTTGGAGGAGCATTTCTTTTTATCAACGAAAATCAAAGAGCAAACTAGGAAGCTATACGCAGGCTGCTCAAAACACTGTTTTGAGGTTGTAGACAAGACTGACGAAGTTAGTCACATATATACGGCAAGGCAAAGCTGACGTGGTTTGAAGAGATTTTCGAAGAGTATTAACTTTGAGATTGTAGGTAGAGAGGTGTATCAGTAATATATGGCTGTCAAGTTTAGTGACGAAGATAGATGAGAAGATAAATCAGCTTCAGCAGGTATCTGGAAAGTTTGATTTTATAGAAAAGCCTTTTGTTACAAACTCAATATACTATCAATAAATAATATTATAGAAGCAACAATAATTATCATTTCACCTATCTGCATAATTCTATTTCGAACTATAAATATATGTTCTATCAAAAATACTTGAAAAAGACACATTATAGGAATTAACGTTTTTGAAATTGAAAAATATCCAAATAAATAAACTATAAACAACAAAAATAGAACTATATTATATTTCTTATTCAAAACATTCCTCCCTATATATTTTTGATTACCAATCGTAATCATTTACAATTACATTATAACAAACTATGAAAGCCTTGTTAACAAATATTGCCATTCTTTTAAATTTTTTTGTGATTAGAATGTGATAAGCTACTTCGATATTGATTATAGATGATTTTTCGTTTATACTTAGAGGTAAACATAATGTGATATTTACAGTACTACTTTGTGTGTAATAAACTATGAGCCTTTTGCGCCATATTTTTCTCCTTTCACTTTACAATTGGCTTGAACACCTTTATTGTATCGCGTTTGGAGTTTTTTTGGTATAGTAGATTGAAATAAGAGGTGAACGAATTGATTGGAAAAATCAAATTAATTTCTACAAATGTTTTAGCAATCGTGATGTACTACTCTAGATTCAATCTACTATATAACCTTCGACGCACGTGACTGAGGAAAAAGTCTTTAAAATCAGAAAAACGCATAATATCAGATGTGCTATGTACTGACCCCAAAAAGTTGGACAAATAATTATTGAAAGGATTTAGTTCTGTATTGCACAGGACTAAGTCCTTTTAGTTTTACCTTAATTCGTTTGTTGTTGTAGTAATCGATATAGTCTATAATGGCTTGTTC
>CAJNBS010000014.1 GCA_905221065.1 bacterium
GATGATGATAGAATATTTGCAATTTCAAATATTAAAGATAAAGGTTATTCAAGTCCAGTAGGATGGCAACCAATAGCTGTCATAAACGAAGCCCCAACAATAGCACCGGGAAATCAAGGAAATACAGTGACAGTAGAACATGGATCAAGTTTAAATCTCATGAACTTAGTCACAGTCCGAGATAAAGAAGATGATAAACAAGCCACACGAGGGACAAGAGCTCATGCGGAAATCGTATCAGTAAATGATGTCGCAACGACTAAAGAGGTGAGGACTAATCAACCAGGCGTTTATAGAGTGAAATACAAAGCGGTAGACAGTCAAGGAAAAGAATCTGGCGAAACGACAGTAACCGTGAATGTAAAACCGGAAACACCAACAGTAAATAGCACAACAACAGAAAACCGTATATTATCAACCGATAAAACAGTGACTGGTAGAGGGGTAGCTGGCGCAAAAATTAAAGTAACAGTAAATAATACAGTACTAAAAGAAACTACAGTACAACCAAACGGAACATGGTCAGTAACACTTGATAAAGGTTTCAACAGTAATAACGTTTCGAACATAAGACAACTAGTAGAACCAGATATCGTCAAAGTCACTCAAAGTGTGGATGGAGTAGAAAGTTCAGAAAACAACGTTACAGTAGTATTAGGATCAAGTACAATTCGCCCATCAGAAACAGGTGGTTCAAGTGTGTTTGCGGGAGCGAAAAAACTTACAGTAGAAATTCCGCATGATGCAGGCATGTTCTATGTAACATATAAATATAGAGAAAAAACAAACGCATCAGAAAAAGATTCCGCTATAATGAGAGAACTAGGCTTCAAACGAGAAAGCATCGATGGAGCTTGGGTAGCTACAAAACCAGAATATGGAGTTGTGACAGAAAGAGACGTCAAAGGCAAATTTACAACAACTGTTACAATCGATATGAAGGAGGATATAAAAGAAAGTACAAAAGATGCTGAAAAAGCCGCTGTAATTGCGAATATTAGAGAAAATGGATATTCTAGTCCGACAAGATGGCAACCAATAGCCGTCACAAACGAAGCCCCAACAATAGCACCGGGAAATCAAGGAAATACAGTGACAGTAGAACATGGATCAACTTTAAATCTCATGAACTTAGTCACAGTCCGAGATAAAGAAGATGACAAACAAGCCACACGAGGGACAAGAGTTCATGCGGAAATCCTATCAGTAAATGATGTCGCAACGACTAAAGAGGTGAGGACTAATCAACCAGGCGTTTATCGAGTGAAATACAAAGCAGTCGATAGCCAAGGGAAACAATCTGGTGAAACGACGGTAACCGTAAACGTAAAACCTCCAAAACCAACTTTTAATGCAGAGGCAATTACTTCTACAAGTCGAATCATTAGAGGTACCTTAGGTGGGTGGAATGATTCTGCTGGTAAAGCAGTGGTCAGGGTTGCTCTGAATGATGGAAGTGGTCGCGTATTAACAAGCGAAAACAATGGTGGAGTAACGATCAATGGTAATACATGGACAGCGACTCTTCCTAATGATGTCAAACTTCGTCAGTCTGTTCGAAAAAATGGTGAAAATACTAAACCAGCAAATCTAACAGTAACAACGACTATAGCAGGTACTCAATTGAGCAGACAGGGAGATGATAAGGTTGTTCAAATGGGAGACTATGCTGTAACTCCTGCCATAGCTGGTAGTAAACATATTGATTTCACTGTTCCACATGATGCTAAACGAGTTGAATTACGTTTCCATAATAGCGAAGAAACAGGAGATAAACCAAACAGTATCGTACTTGTTCGTGGTCAAAACGGAGGAGATTGGCATGTAGACGCAGTACGGACTGATCACACTGCGGTAAGTGATGCGAATAAATTTGTAGCAAAAATTGAAAATGGAGTTAGTCGTACAAACGCCTCTGAAAATCTGGTAAGAATTCATCTCAAGGAAATTGAAGGTGGGTCTAAACTTCATTTGAAGGAAGAAGTAGCAAATGGTAGTGGAACAAGTACTTATGGCAAAGGCTTAGGTTTACGTGTAGCTTACCAATCTGAAGCAGGACAAGATCCTGTAACTGCTGGAAATTGGATGATTGCTAACATTAGCAATACGTCTCCGACTCTGGAGTACAAAGGAACAGAAGGAAGAAGCGATACGTCTCGTAAAGTCTTCCCATCTGGCACAAGTATTACGAAAGAGAAATTAGCTGAACTAGTAACTATCAGAGATACTGAAGATAATCATACAGTTCCTGAAGATAAGCCGTACGGTACTGGAAGTCTCCAAATAATGTCTGGATTGACAGAAACACCAGGAAAAGCAACAGCTCATGGCATTTACACAGTTACTCTAAAAGCTACTGATAGCCAAGGAAGAGAAAGTAATGAGTTGACTGTGTATGTTGAGGTAAGAAAACAAAAAGACGAAAACGATCCAAAAGCAAAAGCTCCAAACCAAGAAGTCAGCCATAAAGGCGAACCAAGTGCGGAAGCAAGTATCAATACAGATGGCTTACCAGCAGGAACAACCTATAGTTGGAAAGCAGGAAGTAAACCAGATACCAATACTCCAGGAGACAAACAAGGAACAGTTATCGTCCGTTATGAAGATGGAACAGAAGACGAAGTTCCAGTAACGGTTAAAGTTAAGGAACAAAAAGACGAAAACGATCCAAAAGCAAAAGCTCCAAACCAAGAAGTCAGCCATAAAGGCGAACCAAGTGCGGAAGCAAGTATCAATACAGATGGCTTACCAGCAGGAACAACCTATAGTTGGAAAGCAGGAAGTAAACCAGATACCAATACTCCAGGAGACAAACAAGGAACAGTTATCGTCCGTTATGAAGATGGAACAGAAGACGAAGTTCCAGTAACGGTTAAAGTTAAGGAAACAGAATCAAAAGGTGAACCTGAGGTTCAACCTGAAATCCCAGAATTTAATGGTGGAGTGAATGGAGAACCAGAGGTACAACCAGAAAATCCAGGATACAACGGTCCAATTGGAACGACAGGAGTAGACGAAAATGGAGAATTAATACAGCCTCCAGTAGTAGATGTCCCAGAATTCAACGGTGGAGTAAATGGTGAACTTCCTGAACCAACTGAGTTGCCAAAAATTCAGCTTATCATCACTAAATGGATTGATGAAAATGGCAATGAATTGAAACCAGCGGATGCTAAGGCTCCATCGGTATTAGGTGAAGCCAATGAAGCATTTGAACATGGTGAAATTGAAGGATATGTATTTGTAAGAACAGAAACTAAAGGTGATGTTGTAACTCACGTCTTCAGAAAAGTGAGTCCAGTTAGCCCAACAGGAGACGGTCAACAAAGACCAGCTACGCCATCTGCCGATACAAATCCTAGACCGGATATTGCTACCCCTGCTGAGGTGCCAGCTACTCAACCGGCTGAACAACCAAGTCAAACGGTTGAAGTGCCTGCTCAATTGCCGAATGAAGTGTCAGAAACTGATTCATCAGTTTCTCAACCGCAAGCAGTATTGCCAAATACTGGTACACAAGAAGACCGTGCTACAGGTGCATTCGGAGTTCTATCTCTTCTTGGTGCATTTGGTTTGCTATTTGCCAAAAAGAAAAAAGATGATGAAGAGGAAGCTTAAATAGATGATCTCATCTGATCCTTAGTAGTTTTCCCTACATGAAGTCTTTGTAAATCAAAAAGAACTAGAAAAATCACTCATTTGTGAGAACTCTAGTTCTTTTTTCGTATTTCATAAACATTTCATATTTGGGTTTTATAATAGTCTTACAAATATGGAGGTGACAAATGAATCCAATTCAAAGAGCTTGGGCTTATGTCAGCAGAAAACGACTGAGAAGTTTTATTTTATTTCTGATTTTATTTGTCCTATTAGGCGGAATTTCAGCCTGTTTGACTCTGATGAAGTCCAATAAAACAGTGGAAACCAATCTTTACAAATCACTCAATACATCTTTTTCTATTAAAAAGATAGAAAACGGACAGACCTTCAAGTTGTCAGACCTAGCATCTGTAAGCAAGATTAAGGGACTGGAAAATGTCTCTCCTGAACTCGAGACGGTCGCAAAACTGAAAGACAAGGAAGCAGTGACTGGTGAGCAGAGCGTAGAACGTGATGATTTGTCAGCTGTGGACAAAAACTTGGTTAGTTTAACGGCTCTTGAGGATTCATCCAAGGATGTCACCTTTACTAGCTCGGCTTTCAATCTAAAAGAAGGGCGACACCTTGAAAAAGGGGATTCAAAGAAAATCCTAATCCACGAAGAGTTGGCTAAGAAGAATGGTCTTTCCCTTCATGACAAGATTGGCTTGGATGCTGGTCAGTCAGAATCTGGAAAAGGGCAAACAGTAGAGTTTGAGATTGTCGGTATCTTTTCTGGTAAAAAACAGGAGAAATTCACAGGCTTGTCATCTGACTTCAGTGAAAACCAGGTCTTTACAGACTATGAAAGCAGCCAAAGCCTTTTGGGTAATGGTGAATCTCTAGTCAGTGCAGCTCGCTTCTATGTAGAAAATCCCAAGGAAATGGACGGACTCATGAAGCAGGTAGAAAACTTGGCCTTGGAAAATCAAGGCTACCAAGTCGAGAAGGAAAACAAGGCCTTTGAACAAATCAAAGACTCAGTGGTAACCTTCCAAACCTTCCTCACCATCTTCCTTTATGGAATGATGATAGCTGGAGCAGGCGCCTTGATTTTAGTCTTGTCTCTCTGGTTGAGGGAAAGGGTCTACGAAGTGGGGATTTTACTTGCACTAGGAAAAGGCAAGAGCTCGATCTTCCTACAGTTCTGTTTAGAGGTAGTTTTAGTATCTCTTGGAGCTTTGCTTCCAGCATTTGTTGCAGGAAATGCCATCACATCCTATCTACTCCAAACTCTACTAGCAAGTGGAGATCAGGCAGCCCTACAAGACACGCTAGCCAAAGCAAGCAGTTTATCAACCAGCATCCTATCTTTTGCAGAATCCTATGTTTTTCTAGTCCTGCTTAGTTGCTTGTCTGTAGCCCTTTGTTTCCTATTTTTATTTAGAAAATCACCAAAAGAAATTTTATCATCTATTAGCTAATACTCTTCGAAAATCTCTTTAAACCGTGTCAGTCTTATCTGCAACCTCAAAGCTGTGCTTTGAGCAACCTGAGGCTAGCTTCCTAGTTTGATCTTTGATTTTCATTGAGTATAAGAAGGAGAAATCATGACTTTATTACAATTACAAGACCTTACCTACCGTTATAAGAACACTGCTGAGGCAGTTTTATATCAGATCAATTATAATTTTGAACCCGGGAAATTTTACAGTATCATTGGTGAGTCGGGAGCAGGGAAATCCACTCTCTTGTCTCTCCTTGCTGGTCTAGATAGTCCTGTTGAAGGTTCGATTCTTTTTCAAGGAGAGGACATTCGTAAGAAGGGATATTCTTACCATCGCATGCACCATATTTCCTTGGTCTTTCAAAATTATAACTTGATAGATTATCTTTCTCCGCTGGAAAATATCCGCTTGGTCAACAAAAAGGCAAGCAAGGATACACTGCTTGAGCTTGGTTTGGATGAAAGTCAGATCAAGCGGAATGTTCTCCAGTTATCAGGTGGTCAACAGCAACGTGTGGCCATTGCGCGCAGTTTGGTATCAGAAGCTCCAGTTATTCTCGCTGATGAGCCAACAGGAAATCTTGACCCTAAAACTGCCGGAGATATTGTTGAACTGCTCAAATCACTTGCCCAGAAAACAGGTAAATGTGTCATCGTCGTCACCCACAGTAAAGAAGTGGCACAAGCGTCAGATATTACACTTGAATTGAAGGATAAGAAACTGACTGAAACTCGCAATACGACGAAATAATATGAGCTTTTTCAGTTATACTCTTCGAAAATCTCTTCAAACCACGTCAGCGTCGCCTTACCGTAGATATGGTTACTGACTTCGTCAGTTTTATCTACAACCTCAAAGCAGTGCTTTGAGCAACCTACGGCTAGCTTCCTAGTTTGCTTTTTGATTTTCATTGAGTATTAGAACTATAAAATAGAACAAAATCTAGAAAGGGAACCTATGTTACACAACGCATTTGCCTATGTTACAAGGAAGTTTTTCAAATCGATTGTCATCTTCCTGATTATTCTCCTCATGGCGAGCTTGAGTTTGGTCGGCTTGTCAATCAAGGGAGCTACTGCCAAGGCTTCTCAGGAGACATTTAAAAATATCACCAACAGCTTCTCCATGCAAATCAATCGTCGCGTCAATCAAGGAACGCCTCGTGGTGCTGGAAATATCAAGGGGGAAGATATCAAAAAAATCACCGAAAACAAGGCTATCGAGTCTTATGTTAAACGTATCAACGCTATCGGAGATTTGACTGGATATGAACTGATCGAAACGCCAGATACCAAGAAAAATCTAACACCTGATCGTGCTAAACATTTTGGAAGTAGTTTGATGATTACAGGTGTCAATGACTCTTCCAAAGAAGACAAGTTTGTCTCTGGTTCTTATAAATTAGTCGAAGGTGAGCACCTAACCAACGACGACAAAGACAAGATCCTCATGCACAAGGACTTGGCAGCCAAACACGGCTGGAAAGTTGGAGATAAGGTCAAATTGGACTCTAATGTCTACGATGCAGACAATGAAAAAGGAGCCAAGGAAACAGTTGAAGTGACAATCAAGGGACTCTTTGATGGCCACAATAAGTCAGCAGTAACCTACTCACAAGAGCTCTATGAAAATACAGCTATTACAGACATTCACACTGCTGCAAAACTTTATGGATACACAGAAGACACAGCTATTTATGGGGATGCAACTTTCTTTGTAACAGCAGATAAGAACTTGGATGATGTTATGAAAGAGTTGAATGGCATCAGTGGTATCAACTGGAAGAGCTATACACTCGTTAAGAGCTCCTCTAACTACCCAGCTCTAGAGCAATCCATTTCTGGTATGTACAAGATGGCCAATCTCCTCTTCTGGGGTAGCTTGAGCTTCTCAGTTCTTCTCCTTGCCCTCTTGCTTAGTCTTTGGATTAATGCCCGTCGCAAGGAAGTGGGAATCCTCCTCTCTATCGGTCTCAAGCAGGCAAGTATCTTGGGGCAATTCATCACTGAATCTATCTTGATTGCCATTCCTGCTCTTGTTTCTGCTTACTTCCTAGCCAGCTACACAGCCCGTGCAATCGGAAACACTGTTCTTGCCAATGTCACTTCTGGTGTTGCCAAGCAAGCTAGCAAGGCTGCTCAAGCCTCTAACCTTGGTGGTGGTGCAGAAGTAGATGGCTTTAGTAAGACCTTGTCGAGCCTAGACATTTCTATTCAGACATCAGACTTTATCATCGTCTTTGTCCTTGCCTTGGTTCTAGTGGTTCTCGTTATGGCGCTTGCTTCAAGCAATCTCCTCAGAAAACAACCAAAAGAGCTCTTGCTGGATAGCGAATAAGTTTGAAAAAATTAGTCTGGAATAGAGGATACATCTTGTTTTTCTATTCAAGAATGGTAGATAGAGAATGACTATTTAACAATTCAAAATAGAGCCGAAAGCAGTGGTGAAAATCATTGCTTTCAGTTGCTTTCTTTGTACTTTTGCTGGTGGATGTGATATACTAAAATCGTGGAATTCGGTGGAAGGATAATTTGCAATTTCTATATTCAAATATGCATAAAAATTTATTCATAATTTGCTTTTAAATAAATAGAAAACCTGTAGATACCTATCCAGACTGCAAAGGTAGACGGGCCTGCTGTGGCTGAGTTTGCCTTTTTAAAAAATATAAAATAGTGAGGAAAACAATGAGACAAACAAATGTTAGAGGGACATTATCCCTACGTGGCTTTAGAAAATTAAGAACTGGTGCAATTGTTGCGACAGGTGTGATTTTATTGGGACTGGGCTTTTTAGCTCCAACTGTTTCCGCTAATGAACAAGATGGTGTTTGGGTAGCCAGAACAGTTGCAGAAGTAAAAGCTGATATTCAAAATATAGACAATTTATCACACTACACTATTAAGTGGGGAGATACACTGAGTGCTATTAGTGGAGCAACAGGACTATCTGTTGATAGTTTGGTTGAGATAAATCGTATTGCAAATAGAGATTTGATTTTTGTCAATAATAAATTGTATTTTAGCGAAGAAGCTTTTCTAAAAGATGGAAATACAGAAGTCAAAAGACAGCGAGTGTCAATTGATAATTCTGGTAGCTGTCAAAGTTATGAAGTTGAAACAAAGACAAATACTGTAACTGGAGAGCAAACAACTACTGTTAAACAAACGACACCAGTAGTTGTGGAAACCCCAGCAGTATCGCCAACAATGAAATCAGAAACCCCAGTCACAGTTGCGCCAAAAGCAGAAACAAGGGAAGAAGTTTCAAATGCTCCATCACTGGGCGCTACAACTAGTGCTGATTCAGGTGAATCAAGTCCAGTAACAGACAATGTCCCTTCAAATACAGGGACTACAAATCAGCCTGTAGCGTCAAATCCAGCTTCATCAGTATCAGCACCGAAAGTGGAAGAACCAGTAGCCACAACGCCAAAAGCGGACGAGCCAGCGACGCCATCACCGAAAGTGGAAGAGCCAGTGGCACCAGCACCGAAAGCTGAAGAACCAGTGACGCCATCACCGAAAGTGGCAGAACCATCGGCGCCAGCGCCAAAAGCCGAGGAACCATCAGCACCAGCACCAAAAGCGGACGAACCAGTGGCACCAGCGCCAAAAGCCGAGGAACCAGTGGCACCAGCACCAAAAGCAGAAGAGCCAGCGGCGCCAGCACCAAAAGCGGACGAACCAGTGGCACCAGCACCAAAAGTAGAGGAACCATCGGCGCCGGCACCGAAAGCTGAAGAGCCAGCGACGCCATCACCGAAAGCCGAGGAACCAGTGGCACCAGCACCGAAAGCTGAAGAACCAGCGGCCCCAGCGCTAAAAGCCGAGGAACCAGTGGCACCAGCGCCAAAAGCCGAGGAACCATCAGCACCAAAAGCAGAAGAGCCAGCGGCGCCAGCGCCAAAAGCCGAGGAACCATCAGCACCAAAAGCAGAAGAGCCAGCGGCGCCAGCGCCAAAAGCGGAAGAGCCATCGGCGCCAGCGCCAAAAGCCGAGGAACCAGCAGCTCCAGCGCCAAAAGTAGAAGAGCCAGCGGCCCCAGCACCGAAAGCGGAAGAACCAGCGACCCCAGCACCGAAAGCGGAAGAGCCAGCGGCCCCAGCACCGAAAGCGGAAGAACCATCAGCAGGCACAACGCCAAAAGCAGCCGAGCCAGCAGGCACAACGCCAAAAGCAGCCGAGCCAGCCGCGCCAGCACCGAAAGCAGCCGAGCCAGTGGCACCAGCGGCATCAGCACCGAAAGCAGACGAGCCATCGGCTCCATCACCGAAAGCAGAAGAACCAACGACACCAGCACCAAAAGCGGAGGAGCCATCGGCGCCAGCGCCAAAAGCAGAAGAACCAGTGGCTCCAACACCGAAATCAGAAGAACTAGCGACTACAACGCCAAAAGCGGAGGAGCCATCGGCCACAACGCCAAAAGCAGAAGAACCATCGGCGCCAGCACCGAAAGCAGAAGAACCAACGACACCAGCACCAAAAGCGGAGGAACCAGCGGCTCCAGCACCGAAAGCTGAGGAACCATCAGCGCCAGCACCAAAAGAAGATAGTCCGTCTGAGGAAGTAGCACCTAAAGATGAAAAACTTGAGGAAGCAAAAAAAGATGGAAAAGATGTTATTGAAAAAATTGCGGCTTCAAAACTTAGTGAAATTGAAAAAGTTAAAGATGAAGTAGAAAAAGCTAAGTTAGAAGCTCAATTAAAAGAATTAAAAGAAGCAGGATTAGAAGCGATAAATAATGCTAAAGATTACGATGCAGCAGTAGATGCTACGGATGAATATCAAACTAAGATTGATGAGATTAATGTTCCAGGTGAAGAATTACCGGCACCAAATTATAATAAAGATAATTTAACAAATGGTCGTAACGAAGGAACTACTATTGATAATGGAAGTACAGCAATAGGTCATGGGTCAGGTGAAGCTACAGCAACAACTCCGACACAGCCTACTACTGAAAGATCAACTACTACAACAGCTACAGCACAACCTTCTTCAACTTCAGAAGGGACTTCAAGTTTTAGAAATGCCCCATCAGTTCAAGCGAGAGCAAGAAGAGTGGCACGTTCAACATCAGAACCAGATGGAACTGTCAATATTAGCTATAACTTCGCTGGAATGCCAGATATTCATGGCTTCCTATCTGACCCGGGAGAAGATAATACTGTCAGAATTCCTGCTGGAACGAGTGAAGCACAGGCAAAAGAGCTAGTAAAAGAAAAAATTCAAGCCAAGATAAAAGACCTAGCTGCTAGAGGGTATCATGTGAAAAATGACATTATTTTTGAACAAGATACTACTGTGAAAAATTATAACTACGTAGTCACTTTCACTAAGGAGACTACAGGAACTACAGGTTTCAGAATGGCGCCAGCAGTTCAACCACGCGCTAGCAGAAATCGTAGAAGTCTAGAACAGCCAGCTCCTCAAAAGGTCAAAGTAAATGTTTTTTATAACTTTGATCAAATGAAAGATATTGCAGGTTTCCTAGGAGATATCAATGGAACTCCTCTTGAAGTCGCGGAAGGTTCAACAAATGAACAGGTGAAAGCAGCGGTCAAGACCCAAGTTGATGCTAAGAAAGAAGAGTTGAGCAAACGTGGCTATTCTTTCAAAGAAGACTATGTATATCAAGCTAATGGGAAAGATTATAACTACGTTGTAACATTTTCAAAAGCAGCTAAATAATTTTCATTCCATAGAGAGTGAAATGCAAGCAGAGAGAGCGATAGGCTCTCTTTGTTTCATCTAGTGGTCAGTTTCTTAAAGACAAAAGGCCAGTAAGAGGCTATAATAGAAAATAGAGTAGGTATTTATTCTAATACTCTTCGAAAATCTCTTCAAACCACGTCAGCGTCGCCTTACCGTACTCAAGTACAGCTTGCGGCTAGCTTCCTAGTTTGCTTTTTGATTTTCATTGAGTATAAGAAAAATAAAAAATAGAGAGCAGTTAAAGTATGAAAATTTTAATTGTAGAAGATGAAGAGATGATCCGTGAGGGGATCAGTGACTATTTGACGGATTGTGGCTATGAAACCATTGAGGCGGCGGACGGTCAAGAAGCCTTAGAGCAATTTTCCAGCTATGAAGTAGCCTTGGTTTTACTGGATATCCAAATGCCCAAGCTCAATGGCCTAGAAGTCCTAGCTGAGATTCGTAAAACTAGTCAGGTTCCTGTCTTGATGTTGACAGCTTTTCAGGATGAGGAGTACAAGATGAGCGCCTTTGCCTCTCTGGCAGACGGCTATCTGGAAAAGCCCTTCTCCCTGTCTCTCTTAAAAGTGAGGGTGGATGCAATTTTCAAGCGCTACTACGATACGGGACGAGTCTTCTCCTATAAGGATGCCAAGGTGGACTTTGAAAGCTACAGTGCAAGCCTCGCGGGTCAAGAAGTGGCCATTAATGCTAAAGAGTTGGAAATTCTGGACTATCTGGTAAAAAATGAAGGCCGGGCCTTGACTCGTTCTCAGATTATCGATGCGGTCTGGAAGGCGACAGATGAGGTTCCCTTTGACCGTGTCATTGATGTCTATATCAAGGAATTGCGGAAAAAGCTAGATTTGGACTGCATCCTCACTGTGCGCAATGTTGGTTATAAATTGGAGCGAAAATGAAACGAACAGGTTTATTTACAAAGATATTTATCTATACCTTCTCGATTTTTAGTGTTCTGGTTATTTGCCTCCATTTAGCCATTTATTTCCTCTTTCCTTCGACTTATCTGAGCCACCGTCAGGAAACTATTGGCCAGAAAGCGACAGCCATTGCCCGGTCACTCGAAGGAAAGGATAGACAGAGTATCGAGCAAGTCTTAGACCTGTATTCCCAGACCAGTGAGATTAAGGGAGCGGTCAAGGGGGAGATGACTGAGGACAAGTTGGAGGTCAAGGACAGTCTTCCTCTGGATACAGACCGCCAGACCACCTCGCTTTTTATTGAGGAACGGGAGGTGAAAACACAAGACGGTGGAACTATGACTCTCCAGTTTCTGGCTTCAATGGATTTGCAAAAGGAAGCAGAGCAGATTAGTCTCCAGTTCCTTCCCTATACCTTGTTGGCATCCTTTCTGATTTCACTTTTGGTAGCCTACATCTATGCTCGGACCATTGTTGCTCCGATTTTGGAAATCAAGCGGGTGACCCGTCGGATGATGGATTTGGATGCCCAAGTGCGATTGCGCGTGGATTCTAAGGATGAGATTGGGGATCTCAAGGAACAAATCAATAGCCTCTACCAGCACCTTTTAACTGTCATTGCGGACTTGCATGACAAGAATGAAGCTATTCTCCAGCTAGAGAAGATGAAGGTTGAATTCCTACGAGGGGCTTCCCATGAACTGAAAACACCACTGGCCAGTTTGAAAATCCTAATCGAAAATATGAAAGAGAATATCGGTCGTTATAAGGAAAGGGACCACTATCTTGGAGTTGCCTTGGGGATTGTGGATGAGCTCAATCACCACGTTCTCCAGATACTTTCTCTCTCATCTGTGCAGGAATTACGAGATGATAGGGGAACAATTGATTTACTCCAGATGACGCAAAGTCTAGTCGAGGATTATGCTTTACTAGCCAAGGAAAGAGGACTTCAGATTGACAATAGTTTGAACCATCAGCAGGCTTATCTAAATCCATCTGTGATGAAATTGATCCTGTCTAATCTCATCAGCAATGCCATCAAGCACTCTGTTCCGGGTGGATTGGTTCGAATTGGAGAAAGAGAAGGGGAATTCTTTATTGAGAATAGCTGTAGTCCTGAGGAACAAGAAAAACTGGCCCAGTCTTTTTCTGATAATGCTAGTCGCAAGGCCAAGGGTTCTGGGATGGGGCTCTTTGTGGTCAAGAGTCTGTTAGAACATGAAAAATTACCCTATCGTTTCGAGATGCAGGAGAATCGTTTAACCTTCTACATAGCTTTTCCAAAAGTTACCCAAGACTAGGCAGAGAAAGGGTTTACATAGATGAAGCTAGAAGAAATTCAATCGAAACTGCGGGAAAAACTAGATTTTTTTGTCAAAAAGTGATAAAATGAACAATGTAAATGGGATGACCCATAAAAATATACAGGAGGCCTGATAAAATGGCAATCGTTTCAGCAGAAAAATTTGTCCAAGCAGCTCGTGACAACGGTTATGCAGTTGGTGGATTTAACACAAACAACCTTGAGTGGACTCAAGCTATCTTGCGCGCAGCAGAAGCTAAAAAAGCTCCAGTTTTGATCCAAACTTCAATGGGTGCTGCTAAATACATGGGTGGTTATAAAGTTGCTCGCAACTTGATCGCTAACCTTGTTGAATCAATGGGTATCACTGTACCAGTAGCTATCCACCTTGACCACGGTCACTACGAAGATGCACTTGAGTGTATCCGAGTTGGTTATACTTCAGTTATGTTTGATGGTTCACACCTTCCAGTTGAAGAAAACCTTGACAAAGCTCGTAAAGTTGTAGAATTTGCTCATGCAAATGGTGTATCAGTAGAAGCTGAAGTTGGTACTATCGGTGGTGAAGAAGACGGAATCATCGGTGATGGTGAATTGGCTCCAATCGAAGACGCTAAAGCAATGGTTGAAACTGGTATCGACTTCTTGGCAGCTGGTATCGGTAACATCCACGGTCCTTACCCAGAAAACTGGAAAGGTCTTCACCTTGATCACTTGCAAAAATTGACTGAAGCTGTTCCAGGATTCCCAATCGTATTGCACGGTGGTTCAGGTATTCCTGATGAGCAAATCCAAGCAGCTATCAAACTTGGTGTTGCTAAAGTTAACGTTAACACAGAATGCCAAATCGCATTCGCTAACGCAACTCGTAAATTTGCTCGTGACTACGAAGCAAACGAAGCAGAATACGACAAGAAAAAACTCTTCGACCCACGTAAATTCTTGGCTGACGGTGTAAAAGCTATCCAAGCATCAGTTGAAGAACGTATCGACGTATTCGGTTCAGAAGGTAAAGCTTAATCTAGCTGAACAATACATACAGAACCTGCCCATTGGGTGGGTTTTTTGGTGTTTTAAGGAAACAATAAAACCATAATTTTGCATTAAAACTATCATTTTAAGAGAGAAATATCCAATTTCATAATCTGTAGGCAAACGCTTGCATTCCATTTTTTATTGGACTATAATAGGTTGGTATACAGCCTTCTGTAAGAATAAAATGTAGAAGGAGTAAAAGTAAGGATTTAGAATACTTGTGTTTGAAAATACGATTTTCTATTCCTTACCATAGGGAGAAATTTATGTCAATGATAGAAGTGGAACATCTTCAGAAAAATTTTGTGAAGACAGTTAAGGAACCAGGTTTGAAGGGGGCTTTGCGCTCCTTTATACATCCTGAAAAGCAGACCTTTGAAGCGGTCAAGGATTTGACCTTTGAGGTTCCTAAGGGACAGATTTTAGGTTTCATTGGGGCAAATGGTGCTGGGAAGTCGACAACTATCAAAATGCTGACCGGGATTTTGAAACCGACATTTGGATTTTGCCGGATTAATGGCAAGATTCCGCAGGACAATCGTCAAGATTATGTCAAGGACATTGGGGTTGTCTTTGGACAAAGAACCCAGCTATGGTGGGATTTGGCGCTGCAAGAGACCTACACGGTATTGAAGGAGATTTACGATGTGCCAGACTCGCTCTTCCACAAGCGTATGGATTTTTTAAATGAAGTCTTGGATTTGAAGGATTTTATAAAAGACCCTGTGAGGACTCTTTCGCTTGGTCAACGGATGCGGGCGGACATTGCAGCTTCCTTGCTTCACAATCCCAAGGTTCTCTTTTTAGATGAGCCAACCATTGGTCTGGATGTTTCGGTTAAGGATAACATTCGTCGGGCCATTACCCAAATCAATCAGGAGGAAGAAACCACTATTCTTTTGACCACTCACGACCTGAGTGATATTGAGCAACTTTGTGATCGGATTTTCATGATTGACAAGGGGCAGGAAATTTTTGATGGGACGGTTAGCCAGCTCAAGAAGACCTTTGGCAAGATGAAGACTCTATCCTTTGAATTGGTGCCAGGGCAAAGTCATCTCGCTTCTCACTATGAAGGCCTACCTGATATGTCTATTGATAGACAAGGAAATAGCCTCAACATTGAATTTGATAGTTCTCGCTACCAGTCAGCTGATATTATTAAGCAAACCTTGTCTGATTTTGAAATCCGCGATTTGAAGATGGTGGATACGGATATCGAGGACATTATACGTCGTTTCTACCGAAAGGAGCTCTAAGATGGTCAAATTGTGGAGACGTTATAAACCTTTTATCAATGCAGGGATTCAGGAGTTGATTACCTATCGAGTCAACTTTCTTCTTTACCGGATTGGCGATGTTATGGGAGCTTTTGTGGCTTTTTATCTCTGGAAAGCAGTCTTTGATTCTTCACAGGAGTCCTTGATTCAGGGATTCAGCATGGCAGATATCACCCTCTACATCATCATGAGTTTTGTGACCAATCTCTTGACTAAGTCAGATAGCTCTTTTATGATTGGGGAGGAGGTCAAGGATGGCTCTATCATTATGCGTTTGTTGCGACCAGTGCATTTTGCGGCCTCTTATCTCTTTACTGAGCTTGGTTCCAAGTGGTTGATTTTTATTAGCGTTGGCCTTCCGTTTTTAAGTGTCATTGTCTTGATGAAAATCATATCTGGGCAAGGCGTTGTTGAAGTGTTGGGTTTAACTGTCCTTTATCTCTTTAGTCTAACGCTAGCTTATCTGATTAACTTTTTCTTTAATATCTGCTTTGGATTTTCTGCCTTTGTGTTTAAAAATCTATGGGGTTCCAATCTCCTCAAGACTTCCTTGGTGGCCTTTATGTCGGGAAGCTTGATTCCCTTGGCTTTCTTTCCAAAGCTTGTTTCAGATATTCTCTCCTTCCTGCCTTTTTCATCCTTGATTTACACTCCGGTTATGATCATTGTTGGGAAATACGATGGCAGTCAGATTCTTCAGGCGCTCGCTTTGCAGTTCTTCTGGCTCTTAGTGATGGTGGGCTTGTCTCAGTTGATTTGGAAACGAGTTCAGTCCTTTATCACAATTCAGGGAGGTTAGTATGAAAAAATATCAACGCATGCATCTGATTTTTATCAGACAATACATCAAACAAATCATGGAATACAAGGTGGATTTTGTGGTTGGTGTGCTGGGAGTTTTTCTGACCCAAGGTTTGAACCTCTTGTTTCTCAATGTCATTTTTCAACATATTCCATCCCTAGAAGGTTGGACTTTTCAAGAAATCGCTTTTATCTATGGTTTTTCCTTGATTCCCAAAGGACTGGACCATCTCTTTTTTGATAATCTCTGGGCGCTAGGTCAACGCCTAGTCCGAAAAGGGGAGTTTGACAAGTATCTGACTCGTCCTATCAATCCACTCTTTCACATCCTTGTTGAGACCTTTCAGATTGATGCCTTGGGCGAGCTCTTGGTCGGTGGTATTTTACTAGCGACAACAGTATCAAGTATTGCTTGGACGCTTCCAAAATTCCTGCTTTTCCTAGTTTGTATTCCTTTTGCGACCTTGATTTATACTTCCTTGAAAATCGCGACAGCTAGCATCGCTTTTTGGACCAAGCAGTCAGGCGCCATGATTTACATTTTCTATATGTTTAATGATTTTGCCAAGTATCCCATTTCAATTTATAATTCAGCTCTTCGTTGGTTGATTAGCTTTATCGTGCCTTTTGCCTTTACGGCCTACTATCCTGCTAGCTATTTCTTGCAGGACAAGGATGTCTTCTTTAACATTGGAGGTTTGATTTTGATTTCCCTGGTCTTCTTAGGTATTTCCTTGAAACTCTGGGACAAGGGCTTGGATTCCTACGAAAGTGCAGGTTCTTAAGAGGAAGAAACCTAAAGCCTTGTCTTAGGACAGGCTTTTTCAAATAGAGATGAAAATTCCTTGACATCTATTCTCAGAGTGCTATACTGTAAGTGTAATCGCCGATTTAGCTCAGTTGGTAGAGCAACGCACTCGTAACGCGTAGGTCACAGGTTCAAGCCCTGCAATCGGCAAAGTGAAGAAACTCATTCTACTGGGTTTCTTTTTTATTTTATCTTAACTATTCAACCACTTAGACCGAGATAGAGACCAGATAGGCAAAAGACCTTGTTCTTGATAAACTCCTCTGCTATAATGATTTTTGTAAGGGACGTGAGGGGGGTCAGTATTAGACAACTCAAGTTCCTAAAAAAGAAATTGGAGATAAATAAATGAAAAAATTATTGGGGATTGTATTTTTAGTAGCAGCAGCGACAGTATTGTATTTTGGTTCTGTTGGCTGGCCAAGTTTGGATGTCAATCTCTGGTCACTGATTCCGGTAGGATTGTTTCTCTTTTTCACTCTAGAGAATCTTTTGAAAAAGGATTACAAGGCTAGTCTGATGTGTTTGATTATTGCCTTTATTATTGCGAATGCAATTTTGGACCTGTTGCCAATTTCAAGTGGCTTGGTGATTGGAGCAGGTGTGCTGGCTTGTGTAGGTATTGGTTACCTCTTTCCGGATAAAGAGAGTAAATAGAAATTATTGAAAAATAGATAAAGAAAAAACACTTCAACCACTGTATTTTAGTTTGATTGAGGTGTTTTTGATTTAGTTTTCTATTTCTGAGCCATCAATTCAACAATCATCTCGATATACATGACAAGAGTCAATAAGAACCCTGCACGCCAGAAGAATTTGATGAATTTAGGATAGTAAAAGCTGCGTTTTTTCAAAAGAAAGAAAAAAACGAGGATAATGGCTAGGAGTGAGAGGGCTAGGCCCAGTCTAGGGAGAAAATTATGGGTAAAGGTTTTAGCTGTGATCAGGTAATACTCAAATACCAAGATTGGAAAAGCCAGATCCGCAAAGTTTCGTCCTAGTTTTTTTAATCTAAAAAGTTTAGTTATGATGATGCAGACTACTAAAGTCAGTATCAATAATAAAATAGATGCTAATTTCATTAAAATCATACCCATATTGTATCATAAAAAATGGCTAATGGAAACGAGAAACAGAGGAATTTATAGGAAAGTCAGGCTTTTGAGATTGTGGGTGATTTTTGTTATAATGAAAGTTATGAAATCTTATAATACCTTGAATGATTATTATCGAAAACTCTTTGGAGAAAAGACTTTTAAAGTCCCTATTGATGCGGGATTCGACTGTCCCAATCGTGATGGAACTGTGGCTCATGGGGGCTGTACTTTTTGTACGGTTTCTGGTTCTGGAGATGCTATCGTAGCACCGGATGCGCCTATCCGTGAGCAATTTTATAAGGAAATTGACTTTATGAACCGCAAGTGGCCAGATGTTCAGAAGTATCTGGTTTATTTTCAAAATTTTACCAACACCCATGAAAAGGTGGAAGTTATCCGAGAACGTTATGAGCAGGCTATCAACGAGCCAGGTGTAGTAGGAATCAATATCGGAACACGCCCAGATTGCTTGCCTGATGAAACCATCGAGTATTTGGCTGAGTTATCGGAGCGCATGCATGTGACGGTAGAATTGGGCTTGCAGACTACTTATGAAACAACCTCTGACCTGATTAACCGTGCCCATTCCTATGAATTGTACGTAGAAACGGTCAAGCGTTTGAGAAAGTATCCCAAGATTGAGATTGTTTCTCATTTAATCAATGGTTTGCCTGGTGAAACCCATGAGATGATGATTGAAAATGTCCGTCGCTGTGTTACGGATAACGATATTCAAGGAATTAAACTGCACTTGCTTCACCTCATGACCAATACACGTATGCAACGGGATTATCACGAAGGACGTTTACAGTTGATGAGTCAGGACGAATATGTCAAAGTCATTTGTGACCAACTGGAAATCATTCCCAAGCATATCGTCATCCACCGAATCACGGGAGATGCACCTAGAGATATGCTGATTGGTCCCATGTGGAGCCTCAATAAATGGGAAGTGCTAAATGCTATTGAAACTGAAATGCGCCGTCGTGGAAGCGTTCAAGGATGTAAGGCTGTAAAACAGGAGTTTAATAATGAAAAGACCACTTGAGATGGCACATGATTTTTTGGCTGAAGTAGTGACAAAAGAGGATATCGTAGTGGATGCGACTATGGGAAATGGTCACGATACCCTTTTTTTAGCCAAGTTAGCCAAGCAAGTCTATGCCTTTGATATTCAGGAACAAGCCTTGGAAAAGACCCAAGAGCGTTTGGACCAGGCTGGAATGACAAATGTCCAGTTAATCTTGCAAGGCCATGAGACACTGGATCAGTTTGTGACGGAAGCCAAGGCAGGAATTTTTAATCTGGGTTATCTGCCGTCGGCTGATAAGTCCGTCATCACCCAACCTCAGACAACGATTGAAGCCTTAGAAAAGTTGTGCCACTTGCTTGTCAAAGGTGGACGGATTGCCATTATGATCTACTATGGTCATGAAGGAGGCGACCTCGAGAGGGATGCTGTCTTGGATTTTGTTAGTCAGTTGAACCAACAAGAGTACACAGTTGCCATCTACCGAACCCTGAACCAAGTCAACAACCCACCATTTTTAGTTATGATTGAAAAATTAGAGAGATATAGACATGGATAAACAATACCTACGTGAAAAGCTGGATGCCATGCGCCAGAATTTTGTCGAGTCCACCCACCACGAACGTGCGGTGGGCGTGTTAGACCAAGCGCATATGAGCAAAAAAATGCTTAAAATCAAGAAAAAATTAGTCGCTCTTGAAATGGAACGGTGTCAGAGAAAAATTGAGCACAAAGATTGTTCCAAGATTGATCAAAAAATCAAAGAGCAGAAGGAGATATTTGAATCCTGTTGTAAAAAAGACTAAGGAGGAATTGCGTGGAATTACTGATTTACCTCATCTTATTTTTACTGGTCTTGATTGTCTCAAGTACAACCAATAAGCTCCTGCCCTTTTTGCCTCTCCCTTTGGTTCAAATTCTTTTGGGAATTGTGATTGGACTCTTTTTACCCAATACCAATTTTCATCTCAATACGGAGTTGTTTTTGGCCCTGGTTATCGGGCCCTTGCTTTTCCGAGAGTCAGAGGAAGCGGATATTACGGCTATTTTAAAACACTGGCGAATCATTGTTTATCTCATATTTCCAGTGATTTTTATCTCGACCCTGAGTTTGGGTGGTTTGGCTCATCTTCTTTGGCTCAGCCTTCCCTTGGCGGCTTGTTTGGCTGTTGGGGCTGCGCTTGGGCCTACGGACTTGGTGGCCTTTGCCTCTCTTTCGGAGCGCTTTAGCTTTCCTAAGCGCGTGTCCAATATCCTCAAAGGTGAAGGACTCTTGAATGATGCCTCTGGCTTGGTAGCCTTTCAAGTTGCCTTGGCGGCTTGGACAACAGGAGCCTTTTCCCTTGGCCAAGCTGGTAGCTCGCTCATCTTTTCAATTCTAGGTGGTTTTCTGATTGGCTTTTTAACAGCCATGACCAATCGTTTCCTCCATACTTTCTTGTTAAGTGTGCGCGCAACGGATATTGCCAGCGAACTTTTATTAGAATTGAGTTTGCCTCTGGTGACCTTCTTTTTAGCAGAAGAGGTGCATGTTTCAGGGATTATTGCTGTTGTAGTAGCAGGGATTTTAAAGGCAAGCCGTTTTAAGAAAATTACACTTCTAGAAGCCCAAGTGGATACAGTGACCGAGACAGTCTGGCATACAGTGACCTTTATGCTCAACGGTTCTGTCTTTGTGATTTTGGGAATAGAGTTGGAAATGATAGCAGAGCCTATTTTAACCAATCCAATCTATAATCCTCTACTCTTGCTGGTATCTCTTGTTGCACTTACTTTTGTCCTCTTTGCCATTCGTTTTGTCATGATCTATGGCTATTATGCCTACAGGATACGCCGCCTCAAGAAAAAGTTAAATAAGTATATGAAGGATATGCTTCTCTTGACTTTCTCAGGTGTCAAGGGAACGGTGTCGATTGCTACAATTCTTCTGATACCAAGTGATTTAGAGCAGAAATATCCAATCTTACTTTTCCTTGTCGCAGGTGTGACACTTGTCAGCTTTTTAACAGGTCTCTTGGTCTTGCCTCATCTTTCTGATGAACAGGAAGAAAGCAAGGACTATCTCATGCATATCGCTATTTTGAATGAAGTAACAATAGAGTTGGAAAAAGAGTTGGAAGATACCAGAAATAAACTTCCTCTCTATGCGGCTATTGACAATTATCATGGACGTATTGAAAATCTCATCCTGAGTCAAGAAAATAAGGGGGCTCAAGAAGACTGGGAGGCCTTGAAACTTCTTATCCTCAGTATTGAAAGTGACGGATTGGAACAGGCTTACGAGGAAGGCAAGATGAGTGAGCGTGCTTATCGAGTTTACCAACGTTATTTAAAAAACATGGAACAAGGTATCAATCGCAAGTTTGCTTCACGGTTGACCTATTACTTCCTTGTTTCCTTGCGGATTTTACGTTTTCTCCTTCATGAAGTCTTTACCTTTGGCAAGACCTTCCGCAGTTGGAAAAATGAAGAATCACAGAAACTCAGAGCCCTTGACTACGACCAAATTGCAGAGCTTTATCTAGAAAATACAGAGATGATTATCGAAAGTTTGGAGAACCTAAAAGGGGTTTATAAGAGTTCCTTGATTAGCTTCATGCAAGATTCTCGTCTCCGTGAAACAGCTATCATCACCAGTGGTGCCTTTGTCGAACGGGTTATCAATCGTGTCAAACCTAACAATATCGATGAAATGCTGAGAGGCTATTATTTGGAGCGTAAATTGATTTTCGAATATGAAGAGAAACGATTGATTACGACCAAGTATGCCAAGAAATTGCGACAAAATGTAAATAACTTAGAGAACTATTCTCTAAAGGAAGCGGCCAATACCCTGCCTTATGATATGATGGAATTGGTAAGAAGAAATTAATCAAGATTGTAAGTGAAGGAGTGTGACATGAAGAAGTGGTGGAAAGAGCTGATAGATAAGCCTTTAGTAAAAGCTTTTTTGCATTATTATCAAGCATCAGATAGTGAGTTGACTAGTGTCGCAGTAGCCTACTATTGGTTGATTTCGATTTTTCCCCTACTTTTGGTAGTGGTCAATATCCTCCCTTATTTCCAAATTCCAGTTTCCAATTTTTTGAAGGTTGTCAATGAATTTTTGCCGGATAGCATGTATGATGTAGTCGCAAAGATTATTACAGAAGTGCTGACCCAACCGTCAACGGGCTTATTGAGTTTTGCGGTTTTGTCAGCCCTCTGGACCTTTTCAAAATCCATGAATTTTCTGCAGAAAGCCTTTAATAAAGCTTACGGAGTAGCAAAAAATCGTGGGATGATTTCCCATCAGCTCATGAGTTTGTTTGTCAGTTTCGGCTTGCAGATTCTCTTTGCTCTTGCTCTCTTTCTGAGTGTTTTTGGCCGTATGCTCCTCAACCTTATCAAAGGTTACTGGAAATCAGATAGTCTCCTATTTGATTACCTGCAAGATTTAACAGGACCCTTGGTCTATGCCTTGATTTTTGCCATCTTGGTTATGCTTTATTATTTCCTGCCTAATGTTAAGGTGCGACGAATTCGCTATGTATTGCCAGGTAGCACCTTTGTCTTGTTGACCTTGGTCTTACTACTCAATATCTTTTCAGTCTATGTCAACAACTATGTTAATCACCTAGTGGACGTCCGTTTTTTCAGTTCCATCGTTGTGGTGGTCATAATGTTCTGGTTTATTCTCATCGCTAAGATTTTGATTGTCGGCGCGGTGATCAATGCCAGTGTGCAGAGTTTGAAAAATCCGAGCTTGAGAACAGACTAATTCTTTATCCATTACAAAACGCATACTATCAAGGTTTTAATGCCTGATAATATGCGTTTTTTGATTATGTAAATTAATAGATAAACATGGCATCGCCAAAACTGAAGAAGCGGTAGTGTTCTTGGATGGCATGGTGGTAGGCATCCAAGACTAATTCACGGCCTGCAAAGGCAGAAACCAACATGACTAGAGTTGATTTTGGCAGGTGGAAGTTGGTTGAAAAGGCATCAACAACCTTCCATTGGTAACCAGGTTTGATAAAGATATTGGTCCAGCCAGAATCTGCTTGGATTTGTCCATCAAACTTGGAACCAATAGTTTCCAAGGTGCGGATAGAAGTGGTTCCGACAGCGATGATGCGACCACCATTTTCCTTAACAGAGCGAAGAGTGGCAGCCGCTTCTTCAGAAAGCTGGTAGAATTCTGAGTGCATTTCGTGTTCGTCCAGATTATCCACAGAGACAGGTCTAAAGGTTCCGAGGCCGACATGGAGAGTCAAATAGACCAGATGCACCCCCTTGGCTTGGATTTCTGCTAGCAGTTCTTTGGTGAAGTGCAGGCCAGCAGTTGGTGCAGCAGCAGAGCCACTTTCCTTGGCGTAGACGGTTTGATAACGTTCACGGTCATCCAGTTTTTCGTGGATATAAGGTGGTAGTGGCATTTCTCCCAGACTTTCCAAGACTTCTAGGAAAATTCCTTGGTATTCAAAGCGAACAATACGGCCCCCGTGGGTCAATTCCTCCGTAACGACAGCGCTGAGGCGACCATCACCAAAGCTGACACGAGTACCAACCTTGAGGCGTTTGGCAGGTTTTGCCAGAACTTCCCATTCATCTCCAGCAGTATTTTTGAGCAGGAGAAGTTCCACATGGCCTCCTGTCTCCTCTTTTTGACCATAGAGGCGAGCAGGGAGAACGCGGGTGTCGTTCATGACAAGGGCATCACCAGGTTCCAGCATATCAATAATAGAGTGGAAGTGTTTATCCTGCATTGCTCCCGTCTCACGGTTGACAATGAGGAGTTTAGAGGCATCTCGTTTTTCAAGGGGTGTTTGGGCAATTAATTCCTCAGGTAAGTGGAAATCAAAATCAGCTGTATTCATATATCTGTTCATTCTTTCTAAGTTCTAATCTTATCCATTATAACATGTTTCAAGTTTGGACGCTCTTTTTTTGAAAATTAAATCGTTTTCACTTGACAAAAATTGGTCTATACCATATAATGAATATAGATAGAAATGGAGGATGAAAAGATGAAAGTCATTAAAGTCGAAAACCAAGTTGAAGGTGGAAAAGTAGCTTTTGAGATTTTGAAGGAAAAATTAGCCAATGGTGCTCAAACATTGGGACTTGCGACAGGAAGCAGCCCGCTTGAATTTTACAAGGAAATTGTTGAAAGTGACCTAGATTTTTCAAATCTAACCAGTGTCAACCTTGATGAATATGTAGGTCTTGATGGCGACAATCCTCAGTCTTACCGCCACTTCATGCAAGAAAACTTGTTCAACCAAAAACCATTTAAAGAAAGTTTCTTGCCTCGTGGGGTTAAGGATCATGCTGAAGCTGAAGTTGAACGCTACAATCAAATTTTGGCTGACCATCCAGTTGATCTGCAAATCTTGGGAATCGGTCGCAATGGACATATTGGCTTTAATGAGCCTGGCACTCCATTTGACAGTCAAACACACCTTGTAGAGCTTGACCAGTCTACTATCGAAGCCAATGCTCGTTTCTTTGACAAAATTGAAGATGTTCCAACCCAAGCTATCTCAATGGGGATTAAAAACATCTTGGATGCCAAGTCTATTATTCTCTTTGCTTACGGTGAATCAAAAGCAGAAGCTATTGCTAGAACAGTTTCTGGTCCAGTGACTGAGAACCTACCTGCAAGTAGCCTACAAAATCACCCTGATGTGACGATTATTGCGGATGCTGAAGCGCTTAGCTTACTTGAAAAATAAAAAGTATAAGAACCACTTGCTCTTTGGAGTGAGTGGTTCTTATACTTCAAATGTTCACTATTCTGCTAAAAGAAATTTTTCTGTAAATCACTGTAACAGTTGTCGATATTTCATATAAAAAGGCATCTAATAGAAAATTCTTAAATGTCTGTAAACTTTGATATAATCGTATCGACTATTTTTTATGATACTATACGATTTTTATTAAGACAGTCGATAGTTGTTGATGCTGGAAACTATGATATAACTGGCAATTCCTGACATGTGAAGAAAGGTTGAAATCCAGCCTGTTATATTTGGTAGAAGCATGGTGAGAGATAGAACGATTAAAAGGATATAAAATAGTTTTAATCCTAAATTGAAATTTTTCCATATACTAAACATACTCATCACCCCACCCGTTACAAAAGCATAGCCAATAGCAGAGATACCCGATGCCTGAATTTCTTGATTCTGTGTTAATAGATGGAATACAATTGAAGATATTACCATAGAAGTAATAAAAACTAAAAATACATATTTTGATCCCTTTTTATACTCCAATAGCCCACCAAAAGGAAGTAACATTAAAGTATTTAAAACTAAATGAAACCATATAAACCATACTGGTGCTTCTTTACTTCCATGCATAAATGTACCACTAAAGTATTGCCAACAATAAATTGGCTTTGAATGAAATGCAAATAAGTCATACATTACACTTCCCAAAAAGGTAGTAAGAATTCCTAGCAATAAACAAATTACAACTAAAATACTGACCACAGGGCAAATTTTTATGATTCTTTTCATGTTATAGATTCACTTCTAAATAATACTAATTTTTTCTAATCAATATGTGCCACTATTATATCATTTCCATCTATAAATGTTAATCAATTTTAACAAGATTAAAATTGAAGATAATATAAGTTTATGGCAGTTTTTTCTTGACAATTATTCCTTTTACGTGTAGAATAGAATAGATCTTGAACTTGAAGGGAGTGAAAAAAATGTCTAAAACAGTAGTACGTAAGAATGAATCTCTTGACGACGCACTTCGTCGTTTCAAACGTGCGGTTACTAAAGCTGGTACTCTTCAAGAAACACGCAAACGTGAATTCTATGAAAAACCTTCTGTAAAACGTAAACGTAAATCAGAAGCAGCTCGTAAACGTAAAAAATTCTAATTAGAAATGAAAGGCTGGAGAAATCTAGTCTTTTTTCTTTTAATACTCTTCGAAAATCAAATTCAAACCTCGTCAACGTCGCCTTGCCGTACTCAAGTACAGCCTGTGGCTAGTTTCCTAGTTTGCTCTTTGATTTTCATTGAGTATAAATAAATACTTCAAAGCCTGCAAAAATCTGAAACTTCTAAGGACAATTTGATATAATAGTAAAAAGAACTCGATTGAAGGAGGAAATGATGTCGGTTTTAGTAAAAGAAGTGATTGAAAAGCTTAGACTAGACATTGTCTATGGCGAACCAGAATTGCTTGAAAAGGAAATCAATACAGCGGATATTACGCGACCTGGTCTTGAAATGACAGGCTATTTTGACTACTATACGCCAGAGCGGATTCAACTTTTGGGGATGAAGGAGTGGTCTTATCTGATCAGCATGCCTTCCAACAGCCGCTATGAAGTTTTGAAAAAAATGTTTCTACCTGAGACACCTGCGGTCATTGTTGCCCGTGGTTTGGTGGTTCCAGAGGAGATGTTAAAGGCAGCTAGAGAGTGTAAGATTGCCATTTTAACCAGCCGTACGGCGACCAGTCGTTTGTCTGGAGAGTTATCTAGTTATCTGGATTCTCGTTTGGCAGAACGTACCAGTGTGCATGGAGTCTTGATGGATATCTATGGAATGGGTGTCTTGATTCAGGGCGATAGTGGAATTGGTAAGAGTGAGACTGGTCTTGAGCTTGTCAAACGTGGTCACCGCTTGGTGGCAGATGACCGTGTCGATATCTTTGCCAAGGACGAGATTACTCTTTGGGGTGAACCGGCTGAAATCTTGAGACACCTGATTGAAATTCGTGGGGTTGGGATTATCGATGTTATGAGTCTCTACGGTGCGAGTGCGGTCAAGGACTCTTCACAAGTCCAGTTGGCTGTTTACTTGGAAAATTACGATACGCATAAGACCTTTGATCGTCTTGGCAACAATCCAGAGGAACTAGAAATTTCTGGCGTAGCCATTCCTCGTATCCGCATCCCAGTTAAAACTGGTCGTAATATCTCTGTCGTGATTGAGGCAGCTGCTATGAACTATCGTGCCAAGGAAATGGGCTTTGATGCGACCCGTTTGTTCGAAGAACGCTTGACAAATCTCATTGCTCAAAACGAGGTGCCTAATGCTTGATCCAATTGCTATTCATCTAGGCCCTCTAGCTATTCGATGGTATGCCTTGTGTATTGTGACAGGCTTGATTCTTGCGGTTTATTTGACCATGAAAGAAGCGCCTAGAAAGAAGATCATACCAGACGATATTTTAGATTTTATCTTGGTCGCCTTTCCTTTGGCTATTTTAGGGGCCCGTCTCTACTATGTTATTTTCCGTTTTGATTACTATAGTCAGAATTTGGGAGAGATTTTTGCCATTTGGAATGGTGGTTTGGCCATTTATGGTGGTTTGATTACAGGGGCTATTGTACTTTATATCTTTGCTGATCGTAAACTCATCAATACTTGGGATTTTCTAGATATTGCAGCGCCTAGCGTTATGATTGCCCAAAGTTTGGGTCGCTGGGGCAATTTCTTTAACCAAGAAGCTTATGGTGCAGCAGTGGATAATTTGGATTATCTACCTGCCTTTATCCGTGATCAGATGTATATTGAGGGGAGCTACCGTCAACCGACCTTCCTTTATGAGTCTCTATGGAATCTACTTGGATTTGCCTTGATTTTGATTGCCAGACGAAAATGGAAGAGCCTCAGACGAGGTCATATCACTGCTTTCTATTTGATTTGGTATGGTTTCGGTCGTATGGTCATCGAAGGTATGCGGACAGATAGTCTCATGTTCTTTGGTCTTCGAGTGTCCCAATGGCTATCAGTTGTTCTTATCGGTCTCGGTATTTTTATCATTCTATATCAAAATCGAAAGAAGGCCCCTTACTATGTTACAGAGGAGGAAAACTAAATGTTAGAAGTTGCATATATTCTTGTTGCCCTAGCTTTGATTGTCTTTTTGGTCTATCTGATTATCACTGTACAAAAACTTGGCCGTGTTATCGATGAAACAGAGAAGACGATTAAAACCTTGACTTCAGATGTGGATGTGACCTTGCATCATACCAATGAATTGCTGGCTAAGGTCAATGTCTTGGCAGATGATATCAATGTCAAGGTGGCAACGATTGATCCACTCTTTAGTGCTGTTGCAGATTTATCTCTTTCTGTTTCAGACCTCAATGACCATGCGCGTGTCTTGAGCAAGAAAGCTTCATCAGCTGGTTCAAAAACACTTAAGACTGGTGCAAGTTTGTCAGCTCTTCGTCTTGCAAGTAAATTTTTCAAAAAATAAAAAAGGAGAATCCTTATGGGTAAACTATCCTCAATCCTTTTAGGAACCGTTTCAGGTGCAGCTCTTGCCTTGTTTTTAACAAGCGATAAGGGCAAACAAGTTTGCAGTCAGGCTCAAGATTTTCTAGATGATTTGAGAGAAGATCCGGAGTATGCCAAGGAGCAGGTATGTGAAAAACTGACAGAAGTTAAGGAGCAGGCAACAGATTTTGTTCTGAAAACCAAAGAACAGGTCGAGTCAGGTGAAATCACTGTGGACAGTGTACTTGCTCAAGCCAAATCATGTGCCCGTCAAGCGACAGAAGCATCAAAAAATCAATTCAATAATCTCAAGGAGCAATGGCAAGAAAAGGCTGAAACTTTTGACCAATCAGAAGAGATTGTGATTGATATCAAAGAAGAAAAAATCTAGATTTGACAGAGTTGGATAAAAATCCAATAGTAGTCGCAAATCTAGTAAATTGTATAAGATAAAACGCATAGTATTAAGGACTGTAAATGCCTGATATTATGCGTTTTTTATGATTTTGAAGACTTTTTACCAAACCTTTTTAAAAACACATGAGTGTCATGATTTTTTATGGTATAATGGCAGTGTTGAAAGTAAAATATTTACATTTTTTATATTTTACTGATATTTTAGTAATATTAAGCGATCCATTTTTCTATGATTAGAAATTAATGTGATAGTTCATGATCAAGTAGAGGAAAAGCTCTAAAATTTTAGTCAAGAAACGATTTAGTACTCTGTCAAGGGAAAATATTAGAACCCTCTATTTTGTAAAAAATAGTTAGAAAGAAAGTTTGTAAAATGAAAGACATTTTTAATAAACGTCAACGTTTTTCGATTCGAAAGTTTTCTGTTGGAGTGGCTTCTGTATTAATAGGAATTGCCTTGTTTACACCATCTCAGGGAGTACTTGCTTTTACGGAAAATTCTCTACCTTCTGTGGAGAAAAGAGAAGCAGTGCAACCTATACCAGATAATCAAAATAATCCTTCTTCTGAGTTAGATACCAGAGATGTTCCAATAGGATCTACAAGGACTACAGAACCCGTCAGATCTGGGGATAAGGAAAATAATAGCTTGACCACAAGGGATTTCGTGGCGGGTGAAGACAGATCAAGCACTACTCCAGCGGTGAGAGCGGCATCAGTTTCCTCTTCCGATGTTAAAAAGTATGAATTAACTGATGAGTATGCTAAACAAATAAAAGCTGGAATCATTGCTTCAGAAAGCAATAAAATTGATAGCTTGTTAGTTAATGGTCCTACTTTAACTCCTGAAGGCTTTACAGATAATGATTACTTAAAAGATAAAGATGAAGTTTACATTTATGAAAAAAATGGGAAAAAGTATGTAGGATACAATAGTCATCCGATGTTAGAGGATACTGATGGGGATGGCATTATTGATAGTAAAGAAAAGCCAGATGAAAAATTAAAATGGAATGTAAGTGAGCGCGATATGATTATGTTCATGGAATTGTCTTACCGTGATGATAATTATATTGATAGAGTGTTGAATCATAAGAAACCCTTAACAGAATCAGAGTTATATAAAAAGAATGGTGACAGTAAACCACGTTACGAATATATGATGATGAATAAGGAATTGGGACCTTATTGGGAAAGGAAGAAAAGTTATCATACATCTAGCGGACTAGATGCTGTCTTGTATGAAACTAAGAGTGATTTCTTATATTTACCAAATGGCACTGCTCAAGTGTTGGCGTTTCGTGGAACAAGTGATGCGAAAGATATTAAAGCTGATATAACTCTGGGGACCGGAGGAAATCCTCAACAGGGGATAGATGCAGAAAATATCATGCGTGAACTAGCCAAAGATAAGAGTATTACCAATCTTTATTTGACAGGCCATTCTTTAGGAGGATATTTAGTACAACGGGCAATGGTTGAAGCCTATCAGTTGGCATATTCTGACAGCAGAGTCATGTCTCCTAAAGAACAGTTGGCTTATAGAAACTTTTATAATAATGTATTAAAAAAAGGAACAACATTTAATGCTCCAAAAGTTGTGACAAGTTTGGTTTCTGGTCGTGAATTTTGGCAAAAAGGTTTAGATAGCAAAAAAATAGCTAAGTCAGGGAAATTGACTCATTATATTGTTGATAATGATTCGACGATAAGAAAAGGCGTCAGCAATGATAGTGATGTTGTTATAAATGTTGGACCAACAAGCGGAGGTCATAGTTCACGTTCTTATTTTGAAGCCGATATGATTAATAGACGATCAGAGTTTATATCTGGGAAACGAATTTCCTTAGATGGGACAGGTTATCAAGATAACAAAATTACAACAGTCAAGTCTGTAGAAAAAGTTGGAGAAACTGCTGTATACAGTAAACGCGGAGATGACATCATTAAGTCAACAACTGTGAGTATGAAAGATCCTGATACAGGGCAGATTACTAAAAATACACTTGATGAAGTTTTCAAGAAAGATGGTGCTAAATCAACAGTTGTTGTTACGCCCCTAGAGCCAAGTATTCGTTATGAAAAAGATGCCATGAGAGCTAAAGGTGGAAAAAATGTAATGACAGCTGGTACTCAGGGGACAAGCACAGTAACTACCACTTATACTGTTAATCCGACAGATGGAAGCCTTATTCCGCATGAGGGCCAACCCGTTATCAAACCGTCAACTCCTACAGTGGTCAAGGTTCCAGCTAAGGATGAGGTTGAATACCTCAAAGAAGGCGATAATGTAGTTAAGAAGACAACCAGCTACGCAGTCAATGCAAGTACCGGCGCCCTAACTCCAACAGAGAAAAAGGAAGTTTTCAAGAAAGATGGTGCCAAGGCCAAGGTTGTTGTTACATCAATAGAGCCAAGTGTTCGTTATGAAAAAGATGCCACGAGAGCTAAAGGTGGAAAAAATGTAATAACAGCTGGTACTCAGGGGACAAGCACAGTAACTACAACTTACACTGTTAATCCTACAGATGGAAGCCTCATTTCGCATGAGGGCAAACCTGTTATCAAACCGTCAACTCCTACAGTGGTTAAAGTGCCAGCTAAGGATGAGGTTGAATATCTCAAAGAAGGCGATAATGTAGTTAAGAAGACAACCACTTACGCGGTCAATGCAAGTACCGGTGCCCTTACTCCAACAGAGAAAAAGGAAATCTTCAAACAAAATGGAGCTAAATCTAAGGTTGTGGTTACGCCAATAGAGCCAAGTGTTCGTTATGAAAAAGACTCTACGAAGACTAAAGGTGAAGCAAAAATCACAGTAGCTGGTACTCCAGGTACCAGAACAGTAACCACAACCTACACTGTTAATCCTACAGATGGCAGCCTCGTTCCGCGTGAAGAACCAGCAGTGGTAGTCCCATCAAAACCTACAGTGGTCAAAGTTCCAGCTAAGAATGAGGTTGAATACCTTAAAGAAGGTGATAATGTTGTTAAGAAGACAACAACTTACGAAGTAAATGAAAGTACAGGCAATCTTATTCCAACTGTAATACAAGACATTATCAGCCCGAATGGCGTCAAATCCACAGTTGTTGTTACAGTGATTGAGCCAAGTGTTCGCTATGAAAAAGACTCCACGAGAGCTAAAGGTGAATCTAATGTAACAACAGTTGGTACTCAGGGGACAAGTACAGTCACTACCATTTATACTGTTAATTCTACAGATGGTAGACTCATTCCGCATGAGGGCGAACCCGTTATCAAACCGTCAACTCCTACAGTGATCAGAGTGCCAGCTAAAGATGAGGTTGAATACCTTAAAGAAGGAGATAATGTTGTTAAGAAAACTACAACTTATGCGGTCGATGCAAGTAGCGGTGCCCTCACTCCAACAGAGAAAAAGGAAGTTTTCAAGAAAGATGGTGCTAAATCAAAAGTCGTAACCAAAATAATTCCGGTAACAACACGATATGAAGCAGATAAAACCAAAGATGTTGGAACTAACACGGTTACTAATAATGGATCTGAAGGTAAGATAGTAACAACAACACCAAAACTTATTAATGAAACTAACGGTACAGTAACTGATGGAACACCAGTTGTTAGTAGAACAGAAATGGTGCCAAAAGTCGTTAAAGTTGGTGCGAAAACTAAGGTTGAACAATCTAAAGATTCTGAAGGTCGCGATGTGATTGATACCACTACCTATGAAGTTGATCCAAAAACAGGTAAGGTGACTCCCACAACAGTTCGAACTTATGGAACAAGTAAAGAACCAACGACAGAGACAAGACTTGTACCGTCACCAGTAGTTTATAAAAAAGACGATAGTCGTGACAAAGGTTCAGATCCAGTTAGAGAAGAAGGAACTTCTGGAGAAGAAACCATGACTACAACGTATGAAGTAGATCCGAACACTGGTAAGATAACGCCTGTAGTTGGCCAACCGGTCCGTACGAAAGAACCAACTAATACTATTGTCAAAGTTCCAGCGAAGGATAAAGTAGTAGAAACCCCGATTGAACCAGAATTAGAATACGTTAAAGATGTTGAAAAAGACTTCGGTACACCAGCTCAGCGTACTGAGGGTGAAAAAGGTAAAACAGTTACTACAACCACTTACGATGTAGATCCAAAGGACGGTCATATTACAGAACACGTTGGTAATCCAGTCGTCACTCCAGCAGGTAAGACAATCGTTAAAGTTGGTGCGAAAACTAAGGTTGAACAATCTAAAGATTCTGAAGGTCGCGATGTGATTGATACCACTACCTATGAAGTTAATCCAAAAACAGGTAAGGTAACTTCGACAACCGTGCGAACTTATGGAACAACGAAAGAACCAAAAGTAGAGTTAGAACAAGATCCTAAGACAGGTGATGTTACAGTGACACCGAAGAAACCAGATGGGTCAACATATCCACCAGGAACTAAGGTAGAAATCCCAGGTAAAGATGGTCCAATCACAGTCACAATCGGTGAAGACGGTAAAGGTAAAGTACCAAACAGTGAATTACCAGAAGGTAAAGTTTCAGGTACAGGTAAGATTACTGAACCAGATAAACCAGCTGTGGAAGTTCCAGTCGAAAATCCACCTAAGGTAACAATTTTTGAAAACGGTGTATTACCGGCTTCAATTGAATTTCCAGAGCTAATGATTGAGGTTCGCTGGATTGATGAATATGGAAATGTATTGAAACCATCCCTTAAGACAGGTAGTGAAAAGGATGCTGAACATGGATCAATTCCAGGATATGCATTTGTACGAACTGTGATTGATGACAATGAACCAGTCATTACCCACATTTTCAGCAAAGTAAGTGGAACTACAAATACAACTCCAGCAACACCTGATACTAATGGAAATTCAGGTCACGATACACCTGAGCTAACAACTCCAATTCCAGTTGCGCCAGTAACACCTGATACTAATGGAAATTCTGGTCACGATACACCTACACCAACAATTCCAGCTCCAGTTCCAACTCCAATTCCAGATGCAGTTACTCCGAATACAAATCATGAAGAGACTAGAGATACTATTGATAATAGAGCTAAAGTAAATGATTCTCAAAATGTATTGCCGAATACAGGAACAGAATCAAATGCGACTCTTGCCTCTCTAGGAATTCTTGGCATGTTAAGTGGTCTCGGACTTGCTCTTGGAAAGAAAAAAGAAGACTAAAAGTGTAGTCAAAATATGAACTGTTTATTGTTAAGTGGAGAATGAATAGAAAATAACAACGGCCTTGTTCCTCATTTTAAGAGGTGCAAGGCTGTTCTTGTATTTTTGAAAAGTAGATGCTAATATCTGTACCATAATGAATTGAAACTAGAATAGTACATTTTGGCTGTTAAAACATTTCTAGAAATTAATTTGATTTTAAATCTAGAGAGTTAGTTTTACCCAAAAATACAACATAATAACATTTTGTTTATAATTAAAAATTTCATCCCTCATTTTATATAATAAATAGGTTTTGGCTTGTTTAAATATATTAAAAATGGTATAATTGAGCTGTGATAGCTGTGATAGCTGTGATAGCTGTGATAGCTGTGATAGCTGTGATAGCTGTGATAGCTGTGATAGCTGTGATAGCTGTGATGTTATTTGCTAATAGCGATCATCATAGTAATTTTTATAGCTTAACTCTTTTTAAGGGGTTGAAGTTATAAAGATTGCTTTTTCTATATTATATTGCCCTTAGGAGGACAAATGGAACACAAATCGAATGCATACAAAGTAAATAGACAACAACGTGAAAAAGTCTTGCGCTTTTCTATTCGTAAGTATAGTTTCGGTGCGGCTTCAGTTGCTGTTGCAGCACTGATGTTTTTGGGTGCGCGCGTTGTTAGTGCGGATAGTGTAAGCGGAACCACTGCACAATCTACTGCGAGTGTAGTGGATCCCAAAGAAAAGGATAAGTCGCCTGTAGATACTAAAGAAATTGCAGAAAACAAAGTAGAAGTAGCTAATAATTCTTTAGAAAATAAAGAAGGTGCAATTACTGAAAATAGCACGATTACAGTTGATAAAACCCAATTAAGAAAAGTAGTTGAAGAATTAAATGCTCTTCTTTCAACTAAATTAAACCTTGCAGACTCAGTAGTCTCACCTGTTAAAGACAGACTTCAAAAAGGGAAAGAAGCTCTAGAAAGTTCTGAGCTAGCTCAAAAAGATATTGATGAGCTGGTAGAACTCTTGTCTAAAGATGTGACAGTCGTATCAGCTGCTAAGGAATCAACTGAGGTTCAAGTAGATAAAACTGAGAATCAGGGTGCCATCGTAGCGAGCGCATCTTCTTCTGAAGTAAGAGCAAGCGAAGAGAGTCAAACTGTATCAGCTAAAAAAGATGCCTTGAAAGTATCTGTAGATCAATTGCAGGCAGCAGTCTTGGAATTGCCTGAGCATGAGACTAGCAAAGAAGTTCTTGAAAAAGCCAATGAACTATTGGGATTGGCTCAAGGAGTTCTTGAAAACACAACAGTTTCTCTGAACGAAGTTGAAGAAATGAACAAACTTGTGAAGAGAATGTTTAACTCTGTTAAAATTGCTACCATGCGTTTAAGCTCAGGTTCTCATGATCCACGTAATGGTCAAAGTATGGGTCAAGGTTCTGGTTTAAGATCAGCAGCCATTGATAAGACGACTAAACAAGGGAGTCTTGGGATTGTTGTAGCGGATTCTGGATTTATCACAGGATATGCGACACCATCTTCAACAATTGAGATTAAGAAAAATGGTCAAAAGATACTTACGTCTAAACTTGATGATACTGGATCTTTTAAATTAAACGCACCTGGTATTAAAGTTGGAGATAGAGTTGAATTAGTAGTTAATGGTCAAAGTGTATACAATACTACAGTAAGTCCAGTAGACACTGTGTCATTCAATGATAGTTTAGCTGGTATTGCTCAAGTCGATGGATATACTGCGACAGAAGCTGATGTTGAAATATCGATTGGTGGGAGAAAATACACAACTAGATCTCAATCAAATGGATATTTTACAGTTAATGTTGATAAGAACTTAATGGTGAAAGATGCTACTATTACAGCAGTAGTCAAAAAGAACGGAAAAGAAGTAGGACGTGGAACAAGTAACGTTCGTGAAACAAAAGTAACAGACTTCGGGGTTGGTTGGAATAAAAACCCAATGATCAACTATTCAGAGCGTGATGTATATTCACCAGATACCAAGCAATATGCTTTCGTAAGTGTAGGGACTGCCGATAAAGCCTATGACAATATTCGTGTGTATCGTGAAGAGCGTATTGAAAAAGATGGTAATAAATATTATTACTGGATGTTAGATTCAGGTCCAGCGGCAAATGCTCAGGCAGGATTATCTAAGAAAATTTCACTTACGATTCCTCGTACTGTAGGAGATCCGTATGACTTTACTTATACAAAATATCAAAATGGTACTCAGACATCTCATAAGGAATATGCCAACGCAACGGCTTGGGAACATGAAAACTCTAATTATCGTGCTTATGTTAAAAATGGAGAACGTCGTTCAGGAGCTTCTTATACGGAGAATTTAGGTTCTTGGATGGACTATGCTCATCCAGATAACACTTGGTGGAGAAATATTTATCGTGACTCTAGAAAAGATGGTACCGATCGTAATAAAGATGCGGCTTCTCGTGTAAAAGATATGTATGGTATTACAACGGGCGGTTTGATTTACAACCTTGGTAGAGGTGTTATTGAAGACAAAATGAACGTAGTTGCTGGTCAACGTACGATTATCACTTTCAAAACAAAAATTCTTGAAGGTGATGAGCTAGATCAAAGTATTATGTCGGATTGGGGTAATAAAAATAAAAATAATCCGATGCTTGCTGATATTAAAAAACGTTTAGCAAACGATCCATACTTAGCATATGGAGGATATACAGACCTTGGTTATGTTCGATATAGAGAGGGTCAAAATGCCATTATCGGTACATTGCCACTGAAACCAGAAGAAGCAGAAAGATATAATCTTAAACCAAAAGCTAAGGAGCAAAGTACTAAAGTAGGGGTTATTCCAGATGCTTACAACAGTATTGCAAATCCAAACGAATTACCTGCCGGTACAACGTATCGTTGGTTTAAAGATCCAGATGTATCAAGACCTACAGCACCAAATGCACCTGTGTATGGTAAAGTAGAAGTCATTATTCCAGAACGTGGAACCTTTATTGTAGATGCACCCGTGCATGTTGTAGATGATAAGGCTGCAACACCAATTGCAACTGCTAAAGATAATGGGGATGTAACTGCAAAACCACAAGATTCAACAAAAGTAGACAAAATCAAAGTAAGCTTTACAGGGGAAGATAATAAACCTAAAACAGCTGAGGGAACTAAAGGAACAAACGGCAAATGGACTGTAAATAATCCAGATGTTCGAATTGATGCCAATACTGGGGAAATTACAATTCCAGCTAATAAAGTTAAAGATTTAACAGAAGTAACAGCAGTTACGAAGAATGGAAATGGTGCTGATTCAGATCCAGCAAGAGCAACTGCAAAAGATGTTCAAAAACCACAAGCTACTTTAAATGGTGTTACTTTAACAGAGACAGCCAATACACCAATCTTTACAGTCTATCGTGGTGCTGAATTTAACCCAGAGCTTAAAGTATGGGATAACTCAGGTACCATCTCAAAAGTAACAGTTGGAAATCTTCCTGGCGGAGTAAGTGCTTCTAACTTTACAGCTCAAACAGGTAAAGATGGAAGTTCAGAAGATAAGAAGTATAAAACTCGTTTATCTTCAGGTAGAGTATTAGATACTCAAACATTAGGAGAACATACCGCTACACTTCACGTAGAAGGAAGCAGTGCTACTGATAGTCGTGATTTGAAATTCAAGTACCGTGTTGTGGATATTACAACAAAAAATCTTGAAAATGGTGTCGCAAAAGTACCAGTAGGTTCAACATTAAATGTACCAAATAGCCGTACAAACGTGGATGCTCATAATTATCTTAAAGTGGTGGATAGCCAAGATCAAAGCGATCGTGGAAACAGTCACTTACCTCAAGGTATGACTTGGACATGGAAAGCTGGAGACAACTTAGATCCGGGTACTACATTAGACAACTCAGGGAAATATACTCGAAATGCTACAGCGCAATTCCCAAGTTCTGTAACAGATAACAATAGCACAACTAGAACAACATTTGCACCGACAGAAATCAAGCGTCCAGTAGTTCTTGCGGTAACGCCGACAGCGCCTAGCGTAGTAGCCAATGAAAATGGTAGTGTAACAGTTACCCCACCAACACGTCCTAATGGTACTACACCGCAAGATATTGATACAATCACACTTACTTATACACCAACAGGTAAGACTACACCAGAAACTGTAACAGTTGCAAAATCAGGAAATAACTGGACAGTCAATGGTAAGACAACCGATAAAGTATCAGTAACTCCAGCAGGTGTTGTAACAATTTCTGATCTTGAAGTTGCGGATGGTAAAGAAGTAACTGCAAAAGTTTCTAAGACAATTGGTAATAATGTAGTTCTTGAAAGTCCAGTAGCTAAACAAAATGCAAAAGATGCTCAAAAACCAACATTAACGATTACACCATCAAACCAAACAGTTGTTGAAGGTGAAAAAGTAGAGTTTACAGTAACAGCAACAGATAATACTTCTGTTACATTGGATGCTAAAGACTTCTTAAATAAATACTTTGGTCGAATGAATGCAGGTAAAGCAACTTCTACGCCAGTAAAAACAACTGAAACAGAAAAAGTTGTTCGTATTTCAATTACAACTTCAGCTGAAGATATCGGTAAACAAAATACGATTACATTCAATGCTGCGGATAATGATGGAAATAACGCAGATCCAGTGAACTTTAACTTTACGGTAACAGCGCGTGATACAGTTGGACCAACAATTACAGCAAACGGAGCAACGGTAACGAAAAATGAACCAATTGCTCCAATTTCAGTAACAGCTGTGGATAACCCAGGCGGAGTAGGATTACGTGATAAGAATCCAATCGAAGTAACTGGATTACCAACAGGATTAACGTATGCGAATAATAGAATCACTGGAACGCCAACAGCAGGAAAAGGGGATTACCCTGTAACGATTACAGCGCATGATAAGAACGGTAACTCAACTACAACGAACATTACGATTAAAGTTCAAGAACAAGCGGATAAATACAACCCAACAGGAGCAAGGTTAACTGTAAATCAAAATCATGTAATTACAGATAATGAAGTAACAGCAAAAGTGACGAATTTTGGACCAGGAAAATTAACTGTACAAAGTAAACCAACTTCAACAGCAACAGCCGGTTCAGCAGGAAATGCAGTTGTTAAAGTGACTTACCCAGACGGTTCACATGACACTGTAACTGTTCCAGTAACTGTAAGTGACGTAACAGGCCCAACAATTACAGCAGAAGAAACAACGGTAACGAAAAATGAAGAAATCACACCAATTCCAATTACAGCTGAAGATAACGCAGGCGGAGTTGGAATGCGTGAAACAAATCCGATTACGGTAAGTAATTTACCTTCAGGATTAACGTATTCAAATGGAAAAATTACAGGTACAACTTCAGCAAGAAAAGGTTTCTATACATTAACAATTACAGCGTATGACAAGAACAATACGCCTTCAACGAAAAGAGTTAGAATTAATGTCCAAGAACAAGCTGACAAGTACGCTCCAACAGCAACAGAATTAACAGTCAACCAAAACGAAGACATTACAATTGAAAAATTAACTCCTAAAGTAAACAATCCTGGAGGAGGAACACTTTCACTTGTAAGCAAACCATCAACAGCAACAGCAGGTTCAGCAGGAAATGCAGTTGTTAAAGTAACTTACTCAGATGGCTCACATGACTTAGTGAATGTTCCAATTAAGGTAAAAGACGTAACAGGGCCAACAATTACAGCTGATAATGCTACAGTTACAAATCGTGAAGATATCACGCCAATTTCTGTAACGGCTAAAGATAATACAGGCGGAGTTGGAATGCGTGATACGAATCCAATCGTGGTAACAGGCTTACCATCAGGATTAACGTATGCGAATGGACAAATTACTGGTAAACCAACTGGAACAGCAGGTGAAAGTACAGTAACAATTACGGCATATGATAAAAACGATAATCCGACAACAACTACGATTAAGATTACCGTACAAAGTCAAGCGGATGCTCATAATCCAAGAGGAGAAAGATTAACCGTTGATCAAAATCATGTGATTGAAGATTCAGAAGTTATCGCTAAGGTGAAAGATTACGCACCAGCAACTCAATTGACAGTTAAGAGCAAACCAACAACTGAAACTGTTGGAGATGCAACGGATGCAGTAGTAACCGTAACGTATCCAGATGGATCAAGTGAAGATGTATTAGTGCCAGTAACTGTACGTGACGTGTCAGTACCAGATACAACAGGACCAACAATTACAGCTGATGGTTCAACAGTAACGAAAAATGAACCAATTAAACCAATTTTAGTAACAGCTGAAGATAACCCAGGTGGGGTTGGTTTACGTGATGATAATCCAATCGTAGTAGATGGATTACCAAATGGTTTAACTTTCAAAGATGGAAAAATCACAGGAACACCAACAGCTCCAGCAGGTGATTACCCTGTAACAATTACAGCATTTGATAAAAAAGGAAACCATACTACAACTAACATTACGATTAAAGTCCAAGAACAAAAAGATAAGTACACTCCAAAAGGTGAAGGGTTAACAGTAAATCAAGGTCACGAAATTACAGATGATGAAGTGAAAGCTAAAGTAAAAGATTACGCACCGGGAACACTAACAGTTACAAGCAAACCATCAACAGCAACAACTGGTACTGTAGGAAATGCAGTAGTAACAGTTACGTACCCAGATGGATCAACTGATGAAGTGAAAGTACCAGTCACTGTAAAAGACGTAACAGGCCCAACAATTAAAGCTGACGGTGCAACAGTAACAAGAAATGAACCAATTACACCAATTCCGGTAAATGTAGCGGATAATGAAGGTGGACGTGGATTACGTGAAGAAAATCCAGTCGAAGTAACAGGATTACCAGATGGCTTAACTTATGCAAATGGAGAAATTACAGGAACACCTGCAAAAACAGCTGAAAAAGGTGGTTATACTGTAACAATCAAAGCAACTGATAAAGATGGTAACTCTACAGAAAAACAAATTACTATCACAGTTCAAACTCAAGCAGAGAAATATACTCCAACAGGAGATGGTCTGAAAGTTGATCAAGGTCATACAATTACTAATGATGAAGTGACAGATAAAGTAAAAGATAACGGACCAGGAACTCTGACTGTTACAAGCACACCACCAACATCAACATTTGGCGATGCAGGAAATGCAATTGTAAAAGTAACCTATCCAGATGGTTCAACTGATGAAGTGAAAGTACCAGTAACTGTATCAGACGTAACAGGCCCAATAGTTACAGCTGAAGGTGCAACCGTAACGAAAAATGAACCAATTAAACCGATTAAAGTAACTGTAACGGATAATGAAGGTGGACGTGGATTACGTGAAGAAAATCCAGTCGAAGTAACAGGCTTACCAGAAGGATTAACATATGCAAATGGAGAAATTACAGGAACACCAACAGGAAATAAAGGTGATTACTCTGTAACGATTAAAGCGTATGATAAGGATGGTAATGAAACGACTGAAACAATCACAATTAAAGTCCAAGAACAAGCGGATAAATATACTCCAACAGGAGAAGGTTTAACGGTTGATCAAAATCATGTGATTGAAGATTCAGAAGTTATTGCTAAAGTTAAAGGTAATGGACCGGGAACTGTTACAGTTGTAAGTAAACCATCAACATCTACAAAAGGTAATGTTGGAAATGCGGTTGCTAAAGTAACATATCCAGATGGGTCAAGTGAAGAAGTAACAGTACCAGTAACAGTACGAGACGTAACAGGTCCAACAGTTACAGCTGAAGGTGCAACCGTAACGAAAAACGAACCAATCACACCAATTCCAGTAACGGTTGCGGATAACGAAGGTGGATCAGGCTTAAGAGAAGAAAATCCAGTCGAAGTAACAGATTTACCAGACGGATTAACTTATGCGAATGGACAAATTACAGGAACACCAACAGGAAATAAAGGTAACTATACTGTAACTATCAAAGCACATGATAAGGACGGCAATGTAACGACACAAACGATTACGATTAAAGTCCAAGAACAAGCGGATAAATACAATCCTAAGTATGATGATGGAAATGGCAAACCAGGAACTAAGGTAGAAATCCCATTGAAAGAGGAAGCTGGTAAAACAATTCCAGAAGGTACTAAGTTCCACAGTAATACGCCAGGCATCACAGTCGACAAAGATGGAAAAGTAACTGTCACAATTCCAGAAGGAGCGAAACCAGGCGATAAGATTACAGGTGAAATCACCGTAACTTACCCAGATGGCTCAACCGATACAGTACCAGTAGAAGTGACTGTCACAAACCAAGACAAAGACATCTACACACCAGAGTACGACAAGGAAAATGGCAAACCAGGTGGAACAGTTGAGTTACCATTGAAAGAAAAAGACGGTAAAACAATTCCAGAAGGTACTAAGTTCCACAGTAATACGCCAGGCATCACAGTCGACAAAGATGGAAAAGTAACTGTCACAAT
>CAJNBS010000015.1 GCA_905221065.1 bacterium
GCTTGCGATAGCTTGGTCATAGACTCTTTGTTTTTCTGGTGTCGCATTATAGTAAGCTGAACTTGCTTTCGTTGTTGCGTCATCTGAAAGTGCTGTCGTTAACGCTGTCTTATTCGTGTCTTGTCCACCTAAGTTTTGTTTAGCATTATTAATGGCACTTGTCGCATTATCTACTTCCGTTTGTGTCGCATTCGCTTTATCCTTGATTTGTTTTCCGCTTGCGATAGCTTGGTCATAGACTCTTTGTTTTTCTGGTGTCGCATTATAGTAAGCTGAACTTGCTTTCGTTGTTGTTTCACCTGAAAGTGCTGTCGTTAACGCTGTCTTATTCGTGTCTCGTCCACCTAAGTTTTGTTTAGCATTATTAATGGCACTTGTCGCATTATCTACTTCCGTTTGTGTCGCATTCGCTTTATCCTTGATTTGTTTTCCGCTTGCGATAGCTTGGTCATAGACTCTTTGTTTTTCTGGTGTCGCATTATAGTAAGCTGAACTTGCTTTCGTTGTTGTTTCACCTGAAAGTGCTGTCGTTAACGCTGTCTTATTCGCAAGTTTCTCTGTAGCTCTTCTTTCATCACTGAACCACGAACCACGTTCACCTGGGTCAGTATCATTCTCTCTTCCATTTACCTCTATTACAGTTATCGCTTTAAAAGCTGTAGTGCCCAACTCACTAACTCTATAATTACTTGCATTGATAGTTGCAGTTCCTTTTCCCCCAGTAGACGCAACAACATCAGCCGAAGCTAAAACAGAATATCCTGAAGGATAAGCATTACCATTATTATCCCATCCATCTGTTCTTCCTCCTCTGACTAGGTAAACTTTAAATTTTGCCCCAGTTGGTGCTGGAGAAAATGTAGGAACTTCTACTTCAATGGTTGGTTTTTCTTTAGCTTTCCCCTCTAAAGCAGTATTTTGTGTTAGAATAGTAGGTTTTCTTAAAGCAGTATAATATCCAAAATTAAAACTTTTCGTTCCTTTAGCAGTAGTGGCTGTCACCGTCATATTCCAAGAACCATTAGATGGTGTATTCCCCTCAAAATATAACTCTGCTTCTTTACCTTTGATGTTCTTTTTTACTTTTAATGGAAATCCCTGATTACCTGTAACTTCAATATTTGTAAAATTATCACTGGCAGAAATAGCTTTAATTTTCATAACGTTTCCAACTATCCCTTGGTTTGCAGGTGTTACAAATACATTCGAACTATCAAACGTTCGTCTAGTTCCATTCCATCGTCCAATTTGAACATCAGCTAATTCTGGTTTAGGTGCAGCTCGTAGTCCACTACCTTCAGATCGAGTAGTCCCATTCAAGCTATGATTATGACCTGCAATATTTGTACCATTTGGTTCAGTATTTTCCGCTTTTATTCCTACTGTTTCTTTGCCATTTGTTGTATCTGGTTTAGGAGTGAGTTCTCCTTTTGGTTTAGGTACACGTTTTAAACCAGCGTTTTTATATCCAACCAAGGCATTATAAGCAAGATCAATTTCTTTTTGAGTTTTTGCATTAACAAGTACTTCTTTTGCTTTCGCAACTTTTTCCTGCAATACTTTAACACTATCTTCTGTATAGTCCTTTAAGTTTAATTGATCAATTTCTTTTAGAAGAGATTCCAATTTATCTTTATTAGTAACCACTTCCTTTTCTTTGCCATTTGTTTCGGCTTTATTGATTTCCTCTGTCTGATTAGTGGTAAGCACTGCTTTATCAGACACTTTAATCTCTTTTTCACCTTGAGCATTAGAACCAGCTCCATCTTCCTTGTTAGATGTTTTCTCTGCAGGCTCAGGAGCTACGATTTCCTTATTCCCCTCAGATTCTAGAGATTTCTCTAGAGGAACTCCCTCTGTCAAGTTCGTAACACCAGCATTTACCTTTTCAGTATTAGCCGTAACAGGTGATACAGGTAAAGGATCTGCCTTAACCGCACCATTAGCAAAAAACATTAACGCTGCTACGGCAACACTTGCAGCACCAAAATGGTACTTACGAATAGAATAACGGAATACCTTTTCTCCGTTCACTTCTCGATTTGATTTTCTCATCTAATCGCCTCTCTTATTTTTATTTTTGAGGTACTAAAAAATACCCCCCCCTTAAATATTTTAGGGATTTAAGGAAAGGATATGCTTTTTTAATCTTGGGTACCACACTGTTTTAAAAACATAGTACACTTTCTATTTTACATCTTTCTCAGAAAAATTAACAGTATAACCCATATATTTTTTCTAATTTAGCATTTAATTTTAGCGAGTATATATACTTTTTTTCCTAATCTTCTATTACTATTAGACAGGAAACACAACAAGACCTCCACTATATCGAAGAGGCCTTGGATCAGCTTGGTTATTTGGTAAAGGATTAGAAAATTTTCTTTTCCCAATCGTCTTCTGTACGGCGAGGATAGAAAAATTCAGATTTGTCAGGAGCTTCCATCATCTCCATCAAGGGTAACATATCATAGGCCAGATCCAAATTTGAAATCTGGTCTTTTTGTACCCAAGAAACTTCTCCTTCATCTGAAGAGCGAAGGGTACCAGAGAACTCAGTCGCCTTATAACAAACGACAATATAGCGCCCACCTGTATCTAGTGGCCAATTTTTAATGCCGACAAGTTGAGGATTTTGGATAGTCAACCCTGTTTCTTCATAGATTTCACGAATGACAGAATCTGCGAAAGACTCGCCATTTTCTACATGACCTCCTGGAAAGGCATAACCAGACCAGCGATTGGTTTCTGGAGAGCGATACTGCATAACCACGCGCTGGTTTTCTATATCTTCAATCAGACAAATATTTGTTAAAATCGTTAATTGGGAACGGGACATGGATTTACTCGCTTTCTAATTTATTAAAACATATCTTCGTTGTATTTTACTTCTGACTTCATTATAAAGGAATTGAGCAAGTCGTGATATTCATGAATTTCATGAAGCAAGGATCCTCTGATGATTCTGATTTCATTTTTTTCCCTATTCACATAGTAGTCTATATTTATAGGCATAAATGACTCTGATCCAAAAGATAAAAACAGTAATGACATAAACAAGATTATGAGAGCAACAAATCCAATAAGAGCCTGAAAAATTAGATGATGCCATTGAAAGATTCTAGTTTTATAGAAGGTAGTCCATGGATGAATAAATAAAATGAGGCAAAGACTAAAGAACTAGATGTTCGACAGAAACGGTGTAAAAGCTAATCCAAACAATCCTAAGATAAAATGAATCAGGACAAATACCAGGAACAAAAAAAGCAAAACCGATTATCTCACAGTGCCAAAATTTATATTTTCAAGCAAACGTGGATAACGCATGTATATTCCTTACAAATATATCTATTATTTTCAGAATAACTGATAGAGTTGCTCATCATCTAGTTATTACATTGTCTTACATAATTTGGTTCCCAATTAATTATTTTAATAAATCAGCTAAAAATATTTCATTATTTTTATTATTCCATTTTGTTGTATCACTTTTACTTTTGTATTTTCTTATAGCATTAACTAAGTCTACACAACGATTTAGATCCTTTTTAATTCTATCATACGATTTTACATAATTAGGTTTTTTCTTTAATTGAGCAGCAAGAAATACACTTGGTTTATCTTGTGATTTCACTTTTTTAAACTGTCCCTCTAATTTACGAAAATATATTTCAATCATTTCAATCTCACTTTTCGTTATTACATGATAGATTCCTCTATCCTGCAATTTATCCAAATAAGGTTGAACGATTTTATATGGTATCCCAGACCTATCTTCAATAATAAAAATAATTATTTTATTTTCTTCATAATCTTGAGTCAAATAATGGTTCGAAAATGTTGCAGGATTACCATAAAATCTATTTGATCCTCTATAAGGAGAATCTAGTCCATCAATTTGATCATAGTTTATAACTTGGTTATAACTAAATTTTAAACAATCATTTTCAAGTAATAACTCAATAATAGCCTTTTCTGTTGCTCCTTCAACAATGATAGCAACAAGTGTATCTGAGGTTATATTAACCATAAATCATCTCTCCATTAATTCATGACTCTCTGAACTCAACAATTGAATACTTTTATTCATACTTTCCCTCATCATTTTATAGGAAGAATTTTTCGGAGCCGTTCCTAAACCATAACTACCTGATAAGATTAGATCACTTTTCTTCCTATCAGATCTATCTTTTTCACCAATAATATTACTCATTTTTTCAATATTTATAAGAGGATTCTTTTTTAATACGTAAATGCTATCACTTCTATCAATAAAATCAGTAATCTCAATGTAGTGAGTAGTGAATATCAATGTTGCAGAATTTTTATTTATATTACTATTAAAAAGTTTTATTAATTGTACCGCAATTGATTTATTCAAGTGATTTTCTAACTCATCAATAATTAAATATCCGCCAGAATTTAGAATAAATTGAATATTTAATAAAATCATTATACCTTTAATTGTACCTGATGATAAGAATCTATTTAAATCAACAATATTTGATTCTATCAACTCTTTCGAGTATTTAAATCTAATTTTGAACTTTTTTGTATCCTCTTCAAAAATTAAAGATTCAATACTATCGTCTAAAAAATTTACATAAGAAATATCCATATCATTAGCAAAATATTGAATTTTATTAACATCAGTAATATTAGTTAAATCTACAACACTATCTTCAACCAATTGATGGTTTTTTTTATTCAATACACCTGAAAAAATAGAATCTGTCTGTTTTAGATAAGTAACATCAATATCTTTTCGAGAAATAGTCTCTTCAAAGTTTGTAAAAATCTTATCTTTAGATTCTGTTTTCTTCACTTTTTTTCTATAAAGGACTTCATCTTTAAAGTATAATGAATTTGACTTATCTTTAGAAATGATTGATTCAATTTTATAAATCCACTCCTGATTAAAAATATAATTTTCACAAATCACTTCATTATCAAAATAATTTCCAATTTCAGGAATATCATCCTCTGATAAACTTTTATTTTTAATAAATATATTTAGCATTGCCAAAACTAGTTTTAAACTAGTTGTTTTTCCAGATGCATTTATACCTAATAGAGCAATTGAATTTAATTTATATAACTTATTAATTACATGAGAAACATTTTTACTTTCTTTCTCATAAAAGTTTACGTTTTTACTAGCAAAAAAATCGAATTCAAACTCTCCATTTTTGAAGTAAGATAAACCTCGTATTTTAGTTTTGAGTATTTTCATCATTCTATCCTCCTGTATACACTATACCATACTTTTTTGTATTTTTCTCTTTTTAACGTTAAAATCGATAAAAAACATTCCATATACCACAAAAAATCTAATTTCGTTTTTTTTTTACGAAAAAATCGTTTTTATAATATTACAAAAATAATATTTTCATCTACCCCAACGCCTTGACTTCCAGCATCATATCACGAATCTGTGCTGCTAGTTCAAAATCAAGCACTTCGACGGCTTCTTGCATTTGTTTTTCTAGTTTCTTAACAAGTTCTTTACGTTCCTGTTTATTAAGGCTATTAATATCGACTTCCTTGTCCTCTTCCTTGGCAACTGCCTTGGTCACAGCAATCAGGTCACGGATTTCTTTCTTGATTGTCTGTGGTACAATACCATGCTCTTCATTATAAGCCATCTGGATTTTCCGACGACGGGCCGTTTCATCAATGGCACGTTGCATAGACTGAGTCATCGTGTCAGCATACATGATGACATGACCTTCACTGTTACGGGCAGCACGTCCAATGGTCTGGATGAGGCCACGTTCGTTACGGAGGAAGCCTTCCTTATCAGCATCGAGAATAGCAACCAAGCTGACCTCAGGAACGTCAATCCCTTCACGGAGCAGGTTAATACCGACCAAGACATCAAAGACACCCAAGCGCAGGTCACGGATAATCTCAGTCCGCTCCAGAGTCTTAATATCCGAGTGCATGTACTTGACCTTGATGCCCATTTCCTTGAAGTAGTCGGTTAAGTCTTCTGCCATTTTCTTGGTCAAGGTTGTGATAAAGGTTCGTTCGTTCTTTTCAACACGGGCATTGATTTCACCTAAGAGGTCATCAATCTGTCCCATAGTCGGACGGACTTCCACCTCAGGATCCAAAAGACCTGTCGGACGAATGATTTGCTCAATCACTGTCTCGGTTTGTTCATTTTCATAGTCACCAGGTGTCGCTGAAACGTAAACAATCTGGTGCACATGGCTTTCAAACTCCTCACGACGGAGAGGACGATTATCCAGAGCTGACGGCAAACGGAAACCATAATTAACCAGCATTTCCTTACGAGAGCGGTCTCCATTGTACATACCCTTGATCTGCCCCATAGTCATGTGGCTTTCATCAATCATAATCAAGAAATCATCCGGGAAGAAGTCGAGAAGCGTATAAGGAGGCTCACCTTCGCTCCGTCCATCCATGTGACGTGAGTAGTTTTCGACACCGTTGGTATAGCCCATCTCACGCAGCATCTCGATATCATACTCTGTCCGCTGCTTCAAACGCTGGGTTTCAAGTAATTTGCCTTCCTTCTCAAAGACAGCTAACTGCTCTTCCAACTCTGCCTGAATCTTGGCAATAGCAACTTCCATATGGTCGTCATTAGTCACAAAGTGAGTGGCTGGGAAAATCGCCAAATGATCCACTTCTCCCAATACCTGACCTGTCAAAGCCTCAACCTCGCGGATACGGTCAATCTCATCTCCAAAAAATTCTACTCGAAATGCATGTTCATCTCGGGAAGCTGGGAAAATCTCCACCACATCCCCACGAACACGAAATCTTCCCCGTTGGAAATCAATATCATTACGCTCAAACTGGATATCAACCAAATCATTCAAGAGTTTATCACGAGAAATTTCAAGACCTGGACGCAGACTAACGACGCTGTCAGCATATTCCTTTGGCGAACCTAAACCATAGATACAAGAGACTGAGGCCACAACAATGACATCATTACGCTCCAAAAGGGCTGAGGTCGCTGAGTGACGAAGTTTGTCAATCTCGTCATTGACAGAGCTGTCTTTCTCAATATAGGTATCACTAGAAGGAACATAGGCCTCTGGCTGGTAATAATCATAGTAAGACACAAAGTACTCAACAGCATTCTCAGGGAAAAATTCCTTAAACTCCCCATAGAGCTGTCCTGCCAGAGTCTTATTGTGGGCGATGACCAGAGTTGGTTTATTGACTTTGGAAATGACCTGACTCATGGTATAGGTCTTCCCTGTACCAGTCGCCCCCATGAGAATCTGAGCCTTTTCTCCTCCCTCGATGTTATCTACCAACTGTTCGATAGCTTGAGGTTGGTCTCCTGATGGTTGATATTTTGATACTAGTTTAAATTGATTGTCAGTAATGCGGTTAATCATAAGAATCCTCTCTCGATGTGCTATTCCTATTTTAGCATACTTGTAACATTTTCACGAAGAAAAGGACGGACCTAAGTCACATCCTTTCATTTTCTTTCTTTAATTGATAAGCGAGATAGACAATCAGCAGTAGCAAGATCAGACTTGTCATGATAGATCCTTCTATCCCAAAAGATCCACCTGATAACCAGCTCTGATCGCCTCGTGGTAAAAAGGTCATCAGCGATGTTCCAGACGGCTGACCACTAACTAAAATCCCAAAAAGATTGCCCTGAGCAAAATTCCAAGCCCCATGAATACCTGCTACACCCCAAACTGTATCTGTTTTGAGGAGGTAAAGTGACATGGCAACTCCGAATAAAAAGAGATTCACTAGAGATAAAGGGGTGAGACCAGAATTTCCCGCATGAAGCAGGGTAAAGAACAGGCTAGATATAAGAACAGCTAGTTTTAGATTGGTTCTTGAGGCCAATTGAGGAAGGAGCCAAGTACGGGCCACCACTTCTTCTGTTGTCCCCTGTAAAATCCAAAATGGGATAGTAAAAATGACAAAGGCAAGCGAATAAGGATTCAAGTGAATGGACTCCAAACGATATTGCCCTAAGGCTACTAAACCTAACAAGGTCAGAAGAAAAAGTGCCAGGCCTAAGCCAAATCCTTTAAGAAGATTGCTGAAGAAATTTTCTTTATAAAATCCTAAAGTTCGAATAGGTCTTTTCTCAACTTTTCTTGTCCATCTGAACACAGTTTTGAGAACGAAACCAAAGGCCAGCAATTCTAAAATTAAACGAAAGTCACCTGTTTTATCCATCAAGCTCTGCTGCAAGGTTTGTAAAAAGGCAGCAAAAGCTTGACCAGCCTCTCCAAAATTTCTAGCAAGTCCAACAAGAGCTAACAAACTAATACCATATAAAGTATAAGCCACAAACTCTCCTATGAAGACAAAAGCAAAGGCTAACAAGGGGCTTGTGTAAATGTTTAAACTCATTTTTGAAGCTTGGAAGTCTTTAAAGATTCTTTTGTTCTTCATATCCTTGTCCTCTTTTCTTCTATTATATACTATTATTATAGCACTTTATAGTAGCAATTCAAGAAAGAAAAGAAATAATCAATGTTATATTTTCTGACACAGAAATATAAAAATTTGCCTTTTTTTACTTTTTCTGATATAATGGGAAAATATTCGGAAAAGGAGACTAAAAATGAAGAAAAAATTTCTAGCATTTTTGCTAATTTTATTCCCAATTTTCTCATTAGGTATTGCGAAGGCAGAGACGATTAAGATTGTGTCTGATACAGCCTATGCGCCTTTTGAGTTTAAAGATTCAGATCAAACTTATAAAGGAATTGATGTTGACATTATCAACAAAGTCGCTGAGATTAAAGGATGGAACATTCAGATGTCCTATCCTGGATTTGACGCAGCGGTCAATGCGGTTCAAGCTGGTCAAGCTGACGCTATCATGGCAGGGATGACAAAGACTAAAGAACGTGAAAAAGTCTTCACCATGTCTGATACTTACTATGATACAAAAGTTGTCATTGCAACTACAAAAGCACACAAGATTAGCAAGTACGACCAATTGTCTGGTAAAACTGTTGGTGTTAAAAACGGAACAGCTGCTCAACGTTTCCTAGAAACGATTAAAGATAAATACGGCTTTACTATTAAAACATTTGACACTAGTGATTTGATGAACAACAGCTTAAGCGCTGGTTCCATTGATGCTATGATGGATGACAAACCTGTTATCGAGTATGCCATTAACCAAGGTCAAGACCTCCATATTGAAATGGATGGGGAAGCTGTAGGTAGCTTTGCTTTCGGTGTTAAAAAAGGTAGCAAATACGAGCACCTAGTTACTGAATTTAACCAAGCCTTGGCTGAAATGAAAAAAGATGGTAGTCTTGATAAAATCATCAAGAAATGGACTGCTTCATCATCTTCAGCAGTGCCAACTACAACTACTCTTGCAGGCTTAAAAGCTATTCCTGTTAAAGCTAAATACATCATTGCCAGCGATTCTTCTTTTGCACCTTTTGTTTTCCAAAATTCAAGCAATCAATACACTGGTATTGATATGGAATTGATTAAGGCCATCGCTAAAGACCAAGGTTTTGAAATTGAAATTACCAACCCTGGTTTCGATGCTGCTATCAGTGCTGTCCAAGCTGGACAAGCTGATGGTATCATTGCTGGTATGTCTGTCACAGATGCTCGTAAGGCAACTTTTGACTTCTCAGAATCATACTACACTGCTAATACTATCCTTGGTGTCAAAGAATCAAGCACCATTGCTTCTTATGAAGATTTGAAAGGGAAAACAGTCGGTGTTAAAAACGGAACGGCTTCTCAAACCTTCCTAACAGAAAATCAAAGCAAATACGGTTACAAAATCAAAACTTTCGCTGATGGTTCATCAATGTATGACAGTTTAAACACCGGTGCCATTGATGCCGTTATGGATGATGAGCCTGTTCTCAAATATTCTATCAGCCAAGGTCAAAAATTGAAAACACCAATCGCTGGAACTCCAATCGGAGAAACAGCCTTTGCCGTTAAAAAAGGCACAAATCCAGAATTGATTGAAATGTTCAATAACGGACTTGCTAACCTTAAAGCAAACGGTGAATTCCAAAAGATTCTTGACAAATACCTAGCTAGCGAATCTTCAACTACATCATCAAGCACTGTTGATGAAACAACTATCTGGGGCTTGCTCCAAAACAACTACAAGCAACTACTTAGCGGTCTTGGTATCACTCTTGCTCTAGCTCTTATCTCGTTTGCTATTGCCATTGTCATCGGGATTATCTTCGGTATGTTTAGCGTTAGCCCATACAAATCTCTTCGTGTCATCTCTGAGATTTTCGTTGACGTTATCCGTGGTATTCCATTGATGATTCTTGCAGCCTTCATCTTCTGGGGAATTCCAAACTTCATCGAGTCTATCACAGGCCAACAAAGCCCAATTAACGACTTTGTAGCTGGTACTATTGCCCTATCGCTCAATGCAGCTGCTTATATCGCTGAAATCGTTCGTGGTGGTATTCAGGCCGTTCCAGTTGGACAAATGGAAGCCAGCCGAAGCTTGGGTATCTCTTATGGAAAAACCATGCGTAAGATTATCTTGCCACAAGCAACTAAATTGATGTTGCCAAACTTTGTTAACCAATTCGTTATCGCACTTAAAGATACAACAATCGTATCTGCTATCGGTTTGGTTGAACTCTTCCAAACTGGTAAGATTATCATTGCCCGTAACTACCAAAGTTTCAAGATGTATGCAATCCTTGCTATCTTCTATCTTGTAATTATCACACTTTTGACTAAACTAGCGAAACGCTTAGAAAAGAGGATTCGTTAATGGCAAAATTAAAAATTGATGTAAATGATTTACACAAAAGCTACGGAAAAAATGAAGTTTTAAAAGGAATCACAACTAAGTTCTATGAAGGAGATGTTGTTTGTATCATCGGTCCTTCAGGTTCTGGTAAGTCAACCTTCCTTCGTAGCCTTAATCTTCTAGAAGAAGTTACGAGCGGTCACATCACTGTGAACGGTTATGACTTAACTGAAAAAACAACCAACGTTGACCACGTCCGTGAAAATATCGGAATGGTGTTCCAACATTTCAATCTCTTCCCACATATGTCTGTTTTGGACAACATTACTTTTGCTCCTATTGAGCACAAGTTGATGACTAAAGAAGAAGCTGAGAAATTGGGGATGGAGTTGCTTGAAAAGGTTGGACTAGCAGATAAAGCTAATGCTAACCCAGATAGCCTATCAGGTGGTCAAAAACAACGTGTGGCCATCGCTCGTGGACTAGCAATGAATCCTGATATCATGCTCTTTGATGAACCAACTTCTGCCCTTGACCCTGAGATGGTCGGAGACGTACTGAACGTTATGAAGGAATTGGCTGAGCAAGGTATGACCATGATTATCGTAACCCATGAGATGGGATTTGCCCGTCAGGTTGCCAACCGCGTTATCTTTACTGCAGATGGCGAGTTCCTTGAAGACGGAACACCTGATCAAATCTTTGATAACCCACAGCACCCACGTCTGAAAGAGTTCTTGGACAAGGTCTTAAACGTCTAAACTTAAACTGTAAGGATTTCCTTGCAGTTTTTTTCTATCTCGTATTGGATTTTTTGATTTTTCGGAAAATTATGTTAGAATTAAGTTTATGAAATGAGGTTTCCTCATACCTAGCAAGACTAGGAATAAAAATAGAAATTAGGTAGCTAGATGTCATCTAAGGTTATTGTTACAATTTTCGGTGCGAGTGGAGACCTGGCTAAACGCAAGCTCTACCCTTCCCTGTTTAGACTATATAAATCCGGCAATCTTTCCAAACACTTTGCCGTTATTGGAACTGCCCGTCGTCCTTGGAGTAAGGAATATTTTGAATCTGTTGTAGTCGAATCTATCCTTGATTTGGCAGATAGTACCGAACAGGCTCAGGAGTTTGCTAGCCACTTCTACTATCAAAGCCACGATGTCAATGATACAGAACACTACATTGCTCTACGTCAATTGCAGGCTGAACTAAATGACAAGTACCAAGCTGAACACAACAAGCTCTTCTTCTTGTCTATGGCTCCTCAGTTCTTTGGAACTATTGCTAAGCACCTCAAATCTGAAAACATTGTAGATGGTAAAGGTTTTGAACGTTTAATCGTTGAGAAGCCATTTGGTACAGATTACGCAACTGCAAGCAAGTTAAATGATGAACTCCTAGCAACATTTGACGAAGAACAAATTTTCCGTATTGACCATTATCTTGGTAAGGAAATGATTCAAAGCATCTTTGCAGTTCGCTTTGCCAATCTGATCTTTGAAAATGTTTGGAACAAGGACTTTATCGACAATGTTCAAATTACCTTTGCAGAGCGCTTGGGTGTAGAAGAGCGTGGTGGCTACTATGACCAATCTGGTGCCCTCCGTGACATGGTACAAAACCATACTTTGCAACTGCTTTCTCTGCTTGCCATGGATAAGCCAGCAAGCTTCACAAAAGACGAGATTCGTGCTGAAAAGATTAAGGTCTTTAAAAACCTCTATCATCCAACTGATGAAGAGCTTAAAGAACACTTTATCCGTGGTCAATACCGTTCAGGTAAGATTGATGGCATGAAATACATTTCTTATCGTAGCGAGCCAAATGTAAATCCAGAGTCAACAACTGAAACATTTGCATCTGGTGCCTTCTTTGTGGACAGCGATCGCTTCCGAGGTGTTCCTTTCTTCTTCCGTACTGGTAAACGTCTGACTGAAAAAGGAACTCATGTCAACATCGTCTTTAAACAAATGGATTCTATCTTTGGAGAACCACTTGCTCCAAACATTTTGACCATCTATATCCAACCAACAGAAGGCTTCTCTCTTAGCCTAAATGGGAAGCAAGTAGGAGAAGAATTCAACTTGGCTCCTAACTCACTTGATTACCGTACAGATGCGACCGCAACTGGTGCTTCTCCAGAACCATACGAAAAATTGATTTATGACGTCTTAAATAACAACTCAACTAACTTTAGCCACTGGGATGAAGTTGGTGCGTCATGGAAATTGATTGACCGTATCGAAGAACTCTGGGCTGAAAATGGTGCCCCACTTCATGACTATAAAGCTGGAAGCATGGGACCTCAAGCTAGCTTTGACTTACTTGAAAAATTCGGTGCCAAATGGACTTGGCAGCCAGATATCGCCTATCGTCAAGATGGTCGTTTAGAATAAAAAAATTTCCTGCAAGATAACCTTGCAGGATTTTTGTTTCTGATTAGATTAAGCCTTCCAAGAGACCCTTCATAAAGTTTTCTGAGTTAAACTCTCCAATATCATCGATTTTTTCACCAAATCCAATCAATTTTACAGGAATATTGAGTTCTTCACGGATGGCTAGAACAACACCTCCTCGAGCAGTTCCATCAATCTTAGTCAAGACAATTCCTGTCAAAGGGGTAATTTTTGAAAATTCTTTGGCCTGTACAAGAGCGTTTTGACCTGTTGATGCATCAAGTGCCAAGAAGGTTTCATGCGGAGCTTCTGGCACAACACGTTTGATGATACGACCAATCTTTTCTAGCTCAGCCATAAGGTTATCCTTATTTTGCAGACGACCAGCGGTGTCAATCATGAGAATATCGATACCTTCAGCTACGGCACGTTCCATGCCATCAAAGACTACACTAGCTGGATCAGCTTTTTCAGGTCCAGTCACTACTGGAACATCTACTCGTCGGCCCCATTCAGCTAGCTGGGCTACTGCTCCTGCACGGAAGGTATCTGCCGCAACCAACATGACCTTCTTACCTGCTTGTTTGTAGCGGTGAGCTAGTTTCCCGATAGAAGTTGTCTTCCCAACACCATTGACCCCGACAAAGAGCATGACTGTTAATCCATCTTGGAAGTGGATACTTTCATCGTAGTTGCCATCCTTTTCATAAAGCTCAACCAATTTCTCAATGATGACACGGCGAAGGGCGTCAGGTTTCTTTGCGTTTTCAAGCTTGGCTTCGTAGCGTAACTCCTCTGTTAAGTTGGAAGCGACTTGGACACCAACGTCACTCATGATGAGCAGTTCTTCTAGTTCCTCGAAAAATTCTTCGTCAATAGAGCGGAAATTAGCAAAGAAGGCGTTCAAGCGAGCACCGAATCCCGTACGAGTTTTCTTAAGACTACGGTCATATTTTTCCTGAACAGTTTCTTCTGCTTGAGGAATTTCTGGTTCAAGAACTTCAATGCTATTTTCTTCTACAGTTCCTTCGTGCTCATAATTCTCTTCCTCTGGGACTTCTTCTGAATTTGGCAATTCTTCTATTTTTTCTTGAGGAACTTCTACAACTGGCTCTGAGTCCTGACTTTCTTCAACTGTGTCTTGAATTTCCTCTTCTTGGAGCAAAGCTTGTTCAACAATTTCAACTTCTGCTACTTCTTGAGAAACTTCATCAGTTTCTGTAAGAGAAGGCTCAGTAACTTCAGACAAATCAAGATTTTCCAGAGCTTCTTTTACAACTTCTTCGATTTTAGGTTCTTCTTTTTTTCCGAATAGACGGTCAAACAATCCCATATCTTAGTTCTCCTTTAGCACATATTCTTCGATAGCCCAGGCGACAGCTTCCTCATCATTGGTCATTGGAGTCACCACATTTGCGACTGCCTTGACTTCAGGAACAGCGTTTTGCATGGCAACACCGAGCCCTGCCCACTCAATCATAGACAAATCATTGGCCTCATCTCCACAAGCCATCACTTGGCTTTGATCGATTCCCAGATGGCTGATTAGTTTGACCAAGCCTGTTGCTTTGTGAACATTCTTTGGTGACCACTCTAGCAACATTTCACGTGATTTAAAGATTTCATATTGGTCAAACAATTCTGGCGAAATCTTCTGAATAGCTGCATCCAAGGGTTCTTGAGCAAAGGCAGTCACGCATTTGTTGTAGGTCATTTGACTAGACAGGTCTTCAAAGTCAACTGGTACAAAAGTCAAAGCTGGATTGAATTTGGCATAAAGACTTTCTTGGTCAGATTGGATTTGATAGACAGTTCCTTCTGAAATGGCATCAAGAGGAAGTGATAATTTCTCTGTTTCCTCATACAAGCGTGCTACATCATCATATGAAAAGACTGTCTTATCAAGGATTTCACCTGTATTTTTCTGAACCAAACCACCATTAAAAGTAATGGTATACTCATCTTCGTGGCCGTCAGTCCCTAGCTCATGGAGAAAGAAATCCATAGCTTTTAAAGGACGACCAGTTGTCAATACGACCTTGATACCACGATCACGCGCAGCTTTCAAGGTTGCCTTGGTACGATCCGTCAGCCTTTTATCAGTAGTCAGCAAGGTGCCGTCCAAGTCCAATGCAATCAATTTTATATCTGCCATTATAAGCCCTCCATATAAGCTATAACCGACTGGTCCTTATGATGACCAATCACAGTCTCTGCTAATTCTAAAATCTCTGGTCGTGCATTTTCAGGAGCTACAGGATGTCCCACAACCTGCATCATATGCAAGTCATTTAGATTGTCTCCAAAAGCCATAACCTGATCCATCGTGATGCCAAGTTTTTTAGCTAATTCAACAATGGCCACTCCCTTATCGACATAGTCCAGAACAATATCAATGGATTCAAAGCCAGTTGTCATAGCCTTAACACCAGGAACGTTTTCGTTTACCCAAGCTTCTCCAGCTTCTAGCGTTTCTTCTGTGAAGTTGGTTGTAAATTTGAAAATATCATCTGTGATATCTTCTAAACTCGCTACTTTTTGGATATTTTCATTATAGTGTTGGCTCTCTTTCAAATAGGTCTCATCAACCGTATCTAGCACATAAGAGCCTTTCTTACCAGTCAAGAGCAATTTATTGATGTCGACATAAGGTGACGTTTTCAGCTTTTCAAAAGTCGTCAAATAAAACTCACGAGACATGGTCGCTTCATACAAGTCCTGACCTTGATATTCGACCAAACTACCATTTTCCGCTATGAAAATAATGTCATCACGAACATCAGCAAATAATTTTTCTAAGGATAGAAATCCTCGCCCCGAAGCCACCGCAAAGTAAATCCCTTTTTCCTTGTAGGAAGCTAAGAGAGACTTGAGGCGTTCCATATCAAAGCGTCCATTCCCATCTAGGAAGGTTCCGTCCATATCTGTTGCTACTAGTTTAATTGTCATCCTTCAATACTTTCTAAATCTTTTAACTTAACTGAAACAATCTTCGAAACACCAGATTCTTGCATGGTCACTCCATAGATAGAATCGGCCGCTGCCATGGTTCCCTTACGGTGGGTTACGACGATAAACTGGCTATCCTTGTCAAAGCGGTTGAGATAATCTCCAAAACGTTTGACATTGGCTTCATCTAGCGCAGCCTCTACCTCATCCAAGATAACAAACGGGATAGTCTTAACTCGAATGATAGAGAAAAGCAAGGCTAGAGCTGATAAGGCTTTCTCCCCACCACTCATAAGGTTGAGAGACTGGATTTTCTTGCCTGGTGGTTGAACAGAAATCTCAACCCCAGCTGTCAGCAGGTCTCCTTCAGTTAAAATCAGGTCCGCCTGACCTCCGCCAAACATCTGCTTGAAGGTCACTTTAAAGGACTCACGAATAGCCTCAAAGGTTGACTTAAAGCGTTCCTTGACCTCATCATTCATCTCTGTGATAGTTTCTAGAAGCAGATTTTTCGCTGATAAAATATCATCTCGCTGGCTATTTAGGAAATCCAGACGGCTGTGAACTTCTTCGTACTGTTCAATAGCATCCAAATTAACAGGACCCAGTGAGCGAATAGCCTTCTCCAAATCCTTAACCTCTTGCTCTGCCAGATTGAGATTTTCCAATTCATGAGCCTTTTCTAAAGCTTCTGTGTAGCTGATCTGGTACTGGTCTGTTAATTGACTCTGTAGATAGCGTAAGCGCTCGCTGACCTTTTCTTTCTTGGCTTCAGAACGTGTTTGCTTGCGAATCCATTCTTCATTCTGCTGGCGAGCCTGGTCCAAATGACTGGCAATATCATCCAGTTGACCTTCTATATCATCCAACTCAAACTGCTTGCGAATCAAACCTTGTTGGAGATTTGTTTTCTGAGTTTTGGCTTCATCAGCCTGTTGGCTGAGCAAATCCGTATCAACTTTCTCAAGATTATCAACCTTTTCTTGAAGAAGGCGCTGGATTTCCTCTTGTTCGATATCTAAATTGTCCAATTCCTTGCCTAAACGATCAATATCAGCTACTTCATAACGTTTTTGCCCTTGCAGTTCTGTCTTAAGCAGGCGTGCTTGCGCTACGTCTTCCTGCAAGTTTTGATAGCGTTCTTGGATGGCATTTTTGTTAGACTTAATCTCTTCAATCTCAGCTTCCAGATTTTGCTTGTCGCTGGCGATTGTAGCAAGGCGCTCTTGGCATTTTTCCTTATCCGCTTGCCAATCTCCCTCAGAAAGACGATTTAATTCCTCTTCTTGGAGTTTCCAAAGAGTTTCCAGTTCTTCAACTTGCTGACTGGTCTGCTGATAAGCGAGGGACAAGCCTTGCTCCTGAATACGAGCCTGCTCTCCTTGAGCTTTGATGGCTTCTAATGATTCAGTCAATCTAGCCATCTCCTCTTGCAAGGTCTTCAAACTCACTTCTTCAGAACTCAAGCTTGGTTCTTCTTCAGCAATTTCTTTTTGTAATTGCTCCAGTTCTGGTTTAATGAAAATGCTATTATTCTGGCGATTGGCTCCACCTGCATAGGAACCACCTGTGCGCAACTCCGTCCCATCAAGGGTTACCATACGAACCTGATAACGAACCTGGCGAGCAGCCGCACGCGCATGTTCTACTGTATCAAAGATAGCCGTCGTGGCTAGCAAATTCTTGAAAATAGCTTCCAGTCTAGTATCGAATGTCACCAGCTCATCAGCCATACCCAGAAATCCTGGACTTGAAGCGATAGCATCTTGATTCTGACTAGAAATCGTACGCGCCTTGATAGTCGTTAAAGGAAGGAAGGTCGCACGTCCTGATCTGTTTCGTTTAAGGAAATCAATCGCCTTGGTTGCCGCGTTTTCATCTTCCACGATGATATGCTGACTGCTGGCTCCAAGCGCAATCTCTAGAGCAGTTTGATAATGCACATCAAAGGCCAGGTGCTCACTAACTGCTCCAATAATCCCACCAAGGCGGTCTTTTTCTTGGAGAACACTCTTAACACCTGCATAAAAGTTACTATGATTTCTCAGGATATTTTCCAAACTTTGGGCTCTAGCCTGCTTGTTTTTGAGACTATCCAGACGGTCAAAGAGTTGACTTTGTTGAGCTTGATAGGAAGTTTTCTGTTCCTCTTGTTCCTTGGCAATAACTTGGTAGTCGGCCAATAATTTCTGAACTTGCTCCTTAGAAGTTTCAAGTTCTTCTTTTTGCTGACTAGCCTTCTCTTTAGCTGTAGCCAGTTGTTCTTTCAGTTTTTCTAATTGATCTGCTTGTTTTTGAGAAAGCTGACGACTATTTTCCAACTCGTTTTCGATACGGGTCAACTGGTTTGATACATCCGCTTCTTCTTGTAAAAGGGCTACAAAGCGCTCACGTAAGAGCTCAATCATCTGATCAGGATCATCTGAAAAAGCTAGTAATTCAGCTTCTAAACGATTGAGTTTTTGATTATTTTGGACTAGCTTCTCTTCTAAGAGGGCTAAAGAGCTTTCTTTATCAGATTTTTCTTGGCTGAGTGAATTTCTCTTATCCTCTAAAGCAGCCAAACGTGCTTGTGCTTCCTGTTGATTCAGGGCTACTTGTTCAGATTCCAGTTTCGATAGGGCTAATTTCCTCTCTAAATCACTAATCAGACTGGTCAAATCCATCAAACTGCCTTGGTCTTTGGCCATTTCAGCCTGTAAATCTTGGCGTTCTTTTTTAAGATTCTGATTTTCTTCTTCTAATTTTTCACGCTTTTGGTAATAACTAGTCAAGAGTTCCTGAACCTGAGCCAACTCTTCTTCTGTCGATTCTAGTTCAACCTTATTTTCCTTGATTTGAGCAACCAGCACGTCTAAATAAATAGCCTTGCGTTGACCTTCCAAGTCTAAAAACTTACGGGCATTCTCAGCTTGCTTCTCAAGAGGCTTGATTTGATTATCCAACTCGTAGATAATGTCCTCTAAGCGGTCTAGATTATCTTGAGTTTGCTGCAACTTGCTCTCAGTTTCTTTTCTACGAGTCTTGTATTTTAAAACTCCAGCAGCTTCTTCAAAAATAGCTCGGCGTTCTTCAGGCTTGGAGTTGAAAATCTCCTCAACCTTCCCTTGGGAAATGATGGAGAAAGAATCTCGTCCCAAACCTGTATCCAAGAAGAGATCATGAATATCACGTAGACGGACTTTCTTACCGTCAATCTTGTATTCACTATCTCCACTACGATAGATATGGCGTTCTACCCTGATTTCTTGACCAGCATCCTTGATAAATCCGTCATTATTATCCAGAGTTACAACTACAGAAGCATAATTGAGCGGTTTGCGACTTTCGGTCCCAGCAAAGATGACATCCGGCATCTTGCCCCCACGGAGACTCTTGACACTGGACTCTCCCAAGGCCCAACGCAGACTTTCTGTAATATTCGACTTTCCAGATCCATTGGGTCCAACAACTGCCGTCACACCTTGGTCAAAGACGACCTTAGTCTTGTCAGCAAAAGACTTGAATCCCTGAATTTCGATTTCCTTTAAATACATGAATCCAGCCCTTTCTCAACGGCATTTTTGGCAGCTTCTTGCTCTGCTAATTTCTTAGAACGACCTTGACCTTGACCAATGCTCTTACCTTCAACTAGAACTTCTACATCAAATACCTTATCGTGAGCAGGACCCGTTTCAGAAATCACCTGATAACGGATAGCCACATCCCCATTGACCTGAAGCAATTCTTGGAGATGGGTTTTGTAGTCTGTAATCATCTCAAATTCACCTGCTTCAACTTTGGGAATCATGACTTGATAGATAAATTCCTTGACCTTTGCAACATCCTTGTCCAAAAGAAGGGCACCGAGAAAGGCTTCAAAGGCATCACCAAGAATGGTGTCTCGATTACGACCACCAGATTTTTCTTCCCCTTTACCAAGTTTGATAAACTGGTCAAACTGGCAATCACGCGCAAAGCCAGCCAAACTCTCCTCGCGGACAATCATGGCACGTAGTTTGGACAAATCACCCTCAGGCTTTTTAGGATATTTTTTATACAGATATTCTGAAATCAATAACTGTAGAACAGCGTCTCCTAAAAATTCCAAGCGTTCATTGTGTGAAATTTTTAAGAGGCGGTGCTCATTGGCATAACTCGTATGAGTAAAAGCAGTTTCCAGTAAATTTTTGTCTGCAAATTCGATTGCAAAATGGTTCTTTAGTACAGTTTGTAATTCTTTCATACCAACCTCTTTCTAACTGATAACAGTCCTTTTTATTATATCAAAAAAAGCCCCCTGAGTCACTTTAAAACGGGACTGGAGAGCATTTGGGAATTCTTTAAAAAGAGATTTACAGTTTTAGGGGCCAATTTAGGGCTGTGTAAAGAAAAAAGCCCTATTAAAGGCTTTTTAGGATGTTTACATCCACCCTGAGGGAATCGAACCCCCATCTCAAGAACCGGAATCTTACGTGATATCCATTACACTAAGGGTGGAAACTTGTTTTATTATAACAGAAATTTGCTCTAATAACAAGTTTTTTTCTAGTGAGATAGCCCGTCTTAGTGGGAAGCATCCCCATTCCAGATAGAGTTTTTCACGATAACATAATCAACGTGTTTAAGGTCAGCAACCTGACGTCCACCTGCATAAGAAATAGCACTTTGAAGGTCTTGTTCCATCTCAGTTAAAGTGTCTTGCAGATGACCTTTAGCAGGAAGCAAGATACGTTTGCCTTCCACGTTTTTATAAGCACCCTTTTGATATTGTGAAGCTGAACCATAGTATTCTTTGAACTGTTCACCATCGACTTCAATCGTTTTCCCTGGACTTTCGATGTGTCCTGCAAAGAGAGAACCAATCATGACCATGCTGGCACCGAAACGGATAGACTTGGCAATATCACCATGAGTACGAATTCCTCCATCAGCAATAATCGGTTTACGAGCAGCCTTTGCACACCAACGGAGAGCAGCCAACTGCCAACCACCTGTACCAAAACCAGTCTTGACCTTGGTGATACAAACCTTACCAGGACCGATTCCGACCTTAGTGGCATCCGCACCCGCATTTTCCAACTCGCGAACTGCTTCTGGTGTTCCCACATTTCCAGCAATGACAAAAGTATCTGGCAATTCTTTCTTGATGTGCTGAATCATAGAAATCACACTGTCTGCATGACCATGAGCAATGTCAATCGTGATGTATTCGGGAGCATCAGCCTTGAGCTGGCTAACAAAATCATACTCATAGTCCTTAACACCTACAGAGATAGAAGCAATGAGACCTTGCTCATGCATGCGTTTGATAAAGGGAATGCGTCCTGCTTCATCAAAACGGTGCATAATGTAGAAGTAACCACCTTTAGCTAGTTGCTCTGCTACATTTTCATCCAAAATCGTCTGCATATTAGCTGGCACAACAGGTAGTTTAAAGGTGTGATTTCCTAAAGTGACACTTGTATCTGCTTCTGCACGGCTTTTAATCACACATTTATTTGGAATCAATTGAATATCTTCATAATCAAAAATTGGAAATTCATTTAACATATCGATGTCTCGTTTCTTTTGTAATGACCTACCTATGCTCTCGCATCACTACGCCTTTTCCGACGTTTCCTTAATTTATTATAAACTAAAGTACAGTTTTTGTCAAATAATTTTATAAATTAAATTATATTGTTCGGATTTTACTTGTATCAAAAACAAAAGAAAGAGGAGAGATTATTTTCTCCCCACTTCGTTAGCAATATTCCTTTTAAAAATTTCTTCTGAGTTTTCCATCATTTCACAAAATTCACCATAAGATGAAGAATTCTGAGGAATTTGGATAGACAATTTCTTCAACAAAGCTCCATAACCTGCTAGCTTTCCTATCTCATTATCAACAACTTTGTCCTCGCTCGGAAAAACAAGACCAGCCTTCTCAGCTTTTAAAATATAAGAATAGGAAATCAGCTGGAACAAGTCCTCACGGTTTATTCCTTTTTCAGTATCTTCAAGCTTTTTATATTTAGCGTCTAACACAATTTTTAAATCTCTATTATAGAAATCTGGATAAACTTTTCGTTCTCGACTAGAAAATACTGAAATTCCGTCCGTCTTATCTTTATTTCGTGGATGGATGAAATCTTTTGGCAACAAAGTATGAACATACTCTTCCCAAAGCCAGGCAACATCAAAAAGAATACCATGAATTTTTTGATCTTGATACCCTAAACCGTGCTTTTCTTGGGTTAGGATCATCAGACAAAGTTCTTGTAACTTTCTGTACTCGTGAAAGTATGCATGACGTATAGGTTTAGATTGATTTCCTCGAATAATCTTAGCACGATCAGCTAGTTTATAAGAAGGAGTTACCCGCACGATTTCTGCTACATTTTCACGACTAGTCAAGAGATTATCAAGAACCCCTTGACCAATGCTTTTCTGGTTCTTAATGTATTCAATAGTGTGACGGACCAACTGCATGAGGGGATTATCATAGGTGAACTCTCTCGTTGTGTAGGCAATATTTCCCGTGAAAGGAAGGTTTTTCTTGAGATGGTTTCTTACATCAATCACTCCCTTAACATTACTGTCATTATGAGAAAATCGATGGTATTCCTTATAAAGACCTTTTCGAATAGCAGCTTGTAGATACTTGGGGAAGAGATACATCAAAAGTTGATAAAGCCTCTCTTCACGAGACAAAGCAACATCTAAACTAGTGAGATTGATATGAAGAACCTTGTGTAAGAGATAATGCAAAAAATGGTCATTACTCTCATCAGAAAAACGAGAGGAAATCGTTAATCTTTCCTGACTACAACCCAGAAAACCAATCACATTTCCTGTCTTGATTTCCTGATTAACTATTTCAAAGATTTTTTGGTCCTTCTCTAAGTCAGGAGAATTCTTCAAATCATTTGGAAAAATAAAGATATTTTCCTCTTTACAAAGGTTATCCAGTGTTCTATCAAGAAGTGCTTGACTTAGCTTGGGATATTCTGCGACAAAGTCTTCTTTAGCAATTCTATGCTGATTATCAGTTATACGTATTATCATTTTCAACGCCTTCATTGTTATCAGCTATAGACTCACTTGCTTCGTCTATACTTGTCTGATTAAATGCTTTTTTCAATGTCTCCAGAGTTTCATCCTCTTCATAAGAACCCCGTAAGTAATCTTCCAAAAGCGGTTTGAGGTAATCAGACCAGAGTAATTCATAGTCATAATCCAATTCTTTTAAATTACGGAAATAACTTGGTCCGATATGGTAATGACTGTTTAATTCCTGAACGTTTTCAATAGCAGTATTCAAGTTTCTTAGACGTTTTTTCGCTTCTTCAGCTTTATCACCAAGAGCAGCATCGAGCATGCCTAATTGACTTTCAGCAGTAACTTCAACAAAACGGAAACGACGACGCATGGCAAAATCGAAGGTATCAACAGATCTGTCTATATCATTCATTGTTCCGATGATATAGACATTTTCAGGGATATAAAATTTCTCATCCGTCTCATGTAAATTAGCATATTGGGTAGAAACACTTCCCTTTTCACCACGATAGCCAGGGTCGATAGAGAAAAAGAGTTCGCCAAAAATCTTTGAAATCTCACCACGGTTGATCTCATCAATAATGAATACAAAGTTTTTTTCTGTGTTAATCTCTGTTGGAGACACATAATCAGATAAGCCATAACTTTCTTTCATGTGATCTAAAACGATTTTTTGATAAGTTTCGTACTTTAACTTAGTCTTCTCACCCTTGTACAAAAGATACACTTTTTCTTTGGTAGCAACAGGAGAATCAAACTTCACATTCCCTTGGCTATTTAAACTAGCTGGAACTGAACTACGAGGAAACAAATATTGTCCCTGTTTCTCATTGATAGCATCCGTTAGTTTAGTCCAAGCTTCATCAAAATTATCTTGGCCTCCAGTTTTCTTAGCGTCTCTAGCTTTCTGACAAAACTTCTTAAAGATACCATCTACTAGTTTAAACTCAATGGTACCATCTCCATTAGATACTGGTCTCAATCCCTCTACAAAATCCGTATAGTCATAAGATGGGTGAAACTGTACAAAGCCGATTCGATCTTCGTTACCATCCGTTAATTCTTTAGCAATTTCTTTAGCAAGATAAGTTTTTCCCGTCCCCGGTGCACCACGGAGGATGAGGTTTTTAGATTTTCTTAATTTATCTAAATAATCGTTAATATTTTTATTCATAACAACCTTCTCTATATTTTTTCTGTATGTACCATTTAGAATAGATTTATACAAATTGATACGTTCTGAATTTCTATCCCAGTTGATGGTTTGTCTTGCACCTTTTTTACCTTGGTATTCCCATCCACCATCTACTTTCAACCAATTAACACCAATACAATGTTTAAACTCTGTTTTTGTTTCATCAAAGTAATATGTTTTCACACATTGTCCAATACCCAAAATTTTGTTAAATCCTGAGGTAGCTATTATATAATCATTTATTTTTATGTCATGTGCAAACTTCCAAATAAATAAATTTCTCTGCTTTCCTTGCTTCAATTCTTCAGGATTATTGTAATCTAAAATATTAGATAAATTAGAATCAAAATCTATACAAGCTATATTTTCTTCTTTAAATAAAGACCAAACTTTTCCACCTCCTCCTGCAACTATCATCCAATAATTTAATTTTTCTTCCATTTTGTAGCTCCATTTTCATATTATAGGCTAGTTAGTATTTAATATTTCAAAGCCCTATTTCACATATAGAATATCACATCTATATAAAAAAGAAAAGTCCAGTGTAGAGAGCTTTATTCCCCCTTAACACTAGACTTCTTTTTTATCCTAATAATACTCACCCTGACGGTAGTCCCATGAGTTAAAGGTATCTGACAAGTGCATCATGATTTTATCAATGTCAAGTCCTTTACGGATCACAACTGGGGCTGGTGAAATTGAACGTGCTCCTCCTTGTTCTGGGATGAGTTTGCCGTCTTTATCGACCATAGACACCATAACACCTTGCTCGTAGCGAGTTTCAATCGTTTTGTCAGGTTGGATGGATGCTACATAGTCGTCTGCCTCGATAACAAGGTCCACTGCTCCTTCGATACGTTCTCCGATTCCTTCTACCTTACCACGGTTTCCTTTTCCAGATGGGTTTGCAGATGAGGCATAAACCATTTTACCTTCTTCCCAAAGTTTGGCAGCCAATTGTTCACCAGCTTTCCCAAATTTGATAACAAAACAGCTAGTACCACGCACGTCAGTCATAAGTTCTTCACGGCCATCCCCGTAAGCTTTGAGTTTCTCAAAGGCTTCTGGTTTCCAAGGAAGGATACAACCAAGGAGAATGTCTTCGTCCCAATGTTTTTGGTAGAAGGCTTCAATTTCTGGGTTAAGTTGTGCTAAAGCGCGAAGCTCGTCCATGCTACCACAGAGAACGACACCTGGTTTGTTGCGGTTACGTTCTTTGGCTGCGAACTTACGCTCAAGTCCTGCCTTATCACTGGTCATGATAATGTAACCAACTTTTGTTGGGCAAACGATACATCCGCCCTCACCTTTTAAAATGTCGTAGCCTTCTTGTGAAAGTGTTCCGTTCCATTGAATGTGTTTTGTCATAATTTTATTTCCTTTTCTATATTTCTTCTAATCCTGCCAGTAGGCTGGTCTTTGTTTTTCATAAGCAGCAATCAAGTCTTCATACTGCAACGTAATACCAATATCATCCAAACCATTTAAGAGCTTGTGTTTCCATTCGCTATCGATTTCAAAAGTGAATTCTCCAACTGGTGAGATGATTTTCTGTTGTTCCAAGTCCACAGTTACCTGATCAGTTGGTTTCAAGTGGGCTAGTTTCTCTCTAACCTCTCTGGGCTGAACAATTGGTAACATACCATTATTGAGTTCATTATTGTAATGAATGTCACCGAAAGATCCTGCAACCACAACCTTAAAACCATAGTCTGCTAAGGCCCAAGCCGCGTGTTCCCTCGAAGACCCTGCCCCAAAGTTATCCCCTGATATGAGGATACTGGCTTTACGATATTCAGGTCGGTTAAAGACAAAGTCTGGATCCTCAGTGTAGTTATCATCCAGATAACGCCACGCATACATGAGGTACTTACCAAAGCCTTTCTTATCAATTAACTTGAGAAACTGCTTGGGTAGGATTTGGTCGGTGTCGATGTTATCATTCATGAGAGGAACGGTCGTTCCTGTATAAACTGTAAATTTCTCCATATCCTCTCCTTACTGGGCTTCTGGCATTTGCCGAACATCTACGAAGCGACCTGCGATAGCTGCCGCAGCTGCCATGGCTGGACTACAGAGATGGGTCTTAGCTCCAAATCCCTGCCTGTCTTCAAAGTTTCGGTTGCTGGTTGAGGCGCAATGGACACCATCAGGAACCTTGTCCGGATTCATCCCTAGGCACATTGAGCAACCTGGATCTCTCCACTCAAAGCCAGCATCTAGGAAAACTTTATCCAATCCCAATTTCTCCGCAGCTCGTTTAACAGGACGAGAGCCTGGAACCACGATAGCCGTTAAGTTAGGAGCTATTTTCTTCCCTTTGACAAATCGAGCAGCCAGTTGCAAATCGCTGAGTCGAGCATTGGTACATGAACCGATAAAGATATAACCTAGTTCAATATCAGCTGGCTTTTGACCAGGCTCCAAGTCCATGTAATTATAAGCACGCTCATCATTCATATCCTTAATTTCTGGGAAACTGCTGTCAAAGTCAACTCCCATAGCAGGATTGGTTCCCCATGTTACCATAGGAGCTAAGTCTGAGACATCCATCTGGATAATCTTATCATAAGCGGCATCATCATCACTGACAATTGTTTTCCAATCAGCCACAGCCTCTTCGAAATTATCTGGAACACATTCCCGTCCCTTGAGATAGTCATAGGTGGTTTGATCCGGATTCATGATTCCCATCTTGGATCCAAACTCGATGGACATATTGCAGATGGTCATTCGCTCTTCCATGCTTAGTGCATCAATCGCTTGCCCACGATATTCCACCACATAGCCAACACCACAGGCAACGCCGTACTTGGCAATCAAGGCGAGAATATAATCCTTGGAATAGACTCCCTTTTGTGGAACTCCTGTAAATTCTACCAGCATTTTCTTGGGTTTGACCTGCCAGAGGGTCTGAGTAGCAAAGACATGCTCAACCTCACTGGTTCCAATTCCAAAGGCGATCGCTCCGAATGCTCCGTGAGTAGCTGTGTGGCTATCTCCACAGACGATGAATTTCCCTGGTTGGGTTCGTCCTGTTTCTGGACCAACCATGTGAACGATCCCCTGCTTTTCAGAACCGTGAGCAGCATGTTCAATCCCAAACTCCTCAACATTTTCAGCAAGCTTATCAATTTGCGCTTTAGAAATTACATCTCGAATATCGTAGATATTGACTGTTGGGACATTGTGGTCAAAGGTTCCAAATGTCAAGTCTGGCCGTCTCAATCTGCGACCTGCATCTCGTAATCCTTGAAAAGCCTGAGGACTGGTTACTTCATGAATATAGTGCTGGTCCACATACATGAGTTGGGGCTGCCCCTCTTCTCCTGTGATGACATGACGGTCCCATAATTTATCAAAAATCGATTTTCCTGCCATCCATTACCTCCAAATAAAATATAAGGCTCCTAGTGTGGTCACCATCCCGAGAAACCAAACCGTCTTAAAGTACCATTTTCTAGTCTTGTGATGAAAGATGATTCCTGCTAACCAGGCACCAAAACCACCACAAGTAAAGGCTAAAATAAGTAAGATTTTCTCAGGGATGCGCCAAGCTCTTCTCCTTGCCTTAGATTTGTCAATGCCATAAATCAAGAAAACCATGACATTCCAAATCAAAAGGACTAGAGTAATTTTTTCGTCTAACTTCATAACCTTGCAATGATAGCTTCTGTCATTTCCTTGGTAGAAGCCTGTCCACCTATATCTCTCGTTAAAATGCCAGCTGCTAAACTTGCCTCAACAGCACGCTCGATACGTTCCGCATCCTCATAACGTCCAAAACTGTCTCTCAACATCATGGCAACTGATAAAATCATGGAAATAGGATTGGCAATTCCTTGACCTGCAATATCAGGAGCTGAACCGTGAATGGGCTCATAGAGACTTGGTCCATTTTCAGAATGACTGGCTGATGGCATGACTCCAAGTGTGCCAGATAGAACGCTTGATTCATCAGATAAGATATCTCCAAAAAGATTCTCCGTCACGATGACATCAAACTTGGCAGGATTGGTAATCATAAGCATGGCAGCTGAGTCTACCAGCTGGTGCTCCAAGGTTACATCTGGAAAATCCTGTGCGACTTCCTCAGCTACTTTCCGCCAGAGTTTTGAGGTCGCTAGAACATTTTGCTTATCGATACTAGTAACGATTTTTCTGCGACTTCTTGCGATTTCAAAGGCCTTACGAATAATCCGCTCCACTTCCTCATAGCTATAGTCATTGATATCACGTGCTTTTCGCTCTTCAAGAATATGATCTCCAAAGTAAATCCCTCCTGTCAACTCACGCACCACAACAAAGTCTACACCAGCAATTCGTTCTGGTTTGAGTGGTGACAAATGCTTGAGACTATCAAAGATTTTTACCGGGCGAATATTGGCGTAAAGATTGAGTTCCTTACGGAGAGCCAGCAGTCCTTGTTCAGGGCGAACCGCTGCTCCATCATACTGAGGACTACCGATAGCTGCTAGGAGAATAACATCTGCTTCACGACATACCTTGAGGGTTTCATCAGGCAAGGGATGCCCTACAGCATCGATACCTGCACCTCCGAAGGGTCGTCTATCAATCTCATAGTCAAAACCTGTTTTTTCTGCTAGGGCCTCCAGAACCTCTAAACCAGCCTCCATGATTTCTGGGCCGATTCCGTCCCCTGCTAGAGCTACTATTTTCTTTGTCATAGCCTTCTCCTTTACACACTAGGCATATCGCGGTAAGAAACGCTGCGTCCCATCTCACCAGCATTCTCTTTTTGAACAAAGGTATTAGCATTGATGTAGGCAATAGCCGAAGCTTTCAACACATCGAAATCAAGACCTGCTGCATTAAAGATGGTTTCTGTATCTCTGTTTTCAACAGTGACCAAGACTCGAGCCTGGGCATCAATTCCATCTGTCACCGCATCAATGGTATAGGACACCAAGCGGACAGATTGGTTAAAGAACTTATCGATAGCGTTAAAGATTGCTTCAACGGAACCTTGCCCTGTCGCATTAAATTCGACCTTCTCACCATCCATATTGGCTAGGCTAACAAGCGCTTCAATATCATTATCTGCATGAGTTTGAAGTTGTAAATCATCAAAATGGAAACCTTCTGGATTTTCAACCATGGTTCCAGCTACCAGAGCTCGAATATCTGCATCTGTGATTTCTTGTTTCTTATCGGCCAGAGCCTTGAACTTAGCAAAGAGTGGCTTGATATCCTCTTCTGTAAAATCTAGGGCTAGCTCTCTCAGTTTCTCAACAAAGGCATGGCGACCAGACAATTTACCAAGCGGAAGACTATTACTCTTAACTCCAACCAATTCAGGGGTGATAATTTCATAAGTAAGAGGATTTTTAAGGACTCCGTCTTGGTGAATACCAGACTCGTGAGAAAAGGCATTGCCACCAACCACAGCCTTGTTTTTAGGAACTGGAATACCAGAGAAGCGAGAAACCATTTCTGACGTATTGATGGTCTCATTTAGGACAATACTGGTCTCTGCTTGGTAGTAATCTTGGCGAATATTGAGAGCAACTGCTATTTCTTCCAAGGCAGCATTTCCAGCTCGCTCACCAATTCCATTGATAGTCCCTTCGACACGCCCTGCACCATTCTTGACAGCAGCAAGGCTATTTGCCACTGCCATTCCGAGGTCATCATGACAGTGAGGCGAATAGATAATCTGACGATCCGTCTTGACATTCTCAATCAAATATTTGAAGATTGCTCCATACTCTTCTGGTGTAGTAAATCCAACCGTGTCAGGGATATTGATATAAGTCGCACCTGCATCAACCGCTGTTTGAACAACTTGCAAGAGGAAATCCAACTCCGTTCTAGTCGCATCCTCAGGAGAGAATTCGACCACTTCAAACTTAGAACGTGCATAAGAGACATGTTCCTTAATAGCTTCCAAAATCTCTTCCTTGCTCTTATTGAGCTTATACTTGCGATGAATCGGACTGGTAGCGATAAAGACGTGAACCTGTGGATACTTGGCGTCCTTGAGGGCCTCGTAACAAGCATCAATATCAGACTTGACCGAACGTGCCAAACCAGTCACCGCTGTTTTCTTCAAGACCTTAGCAATCTCCTGCACTGCCGTAAATGAGTCTGGACTAGCCGCTGGAAAACCAGCTTCGATGGCTGAAATGCCCCATTTCTCCAGCTGCCTTGCGATGGCAATTTTTTCCTTGATTGAAAAGTTAACACCCGGCGTCTGCTCTCCATCCCGAAGGCTGGTATCTAGAAATTCAACTGTTCTCATAAGATTTCCCCTTTTCCAAATGTGGTTTTTAAAAAAACATCTCGCTTAGAAGTCCAAGCGAGATGTTGATTCACTCCCGCTTGGTAAGCCAAACAGGACTAATGCTTTTTGCACTAGCCCGAGTACCTCAACAACAAAGCAAATTGATTAAACTTAGCTGTTTTCATGTTTGACTTTCTCCTTCGTTTGATATCTTGTTTAGTATTTTAGCATAGACAAAACTACTTGTCAAGAAAAAATCCAATATTTTCTGAAAATTTCTTCAGTATAGAATATTTAGCTAATTGAAAGTTCTTGAAAATCCTTGAAATATTTCATTTTTTAGAGGTTAGGCTCCAACTTTTCTCTATCAATTCCAGTACCATTTCATCTGACAAAGTATCATCAAAAGCCACACTAATCCAGTAGCGTTTGTTCATATGAAAAGCTGGATAAATACCCTTTTGTGAAAGTAAGTCCGCTACTTGGTCATGTTTGAGGTTAATTGCTTCGACTAGACCTTCTCTACCCTTTTCAAGTTTATCCCAAGAAATTTTCATCAAAACGGCATACCACTTTTGATTACCTTCATGTCTTAAAACTGCTGAATCAGGCGATTTCTCCCACAAATACTCCAACTGGTTTCCATACTTTTCCTGAACTTGAGTCATGATACGCTTTGTCTGAGGGCAGATAAAATCCTGCACATCAAAACAAGCCTTCCGTATCTGGTAAAGAATCTCCAAACAAGCCTCACGGACACTTGCAACAAAACTTCCTCTCATACTTTGCATATGAACTTGAGGATAGAGATCTCCCGTTTCCTGATCAAAGACCTGAAAATTCACATTATCAGTAGTGATGGAGACTGTCATGAAAAAGTCACCCTGCAAAATCTGGCAACTATAAGTCCAGACTTCCCCATTTTCTACAAAACTATAGGCACGAGCCTTTTCTTGATTAAACTGATAAGATTTAAAAATTTCAAACATAAGTGAAAACTGCTACCCAAAGCTAGCAGTTCCTTTCTATTTTTTAAAAGACAACCTTGGTTCCATGCAATTGTGTCACACCCAGCTGGTCGATAAAGGTTTGACGGTTGTCCAAGTCAATCCCCCCACCTGGTAGAATTTCAATTTTACCTTTAGCGGGCTCCAAAATTCTATGATAATGAGCAAAACGTTTCTCTAGTGAATCGCCAGACACACCAGCACGAGTTAGGATCCGAGTGACTCCAGCTTGACTGAGCCAGTCAATAGCTTCCAACTGGTCTTCATCACTCAATTCATCAAAGGCCATGTGAAAGACAATTTCCATTCCTTTTGATGCAGCAATTAACTTTTCAAGATTAGCTTTATCCAACTTTTTATCAGCAGTTAAAGCACCAAATACAACTCCTTGACTTCCAGCCTGAGCAGTCAAACGAATATCTTCCAGCATGATAGCAATTTCCATATCATTATAAACAAAGTCGCCACCACGTGGACGAATCATGGTCATAATGGTCGTATCATAGTTAGTTGCCAGTTCAACTGCTGCCTTAGTTACTCCATAGCTGGGGGTTGTTCCACCAACTGCTAGATTATCACAGAGTTCGATTCGACGAGCTCCAGCCTGCATAGCTTTTTCAAGCAAGGTCACATTTTCAGCACAAAATTCGTAAATCATTTGATTCTCCTTGAGTATTACTTTGAATTTATTATATCATATTATTGTGAATATGTTTTCAATTTTATCAAGGGAAATAACTACTATTTTTATTCTTTGTCCGGAATGACCTTGAAGAGATAATAAGTGATAAAGATGGTCAAAGCTCCCAGACCGATTTTGACTGGTAATAGTGGGGCAAAATAAATGGAAATTCCCATCAAGATATAGATAGATACAATGATTTTTCTCTTACGTTCACGCGCAATAGACTTAGTCTCGCGAAAATCAGCTACATATGCTTGATAGAGCTTGGTATGATAAAGCCAATCTTCGAAGCGCTTGGAACTTCTGGAGAAACAAGCGATAGACAACAAAAGGAAAGGCGTTGTCGGCAACAAAGGCAGAACAACCCCAACAATAGCCAAAGCCAGCGATAAAAAACCAATAATAAGATAAATAATACGCATAACTACTCCTAATTAAAATAATCTTCTTCTAGTTTCGCATACAATGATGAATTTTGTCAAGTTCCAACCAAAAAGAGCCTGAAATTCACTTTCAGGACTCTCCTCTTATTTAATCTTTTCCTCTTCGTAGTCACCCTTGCTACAAACAACCTGCTTGCCACCACCACGGACTTTTTTCTCCATGAGGAAGTTGCCACATTTTGGACAGTCGCGACCAACAGGCTTGTCCCAAGAGGTAAATTCACAGTCTGGATAACGATTGCAACCATAGAAGAGGCGGTTACGTTTTGTTTTACGCTCAATGATTTGTCCCTGATGACAACTTGGACACTCAACACCGATTTCTTTCACGATTGCTTGGGTATGGCGACAATCTGGGAAATTGCTACAAGCGTAGAACTTACCAAAACGACCAAGTTTAATGACCATTGGACTGCCACAGACTTCACAGTCAAATCCAGCTGGTTCATCCTTGATTTGGATTTTTTCCATTTCTTCTTCAGCCTTGGCCACTTCTTTAGAGAATGGTTTGTAAAAGGCATCAATAACACGTTGCCACTGCTCTTTTCCAACTTCGACATCATCTAGTTTGCCTTCCATTTCAGCTGTAAAGGTCACGTTTACGATATCTGGGAAATATTCGACGATGAGCTTATTAACAATTTCTCCCAACTCTGTTGGTTCAAAGCGTTTTGCTACCAGGCGAACATAATAACGTTTCTGAATGGTTTCAATAGTTGGTGCGTAGGTTGATGGACGTCCAACCCCATTTTCCTCCAAGGTCTTGATCAAGGTCGCTTCAGAATAGCGAGCAGGTGGTTGAGTAAAATGTTGCTCTGGTTTGCTATTGACCTGCTTGACCACATCTCCAACAGCCATATCTGGTAACATCTTATTCTTATCAGAATCATTATAAATGGCAAGATAACCATCAAACTTAACCTGACTACCATTAGCAGCAAATTGAACTCCATTTTGAGACAATTTAACAGCCATGGTATCAAAGACGGCCGCTGTCATCTGGCTCGCCACAAAACGATTCCAGATAAGAGTATAAAGCTTGAGCTGATCCTTGTCCAGATACTTAGCGATGCTTTCCGGTGTATTAAAGACGCTAGACGGACGAATAGCCTCGTGGGCATCCTGAGCTCCTGAAGCGTTTTTGACCTTGCTACCATGCTTAGAATACTTGCCACCAAAGCGATCTGTAATGAAACTTGCTGCTTCATTTTGCGCTACAGGGCTGATACGAGTTGAATCGGTACGCATATAGGTAATCAAACCTTGAACACCAGAACCGATATTAATCCCTTCATAAAGCTGTTGGGCAACCATCATGGTCTTTCGAGTACGGAAATTGATTTTATTGGCCGCATCCATCTGCATAGATGAAGTGGTATAGGGTAATGGAGCATTGCGCTTGCGCTCTTTCTTATCCACCTGATCCACTGAAAAATCTTTACTAGTCAGACGAGACAAGACTTCCTTAACCTCATCATTGCTAGTCAGTTTCATCTTTTTGCCATCTACTCCATAGAAAGCAGCCTGGAATTGCTTGGTTCCCTTTTTAAAGACGCCATCAATTGTCCAATATTCTTCTGGCTGGAAGGCATTGATTTCATTCTCACGATCAATGATGAGTTTAAGGGCAATAGATTGAACGCGTCCTGCTGACAAGCCCTTCTTGACCTTCTTCCACAAAATAGGCGAAATCGAATAGCCTACCAAGCGGTCCAAGACACGACGAGCCTGTTGGGCATCGACCAAGTCCATATCAATCTTGCGTGGCTCTTTAAAAGCATTTTTGACCGCATCCTTGGTGATTTCATTAAAGACCACACGGTTGGCATCATTTTCATCCAAGTTGAGAATATGGGCCAAATGCCAAGAAATCGCTTCTCCTTCACGGTCCGGGTCACTCGCAAGGAAGACTTTATTAGCTTTTTTAGCTTCTTTTTTCAAGTCATTGATAAGAGGACCTTTTCCTCGGATATTGATATATTGAGGTTCATAATTATTTTCAATATCGACGGACATACTGGATTTCTTCAAATCCCGAATATGCCCGACACTGGCTAAAACCTTGTAATTTCTGCCTAGATATTTCTCAATCGTTTTCGCCTTAGCAGGAGACTCCACGATGACTAGATTTTTTTTAACTGTTGATTTTTTCTTTTTTGTTGCCGTAGCCACAGTATCACACCTTTTCAAAGTAATAAACTTTATAAAGTGTAAACCATTTTTTGAACCCTGTCAAGACTTAGCTACTATAATAGAAGAAAAGTTTGTCTAGTAAGCGGACTTTCTTCTTATACTCAATGAAAATCAAAGAGCAAACTAGGAAGCTAGCCGCAGGTTGCTTAAAGCACTGCTTTGAGGTTGCAGATGAGACTGACGAAGTCAGTAACCATACCTACGGCAAGGTGAAGCTGACGTGGTTTGAATTTGATTTTCGAAGAGTATTAAAATTCAAATTCCGCAAGAACATCCTTCCCACTGGTGACCAATTTTGCTCCTTCCTGAATCAAATGATGGCAACCGTCTGATAGTCCATCTAAAATGCTACCAGGAATAGCAAAGACATCGCGCCCTTCTTCCATTGCTCGCTCACAGGTAATGAGACTCCCCGAGCGCATCTTAGCCTCTGCTACAATCACACCACGGCAAAGTCCAGCAATAATGCGATTACGGGCAGGAAAATGAAATTTCAGAGGTTGTTCACCAGGTCCATACTCACTGAGAACCAGATGGTCATTTCCGATGTAGTCTTGCAAGCGTTTATTTGCTTTAGGATAAAATACATCCAGACCTGTTCCAATCACTGCAATGGTTTTGCCACCATTCTGGAGAGCTGCCATATGAGCTGCTGTGTCAATTCCCTTGGCTAATCCACTGACAATAACCAGTTCATTTTCCAAGCCTTGAATGACTTTTTCAACTGACTTCGCTCCCTGTTTGCTACAAGCGCGACTACCCACAACCGCCACCTTTGGAAATTTCAAGAGGTCGAGATTCCCCTTGTAAAATAAAAGCACAGGAGCATCGTAGATTTCACTCAAGTCCCAAGGATAACAGTCGTCTAAAATAGAGAAAGATGGAAATTTTTGAAACTCTTTCTCCAAATGCGTATCGTCTATCTGAAAATAACGTTCCATAAAAACAGCTGGATTTCGGCAACCTGATATATCTGCAATATCACCTAACAACAGTTCTTGATCAACATTTTCACCGTATTCTAGCACTTTTAAAATCTGTTGATTGGTCAAACCTGATTTTTTTAATTTATAGATTTCATAGTTTGTGATTTTCATAAATAACTCCATTTCTTTTTCTACTCATCTATCTATTCGTAAAAAATCAAAAAAACATCTGACTATTTCAGCCAGATGTTGGAATTTTTAATTTTCGTTTTTAAGAATTTCTTCTAATTTATGATAGTCTTGGACACTATCGATTTCATAGATGCTATTGCCTTCTAATTCTTCAACATAGACATCTAGCTCTTTGATATTATCCTTAACCATATTGTCCCAGTAGAGATCAACAAATTCACCACTCGCATAGGCCTTGTCGATAAAACTAACAATTTTTTCTGCTGTTGGAGCATCCCAGAAAGATACACCACTAAGGATGCGACCTGCCTTGCTATCAACAGTAATGTCTTGAACCTTGTAGTCATCTCCATAGACCAAGAACCATTCGTTGGTACAATCTTCACGATAAACACTAAAATAAGTCGAACGTGTCAAATCATTGCGGAACATATTTTTAAAGAGATAATTATCAGCATCAATAACATAGCTGTTAGCCAATTCTTCTTTTACAAGATAGAGAGAGTAAAAGTTATTGTAGTCAGCGTATTTATCATTGAAAACGAGGCGGACACCGTATTTTTCTTTCAAGTAATCGAATTGTTCTTTAAGGTAACCAACGATGATGATGATGTCATTGATCCCTTTTTCTTTGAGAAACTCAATTTGGTATTCAATCAAAGGTTTTTGATTAACCTGAACCAAGGCTTTAGGGGTATTTTCAGTCATAGGACGCAAGCGAGTTCCCAATCCCGCTGCTAAGATAATGGCTTTCACACGAATCTCCTTTATTCTTTAATAATAATATAAACTCCAGCAATAACGACAAGTGACGTAATAATTGTCAGCATATCTAGTGGTGCACCCAAGAAAATAACTGCGAACAAGACCGTCCAAACTACATAGCTTACGTTCAAGCCTGTTGCCTTGGCTGGTTGCAAGCGATTGATAGCGATATAATAAGCCAAGTAGGAAATCATATCAAAGGCTGCAAAGACAATCATAAGACCTAGCAATTGTCCATTGGCCACTTCTGCAAATGACTGATGAGAGAAGAGTACAATCACAAGATAGGACAAGAATGAAGTCACTTGACGAATCAAGAGGGCTTCGATTTCACTCAGTTCACTTTCCATAGCAAAAGAGCTAAGAACACTCTCACTCCCCCATGCAATAGCACAAACCAAAGCACAGAGAATGCCAATGTAGAAAGAATTAACCTGTTCTACCTTATAGGTTTGAGCAATTATCCCTCCAATAATCAAGACAATTCCAAACACAGTATTTTTCGAAATCTTGTGCTTCAAAAAGAAGAAAGCCAATAAAACTGAAATCGCAGGGTAAATAGCCGATACAGATGACGCTAAGGAACTTCCGATATACTTAACTGCATAAAGATTGGCCTGCATACCGATAGGGCCTGCTAGCAAGGCTCCGATGATAACACTAACATTGCGAATATTTAAGAAAATTGAGAGACGAACTTTTCCTTCTTTTACTAAGAGAAAAGCTAGTAAGATAAAGATACTCAAGAAATCGTGAGCAGCGGCCACCACAAAGGGCGACAAATCTGTAAAAATCGAAAAGATATAAGCACTAATCGTTAGACCTAAACCCCAGAAAATACCTGAGAGTAGACCAAAAGAAACTCCATTTTTATTTTTCATCTGAACCTCCATAATATGACAAACCTTTAACAGCTCTTTGGTAACGACTCACACCATAGTCACCAAAATCTGCACCTTGCTCTTCTTTGTAGACTGTCCATAGACTCCAAATAGCATCTTGTAAAATTTTATAAATGGCAATCTTTTCACGAGAGACAGGTGTTTGCTCACTCTCATAGTGAGACAAGAAGTCTTCTTCCTCTTGACGAGTGAATTCAGACTCTAAAAAGAGAGCAGCCAGATCCCACATTGGATCATTCATTGATGAATATTCCCAGTCAATCAGATAAAGACGTCCTTGTGGTGATTCGATAAAGTTTTCAGGCACCAAATCGATATGACAAGATTTTCTGTCAACACCTAAGTCAGCCAGTCTTTTCTCTAGGGAGAAGACTTCTTCTCGAACAGCTTCATAGTTGGCATAAGGAATCTTTTCTTCAATCAAGGATTCATATTTTTTGATTTCTTCAAAAGGAGCAAATTCTCCTCTTAATTCCTTACCAGATGCATGAATGGTTTGTAAAATTGGAGCAATTTTATCAAATTTAGTCTTGATTGACGTTGAATCAAGCGTAATCGCAGATTCGATATACTCATTTACTTTGATACCAGCTTCAATATCAAAAAGATAATTTTTGACATCTAAGTCTAAATCTTTAAGTAGTTCAAGATTGTACTTTTCATCTTGACGATTGATCAGCTTTTCTGTCCCTTTACCAAAGAACTTAACGATGTATTGCTTATTTGTTGTTTTGACCAAATAGTTTTGATTGGTCATTCCCCCCAGTTGTTCAACACTGAGAACTTCCTCTTCTTCACCAAGTAGGGAAGAAATTTTTTCTTTAATGATTTTCTCCACAATTAACCTCCAGCACTTATACTTCCCACTTAAACACGGTTTTAAAAGCTGTGTTTAAGTCAGTCGCAAAGACACGGTGAATATCTTTAATTTCTCTTACAGGTTCTTCTAGATAAAGGATATTTTTAAGACGATTGGCAAATTTCTTGACTTCCATCATTTGGATGGCATTTTCAAAATCAATGCGACCAGAACGAGAGGAACCAACCAAGAGCAAGCCCTTTTCTAGAGCATCGCGTGTATTGAGATTGACTTTATACTCGCTAACACCCATCATGAGAATTGTTCCCTGAGGACGAATGTAGCGAATCAAGTCATTAATAGCTGGTCCAGTACCATCACCACCACAACACTCAAAAGCATGGTCAAAGGCCAAATCTTCAGGAATATTGTCAGTAATATAGCATTCTTTGGCAAATGAGAAAAGTTCCAATTTTTCCCAATGACGACCAATAACCACAATCTCTGCTTCTGGCAAAGTATAGTTGATAATATTGGCAACCACAAATGCTAAACTTCCATCTCCGATAACGGCGATTCGGTCTCGCTTGCTATGAGCAAGGGTCAATAGACGATTCATAGCGTGCATGCCGACACTGACAAACTCTGTAATCGCTGCAACCGTGTCTTCAATGGCATCATAAGCCACCACACGATCTTTAGGGAGAGAAACAAACTCTCTCATAAAGCCATCAAAGCCACTAGACAAGAAATGGGTCCCTGTCATGTAGTTCTCATAGAATTCTTCATCACTCTGCATAGGAGGCTGATTGGGAATCATGACAACTTTTTGCCCAACCTCGTAGGTTCCCGTCGGGTCAGAAATAACGGTTCCACATGACTCGTGAATCATTGCCATTGGAAGCTTTTTATTCAAAATCTTTGGATCACGTTTCCCTTGGTAGTAACGCTGATCCGCATGACAAACAGCCATGTAGTTGGGACGGATAAGGATATGATTTTCTTGGTCAATAGCCTCTTCCTGGTATTTGACATTGATAAACTTAGGCTTAGTTAGTTGATAAATTTGATTAATCATTTTACTAGTCTTTCTCAATCATACTTTTTGCAATCTTCAAATCTGTTACTGTTGTAATCTTCAGATTTGAGTATTCACCCTTGGCCAAGGCTACATCTTTTCCTTTAATGACAAAGATTTTACATGCATCTGTCAAGATTTCTTTCTCTTCAGCAGAGAGAGAACCGTAAAGGTCCATGAAGTCCTTGCAACGGAATGTTTGAGGCGTTTGCCCTTGATAAAGGTGAGCACGATTTGGAATATCTGTAATGAATTGACCATTGGTACTTTCAACGATAGTATCAACCGCTTCTACCACTGTGTCCACTGCGTCATGATTTTGGGCAAGTTTGATATTATCTTGAATCATGCGAAGCGTAATAAATGGACGAACAGAATCGTGGGTAACAACGATGTCCTCTGGAGTAAGCGGATGATAAGCATCAATGGCTTCAATGATTTTCTCAATACTCGTATTACGGTCAGCACCACCCTTTGTAATGATGATACGTTCCTTATGAAGAGGAAGATATTTATCTACAAGATCTTCTGCATGAGAAACCCAGTCTCCATGAACCCCAACTACAATTTTTTCAATACTTGGTTCCAAGACAAATTTTTCAATTGTATGAATCAAGATAGGTCGATCACCTAGCTCTAAAAATTGTTTTGGCAAGTTACTGATTCCCATGCGTGTGCCAGTTCCACCAGCAAGAATTCCTGCATAAATCATCTATTTTCTCCTTTGTCTTACTAAAAAAACTTATTCTCTCTATTATACCACAATCTAGCCCTATCATGAAAGAAATACTAGACCTCCCTTTCTAGAATAGGAGGGTTAAGCAGTTCTATTATTCAAATAAACTAGTCCATTTCTAATAATGACTAGGAATTCTGTAGTCATTACCAATAAATGGCTGTGAAATTTTAGAGTTCTCCAGAATAATATAATTTCCTTAAAGAAAACTTAAAATTAAGTTTTGAGACTTCAAAGTGATTACTTGACTTATACTCAATGAAAATCAAAAAGCAAACTAGGAAGCTAGCCGTAGGTTGCTCAAAGCACTGCTTTGAGGTTGCAGATAGAACTGACGAAGTCAGTAACATATATACGGTAAGGCGACGCTGACGTGGTTTGAAGAGATTTTCGAAGAGTATTACTTCCCTTCATTTCTTATTAGCTGACTTTATGATATAACGAAAAACGAGGTAAATTGAATGAAAAGTATAAAATTAAATGCTCTATCTTATATTGAACTGCACCCCGAAAGTTAGATTTTTTCTGTCTAACTTTTGGGGTGCAGTTCAATATTCTACGTTTTTAATTTAGCTCTATAATATTACTATGGATATTATGGAGCTTATTTTGTTGTAGAAAAAAGTCCCATAAGATCTATAATGAAAAGTGACCAAACAACTCATTAGAAAGATTCATATGGAACAATTACATTTTATCACAAAACTGCTCGATATCAAAGACCCTAATGTCCAAATTATGGATGTTGTTAATAGAGATACCCACAAGGAAATCATCGTCAAACTGGATTATAAGGCCTCATCTTGTCCTGAATGTGGAAGTCAAATGAAGAAATATGACTTCCAAAAAGCGTCGTTTCAAGTGCTATCATTGCTCGAAAATGATGGTCGCCGAGACCTCACTCGTCAAGAAGAATCATCAAATTCCTCGTATTATCAACCAAAAGATTGCGCAAAAGTTAATTGAAAAGACTTCTATGACCGATATTGCCCATCAGCTTTCCATTTCAACTTCAACTGTCATTCGAAAGCTCAATGATTTCAACTTTAAGCATGATTTTTCTCGTCTTCCTGAGATTATGTCCTGGGACGAGTATGCCTTTACTAAGGGAAAGATGAGTTTCATTGCACAAGATTTTGATAATCTCAACATTATCACCGTTCTTGAAGGTAGAACACAAGCTATCATCCGAAATCACTTTCTGCTCTACGATAGAGTCGTTCGTTGTCAGGTGAAAATCATTACGATGGATATGTTTAGTCCCTACTACGCCTTAGCTAAACAACTTCGCTTTCGAATTTCTAGGCTCAGGCTGAAACAGTCTCCCAGACTGTTTCACTCCCATGTGCTAAAATCGTTCTAGATCGATTTCACATTGTACAACACTTAAGCCGTGCTATGAGTCGTGTCCGTGTTCAAATCATGAATCAGTTCGATCGAAAATCTCATGAATACAAGGCCATCAAACGTTACTGGAAGCTCATTCAACAGGATAGTCGTAAACTGAGTGATAAACGATTTTATCGCCCTACTTTTCGTATGCACTTAACAAATAAAGAAATTCTAGACAAGCTTTTGAGCTATTC
>CAJNBS010000016.1 GCA_905221065.1 bacterium
GAAATCACCGTAACTTACCCAGATGGCTCAACCGATACAGTACCAGTAGAAGTGACTGTCACAAACCAAGACAAAGACATCTACACACCAGAGTACGACAAGGAAAATGGCAAACCAGGAACTAAGGTAGAAATTCCATTGAAAGAGGAAGCTGGTAAGACTATTCCAGAAGGCACTCAGTTCCACAGCAATACGCCAGGAATCACAGTCGACAAAGATGGAAAAGTAACTGTCACAATTCCAGAAGGAGCGAAACCAGGCGATAAGATTACAGGAGAAATCATCGTAACTTACCCAGACGGTTCAATCGATACAGTACCAGTAGAAGTAACAGTCACAAACCAAGACAAAGATATCTACACACCAGAGTACGACAAAGAAAATGGCAAACCAGGAACTAAGGTAGAAATCCCATTGAAAGAGGAAGCTGGTAAGACTATTCCAGAAGGTACTAAGTTCCACAGTAATACGCCAGGCATCACAGTCGACAAAGATGGAAAAGTAACTGTCACAATTCCAGAAGGAGCGAAACCAGGCGATAAGATTACAGGAACAATCACCGTAACTTACCCAGATGGCTCAAAAGACATCGTTCCAGTGGAAGTAACGGTTAGAGAAAAAGACAAAGACATCTACACACCAGAGTACGACAAGGAAAATGGCAAACCAGGTGGTACTGTCGAATTACCATTGAAAGAGAAATCTGGAAAAGAAATTCCAGAAGGAACTAAGTTCGAAAGTGATACTCCAGGTATCACAGTAGGCAAAGATGGTACAGTAACCGTTACAATTCCAGAAGGAGCAAAACCAGGCGATAAGATTACAGGTACAATTACAGTAACGTATCCAGACGGATCAAAAGATATCGTTCCAGTGGAAGTAACGGTTAGAGAGAAAGACAAAGACATCTACACGCCAGAGTACGACAAAGAAAATGGCAAACCAGGAACTAAGGTAGAAATCCCAGTCACACCTGCTACTGATGGAAATTCTGGTCAAGATACACCAGCACCAGCTACTCCAACTCCGAATGCAGATCAGGTAGATACTAAGACTACTGTTGATAATGGAGCTAAGTCAAATGATTCTCAAAATGTATTGCCAAATACAGGAACAGAATCAAATGCTGCTCTTGCATCTCTAGGACTTCTTGGACTATTGAGTGGATTTGGACTTGTAGCTCGCAAGAAAAAGAAGACTAAAAATTTAGTCAGATGAACATTCATTCTTTTGTGTTTTAACAACGAACTAGATTGATTCTGATAGTTGTGTTATCCATAAAATACAAAGAATGATTAGATAAAGAAAGCGAACAATGCTAGGATTTTGTTAAACGGAATTCTAAGTATTGTTCGCTTTTGTGGTATAATAAGTACTATGCAGAAAAAACCAACGTCAGCCTATGTGCACATCCCGTTTTGTACCCAGATTTGTTATTACTGTGACTTTTCAAAGGTCTTCATCAAGAATCAGCCGGTCGATAGCTATTTGGAGCATCTGCTGGAAGAGTTTCGTTCTTATGATATTCAAAAATTGCGAACCCTTTATATCGGTGGTGGAACACCGACAGCCCTGTCGGCTCCGCAACTGGAGGTGTTACTGAATGGCTTGACTAAAAACCTGGATTTGTCAGTCTTGGAAGAGTTGACCATTGAAGCCAATCCGGGCGACTTGGATGCGGATAAGATAGCTGTTTTGAAGAACTCAGCTGTCAATCGTGTTTCGCTAGGCGTGCAGACCTTTGATGACAAGATGCTGAAAAAGATTGGGCGCAGTCATTTGGAGAAGGATATTTATGAAAATATCGACCGTCTTAAATTAGCTGGTTTTGACAATATCTCCATCGATTTGATTTATGCGCTGCCTGGCCAGACTATGGAGCAAGTCAAGGAAAATGTGGCTAAAGCCATTGGATTGGATATTCCTCATATGAGTTTGTATAGCTTGATTTTAGAAAATCACACGGTCTTTATGAATCGAATACGACGAGGGAAATTGCCTCTGCCTAAAGAGGAACTGGAAGCTGAGATGTTTGAGTACATCATCGCAGAGCTAGAGCGAGCTGGTTTTGAACATTATGAGATTTCCAATTTCTCCAAACCCGGTTTTGAAAGTCGCCACAATCTCATGTACTGGGATAATGCTGAATACTATGGCATTGGTGCTGGGGCATCGGGTTATGTCAATGGTGTTCGTTATAAAAATCATGGTCCGATTCGTCATTATCTCGGTGCGGTTGAGGAAGGCAATGCTCGTATCACAGAAGAGCACCTGAGTCAAAAAGAGCAAATGGAAGAAGAAATGTTTCTGGGGCTCCGCAAGAAATCTGGGGTTTCTATGACCCGATTTGAGGAGAAATTTGGTCGGTCGTTTGAGGAATTTTATGGCGAAATTGTCAATGACTTGGTGCAACAAGGTCTCGTGCAGATTGAGGGTGACCGCGTGCGCATGACAAAGAGAGGTCTCTTTTTGGGAGATACTGTAGCAGAACGATTTATTTTGGAGTAGGATCATGGGCTTAACTTATCAAATGAAAATGAAAATTCCTTTTGATATGGCTGATATGAATGGTCATATCAAACTTCCAGATGTGATTTTGCTGTCACTGCAAGTTTCAGGGATGCAGTCGATTGAACTGGGAGTTAGTGATAAGACCATTTTGGAGGACTATAATCTGGTTTGGATTATCACAGAATATGATATTGAGGTGGTTCGTTTGCCTCGTTTTGCGGAAGAAATCACCATCGAAACGGAAGCCTTGAGCTACAATCGACTCTTTTGCTATCGTCGCTTTACCATTTATGATGAAGCAGGGGAGGAGCTCATCCACATGATGGTGACCTTTGTTCTCATGGACCGAGACAGTCGAAAAGTCCATGCTGTCGAACCTGAGATTGTGGCTCCTTACCAGTCTGATTTTGATAAAAAGCTCATTCGTGGTCCAAAGTATGAGCTCTTGGAAGAGCCAGTCATCAAGGATTACCATGTACGTTTTTACGACTTGGATATGAATGGTCATGTCAATAACAGTAAATACTTGGACTGGATTTTTGAGGTCATGGGGGCAGATTTTTTGACCCAGTATATTCCCAAGAAAATCAATCTCAAGTATGTCAAGGAAGTTCGACCAGGTGGGGTGATTACATCGGCTGTTGAGCGGACTGGACTGAAAAGCAAGCATGAAATTACAAGCGACGGTGCTACTAATGCCCAAGCTATCATAACTTGGCAAGAAATGAAGAAGGATTAGAAGAAAGATGAAATATAAAGGCTATTTAATTGATTTAGACGGAACCATTTATAAGGGGAAAGACCGAATCCTGGCTGGAGAGGCTTTTGTCCATGAATTGCAAAAGTGGGACATTCCCTATCTCTTTGTGACCAACAATACAACTCGCACTCCAGAGAGTGTTCAGGAGATGTTGGCTCAGAATTTTAATATTGATACGCCTCTATCGACTGTCTACACAGCGACCTTGGCAACTATCGACTATATGAACGACTTGGGACTGGAAAAGACGGTCTATGTTATTGGAGAAGCAGGCCTCAAGGAAGCCATCAAGGCGGCTGGATATGTGGAAGACAAGGAAAATCCAGCCTATGTGGTAGTAGGTCTGGACTGGCAAGTTGACTATGAAAAATTTGCGACAGCAACTCTGGCGATCCAAAAGGGTGCCCATTTTATCGGAACCAACCCTGACCTCAACATCCCGACAGAACGCGGTCTTTTACCGGGTGCTGGTTCACTGATTACCCTGCTTGAAGTGGCTACGCGAGTGAAGCCTGTTTATATCGGGAAGCCAAATGCCATCATTATGGACAAGGCGGTTGAACACTTAGGTTTGGAACGTGAAGAGTTGATTATGGTTGGGGACAACTATCTGACAGATATCCGAGCAGGGATTGACAATGGTATTCCAACGCTCTTGGTGACGACAGGTTTCACTAAGGCAGAAGAAGTAGCAGACCTGCCAATCGCACCGACTCATGTGGTTTCTAGTCTTGCGGAGTGGAACTTTGATGAAAACTAAATTAACCTTTTGGGCCTCTATGCTCTTTCTCCTCTCCCTATCAATCCTTCTGACTATTTATCTGGCTTGGATTGTTTATCCGCTGGAGATTCAGTGGCTGAACTTAACGGATCGGGTCTATTTAAAAACAGAAACCATTCAGTACAACTTTCATATCTTGATGAATTATCTGACCAATCCTTTTAGTCAGGTCTTGCAGATGCCAGATTTTCGTTCGTCAGCAGCTGGTCTGCACCACTTTGCGGTGGTCAAGAATCTCTTCCACTTGGTTCAGCTAGTAGCTCTAGTGACACTGCCAAGTTTCTATTTCTTTGTCAAAGGGATTGTGAAAAAGGGCTTTTTGTCTCTGTTTAGTAAGGGGCTTCTGACTCTAGTGGTTTTACCTTTGCTGATTGGGCTTGGGGGAGTGTTGATTGGTTTTGATCAATTCTTTACTCTTTTCCATCAAATTCTCTTTGTGGGAGATGATACCTGGCTTTTTGATCCAGCCAAGGATCCAGTTATTCTGATTTTGCCAGAGACCTTTTTCCTACATGCCTTCCTCCTCTTTTTCGCCCTCTATGAGAGCTTATTTGGCTTTCTGTACCTGAAAAGTCATAGGAAATAATACTAAAGATATTCTTATTTTGAATAAATCAATTAAGTATGTGATTCGAAACTATTGTCAAGAGTGAATTAACTAAATTACAATTGCGTCCATCGTTCGCAAACAGTCTATTTTTCTTGAAAAAATAGGCTTTTTTTCTAAAAATCTCTAGTCAAGCGCTTTATTTTTTTGTATAATAGAATTAGCAAAGTATAGATAAGAAGAGAAAAGCATGATTACACTATTTCTATCACCGAGCTGTACTTCATGTCGTAAGGCAAAGGCCTGGTTAGAAAAACATAAGGTTCCCTTTGAGGAACACAATATTATGACCAGTCCTTTAACAAGAAAAGAATTGCAACACATCCTTTCCTTGACCGAAAATGGTACTGATGACATCATTTCAACTCGTTCAAAAATTTTTCAAAAATTAGATATTGATGTAGAAAGTATTTCGGTATCAGAATTGCTTCATTTGATTGAGCAGTATCCAAGTCTTTTGCGTCGTCCGATTATTATCGATGCCAAACGCATGCAGATCGGTTTCAATGAAGATGAGATTCGTGCTTTTCTCCCTCGTAGTTATCGTAAGCAAGAACTAAAAGAAGCAAGAATGAGAGCTGGTATTAGTTAATGAACAAACAGTATAGTTACCCACTAGATTTGTCGTGGAGCACTGAAGAACTTGCTTCAGTGCTTTCTTTTTTTAATGATGTTGAAGCTACCTACGAAAGCAAGGTAGAGGCTAAAAAGCTACTGGATTCCTATAAGGGATTCAAAGCAGTCGTGCCAAGCAAGAGTGAGGAGAAACGTTTGGGCCGAGAATTTGAGACGGTTAGTGGCTATTCGCTTTATCGAGCGGTTCAGGCGGCCAAGGAAAAAGGGGAAGGAAAGATTTCTCTTGGAAAGTAAATTTGAATTTGCTAAAGAGCTAATTAAGAAAGCAGGCCAGTATATCCTTGACCACATGCAGGAAGACTTACGTGTTGAGACCAAGTCCTCTCCTACAGACTTGGTGACCAGACTGGACAAGGAAGTCCAGGAGCTTTTGGTTAGTGAGATTTTGTCCCGTTATCCTGAGGATAAGATTTGTGCTGAAGAGGGCTGTTTGCGTGCTTCGGTGCAAGAGGGCAAGGTGTGGATCATTGATCCCATTGATGGTACCAATAATTTTGTAGCCCAGCAGGAAGATTTTGCTGTTATGATGGCTTATTTTGAAAATGGTCGAGGACAGTTTGGTCTGATTTATGATGTGGTCAAAGGGGATTGTTACCACGGTGGCGGAGCCTTTCCAGTTTGTCTAAATGATAAGCCCCTATCTCACTTTAAATCCAAACCACTTGGAGATTTTCTCATTGCAGGAAATAGTGGTATGCTGGAAACCAATGAATGGGGGCTGGCTGATTTGAGTCGAGCGGTTCTTGGTGTTCGTGTCTATGGGAGTGCGGCCATTAGTTTTGCCAAGATCTTGTCAGGGCGTTTGTTGACCTATGTCACCTATCTGCAACCATGGGATTATGCTGCGGCTAGTATTTTAGGGGAAAGTCTGGGCTATCGGGTGGTGACCCTTTCTGGGCAAGCTCTTGATTTTCAAACCAGACAGCCTGTCATGATGCTACCTCTTGAGATGCAGGAGGAAATTCAGTCCTATATTTACGAAAGGAAAAGAACTTAAATGCAATTTCCAGAAGGATTTGTCGAAAAATATGAAGAGATACTAGGAGATGAGGCAAGAGATTTTCTTGCCTCTTTTGAGGAGGAAGCGGTTTCGGCCTTTCGGGTCAATCCCTTAAAAGAAGCGCCAGTTTCCTTTCCTGATGCCATTCCTCAAACCCCTTGGGGCCATTATGGGAAGGTTTCAGGAAAATCACCTGAGCATGCTACTGGTTTGGTTTATTCGCAAGAACCCGCTGCCCAGATGGTGGCTCAGGTAGCCCAACCCAGTCCTGGAATGAAGGTCTTGGATCTGGCTGCTGCACCGGGAGGCAAATCAACTCAGCTAGCAGCCTATCTAGCAGGAGAGGGTCTCCTTGTTTCCAACGAAATCTCAAGCAAGCGGGCTAAGATTTTAGTAGAAAACATGGAGCGCTTTGGAGCGACAAATGTCGTGGTGACCAACGAATCTGCTGACCGCTTGGCCAAGGTCTTTAAAGGTTATTTTGATCTCATTGTCCTCGATGCCCCTTGCTCTGGTGAAGGAATGTTCCGTAAGCAGCCAGATGCTATGGATTATTGGAGTCTCGATTATCCGAATCAATGTGCTAGCTTGCAAAGAGAAATTCTAGTAGATGCAGTGACCATGTTAGCTGAAGGTGGTCGTCTGGTTTATTCAACTTGTACCTGGGCACCTGAGGAAAACGAAGAGATTGTCAATTGGTTGTTGGATGAGTATGATTTTGACTTGTTGCCAGTTGAGCATATCAATGGAATGGTAGCTGGTATTGACCTGCCAGAAACGGCTCGGATGTATCCCCATCATTTTAAGGGAGAGGGGCAGTTTGTAGCCCATCTACAGTTTAAGGGTGAAAATCCAACCCCTAAATTTAAGGCAAGTAAGAGCAATCTCAGCCGAGAACAAGTTGCCTTGTGGCAGGAATTTGCCAAAAAACACCTAAAAATCAATCTACTGGGTATCTTGCAGACGTTTGGAGATCAGCTTTATCTCTTGCCAGAACTTTTGCCAGATTTAGGGAAGCTCAAGATTGCTCGCAATGGACTGCATCTAGGGACCTTTAAGAAGAAACGCTTTGAGCCTAGTTTTGCTCTTGGCCTAGCCTTGAAACCAAGTCAGGTCAAGCAGTCGGTTGAAATTGACCAAGAAGCGTTTGTAAAGTATGTGGCTGGAGAGACTGTTCAGCTTGAGGAAAGTCTGCCAAATGGCTGGTACCAAGTTTTGGTTCAGGGCAATGGTTTGGGCTTTGCAAAGGTGACTGGAAATGTTTTGAAAAATTATTTTCCAAAAGGCCTCAGATTCAAGTGAAAATGCTAGTCAAAGTAGCTTGTCTATGTTATAGTGGAAGTATGGATTTTTTTCAAATTGTCTTTCATTTTAAGTCAAATTGGTGGAAACGGTAACTGAGTAAATTTTAAGTAAAACTAGGCTCAGAACTTCAGTTGACTCCCAATTTTCAAAAGAAAAACATAAATAAATAGTTGAAAAAATTCACAGCATTCACCATTATTTTCAAGGAGAAAAACAGTGAAAAAAAGGAAAAAACTCGCTCTATCCCTTGCGGCTCTTTTGCTGGCAGGTTCTTTGGCGGGATGTGCTAGCTGGATTGATCGTGGAGAATCCATGACAGCTGTTGGCTCAACGGCTCTTCAGCCTTTGGTCGAAGCTGCAGCAGATGAATTTGGCTCTCTGCACGTTGGAAAAACAGTCAACGTCCAAGGTGGAGGATCTGGTACAGGTCTGTCTCAGGTTCAGTCTGGAGCCGTTGATGTAGGAAATTCAGACGTATTTGCCGAGGAAAAAGACGGTATCAACGCATCTGCTCTAGTGGACCACAAGGTTGCCGTAGCGGGCTTGGCGGTGATTGTGAACAAGGAAGTTGATGTTGAAAATCTGACAACTGAACAACTCCGTAGCATCTTCACAGGTCAAGTAACCAACTGGAAAGAGGTCGGGGGCAAAGACCTAGCCATTTCTATTATCAACCGTGCAGCAAGTTCTGGTTCGCGTGCAACCTTTGATAGTGTTGTTATGGATGGCCAATCTGCCATTCAGAGTCAAGAACAGGATTCAAATGGGATGGTCAAAAACATTGTTTCCCAGACACCAGGAGCCATTTCTTACCTGGCTTTTGCCTATGTGGATGACTCAGTTAAACGCATGAAATTGAACGGCTATGAGCCGATTGCAGAAAATGTAACAACCAATAACTGGCCTTTGTGGTCTTACGAACACATGTATACTCTAGGTCAGCCCAATGAATTGGTGGCAGAATTTCTCAACTTTGTCCTCTCAGATGAAGCGCAAAGCGGAATCGTTAAGGGAATGGGCTATATTTCTGTCAAGGAAATGAAGGTTGAAAAAGACGCTGTTGGAACGGTGACAGCACTAGAAGGGAGTCACTAATGAATCAAGAAGAATTAGCTAAAAAATTACTTTCTCCCTCAAAGAACTCTCGTTTAGAGAAACTAGGAAAAGGCTTGACCTTTGCCTGTCTGTCTTTGATTGTCATCATTGTGGCTATGATTTTAATCTTCGTAGCCCAAAAAGGTTTGTCGACCTTCTTTGTCAATGGAGTCAATATCTTTGATTTCCTCTTTGGACAAACTTGGAATCCTTCAGGTAAACAATTTGGTGCCCTTCCCATGATTTTGGGTTCCTTTATTGTCACAATCTTGTCAGCTCTTATCGCAACTCCTTTTGCCATTGGTGCGGCAGTCTTTATGACCGAAGTCTCACCAAAGGGTGCGAGAATCTTGCAACCAGCCATTGAATTGCTGGTCGGGATTCCTTCAGTCGTCTATGGATTTATCGGTTTGCAGGTTGTGGTTCCCTTTGTCCGCAGTGTCTTTGGTGGAACTGGTTTTGGGATTTTGTCAGGGATTTTTGTTCTCTTTGTCATGATTTTACCGACAGTAACCTTTATGACAACTGATAGCTTACGTGCGGTGCCTCGTCACTACCGTGAAGCTAGTTTGGCCATGGGAGCCACTCGCTGGCAAACCATCTGGCGCGTGACCTTGAAGGCAGCGCGTTCAGGGATTTTCACAGCAGTGGTCTTTGGGATGGCGCGTGCCTTTGGTGAGGCCTTGGCCATTCAGATGGTGGTCGGAAACTCAGCCGTTGTCCCAACTTCATTAACAACACCTGCTGCGACCTTGACCTCTGTTTTGACTATGGGTATCGGAAATACCGTTATGGGAACAGTTGACAATAACGTTCTCTGGTCACTGGCCTTAGTCTTGCTCTTGATGAGTTTGGCCTTCAACAGTGTGATTAAATTGATTACGAAAGAAAGAGGAAAGAAAAACTATGCACGCTAAGAAATTAGATAAAATTGCAACAGCTGTCCTCTACTCGATTGCAGGAATTATCGTTGCCATCTTGGCATCCTTGATTCTTTATATCTTGGTTCGTGGTTTGCCCCACATCTCTTGGTCTTTCTTGACTGGCAAATCATCTTCTTACCAAGCAGGTGGAGGGATTGGAATTCAGCTCTATAATTCCTTCTTCCTTTTGGTCATTACCCTGATTATTTCTGTTCCCTTATCTATGGGAGCTGGGATTTTCCTAGCTGAATATGCCAAAAAAGGTCCTGTGACTAATTTTGTCAGAACCTGTATTGAAATCTTGTCTTCACTGCCATCAGTGGTTGTAGGTCTCTTTGGATACTTAATCTTTGTAGTTCAGTTTGAGTATGGATTTTCAATCATTTCAGGTGCCTTGGCCTTGACGGTCTTTAACCTGCCTCAGATGACCCGAAATGTTGAGGACAGTTTGAAACATGTTCACCATACGCAGCGTGAGGCTGGTCTGGCCCTTGGGATTTCTCGTTGGGAGACTGTGGTCCATGTGGTCATTCCAGAAGCCCTTCCAGGTATTGTCACTGGGGTCGTCTTAGCTTCTGGTCGTATTTTTGGTGAGGCAGCAGCTCTTATCTATACAGCAGGACAATCCGCTCCAGCCCTAGATTGGTCTAACTGGAATATTCTCAGTGTGACTAGCCCAATCTCTATCTTCCGTCAAGCAGAAACCTTGGCTGTCCACATCTGGAAAGTCAATAGTGAAGGAACCATTCCAGATGGCACCATCGTATCAGCAGGTTCTGCCGCCGTGCTCCTCATCTTTATTCTCATCTTTAACTTTGGAGCCCGCAAACTCGGAAGCTACCTACATAAGAAATTAACCGCTGCCTAAAGGAGAAGCCATGTCAAAATATAATTGGGATGAAAAGCATATCATCACCTTTCCTGAAGAGAAAGTGGCCCTCTCTACTAAGGATTTACATGTTTACTACGGTAAAAAAGAATCTATCAAGGGCATCGATATGCAATTTGAAAAAAATAAAATCACAGCCTTAATTGGCCCATCTGGATCAGGAAAATCAACCTACCTTCGCAGTCTTAACCGGATGAATGATACCATTGATATTGCCAAGGTAACAGGTCAAATCCTCTATCAAGGGATTGATGTTAACCGTCCAGAAATCAATGTTTATGAGATGCGTAAGCACATCGGAATGGTCTTCCAACGCCCAAATCCCTTTGCCAAGTCTATATATCGCAATATCACTTTTGCCCATGAACGTGCAGGAGTTAAGGACAAGCAAGTCTTGGATGAAATTGTGGAAACTTCTCTTCGTCAGGCTGCCCTTTGGGATCAGGTCAAAGATGATTTGCACAAGTCGGCCTTGACCCTATCTGGTGGTCAGCAGCAACGTCTTTGTATCGCTCGTGCTATTTCGGTTAAACCTGACATTCTCTTGATGGATGAGCCAGCGTCAGCCTTGGATCCGATTGCGACAGCCCAGCTGGAAGAAACTATGCTGGAATTGAAGAAGGACTTTACCATCATCATCGTGACCCATAGTATGCAGCAGGCTGCGCGTGCGAGTGACTATACAGGATTTTTCTACTTGGGTGACTTGATCGAGTATGATAAGACGTCTAATATTTTCCAAAATGCGAAACTACAGTCAACCAATGACTACGTAACAGGACACTTTGGATAGAAAGGAAACAGTATGACAGAAGCGATTTTACAGGTGTCAGACCTGTCCGTTTACTATAATCAAAAGAAGGCCTTGAATAGTGTTTCCCTATCTTTCCAACCCAAGGAAATTACAGCCTTGATCGGTCCATCTGGATCAGGGAAGTCAACTCTTCTCAAGGCTATCAACCGCATGGGTGATCTCAATCCAGAGGTGACAACAACGGGATCAGTAGTCTATAATGGTCACAATATCTACAGCCCCCGCACCGATACAGTTGAATTGCGTAAGGAAATCGGTATGGTTTTCCAACAGCCCAACCCTTTCCCTATGTCCATCTACGAAAATGTTGTCTATGGGCTTCGTATCAATGGAGTGAAGGACAAGCAGGTTCTAGATGAAGCAGTGGAAAAAGCCTTGCAGCGTGCTTCCATCTGGGATGAGGTCAAGGACCGCCTGCATGATTCAGCTATCGGGCTTTCAGGTGGACAACAGCAACGTGTCTGTGTTGCCCGTGTCTTGGCAACCAGTCCTAAAATCATTCTCTTGGATGAACCGACTTCAGCCTTGGACCCTATCTCTGCTGGTAAGATTGAGGAGACCTTGTATGGGCTAAAAGATAAATACACCATGCTCTTGGTTACACGCTCTATGCAACAAGCCTCTCGTATCTCTGACAAGACAGGATTTTTCCTAGATGGAGATTTAATTGAGTTTAACGATACCAAGAAGATGTTCCTCAACCCACAACACAAGGAAACAGAAGATTATATTTCAGGAAAATTTGGATAAGGAGATAAATGATGTTACGTTCTCAATTTGAAGAAGATCTAGAGAAATTGCACAACCAGTTCTATGCAATGGGACAGGAAGTGCTATCCCAAATCAATCGTACAGTGCGTGCCTTTGTTACACATGACCGTGATTTGGCCAAAGAAGTCATCGAAGACGATGCAGAAGTAAACGAATACGAAGTGAAATTGGAGAAGAAATCATTTGAAATGATTGCCCTTCAACAACCGGTTTCTCAAGACTTGCGTACAGTTCTAACCGTCTTGAAGGCTGTATCTGACTTGGAACGTATGGGTGACCATGCGGTGTCAATCGCAAAAGCAACTATTCGGATGAAGGGAGAACAACGCATCCCAGCTGTTGAAGAAGAAATCAAGAGAATGGGCCGCGATGTCAAGAACTTCGTTGAAGCAGCCCTTGACCTCTATCTCAATGCGTCAGTAGATCAGGCCTATGAAGTAGCAGCCATGGATGAAAAAATCAACCATTACTTTGATAGCATTCGTGATTTGGCTACAGAAGAAATTAAGAAAAATCCTGATGCCATCGTTACAGGTCGTGATTATTTCCAAGTGATTGCCTTCTTGGAACGGATTGGAGACTATGCCAAAAATATCTGTGAATGGGTTGTTTACTTTGAAACAGGTAAGATTGTTGAACTATAAAATAGGTTCATTCTGTATAAAAAGGAGCTTGAAATTAACTGATAGCTCCTTTTCTTGAATGAAAAAAATATTTTTAAGATAAAAATTCAAAAAACACTTGACAAGTCTCTTGGATAGCGTTATAATTATACAAAATTAACAGAGAGGTTGTTTATTTATGAAATCAAAAAAATGGATATTTGTTTTATGTAGTTTTCTTGCAAGTTTCTTCTTAGTAGCTTGCCAGTCAGGTTCGAATGGTTCTCAGTCAGCTGTTGAAGCCATTAAGCAAAAAGGGAAATTGGTTGTGGCGACCAGTCCTGACTATGCACCTTTTGAATTTCAGTCTTTGGTTGACGGGAAAAATCAGGTAGTCGGTGCGGACATTGACATGGCCCAAGCTATCGCTGATGAACTTGGGGTTAAGTTGGAAATCTCAAGCATGAGTTTTGATAATGTTTTGACTAGTCTTCAGACTGGTAAGGCTGACCTAGCAGTTGCAGGAATTAGCGCTACTGATGAGAGAAAAGAAGTCTTTGACTTTTCAATCCCTTACTATGAAAACAAGATTAGTTTCTTAGTTCGTAAGGCTGATGTAGAAAAATACAAGGATTTAACTAGCCTGGAAAGTGCTAATATTGCAGCTCAAAAAGGGACTGTTCCAGAATCAATGGTCAAGGAACAATTGCCAAAAGCTCAATTGACTTCCCTAACCAATATGGGTGAAGCTGTCAATGAATTGCAGGCTGGAAAAGTAGATGCTGTTCACATGGATGAGCCTGTTGCCCTTAGCTATGCTGCTAAAAATGCAGACCTAGCTGTCGCAACTGTCAGCTTGAAGATGAAGGACGGCGAAGCCAATGCAGTTGCCCTTAGAAAAAATAGTGCAGATTTGAAAGAAGTGGTGGACAAGGTCATCCAAAAACTCAAGGATGAAGGAACTTACCAAAGCTATCTTGAAAAAGCAGCAAGTCTAACAGAAGTTGAAGAATAAGAAAAAGCAGAGTTGGAAGTCATTCCAATTCTGCTTTTAAATAGTTTAAAACATTTTCTAAATCGTCTAGGGACACCTTGGCAAATTGATAAGGGCAGGCGCTCAAATAGGCCTTTTCAAAGAAGTCCAAGCCCAGTTGACTATGTTTGAGGCTGGCAATTTTAGGGTATCGTCGTAGGTCTAGCAATACACCATCGTGAAGAGGAAAGTGAGGAAGGGGGCAAGTCAATTTAGCTAACCTTTCCTCGATTTGCTTCTGGTAAGCTTCCTGATTGGCCAAGCGAGCTAAACGGTTTTTCTCAAACAGTTGACTGTCGATATAGAGTGACAGGGCCTTCTGCATGATGAGATTGCTGTCGTAGTCTAGGATATTTTTGTAGGCCACAAAGGCTTCTTTGATAGCATTTGGCAGAATGAGTGCCGTAATCCGCAGAGCTGGAAAGAGGCTGGTTGAGAAGGACTTGATGTAAATGACCCGCTCCTCTGTATCCAGATAGTGGAAGGTCTGGCCCTTCTTGGAGTCTAAATCCCCCAGATAATCGTCCTCTACGATATAGACACCATACTTGGTAGCTAAGTCAAGAATTGTCCGTTTGTCCTGCTCTGAATAGGAATGCCCCAGAGGATAGTGAAAACGAGGAATAGTATAGAAAAACTTAATCTTTCCTGTCTTGAAATGGCGCTCCAGCTCCTCCAAGTCAATCCCATCAATGCCTCGTTCAATCGTTTGATAGTCCAGCCCCTGAGCAATCAAGAGGCGATTCATGCGATGGTAGGTCGGTTGTTCTACCAAGATTTCCTTGGCTTGGCTAGGAAAGGAAATTTGAGAGAGGATAAAAAGGGCTTGTTGGGTTCCAGAAGTCAGTACAAGTTGATCAGCCTTGCAGTAGAGGGCTTGGTCAAAGAGCAGTTTGTGAATGGACTGTCTTAGGTCTTCTAAACCTTCTTGGTTGTCATAGTAGTTGAAGAGGTAGTTTTCCCGTCCAATCAAGGTTTCATTGACACAGAGTCGGAAATCGTCATAGGCGCTGGCATGTTCGTCCGTAACCTCAATTTCTAGATCTTGGTGTTGCCCTTGTTCTAGGACATAGTAGCCACTCTGGGGCTTGGCATAGAGGTATTGCTCGTGCCGTAATTCCAGCAGGGCTCTTTGAACGGTGTCCTTGCTACAGTGAAAGTCAAGGCTCAGTTGGCGAATAGAAGGCAGGCGGCTCCCCGTCGAAAATCGTCCAGACTCGATACCACTTTTCAGATAGGAAACGACCTCTTGGTATTTGCTTTGTTTCTTCATTCCAGACCTCCCTTGATTTTGTTACATTGTACCCTTTTTTTTCCTTCTTGGCAATGTCTAGAGTGTCTCTCTCGTTCACATCTAGGGGTAAATGTGGTATACTTAGGAGTAACATTTATAGAATAACAGACAAGAAAGTGAATGGATAAGAACGTGCAGGAACCAGTGAAATTATTTCAATACAATACCCTTGGAGCCTTGATGGCTGGCCTTTATGGTGGGACCATGACAGTAGGAGAATTGCTAGAGCATGGTGACCTTGGTTTGGGAACCTTGGATTCTATTGATGGGGAATTGATTGTCTTGGATGGCAAGGCTTATCAGGCTAAAGGATCAGGAGAGCAGCCAGAAATTGTGGAAGTGTCACCCGATGCCCTTATTCCTTACGCAGCAGTGGTACCACATCAGGCAGAGGTCATTTTCCGCCAGCGCTTTGAGATGACAGACAAGGAATTGGAAGAACGAATCGAGTCATATTATGACGGGGAAAATCTTTTCCGCTCGATCAAGATTCGTGGGGAATTTTCGCATATGCATGTGCGTATGATTCCCAAGTCGACACCAGATACTAAGTTTGCTGAGGTCGCAACCCATCAGCCTGAGTATAGTCGAGACAATGTGGCAGGAACCATCGTTGGTTTCTGGACACCAGAGATTTTCCATGGAGTCAGTGTGGCAGGCTACCATCTGCACTTCATCTCAGATGATTTGACCTTCGGTGGGCATGTCATGGACTTTGTCATCAAGGAAGGGATTATCGAGGTGGGAGCGGTTGACCAGTTGGACCAACGTTTTCCAGTGCAAGACCGTCAATACTTGTTTGCTAAGTTCAATGTTGACGAGATGAAAAAAGATATTGAAAAGGCAGAATAGGAGAAGAAAATGACCATTCATATTATCATTACCACGGTGCTTTTGCTAGCTTTCTTGCTAGGAAGCATTTGGTATGCCAAAAAGAAATACCAGATCAATCTAGCTGTCTTGGGCTTGGGGGCTGTTGCCTTCTTTGTCTCTTCACAGATTTTAGAAAAACTGGTGCATATCTTGGTTTTGCACCCTCAAAAAGACGGCAGTATTGCCCTCTTGCAAGATCATCCGCTTGTCTATATCATCTATGGCCTAGCCATGGCAGCATTTTTTGAGGAAACTGCTCGTCTTATTTTCTTCAAATGGTTGGAGAAAAAGAGAAGTTTGGAAAAGGCAGATGCCTTGGCCTATGGGTTAGGTCATGGTGGTTTGGAATTGATTTTCCTGGGCCTTACTAGTTTGATTAATCTCTACATTGTTCTCTCAGCAGTTCAAACTCAGGATCCACAGGTTATGAAATTGCTGTCTGAAAATATGTTGAAAACCATCCAGTCGCTGTCTGTCTGGCAGATTTATTTGCTTGGTTTTGAACGGATTTTGGCTCTAGGATTCCAATTGTTGTTGACAGTTTGGGTTTACCAAGCTGTTCGCCAGAAGAAATGGACTTATCTCCTAGCAGCTTATGGGCTACATGCCTTCTTTGACCTGGCACCATCTCTAGTTCAAGTAGGTTGGTTGACAAGTCCAGTCTTGGTTGAAGTTATTCTACTAGTTGAACTGATCCTAGTTGCCTATGGAACCAAGGCAATCTTTTGCAAAAAATCATAAGAAAAAGGGGGAAACCTCTTTTTCTTATGCAAAATCCAAACAAGGTCTTTTTATGGTCGTCAAATGTCTCTAAAAATGGTATAATGGGATGAATTTTGTAAAAGGAAGAGTGACATGTCTGTAAGAGAAAAAATGCTTGAAATCTTAGAAGGAATTGATATCCGTTTTAAGGAACCCTTGCATAGCTATAGTTATACAAAAGTAGGTGGAGAGGCTGATTATCTGGTCTTTCCACGAAATCGTTTTGAGTTGGCGCGCGTTGTGAAATTTGCCAATCAAGAAAATATCCCTTGGATGGTTCTTGGAAACGCCAGCAACATCATCGTTCGTGATGGAGGAATTCGTGGATTTGTCATCTTGTGTGACAAGCTCAATAATGTTTCCGTTGATGGCTATACCATCGAAGCTGAAGCTGGGGCTAATTTGATTGAGACAACTCGTATCGCTCTTCGTCATAGCTTGACTGGCTTTGAGTTTGCTTGTGGCATTCCTGGCAGTGTCGGTGGTGCTGTCTTTATGAATGCGGGTGCCTATGGTGGCGAGATTGCCCACATCTTGCAGTCTTGTAAGGTCTTGACCAAGGATGGAGAAATCGAAACTCTGTCTGCCAAGGACTTGGCTTTTGGTTACCGTCATTCAGCCATTCAGGCATCTGGTGCAGTTGTCTTGTCAGCTAAATTTGCCTTAGCTCCAGGAACCCATCAGGTTATTAAGCAAGAAATGGAGCGCTTGACGCACCTACGTGAACTCAAACAACCTTTAGAATACCCATCTTGTGGTTCGGTCTTTAAGCGTCCAGTAGGGCATTTTGCAGGTCAATTAATTTCAGAAGCTGGCTTGAAAGGCTATCGTATCGGTGGCGTAGAAGTGTCAGAAAAGCACGCAGGATTTATGATCAATGTTGCAGACGGAACGGCCAAAGACTACGAGGACTTGATTGAGTCTGTTATCGAAAAAGTCAAGGAGCACTCAGGTGTTACACTTGAGAGAGAAGTCCGTATCTTGGGTGAAAGCAAGTAGGATGCTGTAGTTGAAAAGCTGCTGCTATGTCATGGAAAGGGGGTGAAAGCCTATCGTTAGCGAAGATGTATGCAGGTGGTTTTACACCCTGCAAGAGGTAGTGGCGGCCTGACAGAGCCCTGATCTGTTAATCTATGAAAAAGAAGGAATTTATGCCAATTGAAAAAACCAATTATCGAATTCAAAAACGTCTCTAAAGTTTTTGAAGACAGCAACACCAAGGTTCTCAAAGACATCAACTTTGAGTTGGAAGAAGGGAAATTTTACACCCTTCTAGGCGCATCTGGTTCAGGGAAATCAACTATCCTAAATATTATTGCAGGTTTACTGGATGCGACGACAGGAGATATCATGCTAGACGGTGTCCGTATCAATGACATCCCAACCAACAAGCGAGACGTCCATACGGTCTTTCAATCTTATGCCTTGTTCCCACATATGAATGTGTTTGAAAATGTTGCCTTTCCACTCCGCTTGCGAAAAGTCGACAAGAAAGAAATCGAGAAACGAGTAGCGGAAGTTCTCAAGATGGTTCAGTTGGAAGGTTATGAAAAACGTTCTATCCGTAAACTTTCTGGAGGACAACGCCAGCGTGTGGCCATTGCCCGTGCCATCATCAATCAACCTCGTGTGGTTTTGCTGGATGAGCCTTTGTCAGCACTGGACTTGAAATTAAGAACAGACATGCAGTACGAACTGCGTGAACTGCAACAACGATTGGGGATTACCTTTGTCTTTGTCACTCACGATCAGGAAGAAGCCCTTGCCATGAGTGACTGGATTTTCGTTATGAATGATGGCGAGATTGTCCAATCAGGAACACCTGTGGACATCTACGATGAGCCGATCAACCACTTTGTTGCCACCTTTATCGGTGAGTCAAATATCTTGCCAGGAACCATGATTGAGGACTACTTGGTTGAATTTAACGGCAAACGCTTTGAAGCAGTTGATGGGGGGATGAAGCCAAATGAACCTGTTGAGGTCGTTATTCGTCCAGAGGACTTGCGCATTACTCTTCCTGAAGAAGGCAAGCTCCAAGTTAAGGTCGATACCCAGCTCTTCCGTGGGGTTCACTATGAGATTATCGCCTATGACGAACTCGGAAATGAATGGATGATCCACTCAACTCGTAAGGCTATCGTTGGTGAGGAAATCGGTTTGGACTTTGAACCAGAAGACATCCACATCATGCGCCTCAACGAAACCGAAGAAGAGTTCGATGCTCGTATCGAAGAGTACGTGGAAATCGAAGAGCAAGAAGCAGGTCTGATCAATGCAATCGAGGAGGAAAGAGATGAAGAAAACAAGCTCTAAACTCTTTGTAGTGCCCTACATGCTTTGGATTGCCCTCTTTGTGTTGGCACCCTTGGTCTTGATTTTCGGTCAATCCTTTTTCAACATCGAAGGCCAGTTCAGTTTAGAAAATTACAAATCTTACTTTGCGTCACAAAACTTGACCTATCTAAAGATGAGTTTTAATTCTGTACTTTATGCAGGAATTGTGACCTTTGTAACCCTGCTCATCAGCTATCCGACAGCCCTCTTTTTGACCCGACTCAAGCACCGTCAACTCTGGCTCATGCTGATTATCCTGCCAACCTGGATCAATCTGCTCCTCAAGGCCTATGCCTTTATCGGGATTTTTGGTCAGAATGGCTCTATTAACCAATTCTTGGAATTTATCGGAATCGGTTCGCAGCAGTTGCTCTTTACTGATTTCTCCTTCATCTTTGTCGCAAGCTACATCGAGCTTCCCTTTATGATATTGCCGATTTTCAATGTCTTGGACGATATGGATAACAATCTTATCAATGCCAGCTATGATCTCGGTGCGACCAAGTGGGAGACTTTCCGCCATGTCATCTTTCCTCTATCGATGAATGGGGTGCGAAGTGGGGTTCAGTCGGTCTTTATCCCCAGCTTGAGTCTCTTCATGCTGACCCGTTTGATCGGTGGGAACCGCGTTATCACCTTGGGGACAGCCATTGAGCAGAACTTCCTGACAAATGACAACTACGGTATGGGTTCAACCATCGGTGTGATTCTCATCCTGACCATGTTCATCACCATGTGGGTGACTAAGGAAAGGAGAGAACGATGAAAAAATTTGCCAATCTTTATCTGGGACTGGTCTTTCTTGTCCTCTACCTGCCGATTTTTTACTTGATTGGCTACGCCTTTAACGCGGGCAACGACATGAACAGTTTTACAGGCTTTAGCTTGAGCCATTTTAAAACCATGTTTGGCGATGGTCGCCTCATGTTGATTGTGACTCAGACCTTTTTCTTGGCATTTCTGTCAGCCTTGATAGCGACCATTATCGGGACTTTCGGAGCTATTTACATCTACCAATCTCGTAAGAAATACCAAGAAGCCTTTCTATCACTCAATAATATCCTCATGGTTGCGCCTGACGTTATGATTGGTGCTAGCTTCTTGATTCTCTTTACCCAACTCAAGTTTTCACTTGGCTTTTTGACCGTTCTATCTAGTCATGTGGCCTTCTCCATTCCTATCGTGGTCTTGATGGTTTTGCCTCGACTCAAGGAAATGAACGGAGACATGATTCATGCGGCCTATGACCTGGGAGCCAGTCAATTTCAGATGTTCAAGGAAATCATGCTTCCTTACCTAACTCCGTCTATCATTGCAGGTTACTTCATGGCCTTCACCTATTCGCTAGATGACTTTGCCGTGACCTTCTTTGTAACGGGAAATGGCTTTTCAACCTTGTCAGTCGAGATTTACTCTCGTGCTCGCAAGGGGATTTCGCTAGAAATCAATGCCCTGTCTGCCCTCGTCTTTCTCTTTAGTATTATCCTAGTGGTTGGATATTACTTTATCTCACGTGAGAAGGAGGAGCAAGCATGAAAAAACTCTATTCATTTTTAGCAGGAATTGCTGCGATAATCCTGGTCTTGTGGGGAATTGCGACTCATCTAGATAGTAAAATCAATAGCCGAGATAGTCAAAAACTGGTTATCTACAACTGGGGTGACTACATCGATCCCGAACTCTTGGAACAATTCACAGGAGAAACAGGCATCCAAGTTCAGTACGAGACCTTTGACTCCAACGAAGCCATGTATACCAAGATCAAGCAGGGTGGAACGACCTACGATATTGCCATTCCAAGTGAATACATGATTAACAAGATGAAGGACGAAGATCTCTTGGTACCGCTTGACTATTCAAAACTTGAAGGTCTTGAAAATATCGGACCAGAGTTCCTCAACCAGTCCTTTGACCCAGGCAATAAATTCTCCATCCCTTACTTCTGGGGAACCTTGGGAATTGTCTACAATGAAACTATGGTAGATGAAGCGCCTGAGCATTGGGATGACCTTTGGAAGCCAGAGTATAAGAACTCTATCATGCTCTTTGATGGGGCGCGTGAGGTATTGGGGCTAGGGCTTAACTCGCTTGGCTACAGTCTTAACTCAAAAAATCCACAGCAGTTGGAAGAGACAGTGGATAAACTCTACAAGTTGACTCCAAATATCAAGGCCATCGTTGCGGACGAGATGAAGGGCTACATGATTCAGAACAATGCTGCTATCGGCGTGACCTTCTCTGGTGAAGCCAGCCAAATGCTAGAAAAAAACGAAAATCTACGCTATGTGGTACCGACAGAAGCCAGCAACCTTTGGTTTGACAATATGGTCATTCCCAAAACAGTCAAAAACCAAGACGCAGCCTATGCCTTTATCAACTTTATGTTGAAACCAGAAAATGCTCTCAAGAATGCGGAGTACGTCGGCTATTCAACACCAAACCTACCAGCTAAGGAATTACTCCCAGAGGAGAAAAAAGAAGACAAGGCCTTCTATCCTGATGCTGAAACAATGAAACACCTAGAAGTTTATGAGAAATTTGACCATAAATGGACAGGAAAATATAGCGACCTCTTCCTACAGTTTAAAATGTATCGGAAGTAGGAGTTAGCAATCACGAAACGAATCAGTCAAGCTGGTTCGTTTTTTAATAGAAGTCAGCTTTTATAGCCATATCTTTTTCTATGATAGTTGCTGTGTTTAGTAATATGAAAATTGAGGATAAAAATAGTGATAAGTGAAATAACGGCGCATTTATTTCAAGATTTTTTTATTTGTTGAATTCTATCTCCTTCATTAAAATTGCTTCATTAAAATTTTTAAAATTGACTACTAGCTACATACGCTTTTACCTCCTTTTATGCTATAATATTCTCAATAGAATCTTTAATCTTCAAATAAATATTCCTTATGGTATAATTCCGTTTTATACCGTTTAGAATATTTAAGAGGATACAATGTTTAATAATGATTCTTTTGGAGCTCGTCTTAAGGAACTGAGAAAGATCAAGAAGTTAACTCAGGTACAAATTTCTGAGATGATTGGTGTATAACAAGGTACTTATTTTCGTTGGGAGAATGGAACTTTAGAGCCTAATTTAGACGCCGTTGTCAAATTAGCAAAATTATTTGATACCACGACAGATTATTTACTAGGAAAAACGATTTATAGTACTCTAGATGGTATTTCTCATCCAATCACTAGAATTGATATGAAGAAGTTAAAAGATAAACTTAATGATTTGAAATTTGCGCTTGTTATGAATGGAATAAAAAAACATTTCACTGTATTTGACTATATGGATGAGCTAGTTTCTGAATATAATTTAGACAAAGAAGAGCAAGGAATATTGCCGACTCTCTTTAAAGAGGTTTATGATTATTTTAATGCAGATTAATGGTTTATAAGATTAAGCCTCAATAGATAGAGAATAGTATATTCTTGTTGAGTGATTCTATTTTATGAAGGTTGTTTGTAGTTGAAGGGGGAAATAGATGGACTCTAAAATTGATACAGCTTGGGACTTGTTTCTGGAGGGAAAAACATCAGAAGCTAAAAAGTTGGTTGAACAAGATTTTTCCATTGATACCTGTACAGATTTTAGCCTATTAAATCTGATGGGGTATTTATTATTGGCAGAAAAAGACTATGCTTCATGTACCCATATCTTTGAGAAATACATTTTATTGGCTCAACAAAATGAAGATAAAGAAAATGAACACATTGGCTTACATCAATTAGCTATGATCTACAGAGATCAGGGGGATTTTCATAAGGCTTTAAAACTTATTGAAGATGAAGAGAAGATAGTTGAAGAGCATTTTCCAAATGATAATCTAAAGAAAGCTGTGAATAATTACGAACAGGGCTATGTGAGATTTAAATTAAACAATCTTGATGAGGCTCTTACATTCATGAATCTGTCATTGGAACAATCTTTAGAGACTGATGATGTAATTTCTCAAGCTTGTAGCTATAGAGGGTTAGGTGAAATCTATTCAGCCTTGGAAGATACGGAATTATCCAACACACATTTCAAACGAGCTATAGAACTTTTCGAAAGTGTTGGAGAATTTGAAGGGATAAAGGAAATTGAGGAATTGATTAATGAATGATTTTAAATTTAGATTTTGTTATTAGTTTGCTTTATCTTAAAGAATGTAGATATGCAATTGACAGTCTAGATAATATTAAAGCGAGAGAGTGATATGTTATTTTGGATTTGTTTAATATCAACAATTATATTGGCTAATTTTGTTCTCCTGAAAAAGTAATCGGAGATGTAGGGAATTGGTCTGATTCAATGGAGATGATTTCCAGTTGACGAAGAACCCAAAAAACGTTATAATAAGAAAGTTGAGAATTGATTTTCAGTTGTCTTAGTCCAGAGAAATGGCGGTGCTGCGAGCCATCTAAGCTAGGAAGTCATGCTACTCAATTTAACAATTGCATAAGAATAAGAGAATGACAAGTTCATTGAATGAAGGTGGTACCGCGGTTTTTCGCCCTTCGTGATGTGAGCTTGTCTTTTGATTTTTTGGAGGTGTTGATGAAAACATTTCTTGTCAAACAAAAGTTTCGTCTTGGAGGCGAACGCTTCGCTATCAAGGATGACAGGGGAGAAATCGCCTATCAGGTGGAGGGATCATTTTTTAAGATTCCCAAAACTTTTACCATCTATGATGCTAATGGTGAACAGGTCAGTCAGATCAGTAAAGAAATCTTGACCTTGCTTCCTCGTTTTGAGATTCAGCTTCAGGATGGGTCGAGTTTTGTCATTCGTAAGAAGTTGACCTTCTGGCGAGATAAGTATGAGTTTGATAATCTGGGGCTTCGTATCGAGGGCAATATCTGGGATTTGGATTTCAAATTGCTGGATGATCGCGATCAGCTGATTGCAGAAATTAAGAAGGAACTCTTCCATCTGACCTCTACCTATACCGTAACGGTCCTTGAGGACGCTTATGCAGACCTAGTCATTTCCCTCTGTGTCGCGATTGACTACGTGGAAATGCTGGAAAGCCAATCACATTAAACAAGTAAATAAGGAGACAATATGAAACAACTATCTAGTGCACAAGTACGCCAAATGTGGCTTGACTTCTGGGCGACCAAAGGTCACTCTGTAGAACCATCAGTGAGTTTGGTTCCTGTAAATGACCCAACTCTTTTGTGGATTAACTCTGGGGTAGCAACCCTTAAGAAATACTTTGATGGGACCATTATCCCTGAAAATCCACGTATTACCAATGCCCAAAAAGCCATCCGTACCAACGACATTGAAAACGTAGGGAAGACTGCGCGTCACCACACTATGTTTGAAATGTTGGGGAACTTCTCTATCGGTGATTACTTCCGTGACGAAGCCATCACTTGGGCTTATGAGCTTTTGACAAGCCCTGAGTGGTTTGATTTCCCAGCTGAAAAACTTTACATGACCTACTATCCAGATGATAAAGATTCTTATAACCGCTGGATTGAAGTAGGAGTGGATCCAAGTCATTTGATTCCAATCGAAGACAACTTCTGGGAAATCGGTGCCGGACCTTCTGGACCAGATACAGAGATTTTCTTTGACCGTGGAGAAGCATTTGACCCAGAAAATATCGGTATTCGACTGCTTGCAGAAGATATTGAAAACGACCGTTATATTGAAATCTGGAACATCGTTTTGTCACAATTTAACGCAGACCCTGCTGTTCCTCGTAGCGAATACAAGGAATTGCCACATAAGAACATTGATACGGGCGCTGGTTTGGAGCGTTTGGTGGCCGTTATCCAAGGGGCTAAGACCAACTTTGAAACGGACCTCTTCATGCCGATTATCCGTGAAGTCGAGAAATTGTCTGGTAAGGTTTATGACCAAGATGGCGACAACATGAGCTTCAAGGTCATCGCTGACCACATCCGTTCACTTTCATTTGCCATCGGTGATGGTGCCCTTCCAGGAAATGAAGGTCGTGGTTATGTCCTTCGTCGTCTCCTTCGTCGTGCGTCTATGCATGGTCAAAAATTGGGTATCAACGAGCCTTTCCTTTATAAACTCGTTCCAACTGTTGGAAAAATCATGGAAAGCTACTACCCAGAAGTGCTTGAAAAACGTGACTTTATTGAAAAAATCGTTAAGAGCGAGGAAGAGTCATTTGCTCGTACCCTACACTCAGGTCAACACTTTGCCCAAGGTATCGTAGCAGACTTGAAAGAAAAAGGTCAATCTGTCATCGCTGGTTCAGATGTATTCAAACTCTATGATACTTATGGATTCCCAGTTGAATTGACTGAAGAAATTGCTGAAGAAGCTGGTATGACTGTCGACCGTGAAGGTTTTGAAGCAGCCATGAAAGAACAGCAAGAACGTGCGCGTGCGTCAGCTGTCAAGGGTGGCTCAATGGGTATGCAAAATGAAACCCTTCAAAACATCACTGTAGAAAGTGTCTTCAACTACAATGCTAGCCAATTGTCTTCTAAATTGGTGGCTATCGTGGCTGACAATGCAGAAGTAGAAGCTGTGTCAGAAGGAACTGCCTCTCTTATCTTTGCGGAAACGCCATTCTACGCTGAAATGGGTGGACAGGTCGCTGACCACGGACAAATCTTGGATGAGTCAGGTAAGGTTGTGGCTACTGTGACAAATGTTCAAAAAGCACCAAACGGACAAGCTCTTCATACAGTTGACGTCCTTGCACCGCTTGCCTTGAACCAAGACTATACCTTGGCAATCGATACTAATCGTCGTCACCGTGTCATGAAAAACCACACTGCGACTCACTTGCTTCACGCTGCCCTTCACAATATCCTTGGAAATCACGCAACACAAGCAGGATCTCTTAACGAAGTTGAATTCCTTCGCTTTGACTTTACCCATTTCCAAGCAGTAACTGCAGAAGAATTGCGTGCGATTGAACAGCAAGTCAACGAAAAAATCTGGGAAGCTCTTGAAGTGAAAACAGTTGAAACGGATATTGACACTGCTAAGGAAATGGGAGCTATGGCTCTCTTTGGTGAGAAATACGGCAAGGAAGTCCGTGTTGTTACTATCGGTGACTACTCTATCGAGCTTTGTGGTGGTACCCACGTTGGTAATACTTCTGAGATTGGACTCTTCAAGATTGTCAAAGAAGAAGGGATTGGTTCAGGAACTCGCCGTATCTTGGCAGTGACTGGTAAGGAAGCCTTTGAAGCCTACCGTGAACAAGAAGACGCTCTTAAAGCTGTCGCAGCAACCTTGAAAGCACCTCAACTTAAAGAAGTCCCTCACAAGGTAGAAGGACTTCAAGAACAACTTCGTCAACTTCAAAAAGAAAATGCTGAGTTGAAAGAAAAAGCCGCAGCTGCAGCTGCAGGCGACATCTTCAAGGATGTTAAGGAAGTCAATGGTCACCGTTACATTGCTAGCCAAGTGTCTGTATCAGATGCCGGTGCCCTTCGTACTTTTGCGGATAACTGGAAACAAAAAGACTACTCTGACTTGCTTGTCCTAGTTGCCGCTATCGGAGACAAAGTCAATGTCCTTGTAGCAAGCAAGACAAAAGACCTTCATGCAGGAAACCTTGTCAAAGAATTAGCACCAATCGTCGATGGACGTGGTGGTGGTAAACCAGACATGGCCATGGCAGGAGGAAGCAATCAAGCTAAAATCCAAGAATTGTTGGATGCGGTAGCAGGTAAATTGTAAGAAAACAAAGATCTATCCATTTGGGTAGGTCTTTTTCATACCAAAAAAGCCAAATCCGCTTGGATCTGACTTGATTATCATTAGCTATTAGATTGTATTGGCTGCCCAGACACTTACAGATCTTTCTGAGACTGGGAATTGTCCATAACCTTCTTCATCAATTGTAACTTGACCTTGGTGGTTGCCAAGTAAGTCTACAAAGGTTTGGTTAGCCCATTCTTGTCCGACAAACATTGATCTGCTGTTTTCTTGGTCATTTGAGATCAAGACTGCGATTGGGGATTGATTTTCAGCACCTGAACGTACCCAACCGATACAGTTTGCGTCATCAAAGTAGTCTGTTTGCTCTCCATAGGCCAAATCTTTTCGGATGGCTAGGAGGCGGTCAAGGACTTCTTTGAAATCTTGTTGAGCATACTGCCCTGAAATACCATAGTAGTCTCCGTAAAAGACACATGGCAGTCCATTTTGGCGTAATAGAATGAGGGTATAGGCTGCTGGTTTGAACCATTCTTCAACAGTCGACTCAAGGGCTTGTCCTCGTTGGGTATCATGGTTGTCGACAAAGGTTACAGCCTTGTCGGGCTTGAGTTCAACCAAGCTATCTATGAAAATGCCACGAAGGTCATAGTTAGAACCAGCTCGGCTAGCATCAAAGAGATTCTGGTGGAGACGAACATCGACAAGGTCAAAGCGTTCTTCTGTTTTTTCAAGATAATCTAGATTGGCTTCCTTGTCTGGGTTCCAAAATTCACCAAAAACGTAGAAATCGTCACCGTATTTTTCCTTCATATCGCGGATAAAATTGCGCATAAAGAAAGAGTCAATGTGTTTGACGGCATCCAAGCGAAAACCAGCAATACCAGTCGTTTCCATGAACCAGTCAGCCCAGTCATAGATGTTTTTGATAACTTCAGGATGCTTAAAGTCTAGGTCGGCATACATGAGGTAGTCGTAGTTACCGTTTTCGTTATCGACCAATTCCTCGTTAGCCCAGCCCTTGTTGTCTCCTTGAATCAGATAAATCCCAGACTTACGGCGTTTGGCATCATAGTCAGTACCTGTGAAGTGGTACCAGTGCCAGTGGAAGTCATTGTAGGTATCTTGGCGACCATCGAAGGTAAAGCTAGTCCATCCATTGATGGTGAAGGGTTCTCCAAGTTCCACTGTACGGTCTACAGGGTCCACTTCGATAACCTGAAAGGCTTCCATGTGATCGGCTGCAGCCTTGTGGTTGAGAACTACATCGGCCATAGGTTGAATTTCCTGAGCTTTTAGGGTTTGAATGGCTTGAAGATAGTCTTCTTTGAAACCATACTTGGTGCGGACAGTCCCTTTCTGGTTGAACTCACCAAGGTCAAATAGGTCATAGACCCCATAGCCCACATCTTTTTCGTTGGTAGCCTTGAAAGCAGGTGGCATCCATACGTGGCTAATCCCCAGATCAGCTAGGTGTTGAGCATCTTCAGCCAGACGCGTCCAATGTTGACCGTCGTGGGGCAGATACCATTCAAAGTATTGCATGAGTGTTTGATTTTGCATTGTTTTTCCTCTTACTTGTCAATCTTGTTCTTTATTCTATCATAAAGTATCTCCTAACGCAAACGTTTGCGTAAAATAGAAGAAAACTATTTTAACGATTTAAGATAAAGTGTTGATTTTTTTGTATCAAAGTGCTAGTATAATAGTATGTAATATAGATAAAGATAGGAGTTGTCCCATGATTGAATTTCAAAATGTTAGTAAGTTGTATGGTGATAAAGAGGCCTTGAGCAATCTCAATTTGCAGATTGAAAATGGGGAGATTATGGGCTTGATTGGCCATAATGGGGCTGGAAAATCGACCACTATAAAATCCTTAGTCAGTATCATTTCGCCCAGCAGTGGTCGTATTCTGGTGGACGGTCAGGATTTATCGGAAAATCGCTTGGCGATCAAACGAAAGATTGGCTACGTTGCAGACTCGCCTGACTTATTTTTACGCTTAACAGCCAATGAGTTTTGGGAATTAATCGCCTCCTCTTATGATCTGACTAGCTCTGACTTGGAGGCTAGTCTAGCTAGGCTATTAAGTGTTTTTGATTTTGCTGAAAACCGCTATCAGGTTATTGAAACCCTTTCTCACGGAATGCGTCAGAAAGTCTTTGTCATCGGAGCACTCTTGTCTGATCCTGATATTTGGGTCTTGGACGAACCCTTGACTGGTTTGGATCCCCAGGCTGCCTTTGATTTGAAGCAGATGATGAAGGAACATGCACAAAAAGGGAAGACGGTCTTGTTTTCAACTCATGTCCTAGAGGTAGCCGAGCAAGTCTGTGATCGGATTGCCATTTTGAAAAAGGGGCATTTGATTTATTGTGGTAGCGTAGAGGACTTGAGAAAAGACTATCCAGACCAGTCTTTGGAAAGTATCTACCTTAGTCTTGCTGGTAGAAAAGAGGAGGTTTCAGATGCGTCTCAAGGTCATTAAAAAATTAGTTGATATCAATATCCTCTATTCATCTCAAGAAGCTAATCTGGCTAACCTACGAAAGAAGCAAGCTAAAAATCCTGGAAAAAAAGTAAATGTTTCCGCTAGAGTCCTAAGTTCTTACATTTTTTCCAGTCTCTTGATGCTTTTAATGTTTATAAATATAGCCTTTCGTTTTCCTTTTGAGGAAATACCAAGTTTTTTTAGTAGCATGGTTGCTATTTTACTGGTGCTTGCCTTTTCAACTTCTTTCACTGCATTTTACAATGTCTTTTATGAGAGTAAGGACTTGGCATCGTATAGGCCCTATGCCTTTAAAGAATCAGAGATTATAATTGCTAAAGGACTGTCTGTTCTCTTGCCAGCTCTAGCTGGAATTGTACCAATCCTAGCTTATTTTCTAGTCCTCTATATTAGGCTAGCTCCTTCTCTTTGGCTGGGCTTACCTTTGATGCTGTTGTCCTTGGCCTTATTATTTGTCTCTGTTACTTTAGTGATGGTAGTGGCAGTACATTTCTTGGCTCAGACTACGGTCTTCAGAAAGTATCAGTCTATTTTTTCGAATGTGATGATTGGGATAGGGGTTCTCATACCTTTAATATTTGTCCTCTTTCTACAGTCGACTTTTGGAAGTATTGTTGACAAAGTTAGAGACATTCCATTTCTCCTTTATCCTCTTCATATCTTTTACAAAATAGCAGTGGAGCCTTTTTCGACAGAAGCCATACTGGGTCTGCTCGCTTGGATAGCTTTAACTGTTTTCTTGCTTTACCTGACCAAAAAGAAGGTTTTTCCTCATTTTTATGATGTGATCCTGCTTAATAGTGAGGAGAAGGTCAAAAAAGAACGTCGCAGTAAGGAGAGAATTTCAACTGCTAAAAAAGGATTTTTCCGCATGGTTTTGCGCTACAACCTCTCCCTCTTGGGACAGGGAACTGGCGTGGTTACAGTGCTTTTTACAAGTGCTTTCCTTCCTTATCTCATGATGATTGGTCTGATTTCCAAAATCCGAGATTCTCAGATAGTTCCAGATATTTATCCTCCATACTGGTTACCCTTGTTTTTTATAGCTCTCTTTATAGCAGTTGTCAATAACAATATCACCAGCCTGCCTTCAATTGCCTTATCCTTGGAGAGGGAAAATGTTGATTTTCTTAAGAGTTTACCCTTTGACTTTGCTCGTTATGTGAAAGTGAAATTTTGGATTATATTTGCTGTTCAGTCCTTTTTACCAGTTCTGACTTTACTTGGTCTTTCTCTATATCTAGGCTTGCCCATCCTTTCGATGATTTACCTTCTTGTAGTCTGGACCCTTGCCAGTGTCATACTTTCTTGCCACAATTACTTTAAGGACGTAAAAAATCTGTCAACCAATTGGAGTAGTATTACGGACTTGGTGAACCGTTCAAATCGTATAGTAGCAATAGTTTTACTCTTAATTTATTGTTTGGTCTTGTTGATTTCAGTCATTGTGAGTTCATTCTTGATTCAGTCTCTCTCTGCTCTTATTGCCATCAGCTTGGGAGTAGGAGTTCTTATCCTCCTGCTTGGTCTTGCTATTTTTGGCTATCATTACTACCTGTCACGCATATTGGTAGAAATAGAAAAAAGATGAGATAGATGGTTACTATCTTGATAAATTTTATAAAAAGAAATGAAGCTGAGCAAAAAACCACTTCTAACCAGCAAAAAAACGAGCATCTCCGTAGTTGGATATACTCGTTTTTCTATGCCATTTTTCTTATCATAAGAACAAAACGACTAGAAATTTATAACAATGTATAAATCCTACAGCACCAATTGCTTAAATTTGGGACTAGATTTTATCTATGATGTTTTGAAGATTAATGGAGCTTGAGATGTTTGCTATTTATGGATAGTGTACAAAGTAAATTGTTACTGACTAGCTCTCTCATGCTTCTGGGGCTGCCTTTCATCTAGTTATTCTTATAAAAATCCGTTTTATACTCAATGAAAAACAAAGAGCAAACTAGGAAGCTAGCCTCAGGTTGCTCAAAGTACCGCGTTGCAAATAAAGCTGATGTGGTTTGAAGAGATTTTCAAAGAGTATTAGACTGATTTCCACTTCGGTCAGACAACTGGAAGTTACTTTGAGAAGTTACGGAAATTGTCCCTATTTGTAAAACTCTGATAAGTCTTGGCTGATTTGCTAGAAATGTGGTATAATTTTTCTTATGGAAAAGATTATCATTACAGCAACTGCTGAAAGTATTGAACAAGTTGAACAACTGCTCGAAGCTGGCGTAGACCGTATCTATGTTGGTGAGAAAGATTTTGGCCTTCGTCTGCCAACAACCTTTAGTCATGACCAATTGCGTGAAATCGCTAAGCTGGTTCACGATGCTGGTAAGGAATTGATTGTTGCGGTTAATGCACTCATGCACCAAGATATGATGGATCGTATCAAGCCTTTCTTAGACTTTTTGGAAGAAATTAAGACAGACTACATTACGATTGGGGATGCAGGCGTTTTTTACGTAGTCAATCGCGATGGTTATTCATTTAAGACTATCTACGATGCCTCAACCATGGTGACAAGCAGTCGTCAGATTAACTTCTGGGGACAAAAGGCTGGCGCATCTGAGGCTGTTTTAGCGCGTGAAATTCCATCAGCTGAACTTTTTAAAATGCCAGAGATTTTGGAAATTCCTGCTGAAGTTTTGGTTTACGGTGCAAGTGTTATTCATCATTCTAAACGTCCACTCTTGCAAAATTACTATAACTTTACGCATATCGATGATGAAAAGACGCGTAAACGTGACCTCTTCTTGGCTGAACCAAGCGACCCAGAGAGCCACTATTCTATTTTTGAAGACAATCATGGAACCCATATCTTTGCCAACAATGACCTTGATTTGATGACCAAATTGACAGAATTGGTAGATCATGGTTTTACTCACTGGAAATTAGAAGGTCTTTATACACCTGGTCAGAACTTTGTTGAGATTGCAAAACTCTTTATCCAAGCGCGTAGCTTGATTCAAGAGGGCAACTTTAGCCATGACCAAGCCTTCTTGCTGGATGAAGAAGTGCGCAAGTTACACCCTAAAAACCGTTTCCTTGATACAGGATTTTATGACTACGATCCTGACATGGTTAAATAAAGTAAATAATTCGTTGAGAGAGGGAAGATGCAAACAGTTCTTCTCTCAATTTTTCTTATTCTCCAATATTTTCAAAAAATCAGTAGGCTAGAATGCTCTGTTTGCTGGGATTTTTAAGAAAAGTAACCTTCTTGAGTTTGAAAATTATCCCATGTTTGCAGGTGCCAAATGGCCCTTTTTTTGGTATAATTTTTTATAATGAAAACGATTGGTAATCGCTATGTTGTGGTGGATTTAGAGGCAACTAGCACAGGTAGTAAGGCTAAAATTATCCAAGTGGGAATTGTTGTGATTGAGGATGGAAAAATCGTCGATCACTATACGACGGATGTCAATCCCCATGAATCCTTGGATGCTCATATCAAAGAACTGACAGGACTGACTGACCAACGTCTGGCGCAAGCACCTGATTTTTCGCAAGTTGCTAGAAAAATCTTTGACTTGGTGGAGGATGGGATTTTTGTAGCCCATAATGTTCAGTTTGATGCCAATCTTTTAGCGGAAAATTTATTTTTTGAAGGCTATGAACTAAGAAATCCTCGTGTTGACACGGTAGAATTGGCCCAAGTCTTTTTCCCTGAACTGGAAAAATATAGTTTGCCGATTTTGTGTCAGGAATTAGGAATTCCTCTAAAACACGCTCACACAGCCCTTTCAGATGCCCAAGCGACTGCTGAATTACTACTTTTTCTACGAGAAAAGATGGCCCAACTTCCTAAAGGACTCTTGGAACGCTTGCTGGAAATGGCTGACGCTCTCCTATATGAGTCCTACTTGGTTATTGAAGAAATTTATCGCAGCCAATCTATCCTGACTTTTTCAGATCTATTTGAAGTTCAAGGACTATATTTCAAGAAAACTGCAGATCGCCTGAAGCCACGAAAACTATCTCAAGATTTTTCTAAGAATATCTCTCTGTTAAATCTTGAAGTAAGGGAAGAGCAAGAACGTTTTGCTAAAGAGGTCGACTTGCTTTTGAAAGATGAGCCAGTATCATTAATTCAAGCGCCAACTGGGATTGGGAAAACTTATGGCTATCTCTTACCTGCTTTATCCCAAGTGGAAAATCGTCAGATTGTCCTTAGCGTTCCGACAAAGATTCTTCAAAATCAAATCATGGAAGAAGAAGGTAAATGTCTCAAGGAAGTGTTCCATACAGATATTCATTCTTTAAAGGGACCACAAAATTACCTGAAGTTGGATGCCTTTTATCGTTCCTTGCAGGAAAATGATGAAAATCGCTTATTTAGACGCTTTAAAATGCAACTCTTGGTCTGGTTGACAGAGACAGAAAACGGGGATTTGGATGAGATTGGTCAGCTCTACCGTTACCAACATTTTCTGACAGACCTTCGTCATGATGGGAATTTATCATCCAAGAGCTTATTTATGACGGAAGATTTCTGGAAACGTAGTCAAGAAAGAGCAGAGACTTGCAAGCTTTTAGTGACCAATCATGCCTATCTTGTAACCAGACTTGAAGATAATCCTGAATTTGTCAGCGACCGTTTACTGATTATTGATGAAGTCCAAAAAGTTTTGTTGGCCCTAGAAAATCTGCTTCAACATACCTACGATATCCAGTCTATTATTGATTTAGTTGATAAGGCTTTGGTAGGAGAAGAAAACAGAATTCAGCAACGAATACTAGAAAGTATTCGCTTTGAGTGTCTCTACTTGATAGAACAATTTCAGTCTGGCAAATCTAGGAAAAATATCTTAGACTCTCTGGCCAATCTCCACCAGTATTTTTCAGAATTAGAGGTAGAAGGCTTTGAGGAACTGGTTCGCTATTTTACTGCTGAAGGTGATTACTGGCTTGAAGCAACTGAAACGAGTCAAAAGAAAATTCAGATTTCTTCTACAAAATCAGGCCGTATTCTTCTATCTTCTTTAGTGCCTGATTCATGTCAAGTCTTGGGAGTGTCGGCTACTCTTGAGATTAGTCAGAGAGTTTCTTTGGCAGACCTTTTAGGTTACCCTGAAGCCAGATTTGTCAAGATTGAATCTAATAAAAAACAGGATCAAGAAGTGGTCTTGGTCAAAGATTTTCCCTTGGTAACAGAAACCTCCTTAGAAGTTTATGCCCAAGAGGTGGCTGATTTGCTGATGGATGTTCAAGTTTTCCAACAACCGATTTTGGTTCTATTTACTGCCAAAGACATGCTTTTAGCAGTATCGGATTTACTTCCAGTTAGCCATCTGGCCCAGTATAAAAATGGGGATGTTCATCAACTGAAGAAACGTTTTGAAAAAGGTGAACAACAAATTCTGCTTGGTGCAGCAAGTTTCTGGGAGGGAGTTGATTTTTCAAGTCATCCTTTTGTAATTCAAGTTGTACCAAGACTTCCTTTCCAAAATCCCCAAGATCCCTTGACGAAAAAGATCAATCAGGAACTAATTCAAGAAGGGAAAAATGCCTTTTATGATTATCAATTGCCGATGGCTATTATTCGTTTAAAACAGGCTTTGGGAAGAAGTATGAGACGTGAACATCAACGTTCTTTAACCCTCATTCTGGATAGAAGAATTGTCGGAAAACGATACGGCAAGCAAATTGTGACTTCTCTAGCAAAAGAAGCGACTGTTAAAACCCTCTCTCAATCTGAAGTCAATGAGGCTATTGATAGATTTTTAAATGAACTTTGATAAATAGTATAGTATGAAGGTATAAGGTTAGTGTATATGAAACGTTCTCTCGACTCTAGAGTCGATTATAGTTTGCTATTGCCAGTATTTTTCCTACTGGTTATCGGCGTGGTGGCTATCTATATAGCTGTTAGTCATGATTATCCAAACAATATTTTACCCATTTTAGGGCAGCAGGTCGCATGGATTGCCTTGGGGCTTGTGATTGGTTTTATCGTCATGCTCTTTAATACAGAATTTCTTTGGAAAGTGACCCCCTTTCTATATATGTTAGGTTTGGGACTCATGGTCTTGCCAATCGTCTTTTATAATCCAAGCCTAGTTGCATCAACGGGTGCCAAAAACTGGGTATCAATAAATGGAATTACCCTATTCCAACCGTCAGAATTTATGAAGATATCCTATATCCTCATGTTGGCTCGTGTGATTGTCCAGTTTACCAAAAAACATAAGGAATGGAGACGCACAGTTCCGCTGGATTTCTTGTTGATTTTCTGGATGATTCTCTTTACCATTCCAGTCCTAGTTCTTTTAGCACTTCAAAGTGACTTGGGGACGGCTTTGGTTTTTGTGGCCATCTTCTCAGGAATCGTCTTACTATCAGGGGTTTCTTGGAAAATTATTATTCCAGTATTTGTGACTGCGGTAACAGGCATTGCTGGTTTTCTAGCCATTTTTATCAGTAAGGACGGTCGTGCTTTTCTCCATCAATTGGGGATGCCGACCTACCAAATCAATCGTATCTTGGCTTGGCTTAATCCATTTGACTTTGCCCAAACAACTACTTATCAGCAGGCTCAAGGACAGATTGCCATTGGAAGTGGTGGATTATTTGGTCAAGGTTTTAATGCTTCGAATCTGCTTATTCCAGTTCGTGAGTCGGATATGATTTTCACGGTGATCGCAGAAGATTTTGGCTTTATTGGCTCTGTCCTTGTTATTGCCCTTTACCTCATGCTGATTTACCGTATGTTGAAGATTACTCTTAAATCAAATAACCAGTTCTACACCTATATTTCTACAGGTTTGATTATGATGTTGCTCTTCCACATTTTTGAAAATATCGGCGCTGTGACGGGCTTGCTTCCTTTGACTGGGATTCCCTTGCCTTTCATTTCACAAGGAGGATCGGCTATTATCAGTAATTTGATCGGTGTTGGCTTGCTTTTATCGATGAGTTATCAAACCAATCTAGCTGAAGAAAAGAGTGGAAAAGTCCGATTCAAGCGGAAAAAGGTTGTATTAAAACGAATCAAATAAGGAGAAAATCATGGTTAAAGTAGCAGTTATGTTGGCTCAGGGCTTTGAAGAAATTGAAGCTTTGACAGTTGTAGATGTTTTGCGTCGTGCAAATATTACTTGTGATATGGTTGGATTTGAGGAGCAAGTGACAGGTTCGCACGCAATCCAAGTCAGAGCAGATCGTGTCTTTGATAGTGATTTATCAGACTATGACATGATTGTCCTTCCTGGAGGGATGCCTGGTTCTGCACATTTGCGTGACAATCAGGCCTTGATTCAAGAATTGCAAAATTTCGAGCAGGAAGGGAAGAAACTGGCAGCCATTTGTGCGGCGCCAATTGCCCTCAATCAAGCTGGAGTATTGAAAAACAAGAAGTTTACTTGTTATGATGGTGTTCAAGAGCAAATGCTTGATGGTCAATACGTCAAGGAAACAGTAGTGGTAGATGGACATTTGACAACCAGTCGGGGTCCTTCAACAGCCCTTGCCTTTGCTTACGAGTTGGTGGAGCAATTAGGAGGAGACGCAGAGAGTTTACGAACAGGGATGCTCTATCGAGATGTTTTTGGTAAAAATCAGTAAAACGGGAGTTAACCTCTCGTTTTTTATGTGGAAAACTCAGGGAAATCATCGCTTTTTTAACGAAAAAATGGTATAATGAAAGCTATGAAATATCACGATTATATCTGGGATTTAGGTGGAACTTTACTGGATAATTATGAAACTTCAACAGCTGCATTTGTTGAAACATTGGCGCTGTATGGTATCAAACAAGATCATGACAGCGTCTATCAAGCTTTAAAGGTTTCTACTGATTTTGCGATTGAGACTTTCGCTCCCAACTTAGAGCATTTTTTAGAAAAATACAAGGAAAATGAAGCCAGAGAGCTTGAACACCCGATTTTGTTTGATGGAGTTTCTGAATTATTGGAAGACATTTCAAATCAAGGTGGGCGTCATTTCTTGGTTTCTCACAGAAATGATCAGGTCTTGGAAATTTTAGAAAAAACCTCTATAGCAGCTTATTTTACAGAAGTGGTGACTTCTAGCTCAGGCTTTAAGAGAAAACCAAGTCCAGAGTCTATGATTTATTTAAGAGAAAAATATCAAATTAGTTCAGGCCTTGTCATTGGTGATCGGCCGATTGATATCGAAGCAGGTCAAGCTGCAGGATTGGATACCTACTTGTTTACCAGTATCGTGAATTTAAGACAAGTATTAGACATGTAAGAAAAAGGAATAAGATGACAGAAGAAATCAAAAATCTGCAGGCACAAGATTATGATGCCAGTCAAATTCAAGTTTTAGAGGGCCTAGAGGCTGTTCGTATGCGTCCAGGGATGTATATCGGGTCAACCTCAAAAGAAGGTCTTCACCATCTAGTCTGGGAAATTGTTGATAACTCAATCGACGAGGCCTTGGCAGGATTTGCCAGCCATATTCAAGTCTTCATTGAGCCAGATGATTCGATTACTGTTGTCGATGATGGGCGTGGTATCCCAGTCGATATTCAGGAAAAAACAGGTCGACCTGCCGTTGAGACTGTCTTTACAGTTCTCCACGCTGGAGGAAAATTCGGCGGTGGCGGCTACAAGGTTTCAGGTGGTCTTCACGGAGTGGGGTCATCAGTAGTTAATGCCCTATCCACTCAATTAGACGTTCATGTCCACAAAAACGGTAAAATTCATTACCAAGAATATCGTCGTGGTCATGTTGTTGCAGACCTTGAGGTGGTTGGAGATACGGATAGAACTGGAACAACGGTTCACTTCACACCGGACCCAGAAATCTTTACGGAAACAACAACCTTTGATTTTGATAAATTAAATAAACGCATTCAAGAATTGGCCTTTCTAAATCGCGGTCTTCAAATCTCCATCACAGATAAGCGCGAAGGTTTGGAACAAACTAAGCATTACCATTATGAAGGTGGGATTGCTAGTTACGTTGAATATATCAATGAGAATAAGGATGTTATCTTTGATACACCAATCTACACAGATGGTGAGATGGATGATATCACAGTTGAAGTAGCTATGCAGTACACAACTGGTTACCATGAAAATGTCATGAGTTTCGCCAATAATATTCATACACATGAAGGTGGAACGCATGAACAAGGTTTCCGTACAGCCTTGACACGTGTTATCAATGATTATGCTCGTAAGAATAAGTTACTGAAAGACAATGAAGACAACCTAACAGGGGAAGATGTCCGTGAAGGATTAACTGCGGTGATTTCAGTTAAGCACCCAAATCCACAGTTTGAAGGACAAACCAAGACCAAACTGGGGAACAGCGAAGTAGTCAAGATTACCAATCGTCTTTTCAGTGATGCTTTCTCTGATTTCCTCATGGAAAATCCACAGATTGCCAAACGTATCGTGGAAAAAGGGATATTGGCTGCTAAGGCTCGTGTGGCTGCCAAGCGTGCGCGTGAAGTCACTCGTAAAAAATCTGGTTTGGAAATTTCCAATCTTCCAGGGAAACTAGCAGACTGTTCTTCAAACAATCCTGTGGAAACAGAACTCTTCATCGTCGAAGGAGACTCGGCTGGCGGATCAGCTAAATCTGGTCGTAACCGTGAATTTCAGGCTATCCTTCCAATTCGCGGTAAAATCTTGAACGTTGAAAAAGCTAGCATGGATAAAATTCTAGCCAACGAAGAAATTCGTAGTCTTTTTACAGCTATGGGAACAGGATTTGGCGCAGAATTTGATGTTTCAAAAGCCCGTTACCAAAAACTCGTTTTGATGACTGATGCTGATGTCGATGGAGCCCACATTCGTACCCTTCTTTTAACCTTGATTTATCGTTATATGAAACCAATCCTAGAAGCTGGTTATGTTTATATTGCCCAACCACCAATCTATGGTGTCAAGGTTGGAAGCGAGATTAAAGAATATATCCAGCCAGGTGCAGATCAAGAAATCAAACTCCAAGAAGCCTTGGCCCGCCACAGTGAAGGTCGTACCAAACCGACTATTCAGCGTTATAAGGGTCTAGGTGAAATGGATGATCATCAGTTGTGGGAAACAACCATGGATCCCGAACATCGCTTGATGGCTAGAGTTTCTGTGGATGATGCTGCGGAAGCAGATAAAATCTTTGATATGTTGATGGGGGATCGAGTAGAACCTCGTCGTGAGTTTATCGAAGAAAATGCCGTCTATAGTACACTGGATGTCTAAAAAATCGGGAGAAGTAGTTCCCTTGGTCTAAAAAATATGATATAATCATTACGATTGTTTCAAGTAAAAAAGGAGTTTAATATGTCTGCTAGACTAGTAATTTATTTGATAATTGCAGTTGCAGTTTTATTGGTCATTGCCTATGCTATCGCAATCTATGTAAGGAAGCGCAATGAAAGTAAATTAGCAATTTTAGAAGAGAAAAAAGAAGAACTGTACAATCTTCCAGTTAATGATGAAGTTGAAGCTGTAAAAAATATGCACTTGATTGGACAAAGTCAGGTGACTTTCCGTGAATGGAATCAAAAATGGGTTGACCTATCTCTTAACTCTTTTGCCGATATCGAAAATAATCTTTTCGAGGCAGAAGGCTACAATAACTCATTCCGTTTTTTCAAGGCCAGTCATCAAATTGATCAAATCGAGAGTCAAATTACCTTGATTGAAGAAGATATTGCGGCAATTCGCAATGCCTTGGCAGATTTGGAGAAACAAGAGTCTAAAAATAGTGGACGTGTTCTTCATACCTTGGACTTGTTTGAAGAGTTGCAACACCGAGTTGCTGATCATTCTGAAGAATATGGTAAAGGTTTGTCTGAAATCGAAAAACAATTGGAAAATATCCAATCAGAGTTTTCTCAGTTTGTAACTTTAAACTCGTCTGGTGACCCAGTAGAAGCTGCTGTGATTTTGGATAATGCTGAAAATCATATCTTGGCTTTAACGCATATTGTTGATCGTATACCAGCAGTTGTAACAACATTATCTAAAGAGCTACCTGATCAGCTGGAAGATTTAGAAGATGGCTACCGTAAGCTTTTAGATGCTAATTATCATTTTGCTGAAACGGATATCGAAGCTCGTTTCCAATTGCTTCATGAAGCTCTCAAGAAAAATCATGAGAATATTGCGCAACTAGAATTGGATAATGCCGAGTACGAAAATACTCAAATCCAAGAAGAGATTAATGCACTTTACGATATCTTTACAAGAGAAATTGCGGCACAGAAAGTGGTAGAAGGTTTAGTAGCAACACTTCCTACTTATCTGCAACACATGAAGGAAAATAATGCTTTATTGATAGAAGATATTGAGCGTTTGAGTAAGAACTATTTACTTTCTGAGTCAGATGCAAGTCATGTTCGTCGTTTACAGGGTGAATTAGAAAACTTTGAGACTGCTATTGTTGAGGCAACTTCAAATCAAGATGAACCAACTCAAGCTTATTCAATTCTTGAAGAAAATCTTGAATCTTTACAGGAAAATCTTAAAGAGATTGAAGATGAACAGATTTCAGTTAGTGAACGTCTTGCACGAATTGAGAAAGATGATATCAATGCACGTCAAAAGGCAAATGTATATGTTAATCGTCTCCATACAATCAAGAGATATATGGAAAAACGGAACCTACCTGGTATTCCACAAACTTTCTTGAAGTTATTCTTTACAGCAAGTAATAATACGGAAGATTTAATGGCTGAATTAGAACAAAAATTGGTCAATATAGAGTCAGTTAACCGTGTTTTGGAAATTGCAACGAATGATATGGAAGCTTTAGAAACGGAAACTTATAATATTGTACAGTATGCAATCTTGACAGAACAACTCTTACAATATTCTAACCGTTACCGCTCATTTGATGAACGCATTCAAGAAGCCTTTAATGAAGCTTTGGACATTTTTGAGAAAGAATTTGATTATCACGCTTCATTTGACAAGATTTCTCAAGCATTGGAAGTGGCAGAACCTGGTGTAACCAACCGTTTTGTTACTTCATATGAAAAAACACGTGAGACAATTCGTTTCTAAAATAATAAAAAAGATTTGGTCTTGTGAGAAGCAGAACCAAATCTTTTTTGGCTCTTTGTCAACTGTAGTGGGTTGAAGAAAAGCTAAGATCGAGAAGAGTCTGGGACAATAGTCTCTTGTCTTCAAAAAAAGCAACGGATTTGCCGTTGCTTTTTTGCATGGTTGCGATAGTCTTGATAAAATAGAATTGCCCAATAAACCATTTAGAAAGGCTATCCCATGCATATTCACTATAACACAAATCAAACAACTTTACCACTAGAAATCAGTTCTTTATTGCCACAAGACCATCTCGTCTTTACTATTGAAAAAGTGGTGAATACCTTGGAAGATAGTCACTTCCATGCCTTCTATCATGCCTTTGGTCGCCCGTCTTATCACCCTAAAATGCTTGTATCTACTCTTCTATTTGCCTATTCACAAGGGATTTTCTCTGGTCGAAAAATTGAAAAAATGATGGTTGAAAATCTGGCTATGCAATATCTAACAGGGCAGTTGCTTGTCAGCTATCGCACCATCAATCGTTTTCG
>CAJNBS010000017.1 GCA_905221065.1 bacterium
GAACTTACCCTGACACGGATTTCCACTGGTTTTTAGGATTTTTATCAGACTAACTTCCACTTGTACTAGCGGTGGAACTTAGTTTGGGAATTTACCTTTTTTTGCATGGCTTCTTACCGGCTACAGATATCAAACTCTTTAAACACAATACGTAAGTCTCTTAGGACTCTTTGACGCCCTCGGAAGCGTTCATGTCTTAAGACGCGTTCTAACTCTTCTTGTTGCTCTTTACTTTGTTTGTTTCTATAATCTCTTAGTGTTTCATGAAAGAGATAGTAATCATCCAGCCAGAGTCCTCCCTCACTTATACGATGACTTATCTCACCCACTTCTTCATAAGGTTCTTTATCATATCTTCGTTTTTGACTTTCTTGTTTACGGAGATAATCTAGAATCCGATTCCGGAACTTGGTTTTGAAATATTTACGTAAGCGTGGAATATCTTCAACTAATCCTTCTTCTCTACTGATCAATTCATGTAAGCAGATCATTCCCTCTTGGTCCCAATCCGATAACTCCCATAAATGAAGGTAATATTCATTTCTACACTTATATACAATCCCTTGGACTTCCTCATACAATTTTTTAAGCATAAGCTTCCCCTTTCTGTTTACAGTCTAACAGATTCGAAAGTACATTTGTTTCATTTTCCCCATTCTGTTCCCTACACAGTCTAAACTGCACAAAAAAGAGAGGTCTTGCCTCTCTCAGGGTTATAATTCTGCAATTTGGTTTAGGTTTACTTCTGCAACTGTGTCATTACCAAACATAGAGATAATCATTTTCACTTTGTTATTATCAATTTCTGTAATCTTACCAGTGTAGTCTGCAAAAGCACCATCAATAATACGTACGGTTTGACCAACCTCAACATCGAAATCAAATTCTTGAACAGTTTGTCCCATAGATACCAAAATGTCACGAATTTCTTGTTCCAATAATGGAGTTGGTTTTGATCTGTTCCCGTGTGATCCGACAAATCCAGTTACATTTGGTGTGTTTCGAACAACAAACCAAGCTTCATCTGTCATGACCATTTCTACAAGAACATAACCTGGAAAGCGATTTTCTTCTACTTCTTTTCTCTTTCCATTTTTTTCAACTTGCACTGTTTGTGTTGGAATTTCAACGCGTAGAATATTATCCAACATATTGTAGGTTTGTGCACGTTGTAATAGATTTTCTTTTACCTTATTTTCATAACCAGAATAAGTTTGTAAAACAAACCACCCTTTATCAAAACTATCCATGATATTTCCTTTCATAAATAGAAGATCTCTAGAGTAAATAACTCCACTAACCTTCTAAAAAATGTTAATAAATCGAATCAAACCTGAAACAATCAACTGGTCAAAAATGTAAATAATTACTACAAAGAAAGCAGTGTATTCCATGATAGAACGAAAATCTCTCCAGCTTTCCTTGCGAGTTGGCCATGTTGTGTCTTTAAGAAGTCTAAAAATATCTCCAATAAAACGCATCGCTCTCTCCTATCTCGTTTCTCTGTGTGTAGTGTACTTGCCACAATGCTTACAAAATTTATTTACTTCTAGTCGTGTAGGCTTGGGGTTTCCACTGATCTTGATTGAATAGTTTCTCGAACCACAAACCGCACAAGCTAGGCTTGCTTTTTTTAGTGCCATAACGCCTCCATCTTATCTATTATAACAAGAAAGCTAGGCTTTGACAAGCATCTTAGCGAAATAGATTGACTACCGAATCCCATATTGTTTGAGCTTTTTCCTTAATCTTAGCATCCGAGATAGCCCGACTAGCCTCATCTACTAGACTTTGCGCACGTCCTCGAATATCAGACAAATTATCATCTGTCTGGCTATTATCATTGGTTTGTACTTGTCTTTTTGTGTTAGCTGGTGCAATTCCATTTTGCTTATAAGCATTTTCAACTGTAAAGGTACTTCCTGGCGTATAAGGTAAAATGGTATTTGCAATATTTCTAAAGACATGAGCTGCACCATTTGAAGTAGATCCTGCTAGATAGTGATTTTCATCAGTGGTCGGAAAACCAAGCCAATGACTAATCACCACATCAGGTGTATAACCAATCACCCACTGGTCACTTGTATATTCAGGATTGAAAACTGCTTCAGTTGTCCCAGTTTTTCCTGCCATAATATAGTCTGCGGGAGATGAACTAATACCGGTTCCGTTGGTGAATGTCCCCAACATCATACTGGTCATCTTGTCAGCTACAGACTTATCAATCACCCGTTTTTGTGAATTTTTATGGTTTGCAATAACCTGCCCACTAGCATTTTCAATTCGACTAATAAAATGAGCTTCAGGCATTAAACCTTCATTGGCAAAGGTAGCATATGCTTGAGCCATTTGCAGAGGATTGGTTTCAACACCGCTTCCCAAGGCGACACCAAGAACACGGTCGACTTTTTCCATGTTGAGTCCAAACTTTTCGCCTGCTTCAAAAGCCTTATCAATACCCAAATCATTAACGGTGGCAACAGCAGGTAGATTAAGCGATTCTGCCAAGGCTTGATACATAGGAACTTCACGACTCTTTTTGATTCCTGCATAGTTATCTACCTTATAGCTGTCATACTGCATGGTATGGTTATCCAACTGCTTGTTCAAAGCCCAACCTGCCTCAACTGCCGGCGTATAAACGACTAAAGGCTTAATTGTAGAGCCAGGGCTACGTTTTGATTGAGTTGCATAGTTGAAATTACGGAATCCAGTTTTATCATTGTCAGCAACTTGACCGACAACTCCACGAACTCCTCCTGTTTTCGGTTCGAGGGCTACACTTCCTGATTGAGCAAATGTTCCATCCTCTGCCCTCGGAAATAGCGATGTATTTTCATAGACAACCTGCATATTTGCTTGGTAGTTTTGATCCAACTCTGTATAAATGCGGTAGCCATTATTGACAATTTCTTCCTCTGTTAGATTATACTTAGACACAGCTTCATTAACCACCGCATCAAAGTAAGAAGGATAGCGGTAATCTGAGATTTTTCCTTCATACTTATCGTGCAATTGCGAAGTCATATCAACTTCTGCAGCTTCGGTTTCTTGGTTTTTATCAATATATCCTGCTGCAACCATATTTTGTAAGACAGTGTCGCGACGATTGGTAGAATCCTCTATAGAATTCAAAGGATTATACAGTTCCGGACCCTTGAGCATCCCTGCCAGAGTCGCAGCTTGATCCAGACTCACTTCTGATGCAGAAACTCCAAAGTATTTCTTACTCGCGTCTTCGACACCCCACACACCATTTCCAAAATAGGCGTTGTTAAGATACATAGTTAGGATCTGATTTTTGCTATATTTTTTAGTCAATTCTAAGGCAAGGAAAAATTCTTTTGCTTTTCTCTCAACTGTTTGATCCTGTGACAAATAGGCGTTTTTAGCCAGCTGTTGGGTAATAGTAGAACCACCACCTGAACGTCCAGCAGTGACAATAGCCAAGAAGAAACGACCATAGTTAATCCCGTCATTTTTATAGAAAGAACGGTCTTCTGTCGCAATAACTGCATTTTGCAAGTTTTTACTGATATCAGTCAATTCAACGTAGGTTCCCTTTTGACCAGACAAGGCACCTGCCTCTTTTTCTTCACGGTCAAAAATGAGAGTCCGAGTTTTCAAGGCATTTTGCAAATCATTGACATTGGTTGACTTGGCTACAGCAAACAAATAGGTCCCGACTAACAAGCCTGCACTCAAACCTAGTATAACAACGATTTTCGTCAGATGATAGCGACGCCAGAATTTTCGAATCGGACCCACTTGAGCTAATTTTTTTCGATCACTACGAGAGCGACGTAAGCTAGTCGAATCAGAATCCTCTAGTTCACTTGTTTCTTTTTTAAAAAGAGAAAGAAATTTCTCGAATAATTTATCTAATTTCATGCGTTTATTTTATCATCTTCGTCATAGGAAGACAAGAATTTAGCTATTTCCTATCCAAATAGGGCTTTTTTTGTTACAATATCTGTATGAAATTCACATTTACATTACCCGCCTCTTTGCCTCAAATTACGGTGAAGCAATTACTAGAGGAGCAACTCCTCATCCCTAGAAAAATTCGTCATTTTTTGAGAATCAAGAAACATATTTTGATAAATCAAAAAGAAGTTCACTGGAACGAGATGGTAAATCCTGGAGATGTTTGCCAGTTGACTTTTGACGAGGAAGATTATCCCGAAAAAGAAATCCCTTGGGGCAATCCTGACCTCGTTCAAGAGGTTTATCAAGATCAACACTTGATTATTGTCAACAAACCAGAGAGGATGAAAACGCATGGTAATCAGCCAAACGAAATCGCCCTTCTTAACCATGTCAGTGCCTATGTTGGCCAAACCTGCTATGTTGTTCATCGTCTAGACATGGAAACCAGTGGCTTGGTTCTCTTTGCCAAAAATCCTTTTATCCTGCCTATTCTCAATCGCTTACTGGAGAAAAAAGAGATTTCTAGGGAATATTGGGCACAGGTCGACGGACATATCAACAGCAAAGAACTTGTTTTCAAAGACAAAATTGGGCGTGATCGCCATGACCGCAGAAAACGAATAGTTGATACAAAAAATGGGCAATATGCTGAAACACATGTAAGCAGATTAAAGCAATTACCAAACAAAACTTCCTTGGTTCGTTGCAAACTAAAGACAGGGCGAACACATCAAATTCGTGTGCACCTTTCGCATCATAACTTCCCGATCCTGGGTGACACTCTCTATAATAGCAAATCAAAGACGAGTCGGCTTATGCTCCACGCCTTCCGACTGTCCTTTACCCATCCGCTTACTCTAGAGAAATTAAGCTTCACTGTCCTATCAGATACTTTTGAAAAAGAATTAAAAAAGAATGGATGATTGTGTCATCCATTTTTCCATATAAGAAAAGCAAGACCAAGAGGCCTTGCTTTTTATCGACTCATGAATTATTTAGCGATTTTTGCGAAGTATTCAAGAGTACGAACTAGTTGTGCAGTGTATGACATTTCGTTGTCGTACCATGATACAACTTTAACCAATTGTTTACCGTCAACGTCAAGAACTTTAGTTTGAGTTGCGTCAAACAATGAACCGTAAGACATACCTACGATATCTGAAGATACGATTGGATCTTCTGTGTAACCGTATGATTCGTTTGAAGCTGCTTTCATAGCTGCGTTCACTTCATCAACAGTAACGTTCTTTTCAAGAACAGCTACCAATTCAGTAACTGATCCAGTTGGAGTTGGAACGCGTTGTGCAGATCCGTCAAGTTTACCGTTCAATTCTGGGATTACAAGACCGATAGCTTTTGCAGCACCAGTTGAGTTAGGAACGATGTTTGCAGCACCAGCGCGAGCACGGCGAAGGTCACCACCACGGTGTGGTCCGTCAAGGATCATTTGGTCACCAGTGTAAGCGTGGATAGTAGTCATCAATCCTTCAACAACACCAAAGTTATCTTGAAGAGCTTTAGCCATAGGAGCCAAGCAGTTTGTAGTACATGAAGCACCTGAGATAACTGTTTCAGTACCATCAAGAACGTCATGGTTAGTGTTGAATACAACTGTTTTAACGTCGTTTCCACCAGGAGCAGTGATAACAACTTTTTTAGCTCCACCAGCGTGCAAGTGTTTTTCAGCAGCTGCTTTCTTAGCAAAGAAACCAGTAGCTTCAAGAACGATTTCTACACCGTCGTTAGCCCAGTCGATTTGTTCTGGATCACGCTCAGCAGAAACTTTGATGAATTTACCGTTAACTTCAAATCCACCTTCTTTAACTTCAACAGTACCGTCGAAACGACCTTGAGTTGTGTCGTATTTCAACAAGTGTGCAAGCATAACTGGATCTGTAAGGTCGTTGATACGAGTAACTTCAACACCTTCTACGTTTTGGATACGACGGAAAGCAAGACGACCGATACGTCCGAAACCGTTAATACCAACTTTAACTACCATTAGTGATTTCCTCCTTATGAAAATCATGAAATTTTTATTGTGAAAAGAGTAACTTGAATCACTACAAATCACCTTTCAACAAACCTATTATATAACTATTTAAGTTTAATTGCAAGTACGGGCGTTGTTTTTCTATGTTAGTTTCTTTTTAAGGCTATAAATCAAGAACTTCCTTACTATTCATATCGTAGCGATTCTACAGGATCCATTTTACTAATTTTACGTGCTGGGAAGTAAGCTGAGACATAACCAAGTAATAGAGCGAAAGCTAGAGTTCCTAGAATGGATAGAAGATTTAATTCAAAAACCTTCGTGATGGATGGGTAAAAGTGATTTACAACCGCATTCGCCAAACTTCCCACCCCTTGTGCAACCAAAAATGCCAGCAGCAAGGCAATGCCTACAATCCAAATAGCCTCGTAAATAAAAATTCCTTTGACATCACGATTTTGATAACCAACTGCCTTCATGACACCTATCTCCTTAGAACGTTGCATGATATTGATGTAAATGATAATACCAATCATGACCGCTGCTACCACAATAGCTTGTGATGAAAGTACAATCAGCAATCCCTGAATGACACGAATAAAAGTAATCACAATATCAAGAACCTTCTGTTGAGAAAGAACAGTATACTTCTTATTTTTCTGCAATTCTTCTGTTACAGCTTTTGTCTGTGATGGATCTTTAAGTTCCAAGATAAAATAAGATACAGCTTTTGTAAATCCAGCTTCTTTCAAAATCGTTTCCATTTGATTAGACGGCATGAAACTGTTGCTGTCCTCCATGTCATCTTCATCATTAATCACACGCACAATCTTTGTTTGAAATTGAGCAATCTTACTAGCTTCGGCAGCATTTTCTACAATGCTTGCTGAGACTGATTTGCCAATAACATCACTAGCTGTCAGATTTTTTCCTGTCTGTTCATTCCAATTTTTTAGTAAACTGATTGGAATTGTTAAGCCCTGTTCATTTGCATCAGTATAGAGGGAACCGGCTAATACTTTGTCCGCCTCATTACTACTAACAGAAATACTTGTATCCTCATAGAGACTCACTACTTGAGCATAAGAAGGCATCGTTTGACTCAGATCCATTTCTTGCCCATCTATCGTAATATTTGACATGGTCATCCCAAAAGGACTCTCCAAATATTTAATAGCTTCTTTCCCAACTGTATCCGTGATATAGTTCTTATCATCTTGGTTCAAAAAGCCTCGTCCAACATTTTTTGTGTTTAAAGCAATCTGAACTTGAGAAGGAATTTGACCTCCATTCGTATTTTCATCAATCATCGAAATCAAAGCATTTCCCAAGCCGAAAGAAATTAAGACTCCTACAAAACCGATTGAGGTCGCTAGCGCAATCAATAGGTTACGCCACTTTCTTTCCATAAAGTTATTTAAAGAAAGTTTGAATTTGTTTTTCAATGATAATCCTTTATTTTTTGACTTCTTCAACGACTTCACCATCCTTCATTTTGATAATCACATCTGCATATTCAGCAACCTCTGGATTATGGGTTACGATCAATACTGTTTTCCCTGTTTGGGCTAAATTTTTAAATACTTCCAATACCATTTCTTGGGATTGAGAGTCAAGCGAACCCGTTGGCTCATCTGCTACAATCATATCAGGCTGATTTACCAAGGCACGCGCGATTGCTACGCGTTGCTTTTGCCCGCCAGAAAGTTGTTTAACATTTTTAGCTATAAAAGGTTCCATGCCCAAGTTACTTAATTGCTCCTTTGCAATCATCGTCATCTCCCTGTCAGATAAATCTTTGACATAGAGAGGTAGCTTGACATTGTCCAAGACAGACTGATGAGGAATGAGGTTAAAGTTTTGAAACACAAATCCAATCTTATCTTTACGAAATTGAGTTAGTTCAATCTCTGATAAGTCACGGAGTGATTCCCCTTTAAATTCTAAAACTCCTTCATATTGTCTATCTAAACCGCTGATGATATTTAGTAGACTGGTTTTGCCACAGCCTGATGGACCGTAAATCGCTGTAATTTTACCTTTTGCAATCTGCAGGTTTATATTCTTTAAAGCCTGTTCTTGATGTTTACCGTCCAAAGTGTAAAACTTTGAAATATTTCTAATGGATAAAATGGACATTCTTTCCCCCTTATTTAAAACTGTTATCGTCATACACCGTACTGATAGAAAATTCTTCAAGTTGCATCGGCACCGATTGACCCTATGGGCCTACTAGCTTAGAATTTTCTCTATATTGAATAGTTTGCTTCTGGATGTATATCAAGTAAAATTCATTGTAACAAAAAAGCGACATTTCCCCAATGACAGAAATGTCACTCCTATATAGTTCAACGATACCTTTCTAAGTCTTCGCTCCATTCATTATCTAAACTAACGAGTAACTTCTCATTACCAAACATCCTCGCCATCATTTTTGCTTCTTCATACTTTTGTTTGGCTGTATCATAATCAGTCTGAATATAATATTTCCATTCTACCATCAAGACAATCGGTTGCTTTTGGAAATCTCGTGTTTTTTCAGAAATCCAACTAAGTTTTTCCACAGCTAACTTAAATAACTCTAAGTCATTCAATAATTCACAACTTCCCAGCCCTGCAAATAACACATCACGAACAAGAAATAAATCGTCCGTACCGCTATTTTCTACGTTATTACACACTTTTTGAAACATTAATTGAAGTTTCTGCTGTTCGCTAATAGATAACTGTCCTTTTTTTATATTTTCTAAATAACTACACAAAAAATACAATCTAATTTTTAAAAGATCTGAAAAGGAAAATTCTCTTTGATTCCATAGTTCCTCAAAAGATTCATCTAAAAGCGCTATTCCATACTGTTCATTATCCGTCGCTCTCACTTCATCTATTGCTTGAAGACAATCCACTATCATCTTCTCATCACGTGGCAAATCATCATAAAAATTCTCAAAAATCTCATCGAAATATTCTTCCTTTTGTTCCTGCAACTCCTTGTCTCCGTAGTCAGGATGATGAAGAAGAAAGTATTTTAATTCTTGGTAACGTTTCGGTAATTCCTTATAATCTGGCATCAAGACGTAGGACGGAATTTCTAATCTATCTGCAATATATTCTAGTGTTTTTATCGTCGGGCGAAATTCTCCTTTTTCGATTCGCACCAACTGACGCACTGATAATTCGGATTCATCCCCGCAAAAAACTGGGCGACTAAGTCCTTTCTCTTCTCTTAAAAGTCGCACTTTATCCCCTAACTCATTTATCTTGTTCATTTGCTCCTCGCATGGTTATAAAAGATTTGATTTTCAAATAAATATATGCTATGATTATACCATTTTTCAAATAGAATTACAAAAAAAGAGACAGGAAATTCCTGTCTCTAGGCTGATAAACGATTATTTACGGCGTCCTGGTCTTTCTTTGTAACCATAGTAAGAATCTTCGATGATTTCTTGCATGTGGTCAACCATTGGAAGACGTGGGTTAGCTGGTGAACATTGGTCTTCATAAGCAAGGAAGGCCAACTCACGAGAATGTTCTTTCCATTCTTTTTCATCGATTCCTTGTGCTTTGAAGTTCATTTGGATACCGACGCGCTCACCAAGTTCGTAGACAGCTTTTGCGTAAGATTCTACACCTTCTTCTGGAGTAGAAGCTGGAAGTCCAAGCATGCGTGCGATATCTTGGTATTTTTCATCTGCACGGTAGTAGTTGTACTTAGGCCATGTTGCTGTCTTAGCTGGACGTGTTCCGTTGTAGCGGATAACGTATGGAAGCAAGATAGCATTTGTACGACCGTGGATTGTGTGGAATTGCGCACCAATCTTATGGGCCATTGAGTGAGAAATACCTAGGAAGGCATTGGCAAAGGCCATACCAGCGATTGTTGAAGCGTTGTGCATTTTCTCACGTGAGTGGAAGTCTGCGTTCTTAACTGAGCTTTCAAGGTTTTCGAATACAAGTTTGATTGCTTGAAGTGCAAGTCCATCAGTGTAGTCGCTAGCCATTTGTGATACGTAAGCTTCAGTCGCGTGAGTCAATACGTCCATACCAGTATCCGCAGCAACAAATCCAGGAACTGTCAATACCAAGGCAGGGTCTACGATTGCCACAGTTGGTGTCAATGAGTAGTCTGCGATTGGGTATTTACGGTTGTTTGCTTTATCAGAGATAACGGCAAATGGAGTTACTTCAGATCCTGTACCAGATGTAGTTGGAATTGCGATGAATTTAGTCTTCTTACCAAGCAATGGGAACTTGAAGGCACGTTTACGGATATCCATGAATTTTTGTACAAGGTCACGGAAGTCCACTTCTGGTTGTTCATAGAAGAGCCACATTACTTTAGCAGCATCCATTGGAGATCCACCACCGAGAGCGATGATTGTATCTGGTTTGAAGGCACGCATAATCTCAGTACCACGATTTACAGTTGTGATATCTGGATCTGGTTCTACATCAGCAAAGATTTGGTAAACAACCTTATTGCGACGAAGATCAAGTTGTTCGATGATACGATCAAGGAAACCAAGCTCTACCATAGCATGGTCAGTAACGATCATGACACGTTCAACGTCACGACATTTTTGAAGGTATTGAATTGAATCACGTTCAAAGTATGTTTTTGAAGGAAGTTTCATCCATTGCATGTTATTTCTCCGTCTTCCGACTTTTTTGATATTCAAGAGGTTAATGGCACTAACGTTATCCCCAACTGAGTTGCGTCCGTAAGAACCACATCCGAGTGTCAATGATGGCAAGAAGGCATTGTAAACGTCCCCGATACCACCGAAAGTAGAAGGTGAGTTACAGATAACACGAATAGCTTTAACAGCTTTACCAAATTCTTTAGTCAATTCTTCATCAGCTGTGTGGATGGCTGCTGAGTGTCCAAGACCGTTAAATTCAACCATTTGACGAGCTTTGGTAATCCCATCTTCACGGCTTTCAGATTTCAAAACTGCAATAACTGGTGACAATTTTTCACGAGTCAATGGCTCATTTTCACCAACTTCTTTACATTCTGCAGCAAGAATATTTGTTCCTTCTGGAACTGTAAATCCTGCTTGTTCTGCAATCCAAGTTGCTGGTTTACCAACGATGTCAGCATTCAATTTCGCACCAGCACAGTTTTTGCTGTTTGCTTTCACGCCGAAGCAGAATTCTTCAAGAAGTGCTTTTTCTTTTTTGTTTACAAAGTAAGTGTGATAAGATTTGAACTCTGCTACAAATTCATCGTAAATTTCTTTATCAATGATAACCGCTTGTTCAGATGCACAGACCATACCGTTATCAAATGATTTAGACATGACGATATCGTGTGCAGCTTGGCGGATGTTTGCTGATTTTTCAACATAAGCTGGAACGTTTCCGGCACCTACCCCAAGAGCTGGTTTACCACATGAGTAAGCCGCCTTAACCATAGCATTACCACCAGTTGCAAGGATTGTCGCAACACCTTCATGGTTCATAAGGGCACTAGTTGCTTCCATAGATGGTTCAGTAATCCACTGTACACAGTTTTCAGGAGCACCAGCTGCGATAGCTGCATCGCGGACGATACGAGCTGCATGAGCAGATGATTCTTGTGCTGATGGGTGGAAGGCAAAGACGATTGGGTTACGTGTCTTCAATGAAATCAAAGATTTAAAGATTGCTGTTGATGTTGGGTTTGTTGTAGGAGTAATACCACAGACAACACCGACCGGTTCAGCGATGAGAGTCAATCCTGTCACATCTTCTTCTTCGATAACGCCAACTGTCTTAGTGTGGCGCATATTATTTACCACGTGTTCACAAGCAAACAAGTTCTTAGTCGCTTTATCTTCAAATACACCACGTCCTGTTTCTTCAAAGGCATGTAAAGCCAATTCTCCGTGGGCATCCAAAGCTGCAACTGACGCTTTGGCTACGATGTAGTCAACTTGCTCTTGATCCAACTTACGCATTTCTTCAAGGGCAACGAGAGCTTTTTGCACCAACCCATCGACATGCTTTTCAGCAGCGAGTTTCTTTTCCTCTGGTGTCATAGTTTTTTTATCAGCCATATTTTCCTCCATAGCTTTCAAGGATTGATATCCTTTGTTAATTTTTTCACAAGTTTATTATAACGCATTATTTCAACTTTGTAAACAGTTTCATAAACATTTCACAAAGAATTTTTTAACTCTTGTGAAATTTTTCTCATTTTCTTTTCTTACAAGGTTTTTTCTTCAAAGTTTGTGAAACTTATTTCAAATATTTTTTTATTTCACAAACTTACTTGGAAGAGGGATTTGGAAAGAAAGGGATTTGCAGGTAAGCGCTTACTTTACAGTTCTAGTAATACCTCCTTTGATAAGGAGGCTTTATTTTTGTTGAAAAACGCCTTGTTTAAAAGTCCCTTCATAAACGACTTCTTGTTCTGTTGTTAGTTTCCCTTTTCCTTCAGCCTGACCATTTACAAAATCCCCTTCGTAGGTCCAGCCTTCTTTGGATTGAAAGGTACCTTTTCCGTTGAAGGCTCCATTGCTGAAACCACCTGTATATTGGTCTCCATTTTGGAAGGTAATGGTTCCTTGACCATTCATTTTACCTCGGACAAGACTGCCGTCATAAACAATCGTTCCATTATCCAGTTTTAAGACACCTTTTCCGGGAATATTTAGAAAAAAGACGAGTACAGCACAGAAAACAATGGTAACTACTGCCAAAATCTCTAAACGTGGACGAGTCAGATAGACACGATACTTTTCGTAAAAATTCTTAAGATTTTCCACCTTCACTCTCCTTTTCTAAACGTTCTAACCAAGTTTGACACCCCTCTTGAACACGCCGATAAGTTTCCTCAAAATCTCCTGTATACCAAGGATCTGGTACACTTTCAGATGCAAATGAGTAAATCTTATCTTGACAGTCTACTGGACACATCTGACGTAAGTCAGAAACATTTGAAGCATCCATTCCGATAATATAATCAAAGTCTTCAAAATCTTTCTTACTAATCTGAAGCGATGTTTTGCCTTTGTCATAAGGAATCTGATACTGTTGAAAAATTCCCTGAGTCCCCTTATGAATAGGATTACCATGTTCCCAGGAGGACGTTGCTCGACTTTGTATTTCGTAGTTATCTGTCATTGATTTCATAACAAACTCGGCCATAGGGCTGCGGCAAATATTTCCTAGACAGACAAAGACTAGTTTTTTCATCCCATTTCCTTTCTTTTATAGAAAAACGGGAGTTCGTGATCCCGTCTTATTTTTCAATTGCGCCTTCTAGTGAAGCAGTTTCTTTCAGCGGTAATACCGTCTTGATAGCAGCTAGTTCAAAAGTCAAGTAAACTCCATCTACATCAAGAACAATCGTTCTCTTCTCAGTATCTACTTCATCAACTGTTCCGTACAGTCCACCGATTGTAATAACTTCATAGCCTTTTTGTAGTTTATTTAAGCTTTCCATACGTTTTTGTGCTTGTTTCTTTTGAGAGCGTTGCATAAAGAACATCAAGCCCAACATCGCTACAAGCATAATTAGAAATGTATAATTTGGATTCATTTTCTTCTCCTTTGTCTTTTACATAGGACTACTATATCAAATTTCAGCTACTTTTACAAGATTGTACCTTGCTTTTCTAGTAAGAAAAAACCAGAGCTTGCGCCCTGATTTTTAGAATTATTTCAAGTTTTGAACGACTTTTACAAGATTTTCTACAGTAAAGCCATATTCTGCCAATACTTTTGGTGCTGGGGCAGAGGCTCCGAAGGTATCAATACCGAGAACAGCACCATCTAGTCCAACATATTTGTACCAGTTTTGAGTTGCACCCATTTCGACTGCAACACGACGGCGAACTGCATTTGGAAGAATTTCTTCCTTGTATGCTGCATCTTGTTTATCAAAGACATCTGTAGATGGCATGCTGACTACACGGACTTTTGCTCCTTGACTAGCCAATTCTTTGGCAGCTGATACAGCAAGATTGACCTCTGAACCTGTCGCAATCAAGATTGTATCAAAGTCTGCTGCATTTTCATAGACTACATAGGCACCTTTAGCAACCTTATCGAAATCTGTCCCTTCTTCAACAGTCAAGTTTTGACGTGTCAAGACAAGGGCCGTTGGTGTTTTCTCACTTGTCACTGCAAGGTACCAAGCTGCTTGAGTTTCACGCGCATCTGCTGGGCGGAAAACATTCAGATTTGGCATAGCACGAAGACCTGCTAGGTGTTCAACTGGTTCGTGAGTTGGACCATCTTCACCAACTGCGATTGAATCGTGGGTAAAGACATAAGTCACAGGAAGTCCTTGCAAGGCTGACAAGCGTACAGCTGCTTTCACATAGTCAGAGAAGACAAAGAAAGTTCCACCGTATACACGAAGTCCACCGTGAAGGGCCATCCCGTTCAAGATTGTTCCCATTGCAAATTCACGAACACCAAACTGAATGTTACGGTTCAAGCGATTAGCGTCGTCTTGAAGTCCGTCCGTTTTGATATAAGTCATGTTTGAGTGAGCGAGGTCAGCTGATCCACCTAGGAAGGTTGGCAACTTAGCCGCTACAACGTTTAAGGCATCTTGGCTTGAATTACGAGTTGCTTGAGAGAAGCCATTTTCTAAGGCTGGGAAGTCTGCTGGAGTCACTTCAACTGGATCACGTCCATCGATGATGGCTTCTACTTCTGCAGCCAATTCTGGATGCGCTTCTTTATAGTCAGCAACTAATTTTGTCCAATCTTGATAAGCTGATGCGCCACGGTCCGCAACATTTTCCTTGAAATCAGCATATACTTGTTCTGGGATTTCAAATGGCTCATAGTCCCAACCGAGCGCTTGGCGAGTTGCTGCAGTTTCATCTGCTCCAAGAGGAGCACCGTGTACAGCATTGGTTCCTTGTTTGTTTGGAGAACCGTATCCAATAACAGTCTTCACTTCAATCAAAGATGGTTTACCTGAAGCTTTAGCTGTTTCGATAGCAGCATGAATTGCTTCCAAGTCTGTTCCATCTTCAACCAAGGCTGTATGCCAACCGTAGGCATTGTAACGGTCACGAACACTTTCTGTGAAGGAATCTTTTGTCTCACCATCCAAGTTAATGTCATTTGAATCATAAAGAACAACCAACTTGTCGAGTTTTTGCAAACCTGCGTATGAAGCCGCCTCACTTGAGACACCTTCCATCAAGTCACCATCTCCACAGATAACGTAAGTATAGTGGTCAAAGATATTGTAGCCTTCGCGGTTATATTTGGCTGCCAAGAAACGTTCTGCCTGGGCAAAACCAGTGGCAGTTGAAATCCCTTGCCCTAGAGGACCTGTCGTAGCATCAATCCCTGCTGTATGACCAAATTCTGGGTGACCTGGTGTTTTAGAACCCCATTGGCGGAAGCTCTTGATTTCATCCATGCTGACATCTTCAAAACCAGAAAGGTGTAGAAGGGCATAAAGGAGCATTGAACCATGTCCTGCTGAAAGAATAAAACGGTCGCGGTTAATCCAGTTTGGTTGAGCTGGATTGATACGAAGTTGTTTTGTAAAGAGGCTGTAAGCCATTGGAGCTGCTCCCATAACCACACCTGGGTGACCTGAGTTGGCTTTGTTGATAGCGTCAATACCTAGGAAACGAATTGCATTAACAGATAGATTTGACATAGAATTTCCTTTCTATTTGAGGTGATTATTGAATCACACATTCTATTTTACTATTATATGAAAAAATACATAGAATAGCAATAAATCAATTCGACTCTAGATAAGTCTCATGATTTCTACCCTCTGGTAGCCTGATAGTAGGGAAATAAGCGTTCATATGCTTCTTCTAATTTTTCTAAAATCACTTCTAATGTTTGATTTTCTATAAAAGAAACATCTGCCTTAACTAAAACTTTTCGGACTTCCTGATTGGATATTTCATTTCTTAAAATTTGACGGTTCTCCTCAGTAGCCTCCATCTTATGACTTTCCCCATTTGAATAGGCTAGATAATAAATCCCTTCTACCACTGGAACTTCTAATACCTTTGTTTGTTTCTCCAAAGTTTGCTCATCTTTCTTACGTTCAACAAAACTGACCTCTAAAGAAATCCCAAAGTCAGCAGATGTCCCATACAAACGAAGAGCCATCATAGGTTCTGTTTCTTTCCCCTCACGCTGTAGATAAACCCAAAAATGTGGTCTCAAACGCTGTGCCTGATTCATCCACTGACTTGTCTGTTGGAGTTGCCATTCTGGATGACTTATCTGAAATGCTTTAGCCAGTTCTGTAAAAGCTTTTCGAGCCTCTTGACCTTTATGGCGTAATTCCAGCATCTTCTCTCGTTCTTCCCCAGCTTTATCTGGATTACGGTACTGCAAACCCGCAAAGTCTAGATAGTCTCTTATCTTATTCAACATCCGTTAACCTCCTCTAACTAGCAAAAAATCAGGATAAACCTGATTTTACTTATTCTGTATCTACAACGACATAGCGATTTGGCTCGTCACCCTCAGAGTAACTAGTCACGCCATCCATACGTGAAATAATACGATGAATAATCTTGCGTTCACTATTCGACATTGGATCTGTCTGATGACTACGTCCTTCTTCTAAAACACGAGTCGCCAATTTTTGCGCATAGGTCTGCAAGACTTCTGCACGATGTTCAACATAATCATTGACATTAATAGTGATATAGAAAGTTCTTGAATAGCGGTTATATAGATAATTTTGCGCCAACAGTTGCAAGGCCTTCAAAACTTTACCATGATAACCGATAATACGACCTGGTTCATTGGTGTCAATTTGTAGATTGATGCTACGACGGTTATAATCATTTGAAAGTGTGGCTTCAACATCCATGTCATCAATAATTGTTTGAACATAAGTCGTTACTTCCGTAGCTACTTGTTCAATATCAAAGCTCGGTTCAACTTTCAAGCCCAAGTCTTCTAGTTCTTGACTTTCAGTTTGTTCCGCTTGAGTCTCAGCAATAGGAGTTTCTACTTCTTCTCCGAAACCAGCTTCTTCAAGTTGTAATTCATTTAAAATCTCAATGTGACCAGTTTCTTCTAAGATCGTGCTGGCATGTCTTTCATGTTTTAAGATTTCAGCCTTGACTTCATCAGAAATACCTTGGCCTTCCTCTTCAATCTTTTTAATTGCTTCTACAACATGCCCCAAATCAACGGTCGCTTCACTAACTGTTTTAACAGGCTCATTCAAATCATTGATTTGTTTTGGAACCCCCTTTACAGCTTGTTGGTTTGCTTTTACAACTGTCGTTTCACTAATCGCATCGATATCCACTTGGGCTGGCTTTTTACCAAATAAACCAAGAAATCCATTTTTTTCACGAGAAATGACTTTGATATGAGCCTTTAGTCTTGGGATATCTAATTCTTTCAATCCTTTCTGGATTGCTTCTTCAACAGTTGAACCTGTAAATACTACCATTACCAGATTCCTCCTTATTATTTCGTTTTCTGAGCCTTTTTCTTGGCTTTTCTTTTTCTATTTTCCAAATCTTTTTGTGCCTGTACTACGGCCTCGCGCTCTGCGATAATCTTGAATGGATTATTCAGGAAATAGGTTTGCAAGACTTGATAAGCATTGGACACTGCCCAGTAGAGAGCGACTCCGCTCGGAGCATAAACCCCAAAGATAAAGATTAAGACTGGAATCCCATACATCATCGCAGTCGTAGCTCCATTACGCTCAGACAAGGCTTTATTGGACAACCAAGTACTTAAAAAAGTGAATACTGCCGCTAAAATCGGAAGCACGAATGTCGTATCCACACCACCAAGGTTAATCCATAAGAAATGACCTGTCTTCAAAAAGTCAACTCTTGATAGAGCTTGGAACAAGGCCAAGATAAGCGGCATCTGAATTAAAATCGGCCAAAGAGAATCTGACTGTCTGACACCCATTTCTTTAAAGACTTTACGCATTTCCTGCTCTAGCTTGGTTCTGCTTTCCATATCTCGACCCGGATATTGTTCTCGAAGCGCCTTAATGCGTGGTTGAGCTTCCTGCATTTTTCTAGAAGCCACCATTTGCACTTGAAAGACTGGCAAGAGCACTGTACGAATCAAGATTGTAAAGAGAATAATTCCCACTCCGATACTAATATCAAACGATAAAAAGCGAATGATTTCCGCAAAGAAGTAAACCAATTTACTCCAAAAATCAGTCGAATCTGCTGTAATATCACTAGTTGTCCCATTAGTTGCACAGGCTGTCATAATAAATAGAGATAAACCTAGCAAACTAGTCAACTGTAGTTTCTTTTTCACTCCCATTTCCTTCCTGGTAAATCTTTGATAATTTTAATACGTGGAGTAGATTTTTCTCCATCTCTGCGTATTCCAAGGTTTCGACCCCTTTTCGAGCAATGACAACAAAGTCGACATCTTCTACCAGACTCCCTTTTACATTCTGGATAATATGTCGGATTCGTCGCTTGATTTGATTTCTAGTGACGGCATTCCCCAGTTTTTTGCTAACTGATAGACCTACTCGAAAATGGTTTTTCTGATTTTCTAACTGGTAGACAACAAATTTTCGGTTAGCAAAACTTGTTCCTTCCTTGAAAATCGCCTTAAAATCTTTCTCTCTTTTTACACGAAAGTTTTTCTTCAAAACTCAACTCCATCTATTAAATTACTACTATTATACCATATTTTTCAAAAAAGCCAATCATAGCAAGGTTTTGGACAATTTCATCAGAAAAAGAAGCTGGAAAAATCACTTTTCCAACTCCTTGTACGGAATATTTTTTCTAGTTTTACTTATTTTTCAAGCGTTCAACATCACGAGCAATAACTAATTCTTCATCTGTTGGAATAACCAAGACACGAATCTTCGCAGCCTCTGTTGAGATGTCTCCTGTCACGCCAAAGACGTTCTTTTCTGGGTCAACATCACAGCCAAACCAAGAAATACCTGAGATAACATCTTCACGTACAGCAGCTGCATTTTCTCCGATACCTGCTGTGAAGATAATAGCATCTGCTCCATTTAGGACTGCAAGGTATTGACCGATATGTTTTTGGATACGATCAACATACATTTCATAGGCTAAAGTGGCATCGTGGTCCCCTTCTTCCATAGCAGCAATCACATCACGCATATCACTAGATTTGCCTGAAACACCCATAAGGCCTGACTCACGATTAAGGACGTGACTAATGTTTTCAGGCGTGTTAAAGTCCTCTGTATATTGCATTAAATAAGGAATGATAGCTGGATCAATATCCCCTGTACGAGTTCCCATCATCACACCACCAAGTGGAGTGAAGCCCATTGAAGTATCGACAGATTGACCACCCTTAACAGCTGTAATAGATGCACCATTACCAATGTGGCAAGTAATCAATTTCAAGTCTTCTAATGGACGTCCCAAAAGTTTTGCAGCTTCTCCTGCTACAAACTGGTGGCTTGTACCGTGGGCACCATATTTACGAACCTTGTTTTCTGTGTAATATTTTGTTGGTAGAGGGTAGCGATAAGCTTTCTCTGGCATACTTGTGTGGAATGAAGTATCAAAAACAACTACACTGGTAATGTCTGGCAACAATTCCTTGAAGGCACGAACACCTGCTGCATTGGCTGGATTGTGGAGAGGAGCCAACAAGCTCAACTCTTCAACTTTTTCTAATACATCACCTTCAACAACTGTTGATTCTTTGAAGTATTCTCCACCGGCAACAACACGATGTCCAACACCTGTAATCTCATCGTAAGCCTTGATAATATCGAAACGAATCAAGTCATCCAATAAAATTTTAACAGCTTGTGTGTGATTTTCGATATCCAAAATTTGTTGTTCAGAACGGCCGTCAAATTTTACAGTTGAAATTGAATCTTTCAAACCGATACGTTCAATCAAGCCTTTGGCTAACACTTTTTCCTCTGGCATTAAGTATAATTGCCATTTCAAACTTGAACTTCCTGCATTGATTGCAATTGTTTTTGTCATAATAAGACTCCTCTTTTAAGCGTTTTCATCTATTATAACAAAATCTATTTTATATTTCAGTACCTTGAGTCCATTTTTGAAAATTTTCTTTAAATTTCATTAAAACACTTGCATCTTGCAGGCTAGAAAGTGGATAAACAAAGGGTTCTACTGTAATATCAGTTTTCTTTTGTAAGATAAAAATCGTCTTAGATTGTTTGGCATTAGCAAAGAGATTTTCAGGCAGACTGATCATGGCAACTAAATTCGCCTCCTCTTTCAACCAGCCTTTCAATAAATCACTTTGAGGACTGGTCAACAAATCACTCGGAGCGAGAAAAATAGCATATCCATCTGACTTGAGATACTTAAGTCCTTGTTCCATGAGCAAGTGGTGGGCGTAGGTATGTTCTTGACTAGAAGCAACTTGATGGCGCGCTGCAACGGCATCATCAGGATAATAGCCAACAGGCAAGTCACTGATGACCACGTCGCTTTCTTTGAGCATTTGTGGACGAACGGCATCTCCTTGGACAAAGCCAGCCTGCAAACCAATCACATCTGCCATGCTAGCTGCCAAATCAATCAGCAAATCATCTACTTCCATTCCCAAGTAATCCACCTTTTTAGCCAGAGAGGTTAAGAAAGTAGCACCCAGAATCCCCATCCCAGAACCCATTTCGAGGATAGTAATTTCCTCCTCTTTAAACAACTCTTCCACAATAAACACCAAAAGTAAAGCAATGGCATCTGGCGTAAACTGGTGATTAGCCTGCAAGGGTTCTGTTTGTCCTGCCTTCATCAAGAGGAACTGGTAAGTCTTGAGCCACTCTTCCTTGCGAAGCGCTAAACGCTTAAGGGCTTGATTGTTCTCCTTGACCTGTTCTAAATCAGTCTCGCCATCCAGATAGATGCTGTTTTGCTCCACCAAGGCGTCATAAAAATTGGTCGCCAAATCACTTTGGATGACTTGGACATTCTCTAGTAAATAGGTATAAGCTTGTTCAATTTTTTCAAAATCCATATTCCTATCTTATCAAATTTCCCTTCTTTTTTCCATCCTTATAGAAAAATCACTCCCTGACTAGGCGAGTGATTTTGGGGCTACTGTAAAAAAGAGTTCTGAGTAATTTCCTTGAAACAAATCTTCAGCGCTATAGAGAATCTGACTATGCACAGATGAAAAACCATGCTCAATTAGCTTGCTTTCCAGTTCAGTAAATTCAAAGCCGTGATGGTTAGCTTCCGCCTTGGTAAAATCAGTAATGAGGAGTTGTCCATCTTTCCTCAAATGTTGATGAAACAGTGAGAGAGCTGCATCCACATCAGGCATATGATGAAGAACCCGACAAACAACAATGAGATCAAACTCTTGCTTCAAGGGACTTTTCAATAAATCTTGTTCCAAAAACTGGATATTCTTGATTTCTTGCTGTTCCGCTTTCAAACGAGCCTGCTCCAGCATTTTCTCAGAAATGTCTACAAGAGTGACAGACTTAGCCTGCTTGGCTAGAGGCAAGGCTAAGAGCCCCGTCCCTCCGCCGAAATCCAAAATTTCTTTGTCTGATAGAAAATCAATCTGTTTCTCAACTGCTTGACAAACCAAGTTTGCAAGAAAGATATTTTTAGGGGAATCGAAAGTTTCTGCTTTGTGGTTAAAATCATGTTTCATATTTTTAGTTTAGCACAAAGTAGTTGAATTGACTAGGAATTCTCTTTCTTTTCAGACTTCTCTTCTGATTTTTTCTTTTCCGCTTGATTACTTGAATCAGTCACTACCTTTTCCTTTTTATCCGTTTTCTCTTCTTTGATTTTGACTGAAGGAAATAGGAACTCATATTGGCTCTTAGGCGTACGAACCCTTGTCACTAAGCTTGTTTTCTTATTCTGATAACTCACCTGACCCAGATTAAAGGACTGTTCCCCACTTTCTTTCTCGGCTTTATCCTTGGTTCGTTTAGCCATAGCAAAAGCAACCAACTTTTCTTTATTCAAAGCATAGTCTTGATAGTGGGCGACTTGTCGGTTCAAGTAAAATTGTAACAAAAGGCTAAAGATGGCTGCCAGGGTGACTGCATAGAGGAGAACTCCTGCCTTAACTTTTTTCTTTTTCCACACGATAGATGAACTCCCTTTCTAAGCCTTTTTGAAACTGGAAACGAAAACGAACCACTTGATTTTCCTCTGTAATCTGTGCTGATTTGAGTCCATAAACCATAGGCTGATAACCTCGTCCACTAGCATCGGTTTTTCGAAAATCGTCCGATTTAGACTTGCCTATCGCAATTTCCTTGCCATCCTGCTTCATATAGAGGCGATTGTCTTCTACTTTTTCGAACTGTGAACGGTCTAATTCTGCCTCCAGCTGGTCTACAAACAAGAGCCACTCTTTTTGCTCGCTTTGTTGCTGGTAGCGAACTTCTGAAATGAGTAGCTGACTCATGGCTTGAAAGAGGAGTAAACTCCCACTGATGAAAATAAGAGCAATTAGGGATTCTAACAGGGTAAAAGCCTTGATTTTATGGCTCTTTGATAGCCAACAACTGTTCTGAACCATGATAAACCTCCAATCCCTTTTCACTAGAAAACACCTGAATCTCAACTCCGTTGATGTTTACCTGATTTTGACCTGTCTGTAGGGCCATCTTAGCTACCCTCAAGACTTCTTCCTTTTGCAAGATTTTTGCTTCTTCTTGCCTATTTTTCTGAATTTGTCCCAAAAGAAGGGTAGCAATACTGGCAAAGATAGCTAGAGCGACTACTGCTTCCAGTAAAATTACTGCCCTAATTTTTTGTTTCCTTAATGCGTTTAATTTTTCCATTTCCTAGATATAATTGATAGCGAATTGCTCCTTTACTGGTCTGAAATTCAACCTTAGCCAGGGACGAATTGCCCCCAGCTCGATCAAATGTAATACTTTGGCCTGATGGTGCCTGAATTCCTTTAGGAACTGTCAACTTTTGACTGCCGTTACTGATCGTCTGCCCATCTAAGTTTAGACTAGTCTTTTGCTGACTGGCTACACTGCGTTTTTGGGTTTCCCGATAGAGTTCTTCAAACTCCATAAAGAAAATCTGCTCCTCTACCGCCGCAAAAGTGGACTGGACAGAGCCGGATAAGCCCAAGGCAAGGATACTCACAAGTCCCAAAACCAAGAGACTTTCCAGCATGGTAAAGGCCTTAATCTGCAACGGTTTGACTGGTATTTTGTTTAGCATGGTATTCTTTATAAGCTTTAGCCTGTTCTTCCGTGATTCGCCCATCTGCTTGTAACTTACTTAGGCTAGCATCTTCATTTTTATCTAAGCTATAAAGCTCTGCCTGACTTTCCACCACCTTAACAACAGCAGCTTTTCCTTTATCATTGACCGCCTCTTTTTGCTTGGTCAAATTAGGTACAAAAAGCAAGAGAAGCACGCTGATGATGAGCAAGACCACCAACATCTCCACAAGTGTGAAAGCTTTAACCTTAGCTTTTTTCAATAATGTCATCATTTTTTTCATTTTAAAAATTTACCTCCATATTTTGATACATGGGCATTAGCATTGCCGCATAAAGTAAAACGATAATCAGTGCCACAAAGATAAAGACCAGTGGCTGCACCAGATTCATGGTGCGATTGACTCGGGTAAAAAAGGCTTCCCAAGTTTTTTCAGCATAGATTTCCAACTCACTACCCAGCTTGGACTTGACTTCCCCATACTCGATGATGAGACTCAACTCCTTTTTAAAGAAAGGATAGGTTCCTATAGTCTGAGAAAATTCGTGGCCATTTTGTAGGGCTTGAGACAGATCTTGACCGATTTCTTTAAAGAGCTGGGAACCCTGTTCCTGCATCATCTGAAAAATCTGCGTCAGCTCCATCCCCTGTGAAATCATATTACCCCACTCACGCGCATAATAAGCTGTCAGATAGGTCTGAACAAAAATTCCAAAGAAGGGAAGGCGTGCTAAGATAGAAAAAACGCGCATCTTAGAACTTCTTTTATAAAAAGTGAGTGCTAAAAGGACACCTACTGAAACAAAGCCTACCATTCCTAGAAAGATTTGTGGCAGATTGCCGATAATTTGGGTGGCAATATTGCTACTATCCAATTGTGGTAGTAGGTAGTTACGTAGTCCCAGCATAATTAAGAGAAGAAAACCCAGCAAAATCAAGGGATAGGTCGCTACTTCAATTAGTTTTTTCTTGACCTTGGCCAGATTGTCTAGATACTCTTCTATCTTTCCCAAACTCAGGTGGAGATTCCCATGAACTTCAGCTAGGGATAACTGAGTGACAATGGCGCTTGAAAATCCAAAACTTTCCATCATTTCTGAGAATGATTTCCCCTGAGACAAACCTGTGCGCATCTGGCTCACACACTGCTTGTCCAACAAGGCACTCCTATCTAAAAAGGAGATAGTCTCTACCAGATGAAAACCGCTGGAAAAGAGATTGTTAAACAAGGTGATGATATTTTTTTGCTTAGCTGTAGCTAATTTTTTCCGTTTCAGCCTGAAGACTTGTGATATGTCCATCTTTAAGAAGCTGGTCAATCTGTTCATTCCAGCTAGTTGGCTGGTGTTCTTGATAGTCTTTGTTTGCAAAATCAACGATTCCTCCTCCCCCGATTAATCTCTGGTAGCAGACCCCTTGCAGAACGACTGCCAATTCCTCCTCACTCACACCCAACTCCAACAGGCGTTCATAAACACCTCGGATACTCTTGGCATGAATGGTTGAAAAGACTGTCGCCCCTGTCAAACTGGCTCTGACCACTGCACGCGCCGTCTCACTGTCCCGAATTTCTCCGATAATCAAGAGATCTGGTCGATGACGTAAGGAAAGCTTGATGAGATTTTCATAGGTTAGTCCAATCGCCTCATTCAACTGCAATTGGAGCATGTCGTCCTGCTTGATCTCAACTGGATCCTCAATAGACATGACTTGCTGCCCTTTAAAAAGAGACTTGGCTAATTCGTGCATCAAGGTCGTCTTACCACTCCCAACCGGACCAGCAAAGAGATAGAGTCCCCGTTGCCTGTACTTCTTTCCCAGTTCTTCAATATCCTGAAACCAAAAATGCAAATCCTGCTCTTCATCGTGTAACAAACGAATGACTAAACTCTCATGCCCTCGATAATCTCCTACGGTAGATAAACGTAGGGACGCCATCTTATCGTCATAGGCATAATCGCAGGAGCCTAGCTGACTACGTCGCTTTTCTCCCACATTCATACCTGCCACAAACTTGAAATGACTGATGACGGCCGCAAATTTTTCGAAATCATAGCAACCAATTTTACAGCGCTCGTCTCCCACCCTCATATGAAGCTCATAGGCATCTAACTTAGGGACAAAATAAATGTCTTGCGCCCCTTTTTTACGAGCCGAACGAATGATTTCTTGTGCAATTTCTTGAACCATACTTACCTCCTCACCTATACTATTCGCAAAGAGTTGGAAAAAATAAAAAAGCAACTCCAAAAAAGTTACTTTTCTCTATTTTAATTTCATACGGCAAGAACGGTGCCTTTCCTGACCAGTTTGTTTTTCATAGCCTGGACGTAATTTTTCATCTGGGATAACCTGTTCATCCTGCAAAAGAGCCAAAGAATGGTATTGTTGTAAATACTCATCACATTCATCGCACCAGCGTTGGTCTTCTGGATCCCAAAAAATGGTCATCAAGTCGCTTCTACTTTTATAAAGAGGGGATTCTTGTTCCAATCTAAACCAGCAAGTTTTATAGTATTTGAGAGCATCATAATACTGGTCAAATTTCTTACTTGCTACAATATCTTCTTCCCAACCTTCTAAGAACCACCACGGTTCAAAATCTCCATACATTTCTATAACACGATACATATTCATTCATTCCTTTGTACCGTATATTATAACCAATTCCGCCAAACAAGGAAAGAAATATGCTCATTTCTTAATTTTTCGATAAAAAATCCAGCCATCTGATGGATGACTGAATTTCTATTTGCTTATATGATAAAAACCTTTTGTTTCTTAGGATTCTGAGATATCGTTTTCAATAATGACCTTAATTGCATGGTGGTCTGCCGCCTTACTGAAGACTTCATAGGCTTTTTCAATTTCACTTAGTTTGAAATAATGAGTTACCAATTTTTCTGGTTCAATCTTATGACTTTCTAGTGCCTTCAACAATTGTGGAGTAGTATTTGTAGATACCAAACCAGTTGTTACATTGATGTTGCGAATCCAAAGCTTGTCCAAATCGAATTCGACTGGTTTACCATGTACACCACAGTTGGCAACAGTTCCGTCTACACCAATAATCTTTTGACAGAAATCAAATGTTGCAGGAATACCAACAGCTTCGATAGCAACATCTACACCACGGCCATCTGTCAAATCATAAATTTCTTTAATGGCTTTTTCAGGGTCTGAAGAATTAACCTTATGAGTCGCACCGAATGATAAAGCAGTTTCCAAGCGGTTATCGTCTAAGTCCACCATAATCAATTTAGCTGGTGAGTAGAACTGAGCCGTCAAAAGAGCAGCCAATCCAACTGGTCCTGAACCAATAATGGCTACGCTACAACCAGGTTCTACCTTCCCTTTCAAGACACCAATTTCATATCCAGTAGGCAGAATGTCTGATAGCATAACCAAAGCTTCATCTGACAAGTCTTCTGGAGTGTGGTAAAGAGTGTTATCTGCATGAGGGACACGTAAATACTCCGCCTGCATACCATCAATCAAGTGACCGAAAATCCAGCCCCCTTCGTCTTCACAGTGGGCATAAATTCCTTTTTTACAGTAGTAGCATTTACCACAGGCACAGACACAAGAAATCAAAACCTTGTCGCCTTTTTTGAAGTTAGACACTCCTTCTCCAACTTCTTCAACAATCCCAATTCCTTCGTGACCAAGAATGGTACCACTTTGGCAAGCAGGAACATCCCCTTTGATAATATGGAGGTCTGTTCCACAAATAGTGGTTTTTACGATACGCACAATAGCGTCTGTTGGCTTGCGAATAACTGGTTTGTCTACATCAACAAAAGAAGCAAGTCCTGGTTTAACATAAGTATAGGCTTTCATAAAGCACTCCTCCGTTTTTTATTTGTACTATTTATAATGTAATTGTAAGCCTTTTCATTTGTTTGTTCAAGCTTTTTTGTGATTTTTTTAACTTTTTTATTTACCGGTAAAGTACCATACATAAAAAAGCAGAAGCTAGTCTCTAACTTCTGCCTTCTCTCTTATGCTTGATAACGTTTCACACCATCTAGGTAGGTTGCTACCAATTCCAAATCTTTATCTAGTACGATAAAGTCTGCGTCGTAGCCTTCACGGATTTGACCACAAACATCATCAATGTGAACAGATTTTGCTGGGTTAAGGCTAGCCATCATGACCGCTTCGTGTGGATTTGCAATACCCCACTCGACTACATTTCTCATACCATCTTTAAGTTTGAGGATAGAACCTGCCAAATTACCAGTAGATTTGAGACGTGCAGTTCCATTTGCTACTACAACAGGGAATTCTCCCAACATATAGTCACCGTCTTCAAGCCCACCAGCTGTCATACAGTCCGTAATAAGAGCGATGTTTTCTGTCCCCTTTTGCTTAAGTAAAATCTCACAAGCTTTTGGATCTACGTGGTGACCATCACAAATTAATTCTGCGTAAGTATGTGGGAGCTCATACATAGCTCCTACCATACCTAGTTCGCGGTGTGTTAAACCACGCATCCCATTATAGGCATGTACCCATACACTAGCTCCAGCATCAACTGCCTTCTTAGCTTGTTCAAATGTCGCATTTGAATGTCCAAGAGCAACTGTTACGCCTTCACCTGTAATAGTACGTACAAAATCTTCCACCCCATCACGTTCTGGTGCAATAGCGATTTTATTTAGCATCCCTTTTGCAGCATCCTGCCAAGAATGAAACTCCTCAACACCCGGGTCTCTCATATAAGTTGGATTTTGTGCCCCCTTAAAAGTTTCTGTGAAATATGGACCTTCATAATAAATTCCACGAATCTTAGCACCTGTTGCTTCTTTATAATGGTTTCCAAGATTTTCAGTGACTGCAAGCAATTGCTCATAAGTGGCTGTTAAAGTTGTGGGCAAGAAACTGGTAACACCGGTACTAAGAAGTCCTTCACTCATAGTATGCAATGTACCTTCAATGTTGTTGTCCATCACATCTACACCTGCATATCCATGAATATGAGTATCCACAAGACCTGGTGCAATGCTATAACCAGTATAGTCAAGAACCTCTGCTCCTTCAGGAATTTGATCCACATGTTTCCCAAATTTGCCATCAACAAGTTCTAAGTACCCACCGCGACGAATGCCAAATGGATAGAAAAACTGATCCGCTTTAACGTAATTAGGCATAATAATGACCTCCTTAAAAGATTACTTTTGATATTTATTATGTCAATTACATTATAAACCTTTCTGATTCATTTGTAAATGGTATAGACCTATTTTCTAGAGATATTTTAAAAGAGCTGGATTTCTCCAACTCTTCTCTTTTTAATACACGTTATTTTGATTTGACTGGTTTGTCTTGAGCTGTTTGCAAGGCTGTTGCAATGGTATCTGCATACAATTTTGCTCCGGCTTCAATTTTGCTAGTGTCACTTCCGAAGTGAACTTGGTCTGTTCCAGTCCAAATTTCTGGATGTTCCTTAGCAGCTTGATTCCAATCTGCTATCGTGATATAAGGAGTCTTCTCTGCCAATTCTCTCATGTAGGCAGCAGCCTTCTCAACGATAGCATAGGTCTCTTTTGTCTTATCTCCCTCATAAGGAGTCACCAAAATCATATGGTGCCCCTTTGGAAGGTTTTTCACGATACTATCCCAGTCTTCCTTGTAATTTTCAGGATTATTTACCCCAGTAGCAATAACCACCATCTTAGGTAAAAATTTATTCTGGCTATTGTTGAGCATGATTTCATTGGCAGTCTTGGTTGTTCTGCTGACCTGCGCATTAATCTGTGCTCCAGGAAGGGCTGTCTGTAAAGCTGTATTGGCCCTTAGAGCCACTGAATCACCAATTAACATAGTGCCATCAGCAATTCCCAGACTATTTGCATCTGCCCGTTCTGCCATCACCTTGGTCTGGCCAATATTTGTTGCAGCTTGCTTCAAACCATTGACAGTTAAATCTGTCTCAAATGCCCCAACTTGTGGTGCCAATAGGGTCACCAAGAGGACAATGAAGGTCAAAACTCCTGTACTTGCCCCAAAGATGACTTTAATATAAGGCAGGGGACGAAGGGTTTGTATAATATGTGTGTCCTTTCCTGCAATCCAAGGTTCCAACACATAGAATGACAGGCTGGCAAATCCATAAGAGAAAATCAAAGTCAGTAACACAGCAAGAAGATTTGATGTCAACTGTGAGAAAATGATATAGAAAGGCCAATGGAAGAGATAAACCGCATAACTAGTATCTGCTAAAAAGCTGATAATCTTCGGTTCCTGCACGTTAGGAGTCTTTTCATGTAAGACACGCGCCGCCAATATCATAGCAAGGGCTGCAAGACTGGCAAGTAAAAAGCCGATAAGATAGGCAAAAAGATAGGTGAATTTGACAAAGAAGGTCAAAAGAACTAGGAAACCAAATCCTCCTGCAAAAACCAATAGGGTCTTTCGTAAATCCCAGATTTTATCCAACTGCTTGACCAGAGAAGTCGTCTGACGAACACCTACAATCGTTGCTAAGATACTTCCCAAAAAGAATGGATAGACATGAGTTAAACTGGAGAAATAAACAGATGAATAAGAGGTTACTAGAAAACTACCAATAAACATTGAGAAGAAACTAATCAAGAAGGCAGCAGCAGACAAGAGAAAAACCATCCCTCTCAACTGACCATTTGATCTAGACTGTTTCGATAAGAACCAAACTGCCAATCCCCAAAGAATATAGTAGTGCACCTCAACAGCCAAGCTCCAATTATGAACAAATAAATGAGGAATGAACTGAGATTCATAACTCCCACCTGTTAGCAGTTCATAGAAGTTGGTCATAAAGCCTAAAACACCTGCAATCTGGCCACCAATTCCAGCAATATAGTCTTGGCGAACCAAAAAAGTAAAAGGCATGGTTACCAAGACCATCAAAACTACAGGTGGCACAATCCGATAAAAGCGTCTCCTAAAAAATCCAATCAAGTCAATCTCATGATTTTTAGAAAATTCTTCGATAAGTAGAGCCGTAATCAGGAAACCTGAAAATGTGAAAAAGACATCTACCCCGAAAAATCCTCCAGGAAAGATAGTCTGAAAGAAATGATACAAGAGTACCAAAAGTAAACCTGTAATCCTAATCAAGGAAAACCATTTAATGCGCATACGAGTTTATTCTTCCTTTCATTGTACACTTTATTCTATCAAAAAAAGAAGAAAAATCCTAAGAGAAAACTTAGGATTTTTAGCTTATATCCATTCCATTTTAGAAATTACGGCCTGATTTATTATAGCCATATTTTTCAACAAAATACTCACGGAATTCCAAGAGATTGTCATCCATGATGGCTTGTCGAACTTGCTTCATCAGGTTGAGCAAGAAGTAAAGATTGTGGTAGCTTGTCAAGCGGATACCAAAGGTTTCATCAGCCTTGAGCAGGTGACGAAGATAAGCGCGTGTGTAGTTCTTACATGTATAGCAATCACACTCAGGATCCAGCGGCGTAAAGTCCTCAGCAAACTGGGCGTTTTTGACAACCAAACGTCCCTGACTAGTCATACAAGTCCCGTTACGAGCGATACGAGTCGGCAAGACACAGTCAAACATATCTACACCACGAATCACCCCATCAATCAAGCTATCTGGCGCTCCCACACCCATCAAATAGCGAGGTTTATTTTCAGGTAGCAGTTGAGTTGTGAAATCCAAGACCGCATTCATCTCTTCGTGGGTTTCTCCCACTGCCAAACCACCGATAGAGTAGCCTGGGAAATCCATGCTGACAAGATCGTGAGCTGACTGACGACGAAGATCTTCAAATCCTGCCCCCTGCACAATCCCAAACAAACCTTGGTCATGTGGACGACGGTGAGCCTTCAAACCACGCTCAGCCCAACGGCTAGTACGCTCGATGGATTTCTTAACGTAGTCATAAGGTTGATAAAACTGAGGACATTCGTCAAAGGACATCATGATGTCTGAGCCCAGATTGTTCTGAATAGAAATTGCTTTCTCTGGCGATAGGAACATCTTAGAACCATTGAGATGGTTTTTAAAGGTTACTCCTTCTTCTGTGATATTACGGCTATCTGCTAAAGAATAAACCTGAAAACCACCACTATCCGTCAAGATTGGCTGGTCCCAGTTCATGAACTTATGGAGACCACCTGCGCGTGCAATGAGTTCGTCTCCAGGGCGGAGCCAGAGATGATAAGTGTTTGATAGGATAATCCCTGAACCCATCTCTTTCAACTCTTCAGGTGACTGAGTTTTGACAGTGGCTTGAGTCCCAACTGGCATAAACATAGGTGTCGGGAAGGTACCGTGGGGAGTGATGATTTCTCCCAGACGGGCTCCCGTGTGTTTTTCTTTCTTAATCAAACGATATTTGATTGGTGAATCTGACATTTTTTTACCTCCGAAGCTGGGAAAGACAGTCCCAGTTCATACTTTGTGCCCAAGGGCATACTGTATGATTTTATCAAAAAAAGCTGGAACTGTCACGAACTATGGTATAATGAGAGAATGAAATACCCAAAAATTGATTTAAAAACCATTCGTCTGCAGGCCAGACAATTTCAAGCTGAAAATCCCCGTCTCTTTCTCGTCTATCTCTTACCTAGCATGCTGGTCATCTTGTCTGGCTTCCTTAATCCCTTAGAGCGCATAAACGAGAGTGTTTTAGAACAACCCTTTTTAAGCGTGTTTGGCCATATATCCCAAGCCTACCTTTTCCCACTATTAGTCTCCTTTATCGGAACGATTCTCCTGACCGGTTCAGTTTATACAACGCTGAAACTCATCAAGAATTCTGATACAGAACTATCCGTCAAAAATAGTCTCGCTCTCTTTGGCGAAGAGCACTTTTCACAAACCTTTTTGACCCTCCTTCTCAAACGCTTCTATCTCTTCTTATGGAGCATTCCTAGTTTACTCGGGATTTACTTCCTCTTTTACAGTAGCTTTCTAGCAAAGAAATTCGTTGCAATCCATCCTGAATTTCCCAATCTGGATCTCACCTCAGTTGAAACTGAGCGTTCCCTCATGACCTTTGGTCTTTACTTCCTAGCAAGTATCCTCTTGATGATTGTCGGAAATAGTCTCTATATCCCACAATACTATGCCTATTCACAGGTAGAATTGCTCCTCTGTGACACTCTCGACTTGGGACAAGCCAAACCAGGACAAATCCTTAAAACCAGCCGTTTCATGATGAAAGGTTACAAGTTTCAGCGTTTTGTCCTAGACTTACAACTCCTTCCTTGGTATTTCCTCAATTGGATTACCTTCGGAATTGCAAGTTTTTCACTCCTACCCTACATTCAAATCAATAAAATAATTTTTTACCGAGCAGTACTAGCTCAAAAACGTCCAAAAGCTTGAAGGTTTCCCTCAAGCTTTTTCTATCAATGAGTTTCTCCGCCTACCAACTTGAGATCCTGATCCCCATATTCGATAATAGCGCCGATTGCCGCTTCTATCCCCCGCCTAATATCCACTAAACTCATAGCTGGAGTAGTCGGCCTATTCACCACCTGTTCCATCATATAAGGAATATGCATAAAACCTGCCTTAACATGTGGAAATTTCTTTGCTACTAAATAGAGGGTCTGATACATCAAATGATTGCAGACAAAAGTCCCTGCTGTATTGGAAACAGAGGCCGGCAAGCCCTCTTTTTTTATAGCTTGAACCATTGCTTTAATCGGTAGACTACTAAAGTAGGCCGGAGCACCGTCTGGGCGAATAGGAAAGTCAATCGGTTGATTTCCTTCATTATCAGGAATCCGTGCATCATCTTGATTAATAGCCACTCGCTCAGGTGTCAAGCTGGTTCTTCCACCTGCTTGGCCGATACAAAGGACAAAGTCAGGTTGATAACGGTTCATCTCTTCTTCCAATACTTGGGCCGATTTGTGGAATACTGTCGGCACTTCTAGCCAACGGACCTCAGCACTATGAATTTCAGATGGTAAACCTTTAATGGCCTCCAAGGCTGGATTGACCTTTTCCCCTCCAAAGGGCTCAAAACCTGTCACTAATACTTTCATTTATAGCTCCTTACAACCAATTCCATGAGACTCTTTTCTTACAATAAAACAAGTATAACATATTTCCCTTATTCTGAAGTTGAAAAGAGTTAGAGAGAATAAGAATGGTCTTCGAGCTTATTTAAAGAGTAAAATACTAATCAAGGCCAAAATAGCTGGTCCACCTTGCTTCAAAATAATTTTCTTATCTGCTGTGAGAGAGCCATAAGCCGCAACCCCAATCACAAATAAGACAAAAATAGTCACAATTTCTAAATTCTGTGAGAAATAAATCCCATACAAGAGAAAGATACCTAGCAGGGCATTATAAATTCCTTGATTTTTGAACAATGAACTTACCGACGGACGAGCCAGTTCTTTCTTTTCCATGTTAAAGACACGACTAGTCGCATCTGATTGCGTAGCAATACTTTCCAAATAAAAAATGTAAAAATGTTCCAAAGCAACGATCGTTGCTAAAATGATTGTCATAATTGACATATTTTTCTCCTTAAATCTCTATATTCTCAATGCCCAAAACCAATTTATTTAATAAACGGCTGAGCTCTGTTCTCTCAGACTCTGTTAAGATACTTTCCATCGCTTCCTTAACCTTGATATGCTTCAGAGGGGGATTCACCACTAACTGCTCCTTGGCATACTTCGTAGCCTCTACCAAGACTTCCCGCTGATTTTCAGGATTGCGATGGCGCTCCACCAAACCTTCCTTTTCTAAAATCTTGAAATGTCGTGTTAAAGCAGCCTGATCAATCTTCAAACGCTCCTGAACCGCCATTTGATTACAAGGGAAATTCTCCAGCAAAAACAGTAACATCTGATACCGTGTCAAACTAATCCCAAGCCTTTTTTCAAACAATTGCGTGCTCGCTTGCTCAGACAATCGTAATTGATACAGTAAATCTTGAACCTCTATCATTTCTTCTTCCTTTCTATTGACTTATCAATAGTTGACCAATCAATTATAGTGCAAAGTAAAATAAATTTCAAGGATTATGCTTCAATCATTACAAGATGCTAACTTTCCATTCATATTGATACTCAATGAAAATCAAAGAGCAAACTAGGAAGCTAGCCGCAGGTTGCTCAAAGCACAGCTTTGAGGTTGCAGATAAAGCTGACGTGGTTTGAAGAGATTTTCGAAGAGTATGACAAAGAAAAAAACGAACGAGACTCACTTCCTATCACGAAAGCTAGTTCTCATTCGTCAAAATGATATTACCAAGTCTGATTTATTCATTCATTGAAACGTGAACGTGATCATAGTGATTTTCTGTCACGCTACCACGGTCTGGCATTGGATTCCAAGTATTAGCTGGTCCATATTTGCTATCGAATGGAGCATAGAAACGTTGTTTCCAGATGATGTAACTAATACCACGACTAGCCATATTTTGAATAGCGTATTCCGCAATCTTGTCCCCTAGTTCTGAGCCTTCTGGTACCATAAAGTCGATAGCCAAACCTTTTCCATGATCTCCACTGTCCCCTGGACGGTAACCACTAAAAGATGTGATGCCGAACAAGTTGGCTATTTCTTCTTTAAAGGCAGCCGTTTGTGGTTGAAGGCCTGCATTTTCAGATTTTGCTACTGCAAGTCCAGCATAATCAGGCGCAGCTGGAGCCGCGTAAGTTGTTGAAGCTGTTTTTGTCGCTTCCGGTTGATAAGTAGAAACTGCTGGTGTAGCTTCACTTGATGATGATTCTTTTGCTTCTTCTGAACTTGTTGCAGTTGTTTCTGTTGCTTTTTCTTCTACTGGAGTTGTAATTGGTTCCACTGTTGAAGCAGCTTGTGGGTTTGCTTGAGTTTCCTCTTTCTCAGCTAGAGTCGTTGCCTGAGGAGCTGCCTCTTCAACCGGGCTGATTGTTTCGGTTGTTTGCTCCGTTGAAGTAGAAGTGTTTGTAGATGATGCCACATCTTCTGTAGCAGTCACTGTCTCTGTAACTTCTGAATTTGATGCTACTTCTTTTGTGCTTGGAGTTTCTACTGCTTTTGGAGCTTCTGCAATTGGTTGAGAAAGATCTGCAACCTGAACAGTTTGATCATCAACGGTCACTTGATTGGTTGTCAAATCTGCTGTCGCAGTTGTCACTTCTTCACTAGAATCTGCTTGAGGAGTTTGGATTTCAACTTCTGTTACTTCTTCTGATTCATTGACGGTCGTTGTCAAAACAGTTTCTGGGAAAATCAAGTCCATATTAGTGATTTTATTCAAATTCGCAAGAACTGTGACATCTACACCCAAGGCTTCTGCAATGGTGCTTAAAGTATCACCATACTGAACGGTATAACTTGTTTTGTTGTCCATTTTAGTCAAATCGTTTTGGATTTGCTCAACACTACGTGCAGTCCAAAGAACTTCTTCTGCTTGGGTTGCTAATACTGGGGCAAACGACAAGGCTACTGTTGAGGCTAATAATATTCTTTTCTTCATTCTTTCAAATTCCTTTCAAATGAGTACCTGTCTATCATAACACAAAAAATGCAGAAAAAAAGCCCTCTCGGGCCTATTTAACAGAACTGTCCATTCCTTGTAACAAACTCGGTTACTTGAAATAGTTTGTTAGGTCTCTGTCACAAAACTGACACAATCTTTTTATCGCTCAGCCTCAAAAATACGGGAAATATCTGCTAACGCTCGAATCCTGTGATTCCCTTCATAAGTCGACTCTAAAAAGTTGATACTTCGAATCCCACTCTTCTGGGCAAATTCCACATCCAGAGTCCGATCCCCTATATAATAAGTTTTCTCAGGATTCAGCTGATACTTGTCTAACAGATAGGTAGCCGCTTCCGGATTAGGCTTGCGCGCAAAACCACTCTGACTGGTTAGAATCTCTGTAAAATAAGATTCCAACCCCAAGTCTCTTAGAATGGTAAAAGCATTGTCTCCCTTATGAGTGTAAACAAACTGTTGAATTCCTGCTTGGTCTGCCCAAGCTAGCATCTCACGCGCACCTGGCATCAAAACTACCTGAGCATTCTTCTCAGCCAGACTCTGGGCACGCACCTGATTTAGCACTTCCACATCCAGCTTTCTCTCTTCTGCCACTTGCACAAGTAAATCCTGCACAGAAAACTTGAGGATAAACTCTCTCACCTGCTCCTTATCATAAGGAATAGAAAACTGAGCAAAAGTTTCCTCAATCCCTGACAAAATTGCTTCGTAAGAGTCCAATAAAGTCCCGTCTAAATCCCAAATAAAAGCTGTTTTTTGCATTTCCTATCCTTTCAAGCTCATATAACGCTGGTAACGATAACGTAGAAATAACCAGCGAAAACCATTATCCAAAAGGGTTCCGGCCCAAATACCAGGCAAGCCCCAACCAAGCACAATCCCCATCAGATATCCTGTTCCAATGCGGATACACCACATTCCTATACTTGTCGCATAAAAGGGAAGCCGAGCATTGCCCAAACCCTGCCAGACTGCTGTATAGATGATTGTTCCTATCGTCATAGGAGTTCCAAGTAGTGAAAACAGTGTCACTAGAACACTAGCCTCAACCGCTAGAGGATCAGTCGTATAGAGATGAGTTAGTGGTACACCCAAGGCATAGATACTAAAGGTCAAGGGCAACATGAGAAGCAGAGAAAGCCAAAAGGTTTGCTTGCTCAAACTAGCTACTCTTTTCCAATTATCCTCTCCAACTGCTCGGGCTACCAGCATGACCGTTGCCGTAGCAACACCAAAAGCAGGCATGTAGTTAAACTGGGTCAAGACTTCTCCGACTGCATTTCCAGCCACTGCCTCTGTCCCGAAAGACACAACCAAGGCAATGATTACTACATCTCCAGCCCTCATCATAAGTCGCTCTCCAGCTGATGGTAAAGCCAAAATCAACAGTTCCTTATCTAAACCAAAAGTTGGCTTCGCATAAGGCAACTTTAATTGCGACCATAAAATCACAAAACCTACCAAACGAGACAGAATTGTCCCCCAAGCAACACCCGCTATCCCCATATCCAGAACAAAAATAGCTAGACTTGAAAAAAGAATATTCAAGGCATTTGATAAAAGACTCACATAGAGGGGCAAACGTGGATTATGCGTTGCACGAATCAAGGAACCAAGACTGGTCATCAAGCCCAAAAGAACAATCGATCCGCCTACCAAAGATAGATACAGTCCACCACTCTCAGCTACATCCCTCTCCGTCCCCAAAAGTCCTATCATCTCTTTCCCAGCGAAGATGGACAAAAATCCTAAAAGGAAACTTAATAGTAAGGTAATCTTCAAGGCCTCAGTCACATGATATGCTAGCTTAGACTGATCCTTCTGCCCCAAACTTTTTGAAATAACACTAGAAATAGCTGCCCCTAGAGCAATGAAAATCGCCTGATAAATCGTGATAATATTACCAGCTACTGAAACACCTGAAATAGCTATCAATCCTAAATGCGCAACCAAATAACTATCCACCATTCCCATGAGCATCTGCAAAAAGTTTTCACCCATAGCTGGTAGTGCAATATTAAGAATGTCTTTATTTTTCTTAAACAATCTCTCCTCCTGATGAAAAGAAACTCAGTTGGTTTCCCAACCGAGTTTACTCCCTCTGTCTTAAAGTCCTAGATAAGCCTCAACCGCTGCTTGCATATCAGCAGCTGCCACGGTTGTCTTGTGACGAACTGGAGCTGTTTCAAGCCCATCAACTGCTGGTGGCACAGCCACTCCTGAGATTTCATGTAATTGAGCCAAGGCTTCAAAGTCAGTTAAGTCTGCTTTTCCTGTTACAGCTTCTACTGCAACCACTGGGAACTTGTATGGACTAGCTGTTGAAGCAATCACCGTCTTGGTTACATCGCCAGTAGCCACTTTGTATTTTCTATACACTGCTGAGGCAACCGCCGTGTGTGGATCCTCAATGTAGGCATCTGTTTGATAAACACGCTTGATTTCTAATGCTGTTTCTTCCTCAGTCGCATATTCAGCCGCAAAGAGGTCCAGAATCTCAGCATCAAAATCAGTCAATTCATATTGTCCTTGTGTATTCAAGGCATTCATGAGTTCAGCTGTCTTAACCGCATCATTACCTAAAAGATGGAAAATCAAGCGCTCCAAGTTTGAAGATACCAAGATATCCATAGATGGACTAGTTGTTACTTTAAACTCACGTTTCTTGTCGTAAACACGTGTCTTGAAGAAGTCTGTCAAAACATTGTTGTCATTTGAAGCACAGATCAATTTACCAACTGGCAAACCAATTTGCTTAGCATAAAAGGCAGCCAAGATATTTCCAAAGTTTCCAGTTGGTACTGTGAAGTTAACCTTTTCACCAGCCAAAATCTCACCAGACTTGACCAACTGAGCGTAGGCATAAACATAATAAACAATCTGTGGTACCAAACGACCAATATTCATAGAGTTAGCTGATGAAAATTGCAACTTGTTGGCAGCCAATTTTTCACGAAGGGCTACATCGTTAAACATATGTTTCACATTGGTTTGCGCATCGTCAAAGTTACCGTCAATGGCGATAACGTGAGTATTGTCGCCAGTTTGAGTGGTCATTTGCAACTCTTGCACCTTGCTGACACCATCCTTTGGATAAAAGACGATAATCTCAGTACCGGGTACATCTGCAAATCCTGCCATAGCAGCTTTCCCAGTATCACCAGATGTCGCTGTCAAAATGACGATTTTGTTCTCCAAGCCATGTTTCTTAGCAGCAGTCGTCATAAAATATGGCAAGATAGACAAGGCCATATCTTTGAAGGCAATCGTTGAACCATGGAAGAGTTCCAAGTTGTATTGCCCTTCCAGTTTCACCAATGGCGCTATAGCTGGAGTATCAAACTTGCTATCGTAGGCATTGTTGATACAGTAGTCCAACTCCTCCGCCGTAAAGTCATCTAAAAATGCTGATAAAACTAATTTAGCCACTTCTTGGTAAGAAGCATCTTTTAATGTTTCAAAGTCCAAATCTACCTTTGGATAAGTAACTGGTGTAAACAAACCACCATCCGTCGCCAAACCTTGCAAAATTGCTTGGCTGGCAGTTACTGTATTGTTGGCATCACGCGTTGATTGATAAACTAATGTCATTACTCTCCATCCTTTATCTATAGTCTCTTCCATTATATCATGATTTTTCAGAAAATTCTCCCTTTATAAGAGAAATTATAGGCCCAATTCTTCTTTCAAAGACTGTAAATAGATTGTTTCTTGCTTGTTTCTCATCTTCAATCCTTCCTCAGCTAACAGAAGTAAGTCTTTTGAAAACTCTATAATCGCAGTTTCTTCCTGATCTGTAAGCTTTTTCTTAGAAAATTGTCGTCTTAAAAACTTATAATTTCGCCCAAATTCTTTAAAGAAAGGTGCTGTTTCTAAATAAGCTTGTAACTTGTCTAAATTAACCAACAATCCCAAGTGAAAGGCTGCTGAAGTAAAAGTCCTATCAAGAGGCTGAGTACACACACTACGAAACTCAACCGTTCCTCGAGTCGTTAAGTCTTGGTACTGGTAACTACGATGAGTTTGGAAATCCTTCTCCTGAGGGTAAACAAGAACCTCATCCCCATTAAGGGTAAATGCCTGGATTTCAGGTGTAGTCAAATAGTCCCTAGCCTGAATTGGATAAAAATAATAGATCTGGCCATCACGTTCCGCAGTAAAAATCGCAGAATGATTTAGATAGTCAAAAAAATCATCCTCATCTTTAAAGAGTCTAGTATTGACACCTACATTCTCTGCATAGATACCATGCATGGATTCTTCCCAAAAAATATCTCTCGAAATTTTGGTATCCCAATCTGCCCCTGAAAATTCAGAGTTTGCAAACAAATAGGCTTTAGCTGCTTCAATTTGAGTAAAAGCATTAATCACCCGTAAGTAGTTGGATTTTGAAATATCCAGCTGAACCTGACTCCCACAGATAAAAGCACCATATTCAGGAAAATGATGTAAATCTGATTGAGTAATATTTCTACTCAAATTCAAATAATCCATCAACATCTGGTAGCGTGGATAAGCCACTGGACAATTCTCATTTTTATCCCAGTTAGGATGAATGCCACAGCCAACAATAGCATGATTAGATTCGCCTAATTTTCTCTGAATTACATTCATATAATTATTGAAACGATTTTCGACCTCTTGAATCGTTTCAGCCATACCAAATGCAAACTCAATCGTTGTATAAGAAACTTCAAATAAAATAGCATCCTGACTTATCGGATCCACTAACTGGATAGGATTTCCAAAATCATCTACCTTTTCTACAGTGAAATCCAAAGCAGAAAGTAAATAATGAAATAAATCTTTTATAACTTCAACATCTGTAGCAAGTCCTTCTAAATTTGCAACAGGATATTCCAGCTCAATCCCGACAAACAATTCAGGATTTTCTTTAATATTTTTCAAATACCGATGTTTTAATAAATCGATAGAACGAGACATACTATCCTACTCTTTCTTAATCTAAATAAAATTTGAATAACTATTATTATACCAAAAATAATACAAAAAAGGAACGAAGATTAACTACGTTCCTAGATCTATACTATACCGGCGGCCGGGGTCGAACCGGCACGTCCTTGCGGACACTGGATTTTGAGTCCAGCGCGTCTGCCAATTCCGCCACGCCGGCAAATAGTAACTGGGGTAGCTGGATTCGAACCAACGCATGAGGGAGTCAAAGTCCCTTGCCTTACCGCTTGGCTATACCCCAATAATATAAAATAGGCGAGTGATGGGGATCGAACCCACGCATGCCAGAGCCACAATCTGGTGTGTTAACCACTTCACCACACCCGCCATAATTCTATTCACACGGGCAGTAGGAATTGAACCCACACTGAAGGTTTTGGAGACCTTAGTTCTACCTTTAAACTATGCCCGTAAAATGGAAGGGGAGGGATTCGAACCCCCGAACCCGAAGGAGCGGATTTACAGTCCGCCGCGTTTAGCCTCTTCGCTACCCTTCCAAAATATATAAATGGCGCGAGACGGAATCGAACCGCCGACACATGGAGCTTCAATCCATTGCTCTACCAACTGAGCTACCGA
>CAJNBS010000018.1 GCA_905221065.1 bacterium
ACTTTAATTTTTGCGCCAGCTACCCCTCTACCAGTCACTGTTTTGTCGGTTGATAATATACGGTTTTCTGTTGTTGTACTGGTTACCGTTGGAACTGCTGGTTTTATTACATAGTTAAAGTAATAATTTTTTTCGTTATTATTGGCATCCTTAACTGTAAACGTCATCACATGATGTCCAGGACGTTGTTCGGAACTAACTGTACCATCAAGTGTTGAAGTAGTATATTTTCTATCTTCAGTTGCATTCGTTACAGAAGAAAAACTATTATCGAATTTACTTTTGTTAACTCCAATTGGTACAGTTCCCCCAATTGACAATTTAGTAATATTTCCAGAATTATCCCATACTTTAACAACTGGATTAAAACGTTCGCCTTGAACAACTGTATAAATCGGATTAGATGGCGTATTCACCTCTGGAAGGTTTGTATTATTCACACTTATTTTAGGAGGAACTCCATCAGTTGCAGTTCGATTATTAGATGGATCTGACTCCACAGTTGAATGACTAGTATTGTTATAATCTGTCCACTTATCTTCTACTACAGTCTTCACAACATAATCTGCAATTTCAACTTTAACGTTATTAAAAGTTGCAACACCATCAGATCCAGCGGTGGCTGTCAGAGGTTTTCCATTTGTGCCGTTCACTACTGTCAGAGAACCATTAGCCTCACGTTTATATAACCTCATTTCAAAGCCATTGGTTCCGTTACCAGCTTTTATATCAATTGTGTTACCTGCCTGACGTTCTAAAGAAGTTATAAGCGTAGGAGTCTTCGGTTTCGTAACAAAGCTGAACTTTCCATTGTCATGAGAGCCATCAGTAAATGAACGATTATAATGATAAGTATGTACCCCTGGAGTTCGAATTGCATCAAAAGTTAACGCTTCTCTACTAAGTGTTCTAAGAACACCGTTCTCTTCTTTCGAAAATGTGAAATTTTCCCCATTAGCTTTAGCTTGAGCTTTAGCTCCTCTACCATTTGGAGCTTCTCTAGGAATACGTTCTCCATTTTCATTATAATAGTAACCATAAGAGGTTATATCTATATCGTTATAATCTGTTAAATGATTACCTCCTTCAATATATGTTAAAACTCCGTTTACTTTTGGATGAAGAGGATTATTAACATAGTCATAACGATTCTTATATTCAATGCCATTTTTATTTCCACGATAATCATCATGTCCTGGATAAAAAATTGGATTCAGAGTATTTTGATCAATTTTAAAATATCCTCTACCTATAATTTTAAATTTAAAGCTATCTGTAGCATCTTTTTCTCCATTAGTTCTAGCATACCATTGATTTACAAGGAAACGAGATTTATAGCTAGGTTTATCATCATCCGTTCTTTCTCCCTTCATCCCTACAGCATACGCCAATTTATTAATATTATTGTTCCCTGTAGTTTCAAAAGAAAGATGATACGTTTTCAAATCCTGATTTGGTTCAAAATAAAACAGTTTCCCACCACTTTTTTCAATAATTCCAAATTTTTCTTCTGCTAAGTTTGTTTCCTCTCTAGTTTCTAAGTGCTTTCTATAAGGATCTTGTCCCGTTATCCCTCCTCTATGAGATAGCGCTCTTAAATCCCCAGAATAATACTTTTTATTTACCGTACTATTCCCCGATTTATCAACTCGCGAATCTTGAGGGGTACCTTCTGTTACATTTTTAAACCCAGCTGCTCTAAGAGCTCCAGCGATAGTACCATCATTAGGAGAAGTCGCATATCCTCCTGCAGCACTCTTCCAAGATATATCCACGCTTCCTCTCTTCAAATCCTGACCATTAGGTATTGTAAACCAGGCAACTGAATCACTTAAATCATATTTACTTCGATTAATATAAATATCCCATTTAAAGCCACTATCAGTAGGAGTCACATCAGCATAAATTTGATTTCTAGCTTCAGAAACACGTCTATCAGCATTATCGATAGCATTAACCTGTCTTCTAGAATAGAATATATAAGTATACTTATCGTATGGTGAGTCTCCTTTTTTTCCATCTTCGAAGAAAGACTCTACTGAGTTAGCATAATTTACCTTTCCTTCACGAACCGTACGCGTTGTTCTAGTCCGACCTCTACCTCTACTAGGTAATTCTTCATCGCTACTACGCGGTTGAGAATTTATCATTTCATCTACGAAAGCTTGACTAGATTTATCCTTAAGTACAGTTTCGATAATCTCACGAGATTTCTTAAGATTGAGAACAGCAGCTTCAAAATCCTCTTGACTAATAGTTTCTCCCCTGCTAAATACCTCATTAAATTTATCATAAGCTTCTTTTGCTACTTGAATCTTAGATTGATCTGCCCCAGCTTTTTCAAGAGTTTTATAAATAAATTCTAACTCATCTTTTAATTTGTAAACTCCATCACCTTCATTAGTATAGGTCGGTAATTCTTTCTTAACTTTCCCTTCTTTTACTATATACGATTCCTCAGATGCAGTAATCGTTTTACTTTCGGTGCCTGCAGATAATTCCGTGCTCTTTTTATTCAAAACAGCAGTTCTTTTATCTTCTACTATTTTATCTTTGACAGCCGGAGTATTTTTCTCATTATCTTTATCAGATATAGAATCCTGCTGAGAATTCAAGCTATTATCTTCTACTTCTTTTCCATTCTCTTTAGACTGGAGCTGACGTACTTGCTCTGCCATAGCTTGAACTCGACCCACTAAGGTTGCAACTGCTTCTTCAGATGTATTTTCGTCTCCAAGCAAACGTTTGCTTTCGTCGGTTAATTGAGAAATCTGATTAGCTAGACTTGACAGCTTCCCATTATCTATCTTAGCAATCTCTGCTTGAAGGTCACTAAGAGCCTGATTAAGAGCAGACTTATCCACTGATTTCTTAGCAATTACCTCTTTCTCAGCCCCTACTTCCTGTGATTTTTCTGAATGTCCCTCTGTAGGTGGAACTCCCTCGGTCAAACCAGTAACAGCAACCCCCACTTTTTCAGTATTGGCTGTTGCAGGAGAGACGGCCATATCCGCCTTAGCTACTCCATTCGCAAAAAAGATGAGCGCTGCAATCGCCACACTCGCAGCACCAAAATGGTACTTTCTTATGGAATAACGGTAAAGTTTTTCACCATTGTCGTCACGCTTTTTACCAAACATAAGCATATCCTTTCATTGTTTCAATCGATTAGCTAAAAAGCTTTGAAACATAATATCTCAACACTATATTAATACTTTTATAATTCGAAATCAAGTGTTTACATAAAGTTTATTCAAAACAGAAATACTACAACAATCGTGTTTATGAGCATTTTTTAAGGATTATATATATATATATATATGCAAGTGTTATTATACTTATATTTAAAACATCTAAACTATAAAATTTAATATAAATAAAAAACAGATCTTACCTTTTACCTCGGAAAAATCTGTCATTATTTTATTTTAAATGGTAGACTGCCTATCCTTACATTTTATAGACAGCGGATTAATGAAAGCTTATTATTGGGTAAAGGGATTATTCCCGAAAAACTCCAACCACTGCTTGCGAATGCTATCTTTGCTGGTTTCTCTGTATTTTTTGAGTTCTTATTTATGATGCTCTTTCAATAGCTCTTCAAACTCAGCGACAGTCATGCCCAACTGCTCACTCGCAACCTCAGCTGTTAGAAGACCTTGGCGGACCATGTCTAGGAAAGCAAAAAGTCTCCCTTCTTCCCTTCCTTCAACTTTACCTCGTTCCAGTCCCTGTTCTAAACCTTTTTCAATACCTTGTTCAATACCTTCTGATCGACCACGTTCTAACCCTTTTTCTTCAGCTTGTTCCAAGGCATAGTCCTGTGCTAACAATGCCTGTTCTTCACGCATACGTAGTTGACTAAACATCTTCCTATTCTCCTCGGACCAGCTCTTGTAGTCTAGCAGTTGGTCTGCTTGTCTGATGGCTCGCTCGAGTTGCTGAGTAAAGGGTTTATTCCCAAAAAACTCTAACCACGGTTTGCGAACCTCGTCTTTGCTGGTTTCTCTATATTTTTTTAATTCTAAGAACGCCATCTTGACCAGATGATTTATTGACTATTAGTGCTGGTCTTACAATAAGTCCTCAAACTCAGCGACGCTCATGCCCAATTGCTCACTTGCAACCTCAGCTGTCAAAAGATGCTTACGAACCATATCTAAAAAAGCAAGCAGTTGTCCACGCTCTAAACCTTTTTCAAGACCCTCAGCTCGCCCACGTTCAAGACCACGTTCTAACCCTTTTTCTTCAGCTTGTTCCAAGGCATAGTCCTGTGCTAACAAGGCTTGTTCTTCACGCATACGTAGTTGACTAAACATCTTCCTATCCTCCTCGGACCAGCTCTTGTAGTCTAGCAATTGATCTGCTTGGCTGATGGCTCGCTCGGGTGCTTGGGTAAAGGGTTTATTCCCAAAAAACTCTAACCACGGTTTGCGAATACTATCTTTGCTGGTTTCTCTATATTTTTTTAATTCCAAGAATGCCATTTTAACCAGATGGTTTTCTTGACCGTTATTTGTAATAGTTAAAACCTCACCTGTCGTGTCCTCTCGCATGCTAAAGCTGTGAAAAGCCAAGTCGTCCGAGAAGTAGTTGCTATCCACAATAGCTATTGCGTAAACAGGTGCGATGTGTTTGTAACTCTGGTGGGTATCCCCTTCACGTTGGCGAATTTTTTCTAGGTTTTGATTGACCTGACTGCACAAATAAGCCCACAGGCGATTGATGAAAAAATTCTGATGATGAACTTGGATTTCAATAATTACTTGCGTTCCATTATCTAGTTCAGCCAAAACATCAATACTGGTATAGAAATCCTGAGCCGAGTAAGGCGTAGAAGGCAAGACGTGAATGTTACTTCCCTCCAAAATCGTCACATTTTTGGCTGGCAAGTCCAGCATATCGCGAATAAATTGACAAGTGATTTCTGGATTGCTAAAAATCTTCTTAGCTACCAAATCATTGGTCGGGCTGATGCCCGGATGTCTTAAAATCATCCTTTTCCTCCTTCTATTATACCATATTTTTAAATCTAATTTTGATAGATTTGATGGTTCTATCTATTTATTCGGAAAAAATAGAAATAGTAGAGAAAATCAGGAGAAATTTCAAACGATATTATTTATCTGAAAGCGAGGGCTACCCACCATGAATATTATAAATCTGATAAAAAACAAAAGAGCTAGCCTAAGCTAACTCTTATCCTATGCGGAGAGAGGGACTTGAACCCTCACGACCTAAAGCGGTCACAGGATCCTTAGTCCTGCGCGTCTGCCAATTCCGCCATCCCCGCGTCGATTACTTTACTAGTATATCAACTTTTAGGATGCTTGTCAACACTTTTTTCAGATTTTTTTCATTTTTACTAAGCAAGTTAGTCTGAAATTTCATTTAGATTTTCATCTACTAACTTAGCCCCAAGTGTATTTTTGAAATGACCTAGGGCAAACTGGTGATTTTCAGGCCAGATGGAAGCAACAGCTGGTTTAACAATCTCGATGTCATATCCTAGATTATAGGCATCTATAGCTGTATGCAGGACACAGATATCCGTCAAGACTCCTGTTAAGATAACGGTAGAAATTCGACGCTCTCTCAAACGGATATCCAAATCAGTCCCTGAAAAAGCTGAGTAATGGCGTTTATCCATCCAAAAGACACGACTGTCTGAACCATGCTCTTGATAAAAGATCCCCAAATCTCCATATAAATCCCGTCCACTCGTCCCAATCAAATTGTGAGGAGGAAATAATTTACTTTCTGGATGAAAACAATCGTTTTCTTCGTGAGCATCAATGGTAAAGAAGATGTAGTCTCCGCGTTCAAAAGCTAACCGAGTCACCTTGCTAATAGCTTCCGAAATTGCCTGAGCTGGAGCGCCTGCTGTCAATTTTCCACTATCAGCAACAAAATCTTCTGTATAATCAATCGAAATTAAAGCCTTAGTCATTAGTAATCTCTTTTCTTCACTTCTTCAAAAATATCTGAAATCAAGACCTTAAGGTAGGTTCCCTTCATTCCAAGCGAGCGACTTTCAATAATCCCAGCAGACTCAAGTTTACGAAGGGCATTAACGATCACAGAACGGGTAATACCGATACGGTCTGCAATCACTGACGCAGTCAACTGCCCTTCGTTTCCGTTTAATTCCCCTAAAATTGCTGAAACAGCACGGAGTTCTGAATAAGAAAGGGTATTGACCGCCATAGTAACAGCAGTACGACGGCGGATATTTTTCTCATCTTCTTCACGTTGGAAGTTGAGGAGCTGAATCCCAACAACGGTACTGGCAATCTCAACAAGGATCAAGTCCTCGTCTTCGAATTTTTTATCATTGCGCCAAATAATCAAAGAACCTAAACGAATCCCTGATACATGAATCGGTGCAATAGTCGTCAAGCCATCAGGAAAATCGGCACGACTTTCCACAGGGAAAATACTCAAATCATGATCAACTGTCAGATTGGCTTCTGTATCGTAAATCATGTTCGCGCCCTGTACATAGTCATCCGGGAAAATCTTAGTTTGGAAGAATTGCTCCACGCGATCTGTATTGGTTTTATAACGCATAAAATAGCCAAGGAGACGTCCCTTGCTATTAACAATACAAGCATTACAGTCAATGATATCTGCCAATTGACGGGTAATCGCATTGTAAGGAAGTTCTTCCTGCAACTGCTCATCTGAGCGCTTCAGGATAGAAGTAATTTTTCTAGTTTTTTCTAATAAATGTGCCATTTTTCACCTCGAATTTAATCGCTATCATTATAACATAAACAGGTTGAATTTTCAATTATTATCTGAAAATTGCTTATTTAATTGCAATTTGAAAAAACAAGAATATTTTTAATTAAATTGCTTCTTTTCTATTGACAATCTCCCTATTTTTGTGTATTATAATATTACAAGAAGATAATATATCTATTTTATTTATCTTTCTTTTTCCATTCGGTCTCCTTATATAAAAAAGCGATTCATTTTGAACCGCTTTTTCTTATTTATCGCCCTTGTTACGAATAACAAAGCCTGTTTTCTTTTCGCTTGAAGTAGTGCGTGGTTTTTTATTATCCTTACGGTAACGTTTTTCCTTATCATAACGATCATTTCCACGACTGCCTTTTTTGAAATCATCACGGCGACCATTGCCACGGCGTTCGCGATCACGACGGTCATCTCCACGACGACCTCCCTTACCTTTACCACCGAAGCCATTACCTGATGGTTTAAATGGCAGTGGTTTTTCACGCGCAATCTCAACTTCTGGAAGACTATCCGGATCTTGGACTGTCAGACTCAAGATATACATGGCCAATTCTTCTGGAGTAAATTCAGCAGCCAACTTGCGAGCATCCTTACCAAATTTCTCAAAGTTGCCACGGATTGTCTCATCTGCAAAATCACGTTCGATTTTCTTGAGCGCTACTTGTTTCTTAGCTTGGAAGGCTTCTTCAGCTGTCGCTGGTTTCAAGCCTTTCATGCGTTTCTTAGTCAAGTTTTCGATGATTTGAAGGTAGCCCATTTCATTTGGAGCAACAAAGGTAATCGATTGACCTGACTTACCAGCACGACCTGTACGACCGATACGGTGAACATAACTTTCAGGATCTTGTGGAATATCGTAGTTATAGACATGGGTCACACCTGAAATATCCAAACCACGCGCTGCAACGTCTGTTGCAACCAAGACATCAAGGTTCCCGTTTTTGAAGTCACGAAGAACACGAAGACGTTTGTTTTGGTCTAGGTCTCCATGAATTCCTTCTGCACGGAAGCCACGGATTTTAAGTCCACGAGTCAATTCATCTACACGACGTTTGGTACGACCAAATACGATAGCAAGTTCTGGTTGTTCCACATCCATAAGACGAGTCATGGTATCAAATTTTTCTTGTTCCTTAACACGGATATAGTACTGGTCAACCAATTCTGTTGTCAATTCCTTGGCAGCAATCTTGACATGCTCAGGTTCTTTCATAAACTGAACACCGATACGTTTGATGGCATCTGGCATAGTTGCTGAGAAAAGCAAGGTTTGACGGCTTTCAGGGACACGAGAGATGATGGCTTCGATGTCTTCAAGGAAGCCCATGTTGAGCATTTCATCCGCTTCGTCAAGGATAAGAGTTTCAATATCTTGTAATTTCAAGGCCTTGCGTTTGATCAAGTCCAAGAGGCGACCAGGTGTTCCCACCACGATATGGGCACCAGATTTAAGAGCCTTAATTTGTTTTTCAATGCTTGATCCGCCATATACTGAACGGACTTTGACTCCCTTACTACGACCAAAGCGGAAGAGTTCTTCTTGACTTTGGACAGCTAGTTCACGAGTTGGAGCGATGACCAAGGCTTGGATGGTCGCTTCTTCTGTACGGATTTTTTCAAGGGTTGGCAAACCAAAGGCTGCAGTTTTTCCTGTACCAGTTTGAGCTTGACCGATAACATCCTTACCTTCAAGTGCCAAAGGAATAGTTTGTTCTTGGATCGGACTAGCTTCTACAAAACCAGCTTTTTCAATCTCTGCTAGCAAATCAGCAGACAAGTTTAATTCATTAAATTTCACGTTATTCTTCTTTCTAAAGGTGGTGCGAAGCCACCCTATAGGGCTTAGTTTATACTTTTCTTTTTATGACGTATTTTCATATACTGGATATAAAATCGTGTTGCTTCTTTTCCACAAAAGAAAAGTACTGTTTTCTTTGCAACCTATCTAGTATAACACAAGACCAGAGCAAAAGATAGTTAAATCCGTCGATAAAGTCATGTAAACGATTTTTCTGAGAAAGTAAGACTATAATTTCCACTATTTCATAAACTTTTTTAAAGCGTAGCAGAATTGTGCAAAAGTTTTTTTCTTGTGCTAGAATGAAATTCGAAATAGGAGGAAGATTAATGTTAACTTATGATTTAATCGTTATCGGATTTGGTAAAGCTGGTAAAACACTAGCTGGTAAATTGGCTTCAGCTGGCAAGAAAGTTGCCCTCGTTGAACGTAGCAAAGCTATGTACGGTGGAACTTGTATCAACATCGGTTGTATCCCAACTAAAACTTTGCTAGTTGCTGCTGAGAAAGACTTGTCTTTTGAAGAAGTGATTGCTACAAAAAATACTATCACTGGTCGCCTCAACGGTAAAAACTATGCGACTGTTGCTGGTACAGGTGTCGATATCTTTGATGCGGAAGCTCACTTCCTTTCAAATAAAGTCATCGAAATCCAAGCTGGTGATGAAAAACAAGAATTGACTGCTGAAACGATCGTCATCAACACTGGTGCTGTTTCAAACGTCTTGCCAATTCCAGGACTTGCGACAAGCAAAAACGTCTTTGACTCAACAGGTATCCAAAACTTGGACAAATTGCCTGAAAACCTTGGTGTCCTTGGTGGCGGAAATATCGGTCTTGAATTTGCTGGCCTTTACAACAAACTTGGAAGCAAGGTTACAGTCCTAGATGCCTTGGATACTTTCCTACCTCGTGCAGAACCTTCCATCGCAGCTCTTGCTAAACAATACATGGAAGAAGACGGCATTGAATTGCTTCAAAATATCCGTACTACTGAAATCAAAAACGACGGTGACCAAGTCCTTGTCGTAACTGAAAACGAGACTTACCGTTTCGATGCCCTTCTCTATGCAACTGGACGTAAACCAAATGTAGAACCACTTCAACTTGAAAATACAGATATTGAACTTACTGAACGTGGCGCTATTAAAGTAGACAAACATTGTCAAACAAACGTTCCTGGTGTCTTTGCAGTTGGAGATGTCAACGGTGGCCTTCAATTTACTTACATTTCACTTGATGACTTCCGTGTTGTTTACAGCTACCTTGCTGGAGATGGCAGCTACACACTTGAAGACCGTCTCAATGTACCAAACACTATGTTCATCACACCTGCACTTTCACAAGTTGGGTTGACTGAAAGCCAAGCGGCTGATTTGAAACTTCCATACGCTGTCAAGGAAATCCCTGTTGCAGCAATGCCTCGTGGTCACGTAAACGGAGACCTTCGCGGAGCCTTCAAAGCTGTTGTCAATACTGAAACAAAAGAGATTCTTGGAGCAAGCATCTTCTCAGAAGGATCTCAAGAAATCATCAACATCATCACTGTTGCTATGGACAACAAGATTCCTTACACTTACTTCACAAAACAAATCTTCACTCACCCAACCTTGGCTGAGAACTTGAATGACTTGTTTGCAATTTAAGTTGAGATTAATCGTATCCAACAGCCCTCTTTGGGCTGTTTTTGCTTCTGCGAAACACTAAATCTGTCTTTTCTCTCTTTTATGATATAATGTCCAAACTTTACTTAGCAGTCCTAATTATATATTGGGTCTCAGGTCACTCTTTCAAATATCAGCAATACATATGACTTTGAATAACTCGCTTCAGCTCATCGTTTTATGGATAATTTAAAAAGTATATTTTGCAATGATTGTTTCATGCCTAATTAGTAAATTATCCACTCTTTGCGCGGGTCGTATGTGTATTTTCATCGTTTGTGGAAAGGTTTTACCGTTTGCAAATTGATGGTTAAGTCGATATATTTTTTCTTCTTAAATATTTTCCAAATTATTTAATCTTTTTAAAGATAAGAATCACTTTCTAATCAATCAAAGGATACTTCAAATTTCTTCATTCTTGATAATATGAGCAATACCCTGCAAAATGTTTAAACTTTATCATTGTAAAAAATATCGAAAGAAATCCCATATTACATTAGTATATATTTGGTATGGGATGAAATTGACTTTCGAAAACATTAACTATATAATGTCTGTAAACAAGAAATAATGAGGTAACGATTATGAATAAAACAGAATTACTGTTACAAAGACTAGATGATATTGGTCAGTCTCTAAAAGATTCTAGACAAGCACTAGCTTTGCTGGCACTTGGTTCTTGCGGAGTAGAAAGAGACCGATTGGATCAATACTCAGATTTGGATTTTTTTGTTATTGTAAAAGATGGCTACAAGCAGGCCTATATACAGGATCTAACTTGGTTAAGTAATCTAGAACCAATTGCATTTCACTACCAAAATACAGTGGACGGACATAAAGTTCTATTTGAAGATGATATTTTTTGTGAATTTGCTGTCTTTGAAGCTCATGAACTAGTAAACATTCCCTTCGCTGAAGGCAAGATTATCTGGAAGGAGGTCGGTTTTGATGGAACAATCTGCCAGCCACAAAGATTGCCATCAAAGGAAAATAGAGACCGTGAATGGCTGTTGGGAGAAATTTTATGCAATCTATATATAGGACTAGGTCGCTATCAACGAGGCGAAAAATTGGCTGCTTATGATTTCATCCAAAACAGATCCGTCAAGCTTTGGACCGAACTAATCAATTTGGAAAAAACTTCTAAATCTGATTTTATAGATATTTTTAACAACAACAGAAGATTTGAAAAAGGTTATCCAAACGAGGCCAAACAATTGCCTCACTTTTTGCAAGGTTACGAACGAATTTCTGAATCTGCTCAGGCACTCCTAGAATATCTTGATAAACACTATCCTCTTAACGCATTTATAAAAGAAAAAATTCGTAATTTATTATAAAAGAGACTTTCCAAAAAATGATCTAAATCCCAAAAGTTAGGTATCTTTGTCAGTTATAATGGATTAATGAAATTTTAAAACCTGTAGAGGATAATCGATGTCCTCTCCTTTCTTATATTCAGAGTGAGAAAGATTTATTTCTTAAAGTTGCCAAAGTTATCAAATCCAAAGGTATTGTATTTGATTGGTTTGGTTTAATCAGAACCTAAAAAGCACTTCTAAGGTTACTTCTTTAGTTGATCTTAGAGGTTACTTTAGTTATTGGACTGCTGGGCGCAGTATGATATAATAGAAACATGAAATTAAAAACTACTTTGGGCCTTCTAGCTGGGCGTTCTTCTCACTTCGTTTTAAGCCGTCTTGGCCGTGGAAGTACGCTCCCAGGAAAACTTGCCCTTCAATTTGATAAAGATATTTTACAAAACCTAGCTAAGAACTACGAGATTGTCGTGGTCACTGGAACCAATGGAAAAACCTTGACAACTGCCCTCACTGTCGGCATTTTAAAAGAGGTTTATGGTCAGGTTCTGACCAACCCAAGCGGTGCCAACATGATTACAGGGATTGCGACAACCTTCTTAACAGCCAAATCTTCTAAAACTGGGAAAAATATTGCAGTTCTAGAAATCGATGAGGCCAGTCTATCTCGTATCTGTGACTATATCCAACCAAGCTTATTTGTTATCACGAATATCTTCCGTGACCAGATGGACCGCTATGGTGAGATTTACACAACTTACAAGATGATTTTGAATGCCATTCGTAAGGTGCCTACAGCTACTGTTCTCCTCAATGGTGACAGTCCGCTTTTCTACAAGCCAGCTATTCCAAATCCTGTAGAGTATTTTGGTTTTGACTTAGAAAAAGGGCCAGCCAAACTGGCTCACTACAATACCGAAGGTATTCTCTGCCCTGACTGTCAAGGCATCCTCAAATACGAGCACAATACCTATGCAAACTTGGGGGCCTATATCTGTGAAGGTTGTGGATGTAAACGTCCTGATCTAGACTATCGCTTGACAGAACTGGTTGAGTTGACCAACAATCGCTCTCGCTTTGTCATTGATGGACAAGAATACGGTATTCAAATCGGTGGGCTCTACAATATCTACAATGCCCTTGCTGCGGTTGCTATCGCCCGTTTCCTCGGTGCAGATTCGCAACTCATCAAGCAGGGATTTGATAAGAGCCGTGCTGTCTTTGGTCGTCAGGAAACCTTCCATATCGGCGATAAAGAATGTACTCTTGTCTTGATTAAAAATCCAGTCGGTGCTACCCAAGCTATCGAGATGATTAAACTAGCACCTTATCCATTTAGCCTTTCTGTCCTCCTCAATGCCAACTATGCAGACGGTATTGATACTAGCTGGATTTGGGATGCGGACTTTGAACAAATCACTGACATGGACATTCCCGAAATCAACGCTGGCGGTGTTCGTCATTCTGAAATCGCACGTCGCCTCCGAGTAACAGGCTATCCAGCTGAGAAAATCACTGAAACAAGCAATCTGGAACAAGTTCTCAAAACCATTGAGAATCAAGATTGCAAGCATGCCTATATCCTGGCTACCTATACTGCCATGCTTGAATTCCGCGAATTGCTGGCTAGTCGTCAGATTGTTAGAAAGGAGATGAACTAATGGTTTATACTTCACTTTCCTCAAAAGCTGGCAATTACCCTTATCAGCTCAACATTGCCCACCTCTATGGCAATCTCATGAATACCTACGGGGACAATGGAAACATCCTCATGCTCAAGTATGTGGCTGAAAAACTGGGGGCCCATGTGACGGTTGACATCGTTTCTCTCCATGATGATTTTGATGAAAACCACTATGATATCGCCTTTTTCGGCGGTGGTCAAGACTTTGAACAGAGTATCATTGCAGACGACCTACCTGCTAAAAAAGAGAGCATTGACAACTACATCCAAAACGATGGAGTGGTTCTCGCTATCTGCGGTGGTTTCCAACTATTGGGCCAATATTATGTTGAAGCTTCAGGTAAACGTATCGAAGGTCTGGGGGTTATGGGACATTATACCCTTAATCAAACTAATAATCGCTTTATCGGTGACATCAAGATTCACAATGAAGACTTCGATGAAACCTACTATGGCTTTGAAAATCATCAGGGCCGTACCTTCCTTTCAGATGACCAAAAACCGCTGGGACAGGTTGTCTATGGAAATGGAAACAACGAAGAAAAGGTCGGCGAAGGTGTTCATTATAAGAATGTCTTTGGTTCCTACTTCCACGGACCTATCCTCTCTCGTAATGCCAATCTAGCTTATCGCCTAGTCACTACTGCTCTCAAGAAGAAATATGGTCAGGAGATCCAACTCCCTGCCTATGAGGACATTCTCAGCCAAGAAATCGCTGAAGAATACAGCGACGTCAAAAGCAAGGCTGACTTTTCTTAAACAAAGTAAAATGATATCAAAGAACTCCGTTATCTTGTCGGAGTTTTTTTGTCTTTTCTTTTACCCTTCTCCCTTGCATTTTCTCTCTTTTTTTGCCAAAATAGAGGGGTAGAAAGAAGGTAGCATATGTCTAAATTACAACAAATCGTAACATATCTTGAATCAGAAAAACTAGACGTCGCTGTCGTATCTGACCCCGTCACAATCAATTACCTCACTGGCTTTTACAGTGATCCCCATGAACGCCAAATGTTCCTTTTTGTCCTAGCGGATCAGGAACCTCTCCTCTTTGTCCCAGCCCTTGAGGTTGAGCGTGCAAGCAGCACTGTCTCTTTCCCAGTTGTGGGCTATGTGGATTCTGAAAATCCATGGCAAAAAATGAAACATGCTCTTCCACAGCACGACTTCAAACGCGTTGCTGTTGAGTTTGATAATCTCATCTTGACTAAATACCATGGTTTGAAAACAGTCTTTGAAACTGCTGAGTTTGAAAACCTCACTCCTCGTATTCAACGCATGCGCCTCATCAAATCAGCTGATGAAGTGCAAAAAATGATGGTTGCAGGTCTTTATGCTGACAAGGCTGTCAATGTTGGTTTTGACAATATTTCTCTTGATAAGACTGAGACAGATATCATTGCCCAAATCGACTTTGCCATGAAACGTGAAGGCTATGAAATGAGCTTTGATACCATGGTCTTGACTGGTGATAACGCAGCAAATCCACACGGTATTCCAGCAACTAATAAGGTTGAAAATGACGCTCTTCTCCTCTTTGACCTTGGTGTCCTCGTCAACGGCTACGCGTCAGATATGACTCGTACAGTCGCTGTCGGCAAACCAGACCAATTCAAGAAAGACATTTACAACTTGACTCTTGAAGCCCAACAAGCTGCTCTTGACTTTATCAAGCCGGGTGTGACTGCCCATGAAGTGGATCGCGCTGCCCGTGAAGTCATCGAAAAAGCTGGTTACGGCGAGTACTTCAACCACCGTCTCGGTCACGGAATCGGTATGGATGTCCACGAATTCCCATCTATCATGGAAGGAAACGACATGGTCATCGAAGAAGGCATGTGCTTCTCTGTTGAACCAGGTATCTATATCCCCGGTAAAGTCGGTGTCCGTATCGAAGACTGCGGTGTTGTTACCAAGGATGGATTTGACCTCTTTACAAGCACCAGCAAAGACTTGCTTTATTTTGATTAATATTCTTCGAAAATCTTCCCACAATAAAACGCATAGTATCGAGTTTTTCAACACCTGATACTATGCGTTTTTGCTGATTTTTAGGACTTTTGACTCAACCTCTTTATACTAAGTGCAAACTAGGAAACTAGCCGCAGGATGCTCAAAACACTGTTTTGAGGTTGTAGATAAGACTGATGAAGTCAGCTCAAAACACTGTTTTGAGGTTGTGGATAGAACTGACGAAGTCAGTAACCATATATACGGCAAGTCGACGTTGACGCGGTTTGAAGAGATTTTCGAAGAGTATAAAATCTTCCCACAATAAAACGCATAGTATCAAGGTTTTTCAACACCTGATACTATGCGTTTTTGCTGATTTTTAGGACTTTTGACTCAACCTCTTTATACTAAGTGCAAACTAGGAAACTAGCCGCAGGTTGCTCAAAACAATGTTTTGAGGTTGTGGATAGAACTGACGAAGTCAGTAACCATATCCTACGGCAAGACGAAGCTGACGTAGTTTGAAGAGATTTTCGAAGAGTATAAAATCTTCCCACAATAAAACGCATAGTATCAAGGTTTTTCAACACCTGATACTATGCGTTTTTGCTGATTTTTAAGACTTTTGACTCAGCCTCTTTATACTAGTGCAAACTAGGAAGCTTGCCGCAGGTTGCTCAAAACAATGTTTTGAGGTTGTAGATAAGACTGATGAAGTCAGTAACCATATCTACGGCAAAGTGAAGCTGACGTGGTTTGAAGAGATTTTCGAAGAGTATTACTTAATCTTCTTGATACTTTGACTAAGAATAAATCCTACAATCATCCCTACTATATTTTGCATGAAATTTGGTAGGATTTCTGGTAGAGCGGCTGCCCAGCCATTCATTAAAGTTGAACCCAAGGCGTAGCCTCCTACCATGACAATGGTTGCTAGGATAAGGCCTAGCCACTGAGTTTTGCCTTTAAATCCTGCGAAAAATCCCTGCAAGCCATGATTGATTAAGCTAAAGAACATCCATTGAGGATAGCCTGATAAGAGGTCAATTAAGAAACCTGCTAGTCCTCCGACTACAGCCCCTTCACGACTTCCAAAGTAAAAGGCCGCAAAGAAGATACCCGCATCTAAAAGAGTTAGAATGCCTGTCGGTGTTGGGATTTTTAAGAAATAACCTAGAACCACAGAGAGGGCGGTTAATAGGGATACAAGGGCGATTTTAGTTGTTTTGGTTTGCTTCATATTGTCTTACTCCATATTGATCTGCTTGTGCAATGGCACGATAAACGAAAGCTTTAGAACTTTCTACTGCTGGTAAAAGTTCATCACCTTTAACCAAGTGACTGGCAATGCTTGAGGCAAAGGTACAACCTGCACCAGCATTTTGGCCTTGGATAACGGGATTTTCTAGGACTGTAAAGGTCTGTCCATCATAAAAGACATCTACAGCCTTGTCCTGACTAAGGCGATTGCCTCCCTTGATAATGACTGCTGGCGCTCCTAAGTCATGCAATTTCTGCGCTGCAGTTTTCATGTCTTCCAAGGTTTTGATTTCCTGACCAGCCAATAATTCTGCTTCTGGGAGATTAGGCGTAATCACACTGACATGAGGGAAAAAGCGAATCAACTCTTGGCAGAGTTCACTTACAGCCACATCATGCGTTTCCTTGCAGACCAAGACAGGGTCCAATACCACAGGCACACCTGGGCGCTGCTTGATAAAGTCCAAAGCCTTCTCAGCCACACTAACAGTTGGTAGAAGACCGATTTTAATTCCCCCAAACTCCACATCTCTCAAGCTATCTAATTCATGTTGAAAAATGGCATCGTCAGTTGGAAAGACTTCAAAACCCTTCTCTGTCAAGGCTGTCAAGCAAGTCACTGCTACAAAGCCATGCAAGCCGTTCAAGGTATATGTAGCCAAATCAGCTGACAAACCACCACCACTAAAAATATCATTTCCTGAAAGTGCTAAAATACGATTATTCTTCATAACGAATCTCCTTTAAATACAAGCCATTTGGTGCTGCCGTTGGACCAGCTAGCTGCCTGTCCTTCTGCTCCAAGATGAGGTCAATCTGCTCCACTGGCATACGATTATTTCCTATTTTAAGCAGCGTCCCCACCATATTGCGAATCTGTTTATACAAGAAACCATTTCCTGAAAAGGTAAAGGTCAAAAACTGCCCTGTCTCATCGACTGTTAAACTAGCTTCTGTAATGGTGCGAACCTTGTCTTCTACACTAGTTCCAGATGCTGTAAAACCGGTGAAATCATGGGTTCCTTCTAATTTCTTGACGGCCTCCTGCATCCGCTCCACATCGAGCGGATAAGGAAAGTGAGTAGCATAGTGACGGCGCATCGGATTTTTAGGACGACCCCTATCCACGATAAACTCATAGGTCTTGCTGTGCTTAGCATAACGACAATGAAAATCATCCGCCACAAGCTCAATTGAAATCACATCAATATCTTCAGGAGACTGAGTATCCAGAGCAAAGCGAAGTTTCTCCTCATCCATTTGATAAGGCAGGTCAAAATGGATCACCTGACCCAGAGCATGAACTCCACTATCAGTCCTACCAGCACCGTGAACAGTGATGGCTTGCCCCTTATTCAATCTAGTCAAGGTTTTTTCAATTTCTTCCTGAACGCTCCTCGCATGGGGCTGACGCTGAAAACCAGCAAAGGCGTAACCATCATAGGAAATAGTTGCTTTATATCTCGTCATAACTTCTATTTTATCAAGAAATTAGTCTCGTAACAAGCTAGAAAATCCACAGCTGTCTGGGTACAATAATCCCAAAAAGAAAAACTTAGGAATCAATCCTAAGCTCTCTTTTGAAGTAGGTACATAACAAAAATAGAGGTTACAATCAACCAGGATCCTAAAATGGCGAAAACCAACATCCCATTTTGTGTTAATAAACCAATCGCACCTAGAACAAACGGAGTCGTAAAGGCTCCAAAACTACAGCCTAAAACCGCAAATGAGGTTGCTTGATTGAGGAGTTTAGCTGGAATTCTTTCAGAGACAAGTTGAAAGACCGTCGTCAAGGCTACACTGTAGGCAAAACCAGCCAGAATGCTGCCTGCCACTACCACCCACAAGGATGGAGACAAGGCAATCACGATTTGCCCTAAGCCGAAGGTAATACCAGACCAGAGGAGCAATTTTTCCTTAAAGATAGAAATCAAGAAAGAAAAACTCACCCCAGCCACAATCCCAATCAGCTGCATGACACTTAGAACAAAACTAGATAACTGGGCATCTCCAAGGCCTCTTTCCACCATCAAACTTGGAATACGGATGGTAATAGCTGTATTGGTACAAACTACAACTGCCGCTTCTATAGCTAGGATAAAAATCAAGCCTTTCATTTCTCGGCTTAAACGGCTTGCTTCCTTCGCTTTTTTCTTGACTTCTTTCTTTTTCTTTCCATAAGGGACAAAGAGCAGATAGAGGATCAGCACCAAAAATCCAGCACTATAGGCTAAGAAGGTAGCTGTCCAACCAAAGGCTAACAACTGGCCGACGGCCAAGGTAATGAGAGAAGCTCCAACAACCTCTGCAGAACCACGTAGCCCTAACATCTGAATTCGCGTCTTCCCTTGATAACGTTCACTGATAATGGAAATGGCCTTGGCATTGATCATCCCAACACCCAAACCAAAAAGAATCCGTGTTCCAAAGACAAAAGGATAGGCCTGATACCAGAAGGGAGCCGTCCCACTCAGTGATAAAATCAGCAAGCCTAAACTAATCTGTAAGCGCTCAGGGAATATTTTTTCTAAGAAACCATTTAGTAGTAACATGATCATGATCCCAAAGGAAGGCAAGCTCGCCAAGAGCTCAATTTGTTCCTTAGGATACCCCTGATAATAGTCAAACATGGCTGGTAGGGCACTTGAAATCGAAAAGGAGGTAATCAAAACGAGGGAGAGAGCCAAAATACTGGCCCGTTCTAAAAATTGTTTCATGAAATCTCTTTCTATATTTTCTCTTAATCTTCTGTCTTTTTGATAGTTATCAAATAAGCAAGAAAAGAAGAAGTCTCATTCGTATATAGACTCCTTCTTAAACTCGAAAATGAATCCCTTGTGTCTTAGGATGACTTCCTCTTGATTTGCTTAATAAAGTAGAAGATAAATCCTGCCACCATATAGGCAACAAAGATAATCAGACACCACTTGAATACGACATCCCACCCCTTGTTCACATTCAAAAAGAAGTAAGGAAAAGGACTGACCTTAGAATTAGGAATGTCTAGTTTCAATACCAAGCCATTAAAAAGAGCGAAAATCATATATATCAAGGGTAAAATCGTCCACACAACTGGATCCCAAATCTTGTATTGACCCTGTTTGTCAAAAAAGAGGGTATCTGCTAAAAACCAAAGGGGAACGATATAGTGGCAAAGGAAATTTTCCAGAGTATAGAAATTAGTCGCAATGGGCGCTAAGAGGAAATGGTAAATCACACAGGTAATCATGATACTCATGGTGACCCCACCTTTTAAGCGCAAGAGACTTGGTCTTTGCCAGTTTTCACCTAAACGGCTCATAACCTTTAAGAGATAGAGCGTAAAAATCGCTACTAAAAGATTTGACAGAACCGTATAATAGAGAAGCATCCCAAATCCACCATGCTTGGCGATTTCAAGATAAACTCCCGTAAAAGCCGCTAGAAACAAGAAGATACGGCTATAAAATACTAGTTTGTAGTGCTTTGACATGCTTAAATTTTCTTCACAAACTCTGATTTGAGTTTCATGGCACCAAAGCCATCAATCTTACAATCGATATTGTGGTCGCCTTCTACAATGCGGATATTTTTCACGCGCGTCCCTTGTTTCAAATCTTTTGGCGCACCTTTTACTTTCAAGTCCTTGATGAGGGTTACAGTATCACCGTCAGCCAATTTATTTCCGTTGGCATCGATAGCGACAAGGCCTTCTTCTACTTCTGCAACTTCAGCAGGATTCCACTCATGAGCACATTCTGGGCAAACCAGTAGGGCACCGTCTTCGTAGACATACTCTGAGTTACATTGTGGGCAATTTGGTAGGTTGTTCATGGTTTCTCCTTATCATCATTCACTATTCTTTGAAAATCAAAATTTCTCGAACAGCAACTATTATACCTTAAAATCAGCATTTTGACAAATTTAGAAAAAAACCGATATCAATCTATCGGCTTTTCTACATTTACATTCTTTTTTCAGCTTCTGCTTTGATTTTTTCAACTACTTCTTGAATGTTCAAACCAGTTGTGTCAAGGTAAACAGCATCCTCCGCTTGTTTTAGAGGTGAAGTCTCACGATGACTATCCTTGTAGTCACGCGCAGCAATCTCCTCTTTTAGGGTTTCAAGGTCTGTTTCAATCCCCTTGGCAACATTTTCCTTGTAACGGCGCTCTGCTCTTTCATCAACAGAGGCTACTAGGAAAATTTTGAGTTCAGCTTGAGGTAAAACAACTGTCCCGATATCGCGACCGTCCATGACAATCCCACCTTGCTGGGCAATCTCTTGTTGGAGAGAAACAAGTTTCTCACGAACCTCAGGAATTGCTGCAATAGCAGAAACATGATTGGTCACTTCATTTTCACGGATAGGATGGGAAATATCCACATCTCCTACAAAGACAAGCTGTTCCCCAGTTTCTGAGCGTCCAAAACTGATTGGATGCTGGTCCAATAAGGTTAGAAGTGCTTCAACTTCTTCTACTCCTAACTGGTTCTTGAGAGCCATGTAGGTCGCTGCACGATACATAGCACCTGTATCGAGGTAGGTATATCCAAAATCCTTGGCAATAATCTTTGCGACCGTACTCTTACCACTTGAAGCAGGGCCGTCAATAGCAATTTGAATGGTTTTCATATCAACTCCTATTTGATTTTAACAACATCACCTGGATTAGCAAACCAAGATCCTGTAGCCATGTGCCCAGGATTCAAGGCCTCTAACTGCGCAATCGAAATCCCAGCGCGAGCTGCAATAGCTGCTTCTCCTTCTCCAGCCAAGACTTTTGTCGTCCCTTCTGGATCAGTAGCTTCCTCCGAGTGTTCAGAAGAAGATTCTGATTCTGAACTCTGTTCAGGCTGGGAGCTACTAGAAGATGAAATCTGTACTACATTTGCGTCTGAATCGTGAAAATCTTTCAAGGCTGCTGTGCGATTACTCCCACCCGATGATAGATAGATGAGAACAATAATCATCACCACCACAATTACAAAGAAAATACTGGCTAGGATTGTCAAAACACGATTGGCTACTACATCTCTACCTTGAGTTCTCTTACGACGTTCTGATCTTGTTTCTTCTTGGTTTTCATAAATATCTTCTTGCCACGGTTCTTTTGCCATACCTTACTCCTTGTTTTTTTTTACGTTTCTTATTACAATATAAATATGAAAATCACACTTATACCTGAACGTTGCATTGCCTGTGGGCTTTGCCAAACTTATTCTGATTTATTTGATTACCACGATAATGGAATCGTGCGTTTTTACGATGACCCTGACCAACTAGAAAAAGAAATCTCTCCTAGCCAAGACGTCGTAGAAGCTGTTAGAAACTGTCCGACACGTGCCTTGATTAAAGATTAACTCTAATATCGACAAGAACGTTCCACTCCTTCTAGTTTAGCACATTTCCATGTAAAATTATAGTCTTTTCTCTCTATTTTTTTCTGTAAAATCAGGAAGGTCACTTTTTTCTTTGATGAGATAAAGTGGTCTTTTTTTGGTCTCTAGATAAATCTTACTAATATACTTGCCGAGAATCCCAATGGTCAAGAGTTGAATACCTCCAAGAAAGAGAATAACAGCCATCAGAGAGGTCCAACCTGATGTCGGGTTGCCCAAAATGAGGGTTCGAACCACGACAAAAAAGGTCATGAGTAGAGAAATAAAACAAGATAGGAGGCCAGCTACGAAGGCTATAATCAAGGGAAAATCTGAAAAATTCACAATTCCTTCAACGGAGTAGAAAAAGAGTTGCCTAAAACTCCAACTGGTCTTGCCAGCCTGTCTTTCTACATTAGGATAATCCAGATAGTGGGTTTTAAAGCCGACCCAAGCAAAGAGTCCCTTTGAAAAACGATTGGACTCTGTCAAGGATAAAATGGCATCCACTACAGACCTTCTCATCATGCGAAAATCACGAACACCTGACGGCAGGGCTACTGGACTGATTTTTTGCATGAGGCGGTAAAAGATGTCAGCACAGAAACTGCGAAAGAAGGGTTCTCCCTCCCGACTAGTTCTCCGTGTTCCAACGCAGTCCAAATCTGCATTTTGTTCTAGTAAAGCTTTCATTTCAAGTAACATACTAGGAGGATCTTGAAGGTCTGCATCCATTACCACCACCAGATCTCCTGTCGCATATTGCAAACCTGCATACAGAGCTGCTTCTTTGCCAAAATTTCGAGAGAAGGAAAGATAATGCACTGCCGGATTTTGCTCCCGATAGGTCTTTAAAAGTTCCAAGGTCCCATCATTTGATCCATCATCGACAAAGACATACTCGATTTCTGATCCCAAATCAGGAATCAAATCTTCCAAAGCCTGATAAAAAAGAGGAAGTACTTCCTCTTCGTTTAAACAGGGGACAATGATTGACATCACCATCTTAGTCTTCAAATCCATTTGGATGCTTGCTTTGCCAACGCCATGCGTCTTCACACATTTGAGTAATGTCAAGTTCTGCTTCCCAGCCTAGTTCTGCTTTGGCTTTTGCTGGGTCTGAATAGCAGGCTGCGATATCACCTGGGCGACGGTCTACAATGCGGTAAGGAATCGGACGTCCCACTGCTTTTTCCATGTTTTGGATAATTTCAAGAACTGAGTAGCCTTTACCTGTTCCAAGGTTGTAAACGTTTAGACCTGAACCTTTTTGAATTTTTTTCAGAGCTGCGACGTGACCTTTAGCCAAATCGACAACGTGGATATAGTCACGAACACCAGTTCCATCTTCCGTATCGTAATCGTCTCCAAACACTTGCACTTGCTCTAATTTTCCAACGGCTACTTGAGTCACATATGGCAAGAGGTTGTTTGGAATACCGTTTGGATTTTCTCCCAAATCACCACTCTCATGGGCTCCGATTGGATTAAAGTAACGAAGCAAGACCACATTCCATTCTGAGTCTGCCTTGTAGATATCTGTCAAAATTTCCTCTAGCATAAGCTTGGTGCGACCATATGGATTGGTCACAGAAAGTGGGAAATCTTCCAAGATTGGCACTGTATGCGGATCTCCGTAAACTGTCGCAGAAGAACTGAAAATGATGTTTTTACAGTTATTTTCTTCCATGACCTTCAAAAGGCTGACAGTTCCAGCGATATTGTTGTCATAATAGGCAAGAGGGATACGAGTGGATTCACCGACAGCCTTCAAACCAGCAAAGTGAATGACACCTGTTGGTTCTTCTTGCTTGAAAATATCTCTGAGGGTATCTGTATCACGGATATCTGCCTCATAGAAAGGCACTTCAACTCCTGTAATTCTTTCAACAACTTCTAAACTTTTGCGATTGCTGTTGACAAGGTTATCCACCACAACAACCTGATGACCTGCTTGGATTAACTCAATAACAGTGTGGGTTCCGATAAAACCAGCTCCACCTGTTACCAAAATCTTTTCTTGCATCTTTGTTCCTCGATTCTCGGATTTTTTCTTATTTTACCATTTTTGATAGGGAATGTCATTTGCTATCCTAGGGGCAAGGCTAAAATTTCAGTAAAATACTTATTCGCTTTTTACTCGTTTGACATAGTTCTCAATTGGGTAGTTTACTGGGTCCAAGGTCAACTCCTTATCTTGGATCAGTTGGGCTAAATGGTAACCGATGATAGGACCCGTTGTGAGGCCTGATGAACCTAGGCCACTGGCCGCATAGACACCTGCTAAGCCGGGTACTTGCCCAATGAAAGGTGAAAAATCACTTGTATAGGCACGGATTCCCACGCGTTCACCCGATGATTTCGCTCCTGCCAAGGCTGGGTAGTAAGGCAAGGCTGCCTCCTCCATTTGCTGGAGCAAGGTTTCATCTACCGTCAAATCAAATCCCATATCATTTTCATGGGTAGCACCTAGGGACAATTTCCCACCTGCAAAAGGAATCAAATCCCACTCCCCCTCGGGCATAACAACAGGGTAGGATTCCAGGTCTTGAACTAGTTGATAGTCTCGTAATTGCCCTTTTTGTGGACGAACATCCACTTCATATCCTAAAGGCTCTAACAGGTGTCCCAACCAAGCTCCCGTCGCCAAAACAACCTGCTCAAACACCTCTTCACCAATCTGGTAACCTGACGCTAAAGGTGTCAGACTCACTTTTTCTTTGACCAGCGTGACTTGACTGGCTTCCAGCAAACGAGTTACTAAAAGTTGGCCATCTACTCTCGCTCCACCAGAAGCATAGAGCAGGCTGTCGAAACCCTGCAAACCAGGAAAGAACTCACTAGCTGAGGCTTGATCAAGAATTGCTAACTGCCCTATCAAGGGAGACTCTTCTCTGCGCTGGAGGGCTAGGTCATAGAGTTCTTCTAACTTGGATTCATCCTTTTTCAAGAGGAAGACTCCCGAACGCTGGTAAAAGTCGATTTCCTGACCTGACTTCTCTAAATCAGCCAACAAATTCACATAAAAGTCAGCTCCCAAGCGAGCCATCTTGTACCAGGCTTTATTACGGCGTTTTGAAAACCAAGGACTAATAATTCCTGCTGCGGCCTTGGTAGCCTGACCTTGTCCATGGTCAAAAACGGTCACCTCTAGGTCACTTTCTTTCGAGAGGTAGTAGGCAGCTGTTGCCCCCACAATTCCTGCTCCGATAATGGCTACTTTTTTCATTATTTTCACTTTCTAACTAGATATGGTGGAAAGGATTGGTCGATGCTTGACTAGGCAAGATATCAATATCCCAGCTCTTCTCTTCCTTCCATTGATTAAGAAGATCTGCGATTTTTTCCACAAAAAGCACTTCAATATAGTGACCTGGATCCAGTGCCAACAAGCCATCAGACAGTATATCCTGGGCAGTGTGGTAGTAGATGTCACCAGTGATATAGACTTCTGCCCCTTTTTCTAAAGCATCCTTATAGAAAGACTGCCCGCTACCACCACAGATGGCCACTCTTGAAATCGGCTTCTGCAAGTCATTCTCTTGATAATGCACCAATCGAAGGCTATCTAAACCAAATACTTGCTTGACATGTTGGGCTAATTCCCCAAATGTCTGAGGCTGAATATTCCCAATGCGACCAATTCCACGTTCAGGACCTGTCTCCTGTAGATAAGTTGTCTCCTCGATTCCTAGCATCTGACAGAACCAGTCATTGAGACCATTTTCAACGATGTCAATATTGGTATGGCTGACATAAACTGCGATGTCATACTTGATGAGATCAATGTAAATCTGATTTTGTGGACGGCTAGCTACCAAATCCTTGATGGGACGGAAAATCGGAGCGTGCTTGACGATAATCAAATTCACACCCTTTTCAATAGCTTCAGCCACCGTTTCTTCACGAATATCGAGAGCAACCATGACCCTTTGGATATCCTTGTCTAAAGTGCCAATTTGCAGGCCACGACTGTCTCCCTCCATGGAAAATTCCTGAGGGCAAAAGGCTTCATATGCGTTAATTACTTCACTTGCTAGCATGGAGAACCTCCTTGATGGCTTGAATTTTATCTACTAGAACTTGACGTTCCTCCAGATTTTTTTCTGGGATTTGTCCGAGGGCAAACTCTAGCTTAACAGCTTCTTTTTGCCATTTTTGGACAAAGACTGGACTGACCTCTTTGGACAAGAAAGGTCCAAAGCGAACATCACTGGCAGATAACTTCATTTGTCCTGCTTCCACCACCAAAATCTCGTAAAACTTTCCAGTTTCTTCTAAGATGCTTTCAGCTACAATCTGAAATCCGTTCTCTTGTAACCAGATACGCAAGTCGTCTTCACGATTATTGGGTTGGAGGATAAATCGTTCTACATTAGCTAACTTGTCCAAGCCTTCTTCTAAAATCCTAGCAATCAAACGACCACCCATACCAGCAATGGTGATGACCGATACCTGATCTGCCTCTTCAAAGGCCGCCAGGCCATTGGCTAAACGAACTTGGATTTTCTCCTTTAGGCCGTGCGCCTCAACATTTTTAACCGCAGATTGGTAAGGACCTTCCACCACCTCCCCTGCAATAGCACTTTTGATTTGGCCTCTCTCAACCAACTCAATTGGCAGATAAGCATGGTCACTACCCACATCTAGTAAAATGGCCCATTGTGGCACAAAAGAAGCCACCAATTCTAATCTCTTTGAAATCATCTTCTCTCACTTTCCAAAACTCTATTACCTCTTATTATACCACATTTCAGCTAGCAATCTTGCACCTAAAAAAACCGCAATCCACAGATTGCAGCCTTTCTTTATTTTCTGGCTTGATAGCGACTGGTTATAATGAAAATCACTATAAAGACCAACATCATGACACCATAAACAGGTAATGTTTGTCCTGTTAATGTCGAAATTTCAAGCAGTTTTTGAATCCTTGGGAAGAGAGCTGTAGCTAGGAAGCCACCTACTGACCAGACAATCAAGAGGACACGCCATAGGGTAAATGGCATGCAGGCTCTAAATACGGATAAGAAACCGATAGACCCAAGTAGATAATAGAGGAGGGTTGAGATTTCTATCTCAGACCAGCCCTGACTACTTCCAAATAGTTTCACAAAAAGAACGCTGAAGACGACCATGAGAGCGCTTGGCAGGGCACGAAGCATGGACCTTCTGAGGAAGTTTGGCTCGACAGGCTTGATATTTCGCTCAAAAGTCAGAACGAATGGTGGGAAACCTTCCACAAACTGGTCAATCATGGTAATCTGGATCGGAATGAAGGGGAAAATCAAAATCCACTCTGACCGCCCTAGAAGAGCACTGGCAATACAAATCACCGCGAGCAAGAAAGAATAGATGGTCTTGATCAAGAAAATCGGTGCAATGTGGGCGATGTTATTGACCACACGACGACCTTCAAAGAGAATCTCAGGAACATCATTAAAGTCTGAGTTCAAAAGAACCAAATTGGCAATCTGACGAGTCGCAGGATCTCCCTCAGCCATCACAATAGAACAATCCGCCTCACGAAGAGCCAGGATATCATTGACTCCGTCCCCTGTCATAGCCGTTGTATGACCCGCTTTTTTCAGCGTTTGGATGATGAGTTTCTTTTGATGAGGGGAAACACGTCCGAAAATGGCTGTTTCCTCCGCCATAGCAACCAATTCCTCATCCGTGATTTTCGAGCAATCTACATAGCTGTGGTAGTCCGCAAAACCAGCCTTCTGAGCAATACTGGAAACTGTAACTGGATTGTCCCCAGATATAATCTTAAGGCCTACTTCCTGTGAACGGAGATAGTCCAGCGTCTCTGCTGCTCCTTCTCGAATGGGGTCCAAGATTTCCAGCAAGGCCAGAGCCTGAATATCAGAAGGTTTCTGTGGTTTGTGATGGTCTAATTTCTCCTGACTGAGAGCTAAGACCAAGACACGTGACCCTCTCTCCAATGCCTGTCTAGCTTCTGGGACTTCAGAGTCCAACAACATCTCCGGTGCGCCTAAGAAAACTGTTCCCAAACTCTCTAACTCCATAGCTCCCCACTTTCGGTCGCTTGAGAAGGGAAGATTGGAGAGCATAGAATAGGCAACCTGACCTTGGAAACGCTGGCGAATAGCTTGAGCTGTTGGATTCTTATCCTCACTATGGGCCATATAGCTGGCCAAGATGCTAGCAAGCGCTGACTCTCCATACTCTTCGGTCAAAGGAAGAACGGCCTCCACCTGCATCTTTCCTTGAGTGATGGTACCCGTCTTATCCAAACAGAGCATATCCACGCGCGCCAAGGTCTCAACAGAGTACATCTCCTGCACCAAGACCTTTTTCAAGCCCAGCTTAATAACCGCAGTCAAGAGCGAAGTGATGGTCAAAAGGGCAATTCCCTTAGGCAACATTCCCAAAAGGGCTGTCGACGAATTTACAACGGATGACTTGAGAGGTAGACCTTTTAAAAGCAAGGCTTCTAGCAAGAGAGCCAAACCAAAGGGAATGATAATCTTCCCAGTAAAACCAGCTAACCTGTCCAGCGATTTCATAATTCGGGAGTTGATGAGTTTCACTGTCTTGGCTTCCAGCATGAGTTTGGCAGCATAATTGTCTGCTCCGACATGGTGGACTTGAGCCAAAACTGACCCACTGGCTAAGAAACTTCCAGACAAAAGTAAGGCAGCAACTTCCTTTTGCACCAAATCACTCTCACCCGTCAACATGGCTTCATTGACTTCCGCAAATCCTTCTAAAACCAAGGCATCACTAGGAATCTGCTCCCCAGCAGACAAACGAATGACGTCTCCTAGCACCAATTCTTCAGGATTGAGGGCAACTTCCTGACCATCACGAATGGTTTTAACCTTTTCCTTGGTCATGAGATTGAGCTTGTCCACCATGTGTTTAGCCCGCAGCTCGGTCACAATACCAGAAAAGGCGTTAAAGCAGATAACAGCAAAGAAGATCAGATTGCTCCAAGCCTGCACGATGGCAAGTGCCAAAGCAATGGCAAAGTTCAAAGCATTAAAAAGGGTAAAGACATTTCGTTTAACAATTTGCCAAGTGCTGGTGCTGGCCGATGCGGTAAAATCATTGACCAAGCCCTTAGCCTGTCTTTCCTTGACTTCTCTTTGGGTTAATCCCATAATCTTGTTTTTATCCATAAATTCTATCATATCATTTTTTTTAACATAATTCTAATCTCATCCCAAATATGCACCTAGTCAAGGGAAAAAGTTTGCCAGCCCTCCTTTGATAAGGTATAATATTAACAAGAAAACAATCGAAGGAGATCGCATGTTTTATACTTATTTACGTGGATTGGTTGTATTGCTCCTATGGTCCATCAATGGCAATGCCCACTATCATAATACCGATAAAATTCCTAATCAAGATGAAAATTATATCCTGGTTGCGCCTCACCGCACCTGGTGGGATCCAGTTTATATGGCCTTTGCGACCAAGCCAAAACAGTTCATCTTTATGGCAAAAAAAGAACTCTTTAACAACCGTATCTTTGGCTGGTGGATTCGTATGTGTGGTGCCTTTCCCATCGACCGTGAAAATCCAAGCGCTTCAGCCATCAAATATCCTATCAATGTCCTCAAAAAAAGTGACCGCTCTCTCATCATGTTTCCAAGTGGAAGCCGTCACTCCAACGATGTCAAGGGTGGAGTTGCCTTAATTGCCAAAATGGCCAAGGTCCGTATCATGCCGGTTACCTACACAGGTCCTATGACTTTGAAGGGTTTGGTTAGCCGTGAACGTGTCGATATGAACTTTGGAAATCCAATCGATATCTCAGACATCAAGAAAATGAATAATGAAGGCATTGAAACAGTCGCCAATCGTATCCAAACAGAATTCCAACGCCTGGACCAAGAAACCAAACAATGGCACAATGATAAAAAACCAAACCCACTCTGGTGGTTTATCCGCATCCCTGCCCTCATCCTTGCAATTATCCTCGCTATCCTAACCATCATCTTTAGCTTTATCGCAAGCTTCGTCTGGAATCCAGATAAGAAAAGAGAGGCTCTTGGTTAAAAAATACAACAATCCCTTGGCAAAAGCCAAGGGATAAATCTTTTATTCGATTTTCCATTTTTGGGCCAACCAGCTGGAAAAAGCTAGGAATCGTTCAGCTACTTGTTCATGGTGTCCATAAGGATCAAAGACAAAATGGCCGTTCGGATAGCATTTCTGAAGACTGGTATGGATCTGCTCAGCATAGGCTGGTGCTTGAGCCAAGCGATTAGTATGGTGTGCTCCTTCTGTTTGACCATTCTGTAAATACAGCAAACAGTCCAAATTTTTCACCTTTTCTTCCCTACAATAAGTCACAAAATCAGGATACCAAAAGGAACCGCAGATTGAAAAGACACAGGAAATCTTGTCAAAGCTGAAAAGACTGTAGACTGCCGCCAAACCACCTAGTGAATACCCTCCATAAGCAAGGCGAGTTTCGTCCAGGCGATAAAGCGACTGCAGCTTGTCTAAAAGACCTCCAAATAAATAATCATGATAGACATTTGCCTGACCGCCAAAATCTGGAGCCCCATCTCTCAGAGCAGCTGCTTTCCAAGGAGTGTAGTCATCTAGGCGATTTTTAGAGGTCAAGCCCACTAAAATCACAGATTCTGAAAGTGAAGCTAGGAAATCCAAGTTCCCATCATTCAAGAGAATCGCTGGATAGATTTGATTGGGATCATAGGTTGAAGGTAGGCTGACCTTGACTTGGATTCCTTCCCAATCAAACTCATTATTTATTGATAAAGTCATTGATTTTCTCAAGGGAATCAATCACTGCTGGACCATAATCCATCAACTCATCGTAAGAAATGGTCATGATTTTTTGATTCTTAATAGCAGGAACACCTTCCAAAACAGCATTTGCCTTCATCAACTCTACTGCGTTGGCATCCAATTTTTTATTGCGGTCGCTGGTTACATAGATAATCAACTCAGGATCCATTGACACGAGATTTTCCAAGGTCAAGCCTGATGTCCCCGTAGCAACGTTGGTATAACCAAGTTGATTGAGAAGGCTCTCTTGCAAAGCAGACTTGTAAGCGCCGAAGGTTTGATCATTATAAGCAACCATAATCAAAGCCTTTTTCTTTTCACCTTGGCTTGTTGGATTTGCTTTCTTAACAGCGTCAATTTTAGCTTGTAATTGGGCTGCGTATTCATTAGCCTTGTCCTGAACATTAAAAATCATTCCAAGATTTTTAACATCTTCTACGATATTCCCCAAATCTTGCTGAATTGTTGAGAGAGAAGCTTTTTGCGTATAAACTGGGATTTTATTTTCATTCCAAGTGCTAACTGTTCCCAAGGACTTTTCAGAAAACATCATGTTTCGACCCATCACAGCGTCTGGCTCATAAGAAAGTACTGTCTCTTGTGAGACTGTTTTTTTATCCCCAATTTGAGGAATAGTCGCAATCGCGTCCTTGTATTTGTCCGTCACAGCATTGTCAGGGTTGAGCATGCCAGCAATTTTATCTTTCAAACCTAGTTCCAATAAGATTTCAGTGGTTGAAAGATTGTTGGTGATCACTTTTTCAGGTGCCTTATCAAAAACTTGTTCGACTTCATTTCCCTTAACATCATAGGTTTTGATCGTTAACGGATAAGTCGTCTCTGTGCTGGCCTTTTGACTTGTTTCTGTGCTAGATTGTGTGGTAGCTTTTTCTGTAGTAGTATTGCCACAAGCTGCCATGGTTAAGGTAGCTACTGTTACCAGTAAAATACTTAGTGTTTTTTTCATCTTGTTTTCCTTTTCATTCTTATAAATAGTGAATCATGGCTTGCTGATCCTCGGTCCAAGTAACCTGACTTTGAACACCGTATACAGTTTGCAATGACTCAGGGGTGATGGTCTCCTTTGGAGTCCCTTGGTAAAGGATTTCCCCCTCTTTCATCAGATAGAGATAATCCGAATAGCGACAAGCAAGTTGAATATCATGCAGGACAGCTAGAACATTGATCTTGAGCTCCTTCACAATGGCCAACAAGTCTAGCTGATACTTGATATCCAAGTGATTGGTAGGTTCATCCAGGAGCAAGAGAGTCGGTTCTTGCGCCAAGGCGCGGGCTAATAAGACTCGCTGCTTCTCTCCCCCTGACAGGGACGAATAGAGACGAGTTTTCTTCTCAAGCATATCCACCTTGACGAGAGCATCTTGAACGAGGGCATAATCCCTTTCCTTTTCCTTCTGTAGAAAAGAGAGATGGGGCGTTCTTCCTAGCAAGACGATTTCCTCAACTGTACAATCAAACTGCAATTGATTAAACTGGGTTACAACTGCCATTTGCTTGGCGGTTTCTTTTAGTGACCAATGCTCCAGTGGCTTTCCATCTAGGCTTATCAAGCCTTTGTCTGCCTTTTCCTGACGATAGAGGAGTTTAAGCAGGCTGGTTTTCCCACTTCCATTTGGTCCTAGTATCGTGTGAAATTGATGCCCCTCAACCTTAAGAGAGACTCCTTTGAGGATTTTTTTCTCTCCTAGTCCAAAATGGATATCCTTACAAATCAAGTCCATGTCAGACCCTCACCTCCCTTCGCCTACCTCCAACAATGTAGATAAAGAAGGGAGCACCTACTAAGGCTGTGAAAATACCAATAGGAAGCTCTGCGTTTGGAATGATGATACGAGAGAGTACGTCTGCCCAAATGACAAAGAAGGCACCCAGCAAAGTTGCAACAGGAAAAAGCCTCTTGTAATTCGTTCCTACTAACCCTCGAGCTAAGTGAGGAGTAATCAGACCAACAAATCCAATAATCCCACAGGTTGCCACTAAGACTGCTGTCAGCACAGCTACCATTGTCACATAAAGATACCAATAGAAGCGCAAGGGAATCCCCAAAGTTAAAGCAGCCTCATCTCCCATCATCATCGCATTGAAAACACGATACTGAGTAGAGAAAAATAGAAAAGCCATTCCTACTACTATAGTTGGCAGAGCCAAGTCTGCCCAGGTAGTCCCGGCAAGCGAACCCATAGTCCAAAACTTAATGGTCATCACACTGTCAGCATTAGCGCCAACAGAGATAATAAAATTGGAAAATGCCAGAAAAAGAGCATTGACCACCGTTCCTGATAAGATCAGACTAGAAGTCGTCATCCTTCCCTGCATAGAGGCAATGATGAGGACAGCAATGGTTGCCAAAATAGCGCCAAGAAAAGCGCCAAGGCTAATCATCACTTTTAAACCAAGAATGATGCTCAAGGTTGCCCCTAGAGTTGCACCCGCAGAGATGCCTAAGACATAGGGCTCAGCGATGGGATTGTTCACTGTAGACTGCATCACGCTACCACACATAGAAAGGCCTGCTCCTACTATCAGACCCAGCAACACTCGAGGGAATCTCATGTTCCATACAATGGCAAGAGTAGACTTTGACACCTCTCCTATCTCAAGAGGAAACCCCAACCTGCTCAAAATAATCCGATAGGTATCGCCTAGATGAATCTCAACGGATCCCATTGAAACTGCTAGAAAGAGGGAAATTCCTAAAACAGCTAGCAAAATACCTAAAAGCAATACAAATTTCAGGTCCTGTCGGCTTCCAGAAAATTTGGAAAGCATGCAAACCTCCTTTGATAGAATATTAAAAATTTAGAAAATTCTCATGAAAAGTATACCATATTTTCAACAATGGAACAAGATGAGAAAAATGAATATAGTTGGTCTTACAGTGCTAATAATCGTAACCGAAGATTATACTTGAGTATATCGAGGAGGTAACAACATAAAAAGCCCTCTGAAGTCAGAGAGCTTAATTCTTGCTGGATAAAACGTTTATAGACTAGGCGACAAGCCGAAGATTGTACTGATGGTACATCGAGGCGAAGTCAACGAGGTATAGAAACGTTTTAGACGCAAGATTAGCGACGAAGTCCTAGAGAGTTGATTAACTCACGGTAACGGTTAACGTCGTTTTTACGCAAGTATGCAAGCAAGTTACGACGGCGACCGATTTTCTTCATCAATCCACGGTAAGTAGCGTGGTCTTTTTTGTGTTGTTTGATGTGTTCGTTAAGGTGGTTGATTTCCCAAGTAAGGACAGCAACTTGAACCTCTACTGAACCTGTATCACCTTCGTGACGTGCATATTGTGCGATGATTTCATTTTTTTTCTCTTTTGAGATTGCCATGATGTTTCTCCTTTTTATTTGGCTTCATCCGAGTGACAGGTTGGCATGCCTGCAACCAAGAAGAAGTTATTTGTCTTTACGACATTCCCTATTCTACCAATAACTAACTTCTTTGTCAACAGATTTACTTTCTTGTTTTAAATATGCTATAATGATTATGGTAAGAAATCTAAATTGTCTGTTTTTTAAAACGAGGTGATTATCATGCCTAGATTCTATTCCCATCTCCCCTACTATTTGGTCATCTTTTTCTTTTACTGGCCACTTTATGAGTTGTTATCACTAATCGTTTCTGACCCCCTTTTGCTCAAGAGTCTCTACGTAAATAATATTCTCTTCTATACACCTCTAGTGATCTTTATTGTGTCGTTACTATATAGCTACCGATTCTATTTTTCAATTTGGTGGTTACTTACTATTGGTTTGCTTTTTTGCTTTACTATCATAACTTTTGGTGAGTTTATACTCATTTACTTGCTAATCTATGAAACCTTGGCTCTGATGGGCATGGCTTCTGGTATTAGCATCAAGCATATTCTACAAAAAATGAAAAACAAAAAACTTTCACAAAATCCTTGAAAAATCTCACAATCATGCTATAATAATCCATAGAGACAAGTCATTTAGTCCCTTTCTACTAGAGAGTGCGTGGTTGCTGGAAACGCATAGGAGGCCTAAACTGATACTACTCTTGAGTTTTTTATGAAAACATAAAACGGTGGCTACGTTAGAGCCAATCAGAGGTGTCCCTCTTTTTTGAGGAACATAAATGAAGGTGGAACCACGTTGCGACGTCCTTTCGAGGATGTCGCTTTTTGTTTTTCTAGCTTTCGCTATCCTCTGTCCCTATTTTCAAAATAGGGTTAACACATTCGTCAATAATATAAGTAAGGAGAACATCATGATTAACATTACTTTCCCAGATGGCGCTGTTCGTGAATTCGAATCTGGCGTTACAACTTTTGAAATTGCCCAATCTATCAGCAATTCCCTAGCTAAAAAAGCTTTAGCTGGTAAATTCAACGGCAAACTCATCGACACTACTCGTGCTATCACTGAAGATGGAAGCATCGAAATCGTGACACCTGATCACGAAGATGCCCTTCCAATCTTGCGTCACTCAGCTGCTCACTTGTTTGCTCAAGCAGCTCGTCGCCTTTTCCCAGACATTCACTTGGGAGTTGGTCCAGCTATCGAAGATGGTTTCTACTACGATACTGATAACACAGCTGGTCAAATCTCTAACGAAGACCTTCCTCGTATCGAAGAAGAAATGCAAAAAATTGTCAAAGAAAACTTCCCATCAATCCGTGAAGAAGTTACTAAAGATGAAGCCCGTGAAATCTTCAAGAACGACCCTTATAAGTTGGAATTGATTGAAGAACACTCAGAAGACGAGGGTGGTTTGACTATCTACCGTCAGGGTGAATACGTAGACCTTTGCCGTGGACCTCACGTCCCATCAACAGGCCGTATCCAAATCTTCCACCTTCTCCATGTAGCAGGTGCTTACTGGCGCGGAAATAGCGACAACGCTATGATGCAACGTATCTACGGTACAGCTTGGTTTGACAAGAAAGACTTGAAAAACTACCTCCAAATGCGTGAAGAAGCTAAGGAACGTGACCACCGTAAACTTGGTAAAGAGCTTGATTTATTCATGATTTCTCAAGAGGTTGGTCAAGGACTTCCATTCTGGTTGCCAAATGGTGCGACTATTCGTCGTGAGTTGGAACGCTACATTGTCGACAAGGAGTTGGCTTCTGGCTACCAACACGTCTACACTCCACCACTTGCTTCTGTTGAGCTTTACAAGACTTCTGGTCACTGGGATCATTACCAAGAAGACATGTTCCCAACTATGGACATGGGTGACGGGGAAGAATTCGTCCTTCGTCCAATGAACTGTCCACACCACATTCAAGTCTTCAAACACCATGTTCACTCTTACCGCGAATTGCCAATCCGTATCGCTGAAATCGGTATGATGCACCGTTACGAAAAATCTGGTTCCCTCACTGGTCTTCAACGTGTGCGTGAAATGTCACTCAACGACGGTCACCTCTTTGTAACTCCAGAACAAATCCAAGAAGAATTCCAACGTGCCCTTCAGTTGATTATCGATGTTTATGAAGACTTCAACTTGACTGAATACCGCTTCCGTCTCTCTCTCCGTGACCCTCAAGATACCCACAAGTACTTTGATAACGATGAGATGTGGGAAAATGCTCAAACTATGCTTCGTGCAGCGCTTGACGAAATGGGTGTTGACTACTTTGAAGCTGAGGGTGAAGCAGCCTTCTACGGACCAAAATTGGATATCCAAGTTAAGACTGCCCTTGGTAAAGAAGAAACCCTTTCTACTATCCAGCTTGACTTCTTGCTTCCAGAACGCTTCGACCTCAAATACATTGGAGCTGATGGCGAAGAGCACCGTCCAGTTATGATTCACCGTGGGGTTATTTCAACTATGGAACGCTTCACAGCTATCTTGATTGAGAACTACAAGGGTGCCTTCCCAACATGGCTTGCACCACACCAAGTGACCCTCATCCCAGTTTCTAACGAAAAACACGTGGACTACGCTTGGGAAGTGGCCAAGAAACTCCGTGACCGTGGTGTCCGTGCAGACGTAGATGAGCGTAATGAAAAAATGCAATTCAAGATCCGTGCTTCACAAACAAGCAAGATCCCTTACCAATTGATCGTTGGGGACAAGGAAATGGAAGACGGAACTGTTAACGTTCGTCGCTACGGCCAAAAAGAAACACAAACTGTCTCAGTTGATGACTTTGTTCAAGCTATCCTAGCTGATATCGCCAACAAATCACGCGTTGAGAAATAAGAAATAAAACCTGGGATAAAATCCTAGCTACCTAAAAAGCAACAACTATTTCAGCTGTTGCTTTTTATATTTCATTTAATCTGAGTTAGTAGTGATTGGTCAATCCACCACAAATGATATCCTCATCAACAATCCTTTCTATCCACTAACTTTTGGATATAGGCTATCCTCCTAAGATTTGCTTTCATGAGTTAGATAAGATCAATATCCTTAATCCTTGTCTGCTTCATTTTCTTTTACGAGATCTTTTTGTGAATCCTTTTCAGAGAGTTTTTGATCGATATACTTGTTAATGGTTTCATAAAATTCCTTGGTCGTATCACTGTCTAATTTTGTCGAATTATGGACTTGATTGACTTTCAATTGAACAGATTGAATACCGTAAGAGGCTTGTTTTTGGTGGATCGTTTCTAATTCTTCTTCTGAAATCGGATCTCCAACAACCGTCAAGACTAATTCATTGTCCCTTGACTTATAGACTTGATTAATGACCGTGTGATTGGCGAATTCTTTTCCTACGAACTGTTTGATTCCTTCTTTTCGCGCTTGATCTATCGTCAAAGTTACTGCTGAATAGCTGGCTGGAAGAATCAATAATACAATCAAGGATATCAACCCAATTCTCATTTTAATGTTTAGCTCTTTAAATGAACTTAAGGGAGATTTCCTCATCAAAATTCTTGTTCCAACAATATTTGTTAGCATGATGAAGACACAGTTGATCAAGAAAAGATAGAGAGCCCCAAATAAAAATCGTACATTTCCATTAGCTAAACCATAACCTGCAGTACAGATAGGTGGCATTAGAGCTGTTGCAATAGCTACTCCTGGCACAATATTGTTTGCTTCTTTTTTCCTTGACCCAATTACACCTGCTATCCCACCAGCAATAGCTATGAGAACATCCCAAATGGTTGGAGAGGTTCGTGCAATCAATTCGCTACTTGCATAAGATAAGGGAGAAATCCAGAAATACAGAGTCGAGACAAGCAAGCTGACCAATACTTGAGTAAATAAAACCTCTAAAGATTGCTTGATTAAACGCGTATCAAAAATAGCTAAACCGAATCCCAGTCCAACAATCGACGTCATAAGAGGGGAAATCAACATGGCTCCAATAATGACAGCTGTTGAATTCATATTTAAACCTATAGAGGCAATAAAAATCGCACACATCAAAATCACTGTATCTCTTAATCGAACATGAAGGTCATCATATAATTTCTCACGGTATTCGCGTGTTGAATAGTTTCCAGTCATTGGTTACTCCTTTTATTTCATATAATCTTGTTTCTGCATGGATGATGGTAGAGAGACTTCTGTCCAATCTTACATATTTTTAATTCTCACCTGTTATTCTGTTGAAAATTATCCTCTAACTATCCATCAGTCCATCCTTAACATTATATCAAAAATCTTACAGTCTTTCTCTGAGGAAATCTCTCAATTGAACAGATATATGAAGCAAGAAATTTTTGTTTCCTTATCCGAAGAAGGAAAAACGATATCTCCTGAACCTTGATATGTACTGACCCCAAAAAGTTGGACAAATAATTATTGAAAGGATTTAGTTCTGTATTGCACAGGACTAAGTCCTTTTAGTTTTACCTTAATTCGTTTGTTGTTGTAGTAATCGATATAGTCTATAATGGCTTGTTC
>CAJNBS010000019.1 GCA_905221065.1 bacterium
AAAGCTTCTCTATGCTATATCCTTGTTTTCTAAGTTCATAGATCTGAACTTTATCATCATAAGTTAATTTCATAATAAAAACACCCCAAAAGTTAGATTTTTTCTGTCTAACTTTTGGGGTGCAGTTCATATTATGCGTTTTTGATTTTAAAGACTTTTTGCCCAGCCTCAACAACATACAAGAATTTTTAGTTAAATGTATATCAATGTTCTTTGCTTTTCTTAACAAATGCAATACAAAAAGAGCCTGGAATCAGGCTCTTTAGTCTATTATTTCTTCTCAGCACGGAGAGCTGACAAGATTTGTGTACGGATATCATCCACACCATTTGGAGTATTTGGTAAAAAGATAGTTTGATTTCCTTTAGAAGCAAAGGTATTCAAGGTATCCAAATATTGGTTGGTCAAGAGGATGGACATGATTTGCTCTTCTGTCATGCCAACATTGGCTTCCTTGAGTTCGGTGATAGACTCTGCCAACCCATCTACAATCGCCTTACGTTGTTGGGCAATCCCCACACCATGAAGGCGGTCTTTTTCTGCTTCGGCTTCAGCTGCAGTGACGATTTTAATCTTGTCAGCTTCTGCCAATTCTTGCGCTGCGACCCGCTTACGTTGCGCCGCATTGATTTCATTCATGGATTGCTTAACTTCTGCATCTGGTTCGACCTTGGTAATCAAGGTTTTCACGATAATGTAGCCGTAAGTTGTCATTTCTTCCGCAACTTGGTGCTGGACTTCAAGGGCAATCTCGTCTTTTTTCTCAAACAATTCATCCAAGGTTAATTTGGGAACAGAAGAGCGAAGGGCGTCTTCGATATAAGATTTAATCTGAGATTCTGGACGCATGAGTTTATAGTAAGCATCTGTCACGCTCTGCTCGTTGACACGGTACTGAGTCGCCACATTCATCATAACGAACACATTGTCCTTGGTCTTAGTCTCAACCACAATATCGCTTTGCAACAAGCGCAACTGGATTCGTGCTGCAATCGAGTCAATCCCAAAAGGCAAGCGAATATGAATACCGCTATTGGCAACCTTTTGGTATTTCCCAAAGCGTTCAATAATCGCCACCGACTGCTGACGAACCACATAAACTGTACTCAGTGTGACTATCACCAATAGGAGCACACAAACCACCACAAAAATCATCAAAAATGTTGCCATTATTGCGACCTCCATCATTATTTTTCCTGTATTATAGCACATTTAAAGAAGGCTGTGCAGTTTTTACTGCGATTTTTCCTGAAATGTCAATAATTAGAGGTGAATTGTCACATTGTCGTCTAATTTCTAGCTAAAACAACTCTTTATAAAAAGCAATCGTTTTTTTCATTACATTAACTTCTATAGAATCTACATCCATAGTCAGAGAATGACTTGCCTTAACTTTTCCCTCGTGCTATACTATTTATTGAAATTAATGAATAGGAGATATTTCATGAAAACAGCAAAAACTACTGTTACAATCCTTTCTACACTTGCTTCTATCGTCTTATTGGCTAGTTGTGCAACAAAGTCTACAGAAACACAGACAAGCAATAACAGCTCATCTGATAATCAGATTACAATGACATATGACCAACTACGGTCAAGAGAAAACACTATGTCAACCCTTTGGTATCAAAAATCAGCTGAAACTAAAGCTTTATACATACAGGGTTATAACGTTGCAACAAATCACCTAAAGGAATTGCTCAAAACAGAATCAGATAAACCTTACTCTATCGTTTTGGACTTGGATGAAACTGTCCTAGATAATAGCCCTTATCAAGTACAAAATGTCAAAGATGGTACAGCATTCACACCCGAAAATTGGGATGTTTGGGTTCAAAAAGCTTCAGCAAAAGCCGTCCCAGGTGCCAAGGATTTTCTTCAGTTTGCTGATCAAAACGGTGTCCAAATCTACTATATTTCTGACCGTTCAGCTAATCAAGTAGATGCTACCATTAAAAATCTTGAAAATGAAGGAATTCCTGTTCAAGGACGTGATCATCTCATGTTCTTAGAAAGTGGTGTAAAATCCAAAGAAGGTCGTCGCCAAAAAGTTCAAGAAAAAACAAATCTTATCTTATTGTTTGGTGATAACCTCGTAGACTTTGCAGATTTTTCTAAGACTTCTGAATCTGACCGTGATAAACAACTTGAAGAATTGCAAAAAGAATTCGGTGAAAAATTCATCATCTTCCCAAATCCAATGTACGGATCATGGGAATCAGCTGTATACGCTGGTAATAAGCTAGATGCTAAAGGTCAAGTAGAAGAACGCCAAAAAGCCTTACAAGGTTTTGATAAATAAACAAATAAGCTGATTCTATATAAACTACGGCTAACTTACAATTTTCAAAAAGTGGATAGGAAGGAATTCTGATAATCAGAAAACTTTCCTATCCACTTTTATGATTGATATAACATCAAGATTTTATACATCTGATACTATACATTTTTTGATTTTAAAGACTTTTTGCCTATCCCCTATATTTCAAAAATTAAGCAATGTTGATGATCTAAATTTGATGTGATATACTATTTTTGTCATCGGTTACCGATTACGTTCCTTACGGTTCGTGAGAGGAGGTGAAACTAATGAGCCTTATCATAGAGCTCGCTCTTACTATTATAGCGGACGTCATCGCAGGAATTATCTTGTATTTCGTCTGCAGATGGCTAGATAGTAAGGACTAAACCGAGTGACTAGCCTGTAAGCACCCGTTAAATCGCTAAGATACGTCAAAAAAGCCCTTAACTATGGCAGTAGTTAGGGGCTTTGGTGTTCTAATGAACCCTATCAACTAACTACATTTTAGCATATAAAGCTCGATATTTCAAGAGTTTTATTTATTATTTAAAGTTCCTTAGTTCTGAAAGGTCTATAATGAAGTTTGCCATCTATTACCCAAAAACCGACCAGCTCTTATGAACTAGTCGGTTTTCTCATCAATGCGCCAACATTTCTTGGGCGATTTCTTGTCCAGATAGGTTATCTGGATAGTAGGTTGGCCAATTATCCATTTCTTCAAATAGAGCTTCTTGGCTTGTGCCTCCAAAGAAGATATGGAAATGTTCTGCCTTAACTGGAGCAATATTGTGGTCACTAAACTGAACATATTTGAATTGTCCAGCGTCAGCATCTGTGGCTTCAAAGAGGAAGCGAACACCACGATTACCTTTCTTATAAGTCAAGATTTTCTTACCGACATACTTGTAAGTGTATTTCTTACTTTGTCCACCTTGAACAAATTCCATAGTATTATCAGTGATATTGATCTTAGTGACATCTGTCTGATAGCCTTTTGTATAGTAGGCCTTGTACTCAGCTTGGGTCATCTTACCAGTCAACTTAGCCTTGTAGTCAAAGACTTGATCAAACGTGCCATCTTCAAGGAAAGGATAAACTGATTGCCAGTTACCTACATAGTCACTCAAGGTGCGGTCCTTGACATCTGCATCTTCAAAGTAACCATTTTGAACGGTCTTGGTATCCTCTGCTTTTTCAGGCTCGATTGCTGGGCCTTCTTGGTCTGTTGTTTGTTTCAAAGCCTTGAGGTTTTTCTCCATGATAGAGATGTAATTTTCTCCAGCCTTGGTATCCTCCTCTGTCAGACTTTCTAAAGGATTAAGGACATCTGTTTTGACACCTGCTTCTTTTGAAAGTGTGTTAGCAAGGGCTTGTGAGGCATTTTCTTCAAAGTAGATATAGGCAATTTTATTTTTCTTGACGTACTCTGTCAATTCTGCCAGACGTGCAGCTGATGGCTCTGCATCTGGAGAGAGGCCTGAGATTGCGACTTGCTTGAGTCCATAGTCCAAGGCAAGGTAGTTAAAGGCTGCGTGCTGAGTCACAAAGCTCTTTTGTTTAGCTTGAGACAAGCCTTCTGCATAAGCCTTATCCAAGGCTTGCAATTTTTCGATATAGGCAGCTGCGTTCTTTTCAAAGGTCTCTTTTTTATCAGGATAATCTGCTGATAAGCTGTCACGGATGTGCTCCACAAGTTTGATGGCACGGACTGGTGATAACCAAACATGGGGATCAAACTCATGGTGATGGCCTTCTTCGCCATGATCATGGTCTCCCTCTTCTTCCTCGCCACCTGGCAAGAGCAACATATCGCCAGTCGCCTTGATGGTTTTCACCTTTTTCTTATCCAAAGTATCTAGCAATTTAGGGACCCATGTTTCCATGTTTTCATTTTCATAAACGAAAGTATCTGCGTCTTGGATTTTGGCAACTGCCTTGGCAGAAGGTTCGTATTCATGGGGTTCTGTACCAGCACCGATTAGGAGTTCTACATTAGCAGTATCTCCTGCGACTTGCTTGGTAAATTCATAGACTGGGTAAAAGGTTGTCACGATATTGAGTTTACCATCTGCCTGCTTTTGATTGGAACAAGCCACTAAAAACAAGGCACATAGACTGGCTAGCAATAAGCTAATTTTTTTCATGTTGGTCTCCTATTTGATAAAACGTCTTACTAAACTAATCAGTAAAAAGACAGTTACAAAAATAATGGTAATACTTGCACTTGCAGGCGTTTCTGCATAGTAGGAAATGTAAAGTCCTGCCACCATTCCCAAAAATCCAATAGCACTGGCAAGCAGCATAACCGATTTAAAGTTTTTCCCCAGACGCAGGGCAATACTAGCTGGCAAGACCATAATGGTCGACACCAGAAGAGCTCCTGCTGCAGGAATCATAAGGGCAATAGCCACCCCTGTCACCATGTTAAAAAGAATAGACATGGTACGAACGGGCAGGCCATCCACAAAGGCTGTATCCTCATCAAAGGTCAAGATATACATCGGACGAAGGAAGAGGAAGGTCAAAATCAAAACAACCGCCGCAATGACAAAGAGGGAAATGACCTGCTCTTCGCTGATAGTCACGATTGAACCAAAAAGGTACTGGTCCAAACTCATAGAACTCGAGCTTTTACCCTTGCTCATGACAATCAGAGAAACAGCCAGACCTGTTGACATAAGGATAGCTGTCCCGATTTCCATAAAGCTCTTGTAAACCGTACGGAGATACTCCAAAAAGACCGCCGCAATCAAGACAATAGCAATAGTGGAAATAGTCGGGGAAATCCCTAGAACTAGACCAAAGGCTACACCTGAAAGCGAGACGTGGCTGAGGGTATCACTCATCAAACTCTGACGGCGCAAGATAAGGAAGGTTCCAAGAACTGGCGAGAAAAGACTCATAGCAATAACAGCCAGAAAGGCACGTTGCATAAAGTCATAAGATAATAAACTAAGCATGGCCCACCTCCTGGTCATTCTCATGAACGTTGAAACAACGCCATGGCGAGTCTTGGTTACGGACTAGATGGATATTGCGGTCCGCATAGTCCTTAACTTCTTCAGGGTCATGGGTAATCATCAAAACAGCCTTGCCATGATGATGAGCGCTATGGTGCATGAGTTCGTAAAATTCATTTTTACTTCCTGCATCCATCCCCGTTGTCGGCTCATCTAGGATAAACACATCAGGGTCAGAAGCAAACATACGCGCAATTACCGCCCGTTGCTTTTGCCCCCCAGAAAGAGAACCCAAGCGTTTGTCTCTGTGTTCCCACATGCCCACTGAGTCCAGACTGGCCTTGATATGCTCCTCATCATGAGCATTCAAACGACGGAACCAACCCTTTCGCGGATAGCGACCCGACTTGACAAATTCATAAACCGTACTTGGAAAACCAGCATTAAAACTAGCAATCTGCTGAGGAAGATAGGCTATTCTCAATTTCTTGCCCTGGGTATTTGTCTTTGAAATGGTCACCTTACCAATGCGTGGTTGGAGGATTCCAAGACTGGCCTTGATCAGTGTTGTCTTAGCCGCTCCATTCTCCCCCGTCAAGGTAACAAATTCCCCACTATCAACACTATAATTGATATGTTCCAGAACAGGCTCCTTATCATAATAGAAGGATAAATCCTCTACCGTAATATATCTCATTATTTGATTTCTCCTACTAAAGCAGTCAAAAACCGCTGAATCACTTTTTGTTCATTTGGAGTAAACTGAGTCGCCACTTCTTCATAGGTTAAAAGCGTATGCTCATGGTGATGATGATGCTCCTCAGCGATTGGACGAGCCAGATCAGTCAACTGATAAAAAATCACACGCGCATCCTTAGGATCTTTAGATGTCTCCAACATTCCTTCCTTGACCAAAGACTTAATAGCCTTGGTAACTGCTGCCTGACTGACATTGAGACGACGAGCCAATTCTGAATTTGTTAAAGATTCCTCTGACAAAAGCATGAGAATGTGCTCCTGGGTATTGGTCAGGGCCACCTCGCTAGTACAATGACCTATTAGGATTTCATGCTGATTTTCTGCCTGCAAAATCACCTCATTCAAAAAAGCATCGATATCCTTCGCTAGCTGTCTCATATCTGACTCCTTTCCTTTTGGACTTCTCTTTTTAAGAGAAAAATACTATTCTTTAGAATTTTATTTACCAGTTAATTATATCACAAGCAAAAAAAGAGTCAAGAAAAAACGTGAAAACCAGTTTCATTCTTGAACTCTTCCATACTATTATCTATTGAAATTCCTTGATATCTCCATCGTATGTCGCCCAATCTTTACTGAAAAAGCGCTCATTCAGATGGTAAGTCGGAGCTGGTGTGGGATTGGATAGGAAAGGATCAACTGCCTTGTCAAAAGCCAACCAACCCAACCAACCAATATGAATTGTATCTTTTACAAAATAAGGTTCAGCACCATTTTTTGAAAAATCTGCTATATTGGTAAAACCTTGGCTTTCTAACTGGTAACGAATCTTTTCAACTGCGTGTTGATACATATCTTGATTTAATCCTGTATAATCCATCCATTTTTTATTAACAGGTTGAATCACAAACAATACATTCACTTTTGAATTCGCAAATTGATTCAAGACTAATTGCAAGTCATTATATTCAGATGATTTTAGAAAATTATAATTTTTCTGATAATCCTTCCACTTGTTTAAATCTTTCTTTACTTGCGTATCATAGAAACGATTTTCCATCCCCATATCATTATTCGTGGTATTTGCTTCAGCATCTTTTACAGCAATTTCTCTCAATTCATCGTAGGAAAACTTATCTGGTAAGTCTTTTAGATACTTCTCCACGCGATCTCTATATTTTTCTCCATCATTCACTGACAATTGTCCAAATAGAAATGATTGTTTTTGGTTGAATCGTGCCAATGTATCTATGAGTGTCTTATCTATTTCTGAAAGTCGCTCACCCTCGGTTATTTTTTTGACTATATCTCCCAATACTACATTAGGATACTTTTTCATTAAACGCGTAGCGGCGTAACGACTTGAAAGATCTCCAGACTGATTTTCCAAAAAAGCGCCCAATTGATCCGTGTTAAAATACCTACGAAAAACTGCAGGTTCATACTCCGTTTCTGTGAACCACTGAGGAGAAATAACAAAAACGGCTTGTTTATTTTCTAGCTCTGGCAATATTTGCTGCATACCAAAGTACTGATTCAAAGAAGCTGCTCCTGCTTGTCCTAAAAAATAGGGTCTATACGAACGATTGTACTTCTCCGCTAAAACAGCTGGATGCATACTATCAAATCGAATCCACTCACTAGAACCAAAAAAGGGAATAAATCGTAGATTTGGATCCGAAAGAGCTCTCACTTTCTGAAATCTTTCTCTGAAACTTTGTGTACTAATCGCTGCTGCATATCGTTTTTCTTCTGATAAATTATAACTTTTACTAGTAGGATAGAAGAAAATGAGCAGACAAACCAACAAACCAGCTATCAAGACCGGTCCGAAGATCATCCATAAGCGTTTAAGCATTTTGAAGCTCCACAATACCAGCTATGATTTTATTGGCTGTATTCCAGTCATCACGACCAAACTCTGTTACAGGAACGCGAATGTCAAAACGGTTTTCAATCTCCACAATCAACTCTACCGTTCCCATACTATCCAAGACACCTGCATCAAAAAGATCTTCATCCATCATGTCAGAAACATCTTCCATAAACAACTCATCAATAATTTCGATAACTTCTGATTTGATATCCATATTTTATTTCCTTTATTTTTTAAACCATAAATCATTCAAAAATCCAGAAAAGATTAAGAATGACAGCATGACGACATGGAAGGTGATAACCATGCCAAGCAACTGAATCCAGCGATTCTCAGGTAGAGCAGCTTTCCCTGCTTTCTTCCGTTCCTTATTGAGCGTTTTTTTCTTGCGAACCCAAGCATCATTGATGACCAAGCCTAGTCCATGAAAGAGGCCATAGGCAATGTAGTACCATGTCACGCCATGCCAAAATCCCATAATCAGCATATTTACAATATAAGCCACGCTTGAGGTTACATTGCGATTCTTAAAGACCTTCTTTCTGGTCAACACCATCACCATCCGCATAAAGACAAAGTCACGGAACCAGAAAGAGAGACTCATGTGCCAACGATTCCAAAATTCCTTTAAATCCCTTGATAAAAAGGGCTTATTAAAGTTGATCGGGCTACGGATTCCCATCAAATTTGAAATGGCTAAGGCAAACATAGAATAACCTGCAAAATCAAAGAAAAGCTCCAGACCAAAAGTATACATAACTGCCAAGGCATAGTGGTTAAAGAAGCCACCTGACTGCAGGGCTAGATTCTTCAGAGGAGGCAACAAAGTCTCTCCTAAAACATGAGCTAGGATAAACTTGTACAAAAATCCCCACATGATATAGCGAACAGATTCATCCAGCATATCCATCAACTCATCCCTCTCAGGAATGGTCTGATAATTTTCATTAAAACGCTTAAAGCGATCGATTGGGCCACTTGAAAAAGTCGGCATGAAAAGAAGGAAACGAAGGAATTCCCAGAGGGTAAAATCCTTAATCACTCCATCTCTCAGCTCGATGATAATCCCAACCGAACGAAAAGTCAGGTAAGAAATTCCCAAGAACCCAAGCAAAGACTGCGTTCCATTGATAGCTGGCTGCACCTTGACAAAGATAATCGGAAGTAGGGACAGAAAACTAACTAAGTAGAAGACCCACTTGCCATCCTTGCTTTTTCGATAATGCTTGTAGAAGAGTAGGAGCAATATTTCCCAGCAAAGGTAAATACCCAAGGCAGCCAATTGATTGGTCTTCCCACCCACCAACATGGTGACGATAAAGAAGAGACTAACCAGCACTTCATACCAGGCAAAGCGTTTCTTGAAAAAGAGACCAATAAAGATAGGTAAGGTTGCAGCAATCACATAGACAAAATACTGAGGATTGCCGTATGGCTCTAAATGAGGAAGCTGTTGAAAGAACTCCATCATCTCTTATTCACCTCGTTAATCAATCCTTTAATATCAATCTTCCCATTTGGAGTCAGTGGCAAACTGTCTCGATAAAGGAATTTAGACGGCATCATATAGGACATCATGATATCTATCAAGTCTTCCTTGATGGCCTTGGTAATATCGATATCACGCTCAAACTGCTCACGAACACCATCTTTTAAGATAACATAGGCCAATAGATTTTGTACCTTGTGGTCCTTGTTATAGCGCGGAACAGCAACAGCCGACTCGATATAACGAGACTTGTTGAGGTTTTGAGAGACATCTTCTAATTCTATGCGGTAACCGTTGAACTTAATCTGGAAGTCCATGCGTCCGCCGTAGAGAAGTAAGTCTTCATCTGTCATAGTTCCCACATCTCCTGTATGGTAGGCTGGTAGACCTTCAAACTCAAAGAAGGCTTCCGCCGTTTTTTCAGGATTATTCATATAACCTTTTGAAACGGCTGGTCCAGAAACAATGATTTCTCCCTGTTCGCCATTTGGCAATTTCTTGCCGTCCTCGTCAATGATAAAGGTTGGAGAATCAGCCTTGGTATAGCCGATTGGTAGGCGTTTGAGAGTCGCCAACATCTCGTCTGTCACAGCAACTGCTGATAGGGCCACTGTCGCTTCTGTTGGGCCGTAGGCATTGATAATACGGGCATTTGGGAAACGCTCACGTAGTTTTTGAGCTGTTTTGACCGTCAATTCTTCGCCATCAAAGTAGAAATGCGTGATTCCAGGCATTTTCTCACTGTTGAAGTCTTCAGACAACATGGCCATATCCGCAAAAGACGGTGTGGAAGTCCAGATAGCGATTGGCAATGAAAAGATGGTTGCAAAGAGTTGCTTAAAGTCCTGTGTAATGGCAGATGGAAGAGCGAAAAGTGTCCCACCAAGTGCCAAGGTCGGTGCCCAGTACATGACAGACAGGTCAAAAGAATAAGGTGGCTGAGCCAGCATTTGCGGACGACTTGGCGTCGCAAATTCCTTGTCTGTAATCATCCAGTTAGTAAAGCTGAGGAGATTGTCATGGGAAATCTGCACTCCCTTAGGCTTACCAGTTGTACCAGAAGTAAAGATAATGTAGTAATTATCATCTCCCTTGACTGGATGCGTGATTTCATAGCTGGTCCCTTTATCAAAGGTTTCTTGAACCTGAGCTAGATTCATTATCGGTGTCGAAACCTGCTCCAATGGAAAGTCTGAGATGGCAATAATCAAACTTGGCTCTGCCACTTCTAAAATAGCCGAAACACGCTCCAAAGCCGAATGGCTGTCAATTGGAATGTAGGCATGACCTGACTTAGTCAAAGCTACAAAAGTTGCCAACATTTCATACTCTTGGCCACCAAAAACGACCACAGGAGACTTCTCTGGCAAGCCTAGTTGGTCAATGGCTGCAGCCAAACTATCCGAATCAGCCTTCAAATCGCCATAAGTGTGTTCCTGCCCCAAAACATTGTAAACAGGATAGCTAGGCTGGGTCTGAGCAAAATGCTCAATGGTTTCAATCATATCTGCTATTGGTTTATTTGACACAATAGGAATTCTCCTTCAAGTTAAAATTCATTATAGATAAAGCTTCCTTGACCCTGACCAAGATAGCTAAAGAAGTAAAGCAGCCCTAGAAAGATAAGAAAATACAAGGCTGTCCGACCAAGAAAGAGGTACAATTCTTTTCTCTGTTTCATCAAGAAAAACCATTCATTTCTGTAATTTTTCGCTAAAATAAGAGTAATTCTTACTAGCTTATTTTTCTACCATTGTACCACTTTATATAGTATTTTTTCAATTGTTTACCGTACATTTTCACTACATTTAAGCTAATTTTAAAGATTATGCGGTTTTTCTATGTATATTTTAAAAGAAAAAAGCCTGAGATTTTCATCTCAAGCTCTATCAAAATAATTGTTTTCTAATACTCAATGAAAATCAAAGAGCAAACTAGGAAGCTAGCCGCATGTTGCTCAAAGCACTGCTTTGAGGTTGCAGATAGAACTGACGAAGTCAGTAACCATACATACGGTAAGGCGACGCTGACGTGGTTTGAAGAGATTTTCGAAGAGTAAAATTAGAAAAGTGAGAATACAAGCACTGCCAAGGCTGCACCGATAACAGGTCCTACAACTGGAATCCAAGCATAAGACCAGTCTCCGTCTCCCTTGTTTGGAATTGGCAAGATGCTGTGCATGATACGAGGTCCAAGGTCACGCGCAGGGTTCAAGGCATAGCCTGTTGTCCCACCTAGTGATAGACCAATACCGACAATCAAAGTTCCTACTGCAAAGGTTCCGATACCTGCCTGAAAATCGTACAGCCCTAAAGCAAAGATTGTCAACACCAAAACAAAAGTGCCAAGAATTTCGCTAATCAAGTTTGATACAGTATCTTTGATAGCTGGTCCTGTGCTGAAAGTAGCCAAAATATTTCCTGCATTTTCTTCTGCCTCATAGTGAGGTTTGAATTGCAACCAAACCAAAATCTGACCGAGCATAGCCCCTGCGAACTGAGCTAGGATGTAAGGGAAAACGGAAGCCCAAGGCAAACCACCGTTTAAGGCCACACCAATCGTCACAGCTGGGTTTAAATGAGCTGGACTGAGCTTGCCAGATACAAAGACTGCAACTGCAACCGCAATCCCCCAACCCATAGTAATCACAATCCAACCTGAGCTGTTGCTCTTGGTTTTAGGAAGAACCACACCTGCAACAACACCATTTCCTAGAAGAATCAGGATTAATGTTCCTAAAAATTCTCCAAATAATTCATTCATCATCTTTCTGTCTCCATTAAAAAGAAGGGGTGGGCGACAAGGAATGCTACCCTCCACCTCTTTTCCTTTTTCTTAATTTTTTAATTCTGCTAAATCGTTGTTAGCAAGAGCTGCTTCGACATCCGCACGGTAGCCTGCTTTTTCTTCTTCTGCCCAGTCATAGAATCGTCCCATTTCATCCAAAACTGGCTCAACGATACTATCCAAGCTATCACGCATGAAGAGCATATGGTTGGTACGACGAAGAAGGAAGTCAACTGGGCTAAGAGCCAACTCATTGCGCATTGCATAGTGAAGAGACAAGGTGTCTGCCAAGCTGAGTCCTGGCGCTTGTTCCAAGCTGTGAGCAAGGGCAAAGACCTTCGGTGCATTTGAACCGTAAAGATTTGCTAGATAGTGAGCTTCCTTGCTATCCAATCCACGTGACACTCCAAGTTGCGCAAAGGCTTCGATTTCTGAGTCCACATTTGCTGGGTTCAATTCTCCACCTGAAACAGGATAAGTCTTAGAGTTGATCAGTTTAAAGCTGCGGTCAAATTCTGCTTTAAGGATGTCAACCACGCGCTCCATAGCTCCTTCAGCCATCTTACGGTAGTCTGTGATTTTACCACCAGCAAGGGTCAAAAGGCCATTGTCATCACGGTCCAAGCTCGAACCACGAGAAACTGCAGATGGATCCAAATGTTTCTCAGATGTGCTGCTTTCAAGCTTGCTGACAGCAGATTCAACATCTTCACGCGTTTTTTCTTTCGATAGATAAGCTTCGACAGTCGCAATTAAGCTATTGAAGCTTTCATCACTGATAGTTCCGTTATTTCCGCCATTGTAGTCAGAAGCGCTATTGCCTGCGATCAATGGACGAAGACCTGCCCAGCTGCTTTCGATATCGTCAATGGTGATGTTGGCTTCTGGGAAGCGGTTGTTGACAATGCCAAGTAGATAATCTACATCTTCCTGAGTCACTTTTGGATGTTCCAAATCACCTGTGTAGTCTGTATCAGTTGTACCGAAGTAAGTCTTGTTTTCACGTGGGAGAACAAAGACCATACGGCCATCACCCAAACCTGTATCAAAGTAAACTGGTTGAGAAACCTTGATCTTGCTTGAATCCACTACCAAGTGAACTCCCTTAGTTGGACGCATTTGTGAGAATTGTGTTCCCTTATTAGACAAATTACGCACCTTGTCGCTCCAAGGACCTGTTGTGTTAATCACCAGACGCGCCTTGATTTCAAAGACTTGATCTGTCAACAAATCACGAGCTACGACACCTGTAATCTTGCCACTTTCGTCAAAGAGGAAGCCTTCTGCCTTAACATGGTTGGCAATGAGGGCACCATCTTGGTTGGCACGTTTGATATTTTCAATCACAAGACGCGCATCGTTGTTACGGAAGTCAAGGTAAACCCCACCTCCTACCAAGCCTTCTTTCTTCAAGTTTGGCTGGCGTTCCAAGACTTCTTCCTTGCTCAAGACCTTGTTGGCAGCTGGCGTGTTATTAACCCCTGCCAAAAGGTCATACAAATCCATGGCTACTTTGAGACGGAAAAGACTAAAGGTCGCTCCATCTTCATCGTAAACTGGCAAGAGCATTGGGTCCGGTTTTGGAATATGTGGAGCGATTTGTTGAACCACTGCACGTTCAGAAACCGTATCTGACACCACTTCCACGTCAAATTGCTTGAGGTAACGAAGACCCCCATGAACCAATTTTGTTGAACGGCTGGATGTTCCTTCTGCGAAGTCTTGCATTTCAATCAAACCAGTCTCAAGACCACTGGCTGCTGCCTGCAAGGCTACACCAGCTCCTGTAATTCCTCCACCAATAATCAAGAGATCCAAGGTGCGTTCCTGCATTTTTTTTATTGATAATTCACGTGTTTTCTTTGAAAATTCCATATTTACACACTTTCTAACTGAGTCGCTTTATTCTTCCGGTATTAGTCATCGATTTCCGCAAAGACTTGAGTTGCTTTCACAGCTTTCTTCCAGCCCTTGTAAAGTTGTTCCTTGCGAGATTCGTTCATAGATGGCTCAAAGAGTTCTCCTGTCTCGTTCAAGAGTTTCAACTCATCCAAGTCCTTCCAATAGCCTACTGACAAACCTGCTAGGAAGGCTGCTCCTAGGGCTGTTGTTTCCAAGTTTTTGGCGCGTGCGATATCGATTCCCAAAATATCAGCTTGGAACTGCATGAGGAAGTTATTCATAGCTGCACCGCCATCCACTTTCAAAACTTGGATAGCTGTCTGAGCATCCACTTGCATCGTGTCAATGATATCACGTACTTGATAAGCGATAGATTGCAAGGTTGCCTTGATAAAGTCTTCTTTGCTTGTTCCACGAGTCAAGCCAAAGACAGAACCACGAGCATTTTGGTTCCAGTATGGAGCACCTAGACCCGTAAAGGCAGGAACTACATAAACTTCGTCGTTGTTGTGAGAATCACGGGCGTATTTTTCAGACTCTGGTGAATTTTCAACCATGCGAAGTCCGTCACGAAGCCACTGAATAGCACTTCCTGCGATGAAGATAGAACCTTCCAAGGCATAGTAAACCCTGCCGTTGATTCCGTAACCAATCGTTGTCAAGAGGTTATTTTCAGACAACTGCATTTCTTCACCAGTATTCATGATGATGAAAGAACCTGTTCCATAAGTATTCTTGACCATACCTGGTTCAAAGGCCAACTGTCCAAAAAGGGCTGCCTGTTGGTCCCCAGCCATACCTGAGATTGGCACTTTTCCACCGTAGAAATGGAATGGCGCTGTCTGACCGTAGATTTCAGAGTTAGAACGAACTTCTGGAAGCATAGCCTTAGGAATGTTGAGAATTTCCAAAATCTCATCATCCCATTTGAGTTCTTTAATGTTATAAAGCATGGTACGGGCTGCGTTTGAGTAATCCGTCACGTGAGCCGCACCGTCAGTCAATTTCCAAACCAACCAAGTGTCAATCGTACCAAAGAGCAATTCTCCCTTTTCAGCTCTCTCTTGCGCACCCTCTACATGGTCCAAAATCCAACGAACCTTGGTAGCAGAGAAATAAGCATCGATGATCAAACCAGTCTTTTCATGGAATTTTTCTACATAACCTTGACTTTTTAGTTGCTCAGCCAAAGGTGCTGTCTGGCGTGACTGCCAAACGATAGCGTTGTAGATAGGGAGCCCTGTTTTCTTATCCCAGACAACCGTTGTTTCACGCTGGTTGGTAATCCCAATTGCTTCGATTTGATTTGGCTTGACACCACTTTCGATGAAAGCTCCAGCAATAACTGACTGGACTGAGTTCCAAATTTCATTGGCATTGTGCTCAACCCAACCTGCTTGAGGGAAAATCTGAGTAAACTCTTTTTGGCTCGAGCTGACCTTTTCTCCTTTTTTGTTGAAAATAATGGCACGAGAACTTGTAGTCCCCTGGTCAATGGCCATGATGTATTTTTCTTGTGACATGTGCTGTCCTCCTGATAAAGATCTTGAGGATGTCTCCTCTTTACAGTAACTAGTATACAAAATAAAGCGCTTTCTTGTTTATCAACTTTTTTTAATTTTTAAAAAAATGTGAGGAGATTGTGCGAATTTCACAAAAAGACCTGGAACAACCAAGCCTTTTAACTAAATAATAACTGGCGAATCGCTGCCAAATCCTCCATATCCAAGTCATTTTTTAAATAATAGACTGGTGTCTGTTCCTTCTTATGAATCGGGTTATTGGTAACCAGCAAATCATAATGCCGAGTACGATCATAGGCTTCAATGGTAATAAAACGATTGTATTCCAAATACCGTCTCAAAATGGCTGCCATCCTTGAAAAGACAAGAAAGCCCGAGGTTAAGTCCAAGCCAATCCGCATATGCTGGCCACCATTTTCTGCCATATATTCGATCAACTGGAGCCATTCCCAAAAAATTTTCTTATCCAAATCCGTCCCCTGATGAAAGGCAGGTAGAGCATGAAAAATCTCCTCTGCCGTTCCCCTAAAATCATGTTCCATTAACAAATAAGGATGACGATTCTCTAACTGGTACTTGTAGCGATCCTGTAAAATATAGCCCTTGTATAAATAGACTTGAGCACAAAGCTGACTGAGTTCATAGGTGACATGGTCCTCTGTATAATCCCCCAGCAACTCCTCTTTCTTCATTTCTTGGATCAATTGCGTCAGCAAATCTACCAACTGCCCTCCAAATCCCAGAATATACTCCATTGTATGAAGAGGAAGAATGCGATGAGATAGAAGAAAAGAAAAGAAAATCATCATCTCCCCATCCTCAGTTCCTAGAGGAAGGTGTTGCCCAGCAAAAAAGGACGGAGCCTTTCGATGCAAACGAAGATAGAAAATATTGTCAAAATACCCTCGCATTTTTTCTTCTATCACTTGAAACTTACAGGCATTGACCCGAAGACGTTGTTGGCTGATGTGAGCCCAAAGAACCAAGTCCAGTTTCTGCCCTGAAGATAAACTTGCACCGCAGATTTCTTCTAAACTGGCAATCTCCTGCTTTCTCTCTGGTTTCTGCATGTGGCCTTCCCATTCCTGACTGGACCAGACCTTGCGGAAAAGACAGAAGTAAAAATAACGAATCTGATGCTCTGGCCCTCGCAAACGGCCATTTTGAATAGACAAGTCAAATTCTGATAAAATCTGGTTTAAACTTGATAAATGACGACCAAGTGTAGCCTCACTGATCATTAATTCTTGAGCCAGCTGGTGGGCTAAAAACTGTTGGTGATAGAGAAGATAGACTAGAATTTGGTATTTTATGGCATTTTCTAAAAATAAGCTTCGAATCTCTCGCCCTTTGACTGCAGGACCAATTGATAAACTCAAAATTTCATCTGCCAAACGAATTTTCAGATCCAGACCTTTTTCCTGAGCCTTGTCATTGAGCAGGGTGACATATTTTGTTAGGGTTGCTTTTGAAAATCCTGTTTCCTCCATCACAGCCTTGACGGTCGTCTGAGACTCTTGTAATAGAAAGGAAAGGATTGAAAATTGGCCAGATTCAGCCTTTTCCATCAAGTCGCCTAAATACATTTGTTACCCCTTTCATTTTCTTCCTTAAGCATAGCATAAATCTTACAAATGCTGAAATAATCTGTTTCTCTTTTTATTTACTTGCTGATTTTCTGGTCTATTATCCTGAAAATCAACAAACACACGGCTCCCCCTTTGGGCATTTTTATGCTAAAATAGTAGCTATGGATAAAATTATTAAAACTATATCAGAAAGCGGAGCCTTTCGTGCTTTTGTCCTTGATAGCACAGAAACCGTCCGCACTGCTCAAGAAAAACACCAAACCCAAGCTAGCTCAACTGTAGCGCTTGGTCGAACTCTTATCGCTAGCCAGATTCTCGCAGCCAATGAAAAAGGAAATACCAAACTAACAGTTAAGGTGTTAGGATCTAGCTCTCTAGGTGCTATCATCACCGTCGCTGACACCAAGGGGAATGTCAAAGGTTACGTTCAAAACCCTGGTGTTGACATCAAAAAGACTGCAACTGGTGAAGTCCTAGTCGGACCTTTTGTTGGAAATGGTCAATTCCTCGTTATCACAGACTACGGCACTGGGAATCCGTACAACTCTATGACTCCCCTCATCTCTGGAGAAATCGGTGAAGACCTTGCCTTTTACCTGACTGAAAGCCAACAGACCCCTTCTGCAGTCGGCCTCAATGTCCTTTTGGACAAGGAAGACAAGGTCAAGGTTGCAGGTGGTTTCCTAGTCCAAGTCTTGCCAGGAGCCAAGGAAGAAGAGATTGCTCGCTTTGAAAAACGCATCCAAGAAATGCCAGCTATCTCAATGCTTCTCGAAAGTGAAGACCACATCGAAGCCCTCCTCAAAGCTATCTACGGCGATGAAGCCTACAAACGTCTTTCTGAAGAAGAAATCCGTTTCCAATGTGACTGTAGTCATGAGCGCTTTATGAACGCTCTTGCCAGCCTTCCAAGTTCAGACCTACAGGAAATGAAAGAGGAAGACCACGGGGCAGAAATCACTTGTCAATTCTGCCAAACTACTTACAACTTTGATGAAAACGACCTGGAGGAACTCATTCGTGACAAATCTTAATACACCTTTTATGATTGGCAATGTTGAGATTCCCAATCGTACCGTTTTAGCACCCATGGCCGGCGTGACCAACTCAGCCTTTCGTACCATTGCAAAAGAGCTCGGAGCTGGACTCGTTGTCATGGAAATGGTCTCTGACAAGGGAATCCAATACAACAACGAAAAAACCCTGCATATGCTTCATATCGATGAAGGCGAAAATCCAGTCTCTATCCAACTTTTTGGAAGTGATGAAGACAGCCTCGCACGCGCAGCAGAATTCATCCAAGAAAACACCAAGACCGATATCGTCGATATCAACATGGGCTGCCCAGTTAACAAAATCGTGAAGAATGAAGCTGGCGCTATGTGGCTCAAGGATCCAGACAAGATCTACTCTATCATCAACAAGGTACAATCTGTCCTTGATATCCCCCTTACTGTCAAAATGCGTACCGGCTGGGCTGACCCATCACTTGCAGTAGAAAATGCCCTGGCTGCTGAAGCTGCAGGTGTTTCTGCCCTTGCCATGCATGGACGTACCCGTGAACAAATGTACACTGGTCACGCTGACCTTGAGACCCTTCACAAGGTCGCTCAAGCACTGACAAAGATTCCATTCATCGCCAACGGTGACATCCGTACAGTTCAAGAAGCAAAACAACGCATCGAAGAAGTCGGTGCTGACGCAGTCATGATTGGCCGCGCTGCCATGGGGAATCCTTACCTCTTCAACCAAATCAACCACTACTTTGAAACAGGAGAGATCCTACCTGATTTGACCTTTGAGGACAAGATGAAAATCGCCTACGAACACTTGAAACGCTTGATTAACCTCAAAGGGGAAAATGTCGCAGTTCGTGAATTCCGAGGACTCGCTCCTCACTACCTCCGTGGAACATCTGGCGCTGCCAAACTCCGTGGAGCCATTTCACAAGCTAGCACTCTAGCAGAGATTGAAGCACTCTTGCAGTTGGATAAGGCTTAAAATGGTTCATACTGCTCTACTGATTATCGATATGCAAAAAGCATTTAATAGACCTATCTGGGGAGAACGAAACAATCCTCAAGCTGAACACCAAGCATTGAGGGTACTGGGATACTTTCGTAAACACGCTCTTCCAGTCTTACATGTTCAACACATATCTGACAATCCCCAGTCGCAATTTCATAACAAACAAAATCAAGAGTTTAAAAGTGGATTTGAACCAGTTGCTTCAGAACCTGTCTTTCAAAAAACGGTTAATAGCGCCTTTATTGAAACAAATCTTGAAACCTATTTACGAAAAAATCAGATTTGTCATTTAGTCCTTGTTGGTCTGACGCTGCCTCATTGTGTATCTACTACGACACGAATGGCAGCAAATCTTGGTTTTGAAGTCACTTTACTAGCAGATGCTACTGCCAGTTTTACCCTATCTAACAAAAATAGTCAGGCCATCTCTCCTGAGACTATCCATGAGATTAATCTCCTTTCTCTACAAGATGAGTTTGCTCAAATTCTTACTACAGAAGAATTTTTAACCCAAGTACAAGTATAAAATAATCCGTCAACTCTTATTGAGCTGACGGATTTTCTTTGATTGTAGAAATTCAAATACTAATCGTTATTATTGACTCAAAGCAACACTGGAAACCTTACCATCCGCTCCTGTTGTAATTTGGATGACTTTCCCTCCACCGATTTTGGCATTATACTTGCCATCATCAAGAGTATAAGAATAGCCTCTGATAGAGTAGTTTTCTTTCTTTCCATCAGCAGATTCTACTGTGAATTGACCACCGGATGAAACTGTAATGGTTTCGCCATTGGCACCCTTCCAGTTGCCCGCTGCAGCTGAGAAATCACCGTCTACCATAGTTAAAACACCCTTGTAGCGTTTATTTTGCTCTGCTTGCTTGTCTTGAAGTTTACGGTCAGTTGTAGGATCATAACCTGACTGGTTAGACTGAGCTTGAGAACCTTGCTGAGTTGAAGGAGCCTGAGCAGGCGTTTGTTGACTAGCTACCTGTTGGTTAGACACTTCTTGACCTTGTCTTTGCTCTGGTGCAGATGCCGCTTGTGATGGTGTTGCACTTGCTGAAGACTGGTCAGTAGACGCCTTGGCCTTTTCAGATGAAGCTGAACTTGAGGACTTCTGAGTCTTGCTTTCTTTGCTAGAAGAAACTGCTTTAGAGCTTGATGATTGGCTTGTCTTAACAGAACTGCTTGCTTGAGTTGTTTCCTTTTTATTTCCACAAGCTCCTAATAGCAAGGTAGAAGCCAATACAGTCGCTGCCATCAATTTGATATAGGTTTTCTTTTTCATTTTTCTACTCCTTTGTAATATTTTTGAAATATTAAGAAATCTTTTTGTAATATAATTGTAACATTGGAATTTAAATATGTCAACGATTTATTTAAACTATTTTAAAAATCTCACATAATTTAAACACCTTTACTCCTCCTACTATTCTATTCGTAATAAAACAGAAAAACAGGAGATTTTTCTATCAAATATTTAAATTCACTTTGTGTAATCGCTTTTATCTTTAACTGCAAAGGAATATAATAACATTGAAGTAGAATATAGGAGGTGGACTCTTATGCTAAATAAGTATTATGAGTATCTTCCTTGGTTGATTTTGGGAGCTTTCTGGTCTTATCAGTCCGCAATTCGCTACGCTCAGACTACATTCGATGTCTTCTATCTGACGACAGTCTTTATGATTTTCTATATAGCTTTGTTATTTTTACATGAGAACTATCTCAAGTATCGATACAAAGACTTCTTTACTCACATGTTGAGTAATTCTAAGAAAAATAGCCATCCCTAAAAACAGTCTCAACAGAAAAGCCAGTTCATGATGGTACATAAAGAGGTCGGGAACTTTGTCCCGACCTCGTTTTTATACAATATCAAATTTTAACTGGCCTGCTTTGACACCAATCTTAAGTGTGCTGCCTGCCACTAATTCTCCCTTGAGAAGAAGTTCTGCTAACTTATCTTCCACTTCTGTTTGCAGGGTTCTGCGAAGTGGGCGAGCTCCCATCTCTGGGTCATATCCTTGATTTGCCAATAATTTCAGTGCTGAAGCTTGTAATTTCAAGTCAATACCTTTTTCAGCCAAACTTGCCACTAAAGGTTTGACCATAATCTTCACCACTTCCTGCATATGGTCGCTAGAAAGGCTATGGAAGACCACCTTTTCATCAATACGGTTGATAAACTCAGGTCTATAAGCCTTTTTCAACTCTTCAAACATGCGTTTTTCCATATTTTCCTGGTCAAAACGAATGTCCTTAGCTCCAAATCCGACGGTTTTATCATCACGAAGGGCTGTCGCACCAAGGTTTGACGTCATGATGATAATGGTATTTGAAAAGTCAACCTTACGTCCTTTGCTATCTGTCAAGACACCATCATCCAAGACCTGTAAGAGAACATTAAAGATGTCTGGGTGGGCTTTTTCTACCTCGTCAAAGAGGAGAACAGAGTATGGTTTGTTACGAACCTTCTCGGTCAACTCCCCACCTTCTTCGTAGCCCACATAGCCCGGAGGAGCTCCGTTGAGACGGCTAGCTGCAAATTTCTCCATATACTCACTCATATCAAAGCGGATAAGAGCTGATTCGTCGTCAAAAAGAACTTCTGCCAGAGCCTTGGCCAATTCGGTCTTCCCGACACCTGTGGGTCCTAGGAACATAAAGGAACCAATCGGACGCTTGTGACTGCGAATTCCTGACTGATTACGGCGAATCGCACGGCTAATGCTTGAAACAGCTTGATCTTGACCGATGACACGTTTGTGTAGCTCCGCTTCCAGATTTAGATATTTCTTAGCATCCGTTTGAGTCAGTTTTTGGACTGGAATACCTGACAAGCGACTCAAGGTAGTCAAAATATCAGACTCTGTCACCAAGTCTTTGTAGACAGGCACCTCCTCTTCTTTTGCGATTAGCTGGCCTGCCTGTTTCCACTTGCCATCCATCAGAGCCTTGTCTGCTGGACTCAAGTCAGAATCGTCTGCTTTCACATGCTTAGCCTTATTTTGCACTGTTGCTGCCGCTTCATCCAAGAGGTCGATAGCAGAGTCTGGCAAGTGACGGCTAGTCAAGTAACGATGGGCCATCTTAACAGCTGTTTCAACCGCTTCATCTGTGATTTGCACACGATGGTGCTTCTCATAAGTCGCCTTCAAGCCTTGTAAAATGGTCATGCTGTCTGCCACACTTGGTTCTTCAATCGTCACTTTGGCAAAACGACGAGAAAGGGCCGCATCTTTTTCGATGTGTTTTTGGTATTCTTCCTGAGTGGTCGCACCAACCGTTCTCAAGGTTCCACGCGCCAAGGCTGGCTTCAAGATATTGGCCGCATCCAAAGTCGAGTCAATCCCGCTACCAGAACCCATGATGGTATGAAGTTCATCGATAAAGAGGATGACTTGGCCATCTTCTTCAATATCCTTGATGATATTGTTCATGCGCTCTTCAAAGTCACCACGGAAACGTGTCCCTGCAACGACATTCATCAAATCAAGCTCTAACACGCGCATCTTGGCCATTTCCGCAGGCACATCCCCACTAGCAATACGCTGGGCAAGACCAAGCGCCAGAGCTGTTTTTCCGACACCAGCATCCCCAACCAAGACAGGATTGTTCTTGGTCTTACGGCTCAAGATTTGAATCATACGTGAGATTTCCTTGTCCCGACCGATGACTGGTTCTAACTTGCCAGAACGAGCTTGCTCTGTCAAATCATGCGTATAGTCCTCGAGACCACCACTCGGAGTCTGCGGCATGCCCATCATATTAGCCATAGAATTTTGCTTGTCAGCTACTGTACGATGGCGTTGGCGTAGAGCCTTGAGGTCTTCACGAGTCCAACCTGCACGTTCTTCTAGATTTCGACGAAGGGCAGCAATCTTGACCTGATCTTTCTTGTCTTCATAAGAAAAACCAGCCCTCTCCAAGATACGAGTTGCCAAGGCATTGCCATCATGCAAAATCGCATAGAGGACGTGCTCTGTCCCTAGCACCTTAGCATGGACCACTGACGCTACATACTCTGCTTCATCAAAGAGGACCTGCAGACGATGAGAAAACGGCAACTCCGTAAAGGTTTCATCCTGGCTATAGTCCGTTTCAGTCAGTTCCAAAGCCACCTCTTCTAAACGATCCATCTCATATGGATAATCATTTAAAGTCGCCCCTGCTACACTGTAACTATGATTGGACATGGCAATCAACAAGTGCCAAGACTCTAGATAACGAGCTCCAAAATGGCCAGCAACCATGTAGGCACTTTCGATACATTCATTCAATGCTTTTGAATAGTTCATCTTACTTCCCTTTTCTATCTACCTCTTGTATGACCTGTCGTAGCATATTAGCACGAACAACTGGAGCTTCTTCTCCTAGAACGCGATCCAAAGCTACTGATACTAGCAAATTCATCTCCTGCTTGGTCATCAATTCCTGCTCAACCAAAAGCTGCAGAATATCCTCATAAATTTCTTGACTAACTCGCTCACCAATTGAGTAAAGCAAATCGCGGAGCATTTCATGATGACTAGAAAACTCAATCCGTCCTATACGAATGTAGCCTCCGCCACCACGCTTACTTTCAACCAAGTAGCCTCTACTTTCCGTAAAGCGTGTCTTGATCACGTAGTTAATCTGACTAGGAACAACCTGAAAGGTATCTGCCAACTGACTCCGTTGCAACTCCACGATACCAGATTGATCTAAAATCGCCTTGATGTAGGCCTCAATATGATCCGATGTATTTTTAAATCTCATTACAAACCCACCTCTCTCTTTAAACCTTGACTATCTTTGACTATTATACCGAAATTTTCTCATTTTTAAAAGAAAAAGGGCGCTGGTAAAGGATAATCTTCACCAACTCCCTATTTTTCTACTTATCTAAGCCTAATTCTGCCAAGATTTGACGTTTGTAGGCAATCTTTTGGACTTCCTTGTCCTCGTCTTCAGACCAATCTAATTTAATTTCTGAAATAATCTGCCCGGGGCGATTTTTCAAGATATAGATGCGGTCGCTAAGATTGAGAGCCTCTTCGATACTATGCGTGATGATCAAGGTCGTTAGCTGCAACTGCTTGTGAATCTCAAGGTACCAAGCGTGGAGTTCCATCTTAGTCATCTCGTCCAAGGCACTGAAAGCCTCATCCAAGAGAAAGAGCTTGTGACCGAAAAGGTAGGTCCTGAGCAAAGCTACACGCTGACGCATCCCGCCACTAAGTTCATGAGGATACTTGTCCCGCACAGCTGTCAACTGGAAGGTCGCAAGAATTCCATCTGCTCGGGAAATAGCTTCTGCCTTATCCACCTTTTGAATCAAGAGGGGCAGAATGATATTGCCAAGCACCGTCTTGTGCTCCAAGAGCAGGTCCTTCTGTAACATATAACTCACGCGCCCCTTGGGATTTTCCTCTCCATCAAGAACAATTCGCCCTGACTGGACTTCTAAAATCCCAGCGATCAGATTAAAGAGGGTGGTCTTTCCTACACCACTTGGGCCCAGAATAGAAACCACTTCACCTGAAGTCACCTGCAGGTTAATATCCTCTAAAATCCTCTCCTGACCATAGGCATAACTGACGTGTTCTAGTCTAATTTCTGTCATTATTTTACAAATTCATTGGTGAAGCCTTTGTCTGTCAAGTCTTCTTTAAGGATTCCATTTTCTTTATCCCATTTGTAGAAGGCATTCCAGCGAGCTGCATCAAATTGACCCCATTTTTCCTTGTCGCTTGCGTATTCTTTTGACAAGTATTTTTGAGATTCGATGACAAAGTCACGTTTTTCCTGAAGTTCAGGTGCATTCTTAATGAGGATATCTGCTGCTTCCTCTGGATGCTCCATAGCATATTGGTAGCCTTTTTTGATAGCTTGGATGACTTTACGAGCTTCTTCTTTATTATCTTTCAAATAGTCATTGTTTGCGATGATAACTGGTGAGTAGTAGTCAAACTCCTTGACGTAGTCTTTCAAGTACATGAAGTTAGCCTCCACGCCTTGAGATTTAGCAAGGATTCCATCCCATCCGTAGTAGATCCAAGCAGTGTCAAAAACGCCATTGGCAATCGGTGTGATGGAGTTTGAGTCGTTGTTTGGTACTTTTTCGACCTTCTCAAAGTCTCCACCTTGAGATTCTACCAAGGTTTTCAACATAGCAAGTTCGGTTGGGTCATTCCAAGTTCCGTATTTCTTACCAACCAAGTCTTTTGGACTAGCTACATTGTCAGATTTACGAGAAATGATTCCTGATGTATTGTGCTCAACGATAGCAGCAACGGCAGTAATTCCTGCACCTTTTTCCAATTTTTTAGCCATATAGTCTTGGAAATAAACTGCAAATGGTGCCTTACCATTGATAACCAAGTCAGAAGAACTTTCTTCTGGTGGCAATTTCAAATCAACATCCACTCCAGCTTCTTTGAAATAACCTTTTTCCTTGGCAACATAAAGCCCTGTGTGGTTGGTATTTGGTGTCCAGTCTAGGATAAAGTCAATCTTCTTGAGTTCTGCCTCTTTGTTGCCCTTAGAAGCAGTTCCTTGACCACAGGCCACAAGCACAACAGCTACAAGAGCTGTCACAAGCGTTAAAAACACTTTCCATGTTTTCTTCATTTTGATTTCCTCTTTTCTTTTTTGAAACATCCTTATTCTACGAACGTTTCCATTTAATAACATATTTTTCACTGACATCAACCAGCTTCATACCGAGAAGACTGATAATCGATACCAGAATGATAATAGCAAACATAGTATCATACTGAAACAGTTTCTTGGACTGAATCATGTAGACACCTAGTCCTTCAAAGCCTCCCAACCACTCAGATACCACTGTTGTGATAAAGGCGTAGGAGACACTGACCCTCAGACCTGCATAAAAGTAAGGCAGACTGACAGGGATTTTAAAATGCCACAGGATTTGCCAAGATTTAGCCCGCATCAGACTAAACAGGGTCAGCATATCCTTGTCACAATGCCTAAAACCGTCCAAAATACTGACGATGATAGGAAAGGTTGTCGTCAAGATAATCAAGACAATCTTGGGCAAAATCCCATAACCTAGCCACAAGACCAAGATAGGGGCTATGGCAATAGTCGGAATGGTCTGCACAACCACCATCATAGGGTAAATCAAGTCATTGAGCCAAGTCAAACTGTCCATAAGCACAGCCATGAGACAGGCAATCAAGACTCCCAAAACCAGCCCCAGTAAAGCCACTCTCAAGGTAGCCCAGCTATGGTGCCAGAGAAATTCTCTATCACGCACAAAAGACTGGAGAATTTCAAGAGGTGTCGGCAGGATAAACTTGGGGAGAAGTTTAAGAAAACCTGCTAACTGCCAGATTGACAAGACTCCCAGAAAGCCCAATAGACTAATGTGTCGTCTCAGTATACTTTTCAAGTTTCTCATCAATACTTAAAATCTCTCCTACATTTATTTTGACATTGGCAAAGACATTATCTGCCTCCTGCCCTGCCACTTCCAGCGCTTCTTTGAGAATGCGCATAAGCTCATCAAACTCCCCTTCCAAGACCGTTTCAAATGGTGTCACCACCATAGTCACCTCTTGAGTTTGCAGATACGCAATGACCTGATCGATAACAGCTATCCGATCAATCCCCTGTGATAGGGGTAAAACTTGCAAGGCAATGCTTGCTTTCATAAAAACCTCCTCTTCTCGTTTTCCTTTGACAAAAAGAAAAACCTTTACCATATATGGAAAAGGTGCAGAATAGACTAAGTATCGTTCCCTACGCTGGCATTACCCAGATCAGGTGCGGTCGAAGTTTAACACTTCCTCTCAGACTGTACACAGACTCCCATATATTATATGGACATATGATAACGCAAAACAAAAAAAAAGTCAAGGAAACTGCTTACAGAAAAGAGCAGGAAATTTTTCCTGCCCCAATTTTCGGCTCTATAATATTTGTAGTGGGTAAATCCCCTATAGATATTATGGAGCCTATTTTGTTGTAGAAAAAAAGTCCCATAAGATCTATAATGAAAAGTGACCAAACAACTCAT
>CAJNBS010000020.1 GCA_905221065.1 bacterium
GAACAAGCCATTATAGACTATATCGATTACTACAACAACAAACGAATTAAGGTAAAACTAAAAGGACTTAGTCCTGTGCAATACAGAACTAAATCCTTTCAATAATTATTTGTCCAACTTTTTGGGGTCAGTACAACTTGATACTATGCGTTTTATTGTGGGAAGATTTACTTCATTTTCTACTGAAATTGAGTTTTTCCCCAACCTCTTTTTAGTACTTCATTTCATAAACCAACCACTACCATTATCACTTTATCAATCTTCAAGCTATTACTTAAGACCTAATTTAAACAAGTTTAAAAAATATCGAAAAGAAGCTTGATATTAAGAATGGTTAAGACAATTGCAACGACGTAGCCTAGGATTGTGTTCCACTTGGCATTAGTAAATTCTCCCATTAGTGACTTCTTAGAGGTCAAATGGATTAAAGGAAAGATTGAAAACGGAAGAGCGATTGACAGAAAGACCTGTGAGTAAACCAATAACTGATCCAAGGTCTTTTCTTGATGTCCAAACAAGATGGCAACTATAATCACAGGTAGCAAGGCAAAAATACGTGTACCGATACGGATAATCCACTGAGGTAACTTAAGATGCAAAAAACCTTCCATGACAATCTGTCCTGTCAAGGTGCCTGTAATGGTCGAATTTTGACCACTTGCTAAGAGAGCCAGAGCAAATAAAGTTGACAGAGTTGAACTAGCTATCGCTCCTGCTATCGTCGAATCCTGTAAAGCATTGTACATTTGAGAAAAAGCTGAAATTTCAGATGCATGACTAAAAAAGAGGGAGGCACCCAAAATGAGCAACAAGGAATTGACAACAAAGGCCAAGGACAACTGAAGATTTGAATCCCAGGTCATAAAACGCACTGCTTTTCGAACATCCTTCTTATCTTTGTGGTTGATTTTCCTTGTTTGCGATAGGGATGAATGAAGATAGAGATTATGGGGCATGACTGTCGCTCCTACAATCCCTAAAGCCAAGGTCAATTGACTCTCATGTCCCGGCAGGGGACTTTCAAATAAAGTCGAAGTCGGTAAATAACCACTAAATATTCCCTGAATACTTGGATTGGATAAAGCCACCAGATAGGAAAAAATACCTAATATAGTTAAGATAAGAGTCGTAACAATAGCTTCAATCTTCTTGAACCCAAACTTCATCAACAAAAGTAAAAGAAATACATCTAAAACGGTTAGGAGGATAGCTACCATAATCGGTATTTTAAACAAAAGATTTAAGGCAATCGCTGAACCTAAAACTTCAGCCAAGTCTGTCGCCATTAAAGCCAATTCTAAAATCACCCACAGACTATAGCGGAGCCATTTGGGAGCATGATGAGCTGTTGCTTGCGCTAAATCCATTCTAGTCACTATACCGAGCTTTCCAGCCATCTGTTGCAGCTGCATGGCAATGAGGGAAGAAATCAAAATAACAAATAAGAGACTATACTTGTAAGAAGCGCCACCAACTACACTGGTAATCCAGTTCCCAGGATCCATATAACCAACTGCTACAAGAGCTCCAGGTCCTAAGAATGCTTTTAGATTCTGCCAAAAATGATTGTTATTGGGAGTTTCAATAGATTGGTTGATCTCAGAAAGAGAGATCTTTTTGTAAGAAGACATCGGAATTTTACACTTTCTAATCTTTCTTTACTTTTTTAATGGATTTTTTGAAAATATAATGAAAATAGTTTCCAATTTTCAATTCATCCTTATTATATCACATTTTAGAATGATTCTTAAGGAAAGCATGATAGTTGAAATAAGCAACACCAGTATTGTAAAAGCCAGCGATTTCTGACGCTGGCTTTAAAACTGTGAAAAATTTTTCTCAACTAGATCGCTTCTGTGACAAAGCTACGACTTTCAAGTACCTTAAGCATGGCATTAGCTGTATCTAGCGCTGTAAATAGGGGTACACCATGTTCAATGGCTGAACGGCGGATTTGCTCACCATCTTCGTCAGCAGTTCGTTTGGTTCCCACTGTGTTAATGATAGCTTGGATTCTTCCTTTGCGAACGAAGCTTGGGATATCCTGATCATCATCACCAATCTTACCAACAGGTTGGGCTTGCAATCCATGACCAGCAAAGAAGGCTGCTGTCCCTTCTGTCGCAAGGATACCGTAGCCAATATTTTGGAAACGACGAGCCAAGTCCAAGGCTTCTTCTTTAGCATCATCAGCAATGGTGAATACAACATTTCCAAAGGTTGGCAAATGAAGGTAAGAAGCTTCAAAGGCCTTATAGAGAGCTTTTTCCAAAGTAGTATCAGAACCCATAACTTCACCTGTTGACTTCATTTCAGGACCAAGCAAGCTGTCTACCTTAGCTAGTTTCGTAAAGGAGAAGACAGGCGCCTTGATATGAACACGAGTACTTTCAGGATAAAGTCCATCTTGGTATCCAAGTTCTTCAAGTCTTTGCCCAAGAATGAGCTTGGTCGCTACTTGAGCCATAGGGATATTGGTCACTTTAGAAAGGAATGGAACCGTACGGCTGGCACGTGGATTGACCTCAATAACGTAGACTTTTTCATCCTTGATAACAAACTGGATGTTCATCATTCCAAGACAGTTAAGGCCGATTGCTAGTCGTTTGGTGTAGTCTGCGATTGTTTCTTGCACCTTTTGAGACAAGGTTTGTGGAGGATAAACGGCCATTGAGTCACCTGAGTGAACACCGGCACGTTCGATATGCTCCATGATACCAGGGATGAGAACATTTTCTCCATCTGAGATGGCATCAACTTCGCACTCTTGCCCAACGATGTAAGAGTCAACAAGAACTGGGTGATCTGGACTAGCCTTAACAGCAGTTCGCATGTAAGAGCGAAGGTCTTCCTCATTTTCCACGATTTCCATAGCACGTCCACCTAAAACATACGAAGGACGAACGAGTACTGGGAAACCAATCTTGCGAGCTGCAAGCACTGCTTCTTCTTCATTGGTAGCCGTTTGTCCTGGTGGCTGTGGAATATCCAAGTCTTTTAGGGCTTGCTCAAAGAGGTCACGGTCTTCAGCTCGGTCTAAGTCAGCAACCTGTGTGCCAAGGATGGTCACACCTGCTTTGGCCAAAGGCTCCGCAAGGTTGATGGCTGTTTGACCACCGAACTGAACGATTACCCCTTTTGGTTGCTCCAAGTCGATGACATTCATAACATCTTCAAATGTCAATGGTTCAAAGTAGAGCTTATCAGACACAGAGAAGTCCGTAGAAACGGTCTCTGGGTTTGAGTTCATGATAATAGCTTCATAACCAGCTGCCTGGATAGCCTTAACAGAATGAACGGTTGCGTAGTCAAACTCAACTCCTTGACCGATACGGATTGGACCTGAACCTAGGACTAGTACAGATTCCTTATCAGATCTGATAGATTCGTTTTCCCATCCATAGGTTGAATAGAAGTATGGTGTTTCAGAGTCGAACTCTGCCGCACAGGTATCAACCATCTTGTAGACTGGAACAATCTTGTTTTCCAAACGAAGTTGACGAACTTGGTCTGCTGTCGTTTTCCATAATTCCGCAATCTTACGGTCTGAGAAGCCATTGAGTTTGGCTGTTTTCAAAACTTCTAGATCTTGTGGATGGGCACCCAACTCCTGCTCAATTTCAAAGATATGTAGGAGTTTATCGAGATAAAAGATATCGATTTTTGTAAGCTCAGCAATTTCCTCAGGTGTGTAACCACGGCGAATAGCTTCTGACACATAGAAGAGACGGTCATCTTGAGCTTTCACAACCTTTTCAATCAAAGCATCATCAGAAACTGCTGCAAGTTCCGGCATTTCATTGTGGTGAACGCCAATTTCAAGCGAACGACATGCCTTGAGAAGTGACTCTTCGATGTTACGGCCAATTGCCATAACTTCTCCAGTTGCCTTCATCTGAGTACCAAGACGACGTTCACCTTTTTCAAACTTGTCAAATGGGAAACGTGGAATCTTGGCAACCACGTAGTCAAGGGCGGGCTCAAACATGGCATAAGTTGAACCTGTAACTGGGTTAATAACCTCATCCAAGGTCAAACCGACGGCAATCTTAGCAGCCAATTTGGCAATCGGATAACCTGTCGCCTTAGAAGCAAGGGCTGAAGAACGCGATACACGAGGGTTTACTTCAATGACATAGTACTTGAAGCTGTGTGGATCAAGTGCCAACTGAACATTACATCCACCTTCAATTTTGAGAGCGCGGATAATACTCAAGCTCGCGTCACGGAGCATTTGGTTTTCATAGTCTGACATGGTTTGCGCTGGAGCAAATACGATGGAATCACCTGTGTGAATCCCAACTGGATCAAAGTTTTCCATGTTACAAACAACCAAAGCATTGTTAGCTGAGTCACGCATCACTTCGTATTCGATTTCCTTGAAACCGGCAATTGAACGCTCAATCAAACATTGGGTAACAGGTGACAATTTCAACCCATTTTCAGCGATTTCACGCAATTCTTCCTCGTTGGCACACATACCACCACCAGTACCACCAAGGGTAAAGGCTGGACGGACAATGACTGGGTATCCAATTGTCGCTGCAAAGGCAACTGCTTCTTCTACTGTGTTGACAATTTCAGACTCTGGAATTGGTTGGTTCAATTCTTCCATCAATTGTTTAAAGAGATCACGATCCTCAGCTTGGTCAATGGCAGATAATTTAGTTCCCAGAAGTTCGACACCAAGCTCATCTAGAATGCCGTTTTTAGACAATTCCATGGCCATATTGAGCCCAGTTTGACCACCAAGAGTTGGAAGCAAGGCATCTGGACGTTCCTTACGAAGAATACGTGTTACAAACTCAAGTGTAATTGGTTCAATATAAACCTTATCAGCAATCTCCTTATCCGTCATGATAGTTGCAGGGTTTGAGTTAACCAAGACAACCTCATAACCTTCCTCTTTCAACGACAAGCAGGCCTGGGTCCCAGCGTAGTCAAACTCAGCGGCCTGACCAATAATAATCGGACCAGAACCAATCACCATAATTTTTTGAATATCAGTACGTTTAGGCATTTATAAGATATTAAGGGCGTCAAGCGGACAAAGCTAAAATAGGAGTTATGACGAAGAACTGTCAGTTCTAGGAATAACTATCTTTTTAGCACCGTCCGTAGCCCGTATTCAGTTCAGCAAATACGGACCACCCTTCTCCTTTCTATTCGTCGCCTCACAGAGCGACATTAAATAAATTCTCCGACGATTTTTTAGCGAAACGATACTTTTCGATAAAAAATCTAGTGCAGGGAGTTTTTAGTTCGCCTGATAGCGACTAAAAGAAACGACCTGTCTTTTCTATTCGGCAACTGTCAGGTTGCCATTGAATAAGATACAAAGGACGAATAGAAAGCGATTGAATTTTAGGAAACCAAGGAAGGATTGACAATCCAAGTTGGTTTCTCTAAATTCCGAGCTTTCCGTCCGTGTTCAGTTACATAAATTCTCCGACGAGCTTTTACTCATTCTTAGTTTGATTGTTTAAAAGCTTCCATCATCTCGATAAACTCGTCAAATAGGTAGCTGGCATCGTGTGGACCAGGGGCTGCGTCTGGGTGGAATTGTACAGAGAAACCTGGTTGGTATCTGTGACGCACACCTTCAACTGACTTGTCATTGATTTCTTCGTGGGTAATGATCAAGTGTTCTGGCAAGTCCTCACGGCTGACTGCATAACCATGGTTCTGGCTAGTAAAGTCTACACGTCCTGTAGCAATCTCACGTACTGCATGGTTAAATCCACGGTGTCCAAATTTCATCTTGTAAGTCTTAGCCCCGTTTGCCATAGCAAAGAGTTGATGTCCCATACAGATACCAAAGATTGGAATTTTCCCTTGCACACCGCGAATCATGTCCAGTGCTTGTGGAACGTCTTCTGGGTTACCTGGACCATTTGACAACATAACTCCATCAGGATTTAGGTGGAGAATTTCTTCCGCTGTTGTTGAATAAGGAACAACCGTCACGTTACAGTTACGCTTAGAAAGTTCACGTAAGATTGAGTGCTTGAGACCAAAGTCCACTAGCACCACGCTCAAACCAACTCCTGGAGCTGGATATGATGTTTTAGTAGAAACCTGTTTAATATTATCTGTCGGCAAAACTGTCGCTTGGAGCTGGTCCGTCACATGGTCCATACTGTCCCCAACATGGGTCAAGGTTGCACGCATGGTACCATGCTTACGGATAATTTTTGTTAGAGCACGCGTATCAATTCCTGAGATACCAGGAATTTTTTTAGCTTTCAAAAATTCATCCAGCGTCATTTGATTGCGCCAGTTGCTTGCTCTACGTGCCTCTTCGAAAACAACGACTCCCTTACAAGTTGGAATAATAGATTCGTAATCATCACGGTTAATGCCATAATTTCCCACCAAAGGATAGGTAAAGGTCAAGATTTGTCCATTATAAGACTGGTCTGTAATGGACTCTTGGTAGCCAGTCATCCCTGTATTAAAGACGATTTCGCCTGTTACATCAATATCTGCTCCGAAGGCCTTGCCTTCAAAAACTGTGCCATCTTCTAATACTAGAAGTCTTTTTGTCATATTCTCACCTCTCGTGGACGCTCACTGGCGTCTTTTAACGTCTTGTGTTTTAGTTGGCGTTTCTACTCGCCAGTACGGATTCTAAGATTGCCATTCGAACAAAAACACCATTGGTCATTTGTTGGACAATCCGTGATTTTGGTGCTTCAACCAAGTGGTCTGCGATTTCTACATCACGGTTGACTGGAGCCGGGTGCATGAGGATTGCTGTTTCTTTTAAGCGATCATAACGTTCTTGAGTCAAGCCATGTTGGGCATGGTAGTCTTCTTTTGAAAAAACTGTACCACTATCATGACGTTCATGTTGCACACGGAGAAACATCATTACATCCACCTGATCAATGATTTCATCAATAGTTACAAACTGTCCATAGTCTGCAAATTCTTGACTTCTCCATTCCTCAGGTCCTGCAAAGAACAGTTCAGCTCCCAAGCGTTTCAAAATCTGCATATTGGATTTGGCAACACGTGAGTGGTCCAAGTCACCTGCAATAGCAACCTTGAGACCCTCAAAGTGACCAAATTCCTCATAAATAGTCATCAAATCAAGCAAGCTCTGGCTAGGGTGTTGACCCGAACCGTCTCCACCATTGATAATGGAAGTCGTAATCGTCGGACTTGCAATCAACTCTCTGTAATAGTCAACCTCTGGATGTCGAATCACACAGACATCCACTCCTAAAGCAGACAAAGTTAAAATGGTATCATAAAGTGTCTCCCCTTTATTAACTGAACTAGTCTTCACATCAAAGTCAAGTCGTTCCAATCCCAGTTTAATCTCTGCCACTTCAAAGGACTTATGCGTCCGTGTAGAATCCTCAAAGAAAAGATTGGAAACAATCGGATGGTCTTCATAAGGAAGCTGGGCTCCATTTTTAAACTCAATTCCTCGCTTGATCAATTTCATGACTTGATCGACAGTGAGGTCTTCCATGGACACCACATGGTTCAATGCTTGTTGATTTTCTGACATGGCTACTCCTTTAGCTTTCTAAGCTTCTTCAGTAATCAGAACTCTGTCTTGGCCATCAAGTTCTGTCATCTCTACGATGATTTCTTCAGAACGACTGGTTGGGATATTCTTTCCAACGTAATCTGGACGGATTGGCAATTCTCTATGCCCACGATCAACTAGAACTGCTAAACTCACGCGCGCAGGACGTCCATGACCGACAATATTATCAATAGCAGCTCGGATGGTACGGCCTGTATAAAGCACATCGTCCACCAAGATAACTTCACGGTCTGTCACATCAACAGAAACCAAAGAAGTATCTTCTCCACTTTTAACATCGTCACGGAAAGGTTTCGTATCCAATTCTACAACAGGAACTGAAAGGTTTTCTAGCTGCTCCAAACGTTCTTGGATACGGTGGGCGATAAAGACACCTCGAGTTTTAATACCAGCCAAGACGATTTTATTCAAATCTTTGTTGCGTTCGATAATCTCATAAGTAATACGCGTAATCGCTCGTTTGACGGTCAATTCGTCTACAACTTCTTTTGTCTTCATGACAAACCTCCAAAAAGAAAAGTCTCCTTAAACAAGGAGACTTGAAATGTATAGCTAAGCGAGCCCTACCGCAAACAGTATAGACTTCACCCTTCTACTTTATCGCGCTCCTTGCCTGCCTCACGGGACAGGTTTAAAGGAATATTTAGTTATCAATTACTATAGCACAAAGCGGGCCTAAAATCAAGCAAAAACTTTTGAGACCCCATCTTATAAATTACTAAAATCATATAATTGCGGGTACTGGTCACACTCTGGATTTTTAGGATGACAAATGGCTCTTCCAAAATAAATCATGGCCTGATGGGCTGCTAACCACTTCTCAGGTGGCAAGATATCCATGACCCGTTTTTCCACCTCAAGTGGTGTCGCTGATTTTTTGACAATATCGTGGTGCTTACAAATACGCTCAACATGAGTATCCACTGCAAAGGCTGGGATACCAAAGCCCACACTCATGACAACATTGGCCGTCTTGCGACCAACACCTGCCAGACTTTCCAATTCTTCACGTGTCTGAGGGACTTGACCATCAAAATCGTCTAGTAGTTGTTGGGCACATTTTTTAAGGAATTTAGCTTTATTCCGATACAATCCCAGACGAGAAATGTGTGAAGCAATCTCATTCTCTGTCGCCACAGACATAGCTTGGGGCGTTGGAAAGGCCGCAAAGAGACCTGGTGTTGCCTTATTTACCGCTGCATCCGTTGTCTGGGCTGACAACATGACCGCGACCAATAGTTCAAAATGATTGGTAAAATCAAGACTGGGCTTGGCATCTGGAAACAGATCAATGATTTCTTCTAGCACTTTTCGTGCTCGTTTTTTTGACAAGACCATTATTCGTCTCCATCAAATAGTCCTTGTAAGCCAGCAAAAGGACTGTTTTCTTCTTTCTTAACTGCTTGTTGGGCTTGGTATTCTTCCTCTGTCATGATTTGCCAGTCATTTCCTGACACAAATCCTTGTCCAGCCTCTTCTTCAGCCGTCAAGATCTTTATAGGGATATTGAGCAGGATATTGTCTGATACGCTCTCAGCAAGGTCAAGTTCTCCATTTTCGATAGGCAAGACCAAATCATCATCTAAAACTTCTTGATCTAACTGGTTGGTTGCGCCTTCCATGAAAACTTCTGTGACTGGATAAGATTCAGCTAACTCAACTGGCTCCATACTACGACTTGAAGCAAGAACAATAGTGTAAGATAGTTGATAATCTAAGAAATACATACGGTCTTCATACTGTACTTTCCCAACAGCAAGGATATCTTTCACATCTAAAATTTCTTGATTACGTGCACGCAGGTCTGCGACTAGGTCTAAAGTTTGTTCAAAGTGCAATCCTTCAGACTGCTTACGAATTTCTTGAATATTTAATTTCATACTTCCTCCATAAAGATTTACTCTCTTGATTATATCATGAAAAGGCTACAAATCAGCCCAGCAAACTTTGTAATTAAAATTCGAATTTTTAACGTATTTACTATATCTTTTTTGTTCTTAGTGCTATACTATAGGCAAGAATACATGATAGAAAGAAGGATACCCCTAGGGAAAACAAGGAACTCATTACTAATGATTACCACTCGGATTTTAGAACTTGGAATTGTCAGTTTTCTGTTGACAAAATTTCCTTAAAGGTATAGGATAAGGGTACAAATACTCGGAGGTAAGGGAGACATGAACAACTAAGTCTATCAAATAAAGAACTTTATTTAGTAGATCTTGTTTTTGTCTCTTTTTGTGTGCTCTTTTTATACTAGATTTTCTAGTATCTTGTCCTCATTGAAAATCAAAAAACTAGAAAGCTATGCTCCTCTTGGGTTGGGCAGCTCCAAGCTAGTTTGACGAGCTTTTCAACGAGGATAATAGAGTTTTTGACATAGATTTTGGGCTCTACTAGATAAAGTAGAGCTTTTTGTTATGCACAATCAACATTCTAGAAAGGGCAATCATATGATAAACATCAATCATCTAACCATCACACAAAACAAAGATTTACGAGACCTTATCTCTGACTTAAGCATGACCATCCAAGACGGGGAAAAGGTTGCTATTATCGGTGAAGAAGGAAATGGCAAATCAACCTTACTTAAAATTTTAATGGGGGAAGCTTTGCCTGATTTCACTATCAAGGGAAACATCCAGTCTAACTATCAGTCGCTGGCCTACATTCCTCAAAAACTCCCAGAGTACCTGAAAAATAGAACCCTACACGACTACTTCTTTTTGGATTCTGCTGATTTAGACTACAGTATTCTTTATCGTTTAGCGGAGGAGTTGCATTTTGATAGCAATCGATTTGCTAGCGACCAAAAGATTGGCAGTCTATCAGGGGGCGAAGCTTTGAAAATTCAGCTCATCCATGAGTTAGCTAAACCCTTTGAAATCCTATTTTTAGATGAACCTTCAAATGACCTAGACCTAGAGACGGTTGATTGGCTAAAAAGTCAGATTCAAAATATTAGACAAACTGTTATTTTCATTTCCCATGATGAAGAATTTCTTTCTCAAACGGCAGACACTATTGTCCACTTGCGACTGGTCAAGCACCGTAAAGAAGCAGAAACGTTAGTAGAGCATTTAGACTATAATCGATACAGTGAGCAGAGAAAGGTTCATTTTGCCAGACAAAGCCAGCAAGCTGCTAATGACCAAAGAGCCTATTACAAAACCATGAAAAAGCATCGCCGAGTCAAGCAAAATGTAGAAACTGCACTTCGAGCTACCAAAGACAGTACTGCCGGTCGCCTATTGGCTAAAAAGATGAAAACTGTCCTCTCACAAGAAAAGCGCTACGAAAAGGTAGCTCAGTCCATGACTCAAAAGCCACTTGAAGAAGAACAAATCCAACTTTTCTTTCCAGACATCCAACCATTACCGGCTTCTAAAGTCTTAATCCAACTGGAAAAAGAAAATTTGTCCATCGGCGAGCGAATTTTGTCTCAGGGACTACAACTAACTGTCCGTGGCCAAGAAAAAATCGGTATCATCGGCCCAAATGGTATTGGGAAATCAACTCTGTTAGCCAAGTTACAGCAACTTCTTAATGATAAAAGAGAGATTTCGCTTGGTTTTATGCCACAAGATTACCACAAAAAACTGCAATTGGATTTATCACCAATAGCCTATCTCAGCAAAACTGGTGAAAAAGAGGAACTGCAGAAAATCCAATCTCACTTAGCTAGTCTCAATTTCAGTTATCCAGAAATGCAGTATCAAATTCGCTCCTTATCTGGCGGACAACAGGGTAAACTCCTACTTTTGGATTTAGTCTTGTGCAAACCAAACTTTCTCCTCTTAGATGAGCCTACACGAAACTTTTCTCCCACTTCTCAACCAGAAATCAGAAAACTCTTTGCAACCTATACAGGCGGTATCATCACTGTTTCGCATGACCGTCGTTTCTTAAAAGAGGTCTGTTCAATCATCTATCGCTTAACAGAGCACGGTTTGGAGGTCGTTAATTTAGAAGATTTATAAACAAAAAGAAACCTAAAGAATTGTTGGAAAAACAATCTTTAAAATCCGACTACAATGTTTATTTTTTATAAATTGATTATTATAGATTAAGTTTGGGACAAATTTTATAATATTCACACTCCTGAAGATAATTCTTGGCTTTGAAGCGCTATTTGAACATTATAATCAGTGATAAATCTTATGTTCACAGTCAAGTCAATCATTTCTTTCAAAGTCATTCATAAGCAACTCTAAGTAATACTCAATGAAAATCAAAGAGCAAACTAGGAAGCTAGCCGCAGGTTGCTCAAAGCACTGCTTTGAGGTTGTGGATGAAGCTGACGTAGTTTTAAGAGATTTTCGAAGAGTATAACCAGATAAAAACTCACTTCAAAATAGCAAAAAAACGAGCACTTCCTCTTTTGGAAATGCTCGTTTTCTTATCTTGCCATGTTTTATAATTACAATGAGAAATAGGAAACAGCCTTGAATGGGAAAATCTCCTAGATCTCCGACTACCAACTTTTTTACTCTACTGGTTTTTCTTGATTTCCAGTACTTGTTGTGGATTCTGTTGTTTCCTTTTCTGAAGCTAGTTCAGCAGGTTTAGAATCTGTTGCCTTGCTCGGTTTGTTTTCCTCACTTGCAGTTTCACTGTTAGATTCTGTAGCTGCGTTAGGTTGGTTCTCAGCACTGGTCTTATCACCATTTGCCTCGGCATTTGTTGCTGGACTTGCTTCTTCACTCGCACTTGATTTTGACTTGATTTCTTGATTCAAGACCAGAATAGCTTTTGTCAATTCAAGTAAAGCAGCCTTATCTTTACTCTTAGCAGAAAGTTGATCTAGTAGAGCATCCACCTTGTCAAAGTCCGCATCAGAACCCTTATTGTTTTCTAAGTAAGCGTGGAGTGACATGAGGATATCGTAAAGTTTTTGATAGAGAACAAGTGTCTGAGGATCTTGCTCAGCATTTTCCTTCTCTTGTTGAAGGGCGCTGGCAATACGAGTCAAGACGTCTTTCACCTGACTATTTACTTCATCCAAGTCTGCATCAGCCTTGTTTGTGGCAGCTTTGAGATTTTCTACTTCTTCTGCCAAGGATTGTCTGATTCCTTCTTCTTGGATTTGTTCCAAGAGTTGATTTGCCTTGCTCAAAAGACTTTCTACTTGTTCCTTGCTGACATGATTGACATGCTCTTCAGGCATAAAGTCTCCGTACAATTCTTTCAAGAAGCCATAAATAGCTGTCTTGGCAGTTTGGTTATCTACTTTTTCAGTATCTAGAACTGTCTGAGTCGATTTAGCAGTAGTTGGCTGAGCTTTCAACGCTTCTTCCACTTCTTGTTTTACCTGATAGATGTTTGGGAATAATTTGTTCAATTCTGCTGCCTTAAGGAAGGATTGAGATTGATACAAGGTCCAAGTCAACTGAGCTACTTTATTACGAAGTTCATCACTCAAACGACCGTCATTTACGTGTTCATAGAAATACTTGATGTATTCAACTGTTGTAACACCTGTTCGATCATTAAAGTCTTGAAGAGCTTGAAGTTGTGATTCAACCGCTGCTAAACCAGCCTCATCTTTTGCCAACTTAGCTTCTTGAAGTCGAACGAGAAGGTCTTTCTTAGGAAGCCCATAAGAGTCTGTATCCAGTGTGTTGATTTTATCAATCAAGGCCTGATATTTCTTATCTAAAGCACTTGTTTTAACAGGCTTGACACTTTCATCAATATGGATATATTGCTTATCAAAGAGTTCAAGTGTTGCAAGATAACCCGCTGTAGAGTTAGTTGCCAGTTTCTTCATGTTTTCAGTAAACTGACCTAAGGCTAACTCAATCTGTCTTTGTTCGATAGGCTTGTCTTTATAGATGCTTCTGCTATCAGATAGAAGTTGGTCTACTTTTGCCAAGACCGCCTTCTCATCAAAAGCCCCAGGCTGGTAGTTGGATTGGAGAGCTGGAATCTTGTTTTTCAAAGCCACTTCATAGCCCTTGGTTTGAACCTTGATATAGTGATTGTGGTCGCCATGAGGAATCACAAAACTACCATTTTCTACCTGTAAGCTATACGGAGACACGCCATCTCGCAAAGCAGTTGTATAAAGTTCATTTAGGAAATCAAGTTCTGGATTTCCGGTTTGGAGTGGAAGTCGAACATGTTCCTTACGAACAGCATATGGGTGGATATGAGTTGGATCGTAGGCTTGGTCTGGATTTCCAAAGACGAAGAATCCATTTGAAATTCTAATAGCTTCAAGTGGAACCCCATAGGTCTTAGAAATATAAGCAATTTTTTCTTCATCGCTAGCATCTCTTGAGAAAGACTCTACCGTTTTAGCAAGAGGTTTTACAGGCTCTGCATCATGATGTGTTTTCAAATGATCCTGCGCTGCCTTGATTTGTTCAGCTGTCAAATCCTTCTTGAAGAAGTAATGATTGTGATCGCCGTGACTCATTACAAACCCTTGCTCATCCTCACTAATGACACGATTGGCATCAAAACCGTGATCATGATGGTGTCCATGATGATCTTCGTCGTGATCGTCATCATGAGCTGGACTTGGTGTTGTTGTATTTGCCCCTTTCAAGTGATCTTGCGCTGCCTTGATTTGGTCAGCTGTCAAATCCTTCTTGAAGAAGTAATGATTGTGATCCCCGTGACTCATGATAAAGCCTGAACTATCTTCAGCAATAATCCGATTGGCATCAAAGCCGTGTCCATCTTCTTCATGTTCCTCATGTGAGACACCAGGATTGGCAGGAAGAGATGGTGAAGGTGTGGTCAGACCATTATTTGGAAGAGTCGGCTGCACAATTGGGTTCGATTTGGGAATGTAATGGAAATGGTCACCATGTCTGACGATATAAGCTGTAGCTGTTTCTTCAACAATATCTTTTGGATTAAAGATATAACCATCAGATGTTGCAGAAATAGCCTTATTTGTTGTCAATGAAGCATGATTCACTGTAGATGGATTACTTGAAAGACTTCCTAGACTAGACGCTACTTCATGAGGTTTTTCATTTGTAGAGACCGTAGAACCAGTTCCACCGATAGGCACCATTCTGGCAATCTTTTCTTCTAAAGGTGAGAGTTTACTGTAAGGAATAAAGTGGTAATGGTCGCCATGCGGAATCGCAACTCCATTTGCCGTACGGCTGATAATCTTAGCAGGGTCAAAAACAAGACCGTCTGATTCACTGTAACGTTGGTCACTAGGTGAATCGTAGAGTTCTTTCAAAAGACTTTGAAGACTTTCAGCTTTATCTGCTGGCTCGCTAGTTGAGCCTTGTGCTACAGATTGCGTGTTATTGTCACTAGCTGCTGAAGAATAACTTAACTGACTCGGTTGCGTATTTTTCCCAGCTAGATGAGCTTTTGCTGCTGCTAATTCACTAGCAGACAAATCACCTTTTGGAATATAGTGATAGTGACCTCCGTGAGGAACGATATAAGCATCACCCGTATCTTCGATAATATCAGCTGGATTAAAGACATAACCATCATCAGTCGTATAGCGTCCCTGAGACCTTGCTACAGCAACATCAGCGCTGACCTTCTCATTATCTTTGGCATGTTCTTGTTTTTGACGGTTGATTTCATCTTTGGTTCGAACATTATCAGCATGAGCTGCATCTTTCAGGTAGACATAATATTTTCCATCGACCTTGATGATATAACCACCTTTGATCTCATTGACAATATCTCCATCCTTAAGTTGGTAGTTTGGATCCTTCATCAAGAGTTCTTCACTAAAGAGGGCATCATAAGGAACTTTCCCATTATAGTAATGATAGTGATCACCGTGTGACGTTACATAACCCTGATCTGTAATTTTGATTACAATTTGCTCAGCCTGAATTCCTTCTTTCTGGCTAACCTGATCTGGTGTCAGGTTTTCACTTTTCTGACTTGACTGACTGCCATCCACATAAGAGACACGATTGTTGTCCTTATTTTCCTGTGAACGATGCTGATTTAGTGCGTAAGCGCAAAGACTCAAAGATACGATAACAGCTGATCCGGCTGCTATATACTTTTTACTGAATTTCATAAATCCCTCATTTCAATAAATGATGAAGCTTTTTCTTAACTTCCTTTACTTGATTAAATAGTTTTCTAAATTGGTTATTTAACCAATTAATTAACCAGTAAATAGTTTACATTTTTTAAGTTTATCTGTCAAGATTTTTATATCATAAAAAAATTATTACCCCCCTAAAACGGGTGGTTTGCCTGTCTCACACCTGACTTAGCGAGACGGACTGAAAGTCACGTAATCCAAAATATCGCCCCAGCTGAAGCGATATTTTTATTTTTTCTTTTTAGATGGTGTGTGGATGGCAATCTTCACTTCAAAGATTGTTCCCTTTGGTTTATTATCTTTAACAGTAATGGTTCCTTTAAGCGCATCTACAATTTGCTTGGCTAGGGATAACCCTAAACCGAAACCACCTTTTTGACGGGTTCTAGCCTTGTCGACTCGATAAAAACGATCAAAAATTTTCTTCTTATCTTCTGTCGAAATACCGACTCCATTATCAGAAACCAGTAAATACAGATTGCGATCGGTCGCCGAGATAAGAAAATCAATTTCACCATCCTCTTCAGTGTACTTGACAGCATTATCAAATAGGATAGTCATCAACTGCTTCAAGAGAAGCTGGTCTGTGACAATCGTGCGATGAATACGATTTTCAAAACGGAAGACACGGTCATTTTCCGAAGCAATCATTTCATAGTTTGTAAAAGTCGTATTGAAAAAACTAGTTGGAACTTCTGCAAGTTCCGGCTTAATCCCATCATCTCTCCGAGCTAAGTTCAGCAAGTTTGTCGTCAAAAAACGCATATTTCGGACTTCTTCCAAACTCGATGCAATGCTTTCGCTCACATCCATAATGGTAGCTTCTGGCTTTCGGAAAAGGGTCTCTAAACGATTTTGCAGAACTGCAAGTGGAGTTCGTAACTCATGACTGGCATTTTCCACAAAGGACTGCTGCTTCTGCATACTCTCAAGCAGAGGTCGGACACTGACTCGAGCTAGATAGAGACTGGCAAGCAAAGATAAAATCCAGAAACTAGCCATCACGACCACAATCAATTGCTCATGCTTTTGACTTGCTTGCTCCAACTGACTGGTATTAATCAAGACAGCCGCATACTTGATATTTGTTGAAACCGAACTGATATTTGTTTCCATCAAAATCATGCGATAGATTTCTTCCTGTCCATAGCTATTAAAAACCTGAATCTGATAGATATGGCCTAGCTCTTTCTTCTCTAACTTAATCTTATCTAATCCCAAAAATCGATTTCCAGAAAGGAGCTGGGTAAAATTCTTATCAAAAAGAATGACTTCTGTGTTGGAACTGACATTGGGTTTTACTTCAGTCTTGCTAGTATCTGTAGCCGCATTCTCTAAGTCTTTAATCTCTTCTGTCGCCCTATTTACCGCAAGCTGAATAACTGCCTGAGGATTCTTACTCAAGCCATGGAGTGTATCATCCACCGAAGTATAGAGACTCGAATGCATAACCTGCAAAATAATCAGAGTCATGGTAGAGAAAATCAGGGTAAAGACACCAAAGTTGCGGATAAAGTAACTAAAGTCATCCGCATACCATGTTTTTTTTAGTTTACTGAACATCTTTTAAAATATACCCAACACTACGCAAGGTTTGCAAATTCTCTGCAAAAGTGGTTCCTTTTAATTTCTTACGGACTTTTGAAACATAAACTTCAACGACCGAAATCGTTGTATCACTATCAAATCCCCATAGACGATCAAAAATCTGAGTCTTCGGCAAAATCACATTTTGATTTTGAAGGAAATAAACCAGTAAATCGAACTCTTTCCCCAGCAATTCGACAGGAGTATCTTCGACTTTAACGGTATTGGTTGACAAATTAACCGCGATATTTCCATAAGTCAAGGTGTTTTCATTAAATTTACCTGAACGTTTGAGAAGGGCCTGAATCCGCATTTTGAGTTCTTCGAGGTAGAAAGGTTTGGTCAGGTAATCATCCGCTCCCAATTCAAATCCATGTCCCTTGTCATCCAAGCTTTCCTTGGCAGTCATGATTAGAACTGGGGTCGTAATCCCCTTTTCACGCAATTCTTTCAAGACTTGGAAACCATTTTTTTCTGGCAACATCAAATCGAGCAAAATCAAGTCATAGACGCCACTCTCAGCTTCGTAGAGACCTTCTTCTCCATCAAATACCTGCATGACATCCGCAAAATCGTCTAAAAAGTCAAATACTGAATTTGACAGGCCTAGGTCATCCTCAACTAATAAGATTTTTATCATGAGAAACTCCTCCTTATTAAGACCATTATACCAAATTTGCCTTAAAAAAAACTCAACTCTCTGCATTTTATACTCAATGAAAATCAAAGAGCAAACTAGGAAGCTAGCCGCAGGTTGCTCAAAGCACTGCTTTGAGGTTGTAGATAGAACTGACGAAGTCAGTAACATATATACGGTAAGGCGACGCTGACGTGGTTTGAAGAGATTTTCGAAGAGTATTACATGAGATAGCTGAGTTTTCTTTTATTTAGTCTTGATTATTTAGTTCCGTATTGAAGAACAACTGCTTCCACTGCAGCTTTTTCACGGTTAATCAAGTCAACACGCGCTGCAATTTCCTTGATTCCCATACCGATATTACGGCTAAGAGCAAGATCAGAAAGTTGTGGCTCAAAGAACTCCTTGTATTCCGCCAAGCGTTGCTCTGTCTTAAATACATGAGCAGGAAGGATAACAAAGCTATCAAAGCTCATATCCCCACCAAGAGCTGCCTTAATCCAAGCCCAGTTTTCACGAGCCCAAGACCATGCTGTTTCCTGAGTTGCTTGATGGTTTAAGAACTGGAAGTACCAAGCAGACAAGTCTTGTGGTTTGACCACAAATTTGTCCTTCCAAGAAGCAATCAAGGTTTGGATATTGTCCACATCTTTACTATAGGCAAGAGCAGCTGCCAACTGACGTTTAAAGACAGCATCTGTTGCGTGCGTATAAGTATCAAGATAAAGTGCTAACAAGTCTTTAGTCTCATGATGTTTCAGCTCATTGATCAGAACTTGTGAGCGAATGGCTGCTGGGAGTCCTGCAAGATTCTCCTTATGGGCTGCGAAGATTTGGCTAGCAACTTGACTAGCTTCTGCATCATTTGAGCGAATCATCATAGAAATGGCCAACTGACGAACCAATTCATCCTCATCTGATTCTCCGTCTTTTGCTTCGAAACCAAGACGATCATAGTTGTGACGAGCCAATTTAGCAACTAGTGCTTTGAAGGCTGTTTCAGCTTCTGTTCCTTCGTCGATAAAGCGTTCAAGGGCAGAAATCACTTGAGAAACAGCTGAAACCACAAGGTAAGACTCTTCCTTAGCAAGTTTATCAATGACTGGGAGCAAGTCAGCATAAGAAATGTGCCCTGCTTCAGCAAGCAAGCGACGTTCTTGGACGATTTGCAGTTTGCTTGTGTTATCAAGCTCAACTAGGTCTGCAAGAACTGCATCTAGTAAGTCTCCTTGATAGTCTGTAATGTAGTGGGCTGTATTTTCAGTATTGAGACGAAGAGCTCCTTCATTTTCAGCAAGAAGAGCTGCGTAGCCAGGGATTTCGATACTTTCAGTTTCAAGTGTATCTGGCAAGCCTTTCCAGTTGCTGTTGAGTGGTACAACCCAGAGACGTTTCTTGTCCTCGTGCTCACCGATGAAGAATTGTTTTTGTGAAATCTTCAAGACATCATTTTCAACTTTGACAGTAAGTACTGGGTAGCCAGGTTGCTCCAACCAAGAATCCATGAAGGCTGCAACATCACGACCTGATGCTTGACCTAGAGCATCCCAAAGGTCACGTCCAATTGTATTGCTGTACTGGTGTTTTTCAAAGTAAGCGTGCAAACCTTTAGCAAAATCAGCATCACCTAGCCAACGGCGAAGCATGTGCATGAGGCGGCTTCCTTTAGCATAGACGATAGCACCGTCAAAGAGGGTATTGATTTCATCTGGGTGTTTAACTTCGACGTGAACAGACTGAACACCATCAGTCGCGTCACGTTTCAAGGCAGACGGAACACCACCTGTTTGGAAATCTTCAAAGATATTCCAACTTGGCTCGATAGCATCCACACAGACATATTCCATCATATTAGCGAAGCTTTCATTGAGCCAAAGGTCATCCCACCATTTCATAGTCACGAGGTTCCCAAACCATTGGTGAGCCAATTCATGTGCCACAACAAGGGCAACTTGTTGACGGCTGGCAAATGTTGAGTTCTCATCCACAACCAAGTAAACTTCACGGTAGGTCACAAGACCCCAGTTTTCCATAGCACCTGATGAAAAGTCAGGAAGGGCGATATGGAGAGATTGAGGAATTGGGTACTTGACTCCGTAGTAATCTTCGTAAAACTCGATTGAACGAACGGCGATGTCCAGTGAGAAATCAAGATTAGATAGTGGGTGGGCTTTGGTTGAGTAGACACCTACGAGGGTACCGTTTTTAGTTTTAGCCGTTACTCCTTGTAAATCACCAGCGACAAAGGCCAACAAGTAAGAAGACATGCGAGGTGTTGTCTCAAACTTCCAGATACCTGTTTCCTTGCGGTTTTCAACATCGATTTCTGGCATGTTTGACAAGGCCACTTCACCTTCCGCTTGGTCAAAACGTAGAGAGAAGTCAAAAGTCGCTTTGGCTTCAGGCTCATCCACACATGGGAAGGCTTCACGCGCAAAATGGCTCTCGAACTGGGTAGACAAGACTTCCTTCTTGACACCATCAACTGTGTAGTATGAAGGGTAAATCCCTGTCATGTTGTCTGTGATTTTACCAGAAAAGGTAAGAACCACTTCAACTTGACCAGCCTCAGCCAATTCGATATGAAGGGCTTCATTGTCATAGTCAACTGTAAATGGACGAGCTTGACCTGCAACTTCTACAGAAGCAATTTCCAAGTCTTTTTGATGAAGGGAAATACGGTCACTTTGTGCTTGACCAGTGATGGTCAGCTTCCCAGAAAACGTCTTGGTCTCACGACTCAAGTCTAAAAATAAATCATAGTGTTCAGGAACAAATTGCTTAATAAAATGTTCAACTGCTTGCATAATTTTCTCCTATCTAAGTTTAAGAGCTAGAGCTCTTCTTCAAACAAACTTATTATATCATGTTTTGCCAAAGAAAAAAGGATTGGCCGGTAATTTCCAAAACTTTCTTCCTTCTAATAGTCTACCGTGGGTAGACCTTGCGAAATTCTTCTAAAACAACCTTGGTGTCAGGTGTAAAAGTTAGTCCTGCCTCCCTCATCCACTCGGTGAAACAGTCTTCATGAACCTGGCGCCAATAGGCTAAAGATTTGTCTCCCTCACCTTCTTTGAAGGCATGGTCAGCAGAAACTTGATTAAAGGATTCAACAGAAACCTTTGTAATTTCAACAATGCAGACAGCCTGATTTTGACTGTCTAAAATGACATCAAAAGTTCCTTCTTGTGGAAGGGGTTCTTCTTCTAGTGCGTAGAGGTCGTAAGCCGAGGCAGTTGCTGTCTTTTCGCCTCTTAGAACCAAATCTGCCAAGAGATCTGCTTCCACTCCAAAAGCCCAGGCATCTATCTCATCTCCAATTGAGGGATTGATTTGCTTGTAGGCATTCCACATTTCTTGCGGTGTCATAGGTTGCTCCTTTGTAATTTTTTACTTACTTCTTTTATACGTTTGAGATGGTCTGGATGATCAATCTCTAAATCAAAAATCTCTGGAATAGAACTATAGTGGATAATGCACTTGATACCCATCTGATTCATTTTTTGTATGAACGAATCATTCAGATAACCTGCCACAGCAAAGTCAATCTTTTTCGTCCTTGCTTTATCCTGCATCTGTCTCAGTATATCTAACATAATGGGACTTTCCATATCATGCCATTGACTATTTCTAACAGTCGCAAAAACAAAAGAAGTCAAATCATTCATTCCAACTACAATTTTTGAAATGCCCGTTTCCAGTATTCTATCCAAGTCAAAATACGCTGACGGTAATTCAATCATCGTGGCAATTTTCCCAGTAAAACCCTGCTGACGCAACACTCTAATAGCTTGCTCTAACTGCTCAGCATCATTGACAAAAGGAAAGATAACAGACAGATTGGGATTGGTTTGATAAACTTCTGTAACGACATATGCTTCAGCCTGAAATTCATCTGGACACGCCAGTAAACGCCTGGTCCCTCTATAACCAAACAAAGGATGACGTTCGTCAAAATGCTGTTTAGTTCCCTCTAAACAATTGGCTTCTGTATTCGTTAATTCAGAAAAACGATACCAGACCTCCTCATCTGAGTACAAGGAACAAATAGTGTCTAGATAATCTTTTACAAATTGCTGACAACTTGGTAACAGGATGTTTTGGTTAAGCTCCCTCAATAAGTATTCCCCACGAATCATGCCAATGTGGTGAAATAGTTGAGGATAAACTTTTTCAATAATTTTTTCACCACTAAGAGCTAGTTGGTTTCTCATCATTCACCTTCCAATTCATATACAAGGTCTTGTCCAGTTCTGGAAATCCTAATAATTCAGACTTAACCTTCAAGACTAATGGCGATGCATTTTCTTCTGTGATTTTTTGAATATCCATCCAAACATATCCCAGTGAATCATTCGAACCGTCAGAAACAGTTTCAGAAATATTCACTTGAAATGCCTCCTCATTCATTTCAACATCATACAAGGCCATGATATGGTGAACCATAAAATTTGTTAACTCTTCCCTGACGAAAACATCGTAGATTCGAGGATTGGAGTAGCTTCTAACATTAAATCCTGTCTCTTCCATAACTTCTCTAATCAGCGTTTCCGTCAGTCCTTCACCAAGTTGCTGACTACCGCCGGGTAGATCATAACGATGTTGATAAGGGCCTCTCGTTTTTTCAATGCAGAGTAACTTGCCGTTTTCAAAGCAAACACCATAAACTCCAAAGTGTTTTTTGATTTCCATCCAACTCCTCCTACTTCAAAGACCAGCCACCATCAATAGTTAATATTTGTCCCTGCATGGCAGATGCCTTTCCACTGGCCAAAAAGAGACTGACTTCTGCCACTTCCTCTGGCTCAATCCAGCGTTTGATTGGCGTTTCACTAGCTACCCAGTCAGCCAATCCACCTGGCTCAAAGTCTGCAGCGGTCATACCCGTCTTGACGGCTCCTGGAGCAACCCCAAAGACCTGAATCCCAGCTTCTGCATAGTCTAGAGCCAACTGCTTGGTAAAGCCAGCTAGGGCGTGCTTCGAAGAAGTATAGGCGTGTCCACCACCACCTGCTAGGATAGAAGCAATGGAGCACATATTGATAATGATTCCTTTTTTATTCTCCAGCATTTGTGTCAAATAATGCCGAGTCAACTCAACAGGAGTCACATAGTTAATTTCAAAAATCTCTTGAATTTCCTGCGCCGTTTGCTCCAAAAGTGGTTTATAATCATCCAAAACTCCAGCAGTATTGCACAAAACATCCACCTGAGGACACCAGTCAAAAATAGGCTCCAAGTCCAAGGTCAAATCTCTCTGCAAAAAGTGGAAATCACCCTCTAAAAGTGGATTTTCACCTTGGTCAACTCCATAAACTTGATAGCCCTTCTCTAAAAAGAGGCAAGCTTGAGCTAATCCGATACCTGAGCTCACCCCTGTAATGAGTACACGTCTAGTCATGCACTTCTACCCAATCTGTCGCCAAAACATCACAAGGTGTCGGACTCCACATGGAAAAACCTTCTCCCTCCCCAGACACGTTGATTAGGAAATAGGGCGTCACTTCAAGCGCAACCCCATTTTGCTCGATAGTGTCAAAAAGTTGGACATAATTTTCCGCCCCTCCCCAACCAGTGCGTACATATTTTTTCTTAGCCTTTAAGCCAGGCAGTATTTCTTCAAATGTCATGTTTTTCTCCTTTGATTCTACATTCTTCATTTAATTATAACAAAAAACCGCTTTGCAACGGCTTTTTGACTCATTTTAAATCAAAATCAATAAGCATTTTATAATTATAGTCATTTAGTTTTAAAAAAGCGTTCCAAACATTCAAAAATATTTGGAACTTCCCTTAATAAATCCGTCACTTTCTTCTTCAAAATATCTCAAACTTGCTCAATAGGATTCAAATCTGGTGAATGAGGTGGTAGAGGTAAGAGAAAGTGTTTATCTTGAATGTAAAGTTCATCCAAGATATGCTTGGGATGAAAACTGGCATTGTCCATAACAATGACATGAGGTGTCTTCAAAGCAGGCAGGAGTTGCGTTTTGAACCACTCCACAAAGAAATCACTTGTCATACTTTCCTTGTAAATCATGGGAGCTATAAACTCTCCATCTACTTATCCTGCAACAATTGAAGTCCGCTCAAAACGCCGTCCGCTAATCTTTTCATAGACTTTCTCCCCTCTAAGAACTCGTGCATAAGGACGATAGAGGTAGCGGTCGATTCCCGTTTCGTCAATATATACGACTGGTAAATCTTTAAGGTCATCTAAAATATCAAGAAATTCAGCGACTTTCTCAGGATCTTGTTCCTTAAAGCTAGTCGTCTTTTTTTAAAGTGACCTTAATCTGCTTTAAAGCTGCCCATACTGAAGGGACAGCACAATCAAAATGTGCCGCAATTTCCCGTAAAAAAGCGTCTGGATGGGCCTCGACAAAAGCTTTCAATTCCTCTAAAGGAATCTTTCGCTTTTTGCCGACTCGCTTTTTCCGCTCTAAGTGTCCTTGTTCACGTCTTTCTTTTCCCACGTGAAGAGAGTTCTGACGCCTACATCAAAAACTTTGGCCGCCTCGACATGGCTATGTCCTTCTTTGATGTAATCTAATACTCCTTGTTTAAAATCTGTACTATATACCATAGCTTTATTATAATATTCTTATTTAAAACTAAGCAACTATATCATGGCTTGTACTGAATATTTTATATATTGTCTTACTTCGTCCTCACAAAAATATATCAAAAATCAAAAGCGCTTAGGAAAAAACTCTATTTCATGAGAGAATAGAATAAATCTTCCCACAATAAAACGCATAATATCAAGTTTTTTTGAACTGCACCCCAAAAGTTAGACAGAAAAAATCTAACTTTTGGGGTGTTTTTATTATGAAATTAACTTATGATGATAAAGTTCAGATCTATGAACTTAGAAAACAAGGATATAGCTTAGAGAAGCTTT
>CAJNBS010000021.1 GCA_905221065.1 bacterium
GGATTTTCATCGCTCTGAATATCAAAAAAGAAAGGACAAATTTCGTCCTTTCTCGATCTTAGCTTTTCTTCAACCCATTACAATAGATTGAGAACTAAATTTCTTATAGGTAAAGGAATTTGAAAATAGCTACTGCCGCAATTGCTGCTGCGATCGGTGCTACTACTGGTACCCAAGAATACCACCATTTTGAATCGCCTTTGTGCTCACCAAGAACTGATTTTGGAAGGAAAGCATGAAGGAGACGTGGTCCCAAGTCACGGGCTGGGTTCAAGGCAGGTCCTGTAGGTCCACCAAGTGATGTTACCAAGGCCATAACAAGGAAACCAAGTGCCAAGTGAGCAATTCCAAGACCAGATTCCATAAATGGTGCTACTTGTTCTTTAGCTTGGTCAAGTGCTGCTGTTACTTGCTCTTGAGGAATTGTTTGACCTTGAGTAGTTGCTTGAGCAACTTGAGTATTAATAGCCGCTTGTGCTTTTGATACTAATTCAGCACCAAAGAAGTTTTTAGTCATACCAAGGGCTGCGAAGAAAAGAACAAATGAACCAACAAACTCGTTTACAAAACCATTAATAGTTGACGCAATGCGTGATTCTTTTGTACCATTATCCAAACTTGAAATTGTTGAGAAAGTACCCAAGATATTGTTTGGATTTTCAGTTTTCAAGTAGTATGGGCGGTGTGTTGCCACAACCAAGGCTTGACCAAAGATAGCACCTAAAACTTGTGCGATGATATAAGGCGCAACTTGTGCCCAAGGGAAGAGACCGCTGATTGCAAGTCCAAGAGTGAAGGCTGGGTTGATGTGGTTTCCAGATACGTTACCAAACATCAAGGCTGGGATCATAACCCCCATACCATAACCAACAGCGATAACGATCCAGCCACTTTGGTGACCTTTCGTACCTTTAAGTTCAACGTTGGCAACTGCACCATTCCCAAGAATGATCAAAATAGCAGTTCCCAAAAATTCGGTGGCATATTTAATTGCCCATGTGAAATCCATTTGATAGATTCTCCTTAAAATTTTTTAGACAATCCTTATTCTATCAATTTTTACATCTTTTAGCAACTACTTTTCCGAAAGATTGTAACAGAAAGCGATTCCAAAACTTATAAACTAATCTTTGTTTTCAAGACATTCCCAATTCATTATGTTATCTGCGATAATATGATTCTTTTATGTCAATTCCTCCTGACACATAGTATAGGGAATAAGAAGTATCTTTCCCATTCACCAATAAGAGTTTTGCTATGAAAACAAAACCCTATCCTTCTAATGAAACAATCTTAACCTGATTTATATAAAAATTCTCGTCACATTGCCATAAAACCTCAGCCATATTTTTGTAAGAAATGGACTTATCGTGATCAGCTCTAATTGTGAGATTATAGCCACTTTCATTCCTGTCCATATCAATATTTAGATTATAAAATCCCTTCTGTTCAATGAGAATATTCAATGTATCAATTGAAGGTTTATTGGTAACAAATCCAGTCATTCTGATATGGTAATGGGTATCGCTTTTCAAAAATTTGGAGCTACTTTTCTGGACAGAGACGACAATCAGACTACAAAATAAGCCTAGAAAAGCAAATCCCGCACCAATTGCCATCCCAATCCCTGCAGTTGCCCAAATACCAGCTGCTGTGGTGATACCACTGATTTTTTTATCCCTCATGAAGATAATACCACCACCAATGAAACTAATTCCACTGACAATTTGGGCCGCAACCCTAGAAGTATCATAATTAGGCGTATCTAAGAAAGCTTCTTTTGATAAAATCATCATTAAAGTTGCAGTTAAGGCAACCAATATATGAGTCTTTCTCCCAGCCTGCTTGTGCTTAGACTTTCTTTCATAGCCAATGATAAAACCAGAAAAACAAGACAATAAAATGAGAATGATGTGTCGGACTTCAATCGGTAGAGCTATCGTATCAAGCATTATTTCCCTCCTCTATCACTCATAATTTTATATTATAGTCCTAGTTATAACTTTTTTCAAGAGAATATATTATACTCTTCGAAAATCTCTTCAAACCACGTCAACGTCGCCTTACCGTATATATGTGACTGACTTCGTCAGTCTTATCTACAACCTCAAAACAGTATTTTGAGCTGACTTCGTCAGTTCTATCCACAACCTCAAAACAGTGTTTTGAGCAGCCTGCGGCTAGTTTCCTAGTTTGCTCTTTGATTTTCATTGAGTATTAGTTAAAAATGGTACTTTTTAAAACAAAAAACCGCAGTTATCTTCTAGTAATAACTTGCAGTTTTCTGTAACGAATAGATTTTTACAACCTCTCAATCAGTTCTTGCATTTGCACATCATCTGGAACCAGTTTTAAGTATGCTTGTGCATTGACTTTTGCTTCTTCAAAGTAGCCCAATTCACGCAAGAGATAGATATAGTGTTCTAGAAATTCTGGATTGTCCTTCAAATCTCCTGCCAACTCTTGGTAATGCTCATAAGCAGTATCCAAATCGTCCATTTCTTGATAGGAACGAGCAATCATCCACTTGGTCAAAAGGTTTTCTGGCTCCTCGCTCTGCAAGTCTAGAATATCCTCGTAACGCTCCTGCTCCAGATAAATAGTTGCCAAACGAAGCAAGATTTCTTCTGTATCCTCAGCGTCTTCTTTTGCAGTAAGAAGATAATTTTCTGCCCCACTTGCATCATGTAATTCATAAGAGAATTGTGAAGCAGCTAGTAAGAGTCTTGTTTCAAAGGGATTTTTCTCTAAGCCTTGCTTAGCAATACGCAGGGCTTCTGCAACTTGATGTTCCTTATGTAAAGCCTGACTGTAACCATACTCATATCCTTCAAAATCAGGTGAAATGGTATCAAGTTGCTTAAAGTAGAGGACAGCTTTTTGGTATTCTTCTTGATCAAAGTAAAGACTGGCCAACTCAAAAGCTGTTAGGTCATCATATTCTAACTCCAGGGCTTTTTCTAAAAACTCTGTAGCCGTTTCAAATTTCCCTAACTGGGCATAGGCAAAGCCAATTCGTTGATAGGTAGAAATGCCTGTCTGCTCATAAATCGACCGATTATCTAACTGGGCATAGCCTTGAATGGCCTCTTGGTAATTTTCCAACTCACTATCCAACTCTGCTAATCCCAGTATCAAGAGAGGATCTTCTGAGTAAGTCAATGCCTCCAGCAATTTCTCACGCGCCACATCTGTCAAACCTTCCAGCTGGTAAAGGTCTGCCTTCAGAGCCAAAGCCGAAACATACCAGTCACTGTCAGGTTGAATTTCCTCTAGGTAAGCAAAGGCTTCTTCGATTTGACCATCCTCGCTAGCAATTGCTGCTAGATTTAGATTAACCTCTGGGAAATCCTCTACAATTTTCAGGTAAATTTCCTTAGCCTGAGGATAGAAACCAATTCCTTCTAGATAAGTGGCTAACTCATAAAGAAGGTCACTTGGATCACTTTCTAACGCTTTGACGAAATAATGCTCAGCCTTAGTTAAATCTTGCTCTTCCAAAGCCTGTAACATCTGTTGACTATTGTTCACTCTTGACTTCCTCGCTCTCTAATTCATATAGGCCACTGACTACCTTATACCATTCAAAAATTGCTGAAATGACAACTTTAGCAGAGGCATAAACCGGAATACCGAGCAAGACTCCCCAAATGCCAAACATGGATCCTGAAGTTAGCAAGACAAAGAGAACATTAATGGGATGGATATTCAATTGACTTCCCAAAATCAATGGAGACACAAAACGGCCTTCAATAGTTTGTTCTACGATAAAGACAATCACCACTTTTAAAAGCATGACTGGCCCTGCAATCAAGCCCAATACTAGGGCAGGAAGCATGGCTAGGAAGCTACCCAGATAAGGAACCAGATTTAAGATACCAGCAGTAACACCCAGCGTAACCGCATAGCGTAGACCAATGATCTTGAAGAAGATGATAAACATTACTGCTACAATAATAGCCACTGTCACTTGCCCTCGAACATAGTTGGACAACTGCTGATTCACATCTGATAAAACTTGTCCAACAGGTTCTTTCAATTTCGTTGGCATGAATTGGGTCAAATAGTTACGCAAGCCTTTCCCATCACGCAAGAGATAAAAGAGCATGAAAGGAACGATAATCAAGGCAACAATCACTTGAGATGCCCCGCTAATAAATGCACTCACCCAGTTAACTGCCTGAGATGAAACCTTACTTGCCCAAACTGTAGCCTGACTAGAAAAATTGGTCAAAACTTGCTCTAACTGAGGTCTGAAATCATCTGGTAAACGCTTGGTGACCAAATCATCAATAACTCGATCAGCATCTTCGAGATAGACTGGAACATTTCTTGCAAAGGTTAAAACCTGACGCTGCAGATTTGGAATAGCTACTGCCAAGCCCCAAATGATAAAGAAAGCGATGATGACAAAGACAATACTAATGGCTATAACGCGATTGACTTTGTGTTTTTCCATCCAATCAACAATGGGATTCAATAAATAATATAGCAGGCCGGATAGAATAACCGGCAACATCACAACTGCCAAAAAGTCTAAAACAGGTGAAAATAGAAAACTAATCTTACTTAAAATAAAAAAATTGAGTCCCAATAATAAGGTTACCAAAAATACCGTAATAGCCTTGTTATCCAAAAACCACTTGAAAAACCAAGATAGGCTAAAATGTTTCTCTTTATGCTCCATAAATACTTCCTTTCTATTGTTCTCTCATTATACCATTTTTGAATCAAAATAACTCTTTTTTAAAGTGCTTACATGGAGACAGCGACATAAAAAATCCCCTCAAAAGAGGAGATTTGATTAGTCTTGAATATGACGGTCTAAGTTCTTCTGATAATCTGCGTTTGATTTGGCTTTTTCATCAGCAAATTTCTTGCGGAACTCATCCATTTCTTTAGTAGTGACTATCTTATCTTGAATTTTCAGATACTTGTAGCTATTTTCACTGGTCTTATCACCTACCCAGCCACCTGCACCACTGCCAGGAACATTTTTCGTCACTAGCATTTGAGCACCATCAGAGTATACTGGAATAACAAGTGAACTATCTGATAACCAAGCTTGAGCCTTAGCATATTTAGAATAACGTTTTTGAAGGTCCGTTTTCTCACTATTTGCATCATCAATCAATTCTTTGTATTTATCCAATCCAACTGTTTTAATGACTGGATTGTCTGTTCCTGGTGCTACACCAAGAGCACTTAGGAGACTTGGACCTGAAGTTGGATCAAATACATCTAGATAAGTCGATGGATCAGCAAAGTCTGGGCTCCAACCACTGACTGCATTAATATCCCAGTCAGTATTGGTATTGGAAGTAGCTAGAACAGTCATACTTCCCAATTCGTCATCAGAAACTTGTTGAATATCAACAACTACATTGTCAGAGCCTAAGGCTTCCTCAATGGATTGTTTATAAGACTGAACCTGACGAATAAAATCTGGATTTGATGAAGAAATTGGCAAATCTAAATGAATTGGGAACTGTACTCCATCAGCTTGGAGAGTTTTCTTAGCAGCTTCAAACTTAGCCTTAGCCTTGTCTACATTATGAAGTGAATCTTGGGCATCATCAAGACTGACATCTTTCCAGATATTATCCAATTTATCCAATTCTGTCTTAGTAACTTGACCAAATGTTTGATCTCCTACTTGAACAAATGTTGGAGGAGTGAAACTTGTCCGTAACTTACGAGGTCCTACTTCATCACCAAATACTTGAGAGATCCCTGCTTTACGATCTACTGCAAAAGCCAAGGCTTGACGGAAATCTTTGTTTAACAAGGCTTTCTTAGTAGAAGTTTTTTCTGCATCACTTGTTTTAGCAGTGTGATTGTAATTTACACGGTCGATATTGGTTGAGATATAAAAAACTCCTCCACGCTGTTGACCATACACAATATTATCCTTGTATTTTTCTTTTAGACGTTCATAGTTGGCAGAGTTTTTAAAGAGTGGTGCAGCTGGATAGTGTCCCTCATCAAAACCGCGTCCTAGAGAGTCTGCATCTTGACCATCAAAGAAGGATAACTTGATATCATCAATAAAGACATTTTGTTTATCCCAGTAGTTTTGATTTTTGGTCATTTCGATAGAAGACTTAGATGTAAGCCCCTTGAGGAGATAAGGCCCATTGTATAGAATGCTCGTTACATCCGTTGGTTTACCAAAGTCATCTCCTTTAGAAGCTAAAAAGTCTTCATTAACTGGTGCAAGGACTCCCATTGTTGTTTTTGAATTCCAGAAAGATTCTGGATGATTCAAAGTATAGACTACAGTATAATCGTCAGTTGCTTTTACCCCAACACTAGAAAAATCTGTTGTTTTCCCATTTACATAGTCATCCAATCCTTTAATTGATTCCTGTACCAAATAGAGGGCCTGTGATTTTTTATCTGCTGCATGCTTCAGACCAGTTACAAAGTCTTGAGCCTTGACTTCACCATACTCTTCCCCCTCATTTGTATACCATTTGACGCCCTGACGGATTTTATAGGTATAGGTCAAACCATCTTTGGAAACAGTCCAATCTTCTGCAACTGATGGAACCAGATTCCCATATTGGTCATTTTCAAGTAAACCGTCAATAACGTTACCTGTGACCTGTTTTGTGCTGACATTTCCAGAAACTGTATAATCCAGAGTCGAAGGATCTGATGAAAATACATAGGCATAAGTAACTGGTTTATTTGCTTCTTTATTAGCATTACCAGATGAACACGCTGCTAGGACAGCTGCCGAGAGTACAGCAACTCCTGCTGCTAAGAAAACACGTTTTTTCATAGTCAAACTCCTTTGATAATTTGTATAGGATTATTATATCACTTTTGTTAAGTAAATCAATGAAAACATTCTTGATATTATCATGAAAAGAATTAGGCAAAACACTTGCCAAGCTTGATTTTTTCATACTACCATTTTTGTGATATAATAGTCTTATCTTTATATAGAGGTAAAGTTATGAAAGAAACTGTTTATTTTGGAACTTATACACGCCGTACTTCCCAAGGGATTTACAAAGCGGACTTTGATACAGAAACTGGTCAACTTGCAAATCTAGAACTTTTTGCTCCTGAACCAAGTCCAACCTATCTTGCTTTTGACCAGCACCAACATTTATACACTGTTGGTAGTCAAGACGATAAGGGGGGAATTGCAGCCTATCAAACTGACGGGACCTTATTAAATCATGTCGTTGAAGAAGGAGCTCCCCACTGTTATGTTGCTGTTGATGAAAAGCGTGATTTGGTCTATGCAGCCAACTACCATAAAGGACAGGTACTCGTTTATAAACGTCAGGAAGATGGTAGTCTTCTACTTAGTGATGTGGATCAACACAGTGGCCAAGGTCCACATGAAAACCAAGCATCTCCCCACGTTCACTTTACAGATTTAACACCTGACCACTATCTAGTGACCTGTGACTTAGGAACTGACCAAGTCATCACTTACGATCTTGATCAAGAGGGGAAATTATCTAAACTCTATACCTATCACAGCCAGCCAGGAGCAGGTTCACGCCATATCATTTTCCATAATCACTATAAAATCGCTTATCTGATTTGTGAACTCAATAGCACTATAGAAGTTTTAATTTACGATGGTGTTGGTGAATTTGAACGCATGCAAGTCATTTCAACTCTACCAGACGGTTATGAAGGCTTTAATGGAACTGCTGCTATTCGTCTCTCTAAAGATGGTAAATACCTCTACGCTTCTAACCGTGGTCATGATTCTATCGCAGTATATACAATCCTTGCGGACGGTAGCTTAGAGTTATTAGAAATCGTTCCAACACATGGTCAGACTCCACGTGATTTTGATTTGACACCAGATCAAGAATTTGTCATTGCTGTCCATCAAGACTCTGATAATGCAACCATCTTTAAACGCAATCCTGAAACTGGTCGTCTAGCAGAACTTTCCAACGACTTCCATGTACCAGAAGCGGTCTGCATCAGTTTTGCCCCTTAAGAAAACATAAAAAATGAACTTGGAATTTACAAGTTCATTTTTTTCTTATAGTCTATTTCCGACATTGATACGATTAATAGCACGTTGCAAAGCAATCTTAGCACGACGTTCTTGATCAATCAAGTTTTTTTCATGGGCTTCTTCGATTTCACGTTCTGCTCGAAGCTTGGCGCGTTCTGCACGGCTAACATCGATATCACGAGCACGTTCTGCAGAATCCGCAACGATTGTAATGATATCATTGGCAATTTCAATAACGCCTCCGTTTACTGCAATCCAGTTCACGTGATCTTCATCATCAATACGTTTTACCTTTACTTCATCAACTGCTAAAACCGCAATCATATTTTCATGTCGTGGCAAGATCCCCATCTCACCATCCAGAGTTCGAACCGATACATAGCTGGCATGGTGATCATAGACGAGACCATCTGGTGTCACGATCTGGACAGTTAACTGAGCCATAGATCACCTCTTAAAATCCCATTTTTTCAGCTTTGGCAATCACATCTTCGATAGAACCTACCCCACGGAAGGCATCTTCTGGCAAGTGGTCATGTTTACCATCAAGGATTTCCTTAAAGCCACGTACAGTTTCAGCAACTGGAACATAAGAACCTGGCTGACCAGTAAATTGTTCCGCAACGTTGAAGTTTTGTGACAAGAAGAACTGGATACGGCGGGCACGAGCAACCAAGGTCTTTTCTTCATCAGAAAGCTCATCCATACCAAGGATAGCAATGATATCTTGCAACTCATGGTAACGTTGAAGGACACGTTTTACTTCAGCAGCAACTGCATAGTGCTCTTCTCCAACGATTTCAGGTGCCAAGGCACGTGAGCTTGAAGCAAGTGGGTCAACGGCTGGGTAGATACCCAATTGTACCAACTTACGTTCCAAGTTTGTAGTTGAATCCAAGTGGGCGAAGGCTGTTGCTGGCGCTGGGTCAGTATAGTCATCCGCTGGCACATAGATCGCTTGGATAGAGGTTACAGAACCTTTCTTAGTTGATGTGATACGCTCTTGCAATTGACCCATTTCCGTAGCAAGTGTTGGTTGGTAACCAACGGCTGATGGCATACGACCCAAAAGGGCAGATACTTCTGAACCAGCCTGAGTGAAACGGAAGATATTATCGATAAAGAGAAGCACATCTTGGCCTTCTACATCACGGAAGTATTCAGCGATTGTCAAACCAGTAAGGGCAACACGCATACGTGCTCCTGGTGGCTCATTCATCTGACCAAATACCATGGCTGTTTTCTCGATAACGCCTGATTCTTTCATTTCCCAGTAAAGGTCGTTCCCTTCACGAGTACGTTCCCCAACACCGGTAAATACTGAGATACCACCGTGTTCTTGGGCAATGTTATGAATCAATTCTTGGATTAAGACGGTTTTACCAACTCCGGCACCACCGAAAAGTCCAACTTTACCACCTTTTAGGTAAGGGGCAAGAAGGTCGATAACCTTAATCCCTGTTTCAAGGATTTCAGAAGAGGTAGACAATTCATCAAAAGTTGGAGCTTTCTTATGAATTGGCTGACGCTCTGCGTCTTCTGTAAAAGGAGCTTCCAAGTCAATGGTATCTCCCAAAACATTGAAGACACGTCCCAAAGTTTCTTTACCTACTGGTACAGAGATTGGACGACCTGTGTCCAATACTTCCATTCCACGAGTCAACCCATCTGTTGATTCCATGGCGATAGTACGAACCATACCATCTCCCAACTCCAAGGCTACTTCAAGGACGATTTTTGTTTTTCTTTCGTCATTTTTGTAGACGACAAGTGCATTGTTAATCTCAGGAAGTTTTTCCCCTGCTGCAAACAAGACGTCTACAACGGGACCGATAACCTGAGCAATTTTACCTGAACTCATCTCCTTCTCCTATTCTATATAAGATACTGTCGGTTCCTAGTTTAACTAGGTCCTAAGTTCATTTTCATACGAGCTGGACTAGTGCCTATTCTAAAGCACTAGCTCCTGCTACGATTTCTGTAATTTCTTGTGTAATCGCCGCCTGTCTGGCACGGTTATACTGAATTGTCAAATCATTAATGACCTTCTTAGCATTATCTGTCGCTGTTTGCATAGCTGTCATACCAGCAGCATTTTCAGCTGTCTTAGCATCGATAATGGCACCGTAAATCATACTTTCTGCAAACTGAGGCAACAACTGCTCCAAAATTTCTTCTCGACTGGTTTCCAATTCAAAGGTCAAGCTGTAACTGTCGTCCGCTTCTTTTGGATCCAAGTCAACAATCGGAAGCATTTGCTCCACACGCATTTGACTGGTTAGCGTGTTGACATGGTGGTTGTAGCAGACATAAAGCTCATCAAAAAGTTCATTTTGGTACATTTCAACAGTTTTTGAAATAATCTTACGAACTTCATCAAAGCTAGGTTGGTCAGCCAAGCCACGTAATTCATAAAGTGGTTGAATACCGCGAGCTTTAAAGAAATCAGCTCCCATTCCACCAATACAGATCATTTCAAAACCTTTGCCGTCTGGATGGTATTCTTCTTTCAACTCCATAACAGCTTTCAGAATAGAAGAATTATAACCTCCAACCAAACCGCGGTCTGAAGTAATGACGATATAGCCTGTCTTCTTCACAGGACGGCTAATCAACATCGGATTGGTTGAGCCACCAGATCCATTACCATGAAGGATATCTGTCAAGAGCTTGCGAACTTTCTGAGCATAAACTTGGAAGTTGCGAGCAGCTTCTTCAGAGCGACCTAGCTTAGCAGCCGATACCATTTGCATGGCATTAGTGATTTGACTCGTATTTTTTGTTGAGGCGATTTTTGTTTTAATATCATTTAGAGATACTGCCATCTGACACCTCTATTCTTATTGGAAGCTGGTTTGATTGAGAAACTCTGTAATCGCAGCATCCAAGACTGCTTCTTCTGGCAAGTCTTTTGTATCACGAATGGTTTCCAAAATCTCTGGATGTTGAGCATCAAAGAAGGCATGGAACTCTTCCTCAAAACGAACAATATCATCTACTGGAACAGTATCCAAGAAACCATGTGTCAAAGCATAGAGAATGGTTACTTGTTTCTCAACAGGCAATGGTTTGTGAACAGGTTGTTTCAAAACTTCGACTGTACGACGTCCACGGTTCAACTTAGCCTGTGTTGCTGCATCCAAGTCAGAACCAAACTTAGTGAAGGCTTCCAACTCACGGTATGAAGCAAGGTCGATACGAAGTGTACCAGCAACCTTCTTCATGGCTTTGATTTGCGCAGAACCACCTACACGTGATACAGATGAACCCGCATCGATGGCTGGACGAATACCCGCATTGAAGAGACCATCACCAAGGAAGATTTGTCCATCAGTGATAGAAATCACGTTAGTTGCGATATAGGCAGAGATATCTCCTGCTTGTGTCTCGATAAATGGTAGGGCTGTAATTGATCCACCACCAAGTTCATCAGAAACTTTAGCTGAGCGCTCAAGCAAACGGCTGTGAAGATAGAAAACATCCCCTGGGAAGGCTTCACGACCTGGAGGACGACGAAGCAAGAGTGACAGTTCACGATAAGCTACCGCTTGTTTTGATAAATCATCATAAACAATCAAAACATGCTTCCCTTGGTACATAAATTCTTCCGCCATGGCAACCCCAGCATAAGGAGCTAGGAAAAGCAATGGAGATGGTTGTGAAGCAGAGGCAGTCACAACGATTGTGTAGTCCAAGGCACCGTACTGACGAAGTGTTTCTACTTGCGTACGAACTGTTGATTCTTTTTGTCCAATCGCGACGTAGATACAAATCATATCTTGACCTTTTTGGTTCAAGATTGTGTCGATCGCAATGGTTGTTTTCCCTGTCTGACGGTCACCGATAATCAACTCACGTTGACCACGACCAATCGGTACAAGGGCGTCAATAGCTTTCAAACCAGTTTGCAATGGTTCTGATACAGACTTACGTTGCATAACACCAGGAGCTGACGCTTCAACTGGACGAGTTTTATCTGTGTGGATTTCTCCAAGACCGTCAACTGGACGACCAAGTGGATCCACAACACGACCAATCAGACTTTCACCTACAGGGACTTCCATAATTTTACCTGTACGGCGGATTGTATCGCCTTCACGGATATCTGTAAAGTCACCTAGGATGATAATACCAACGTCTGTTGACTCCAAGTTTTGAGCCATACCATAAGAGCCGTTTTCAAAAATCAACAACTCTCCACTCATGGCATTTTCAAGGCCGTGAGCACGCGCGATACCATCCCCGATATAGGTTACAACACCTGTTTCAGTCACATCAAAATTGGGTTTGAAATTTTCAATTTGTTGCTTAATTAAAGCGCTGATTTCTTGTGCGTTAATTGCCAAAAGAACACCACTTTCTATTTCAAATTTTCTTTAACAACTTTAAGTTGTTGTTTAATACTCACATCAATTGTCTTGTGATTGGCAAAAATGACAAAACCACCAATGAGACTTTCATCGATTTGTTCTTTTACACTCCTTACTTTCAGAGACATTTTTTTCTCAATCAAAGGGAGCAAGCGACTCTTCTGTTCATCAGTTAGAGGATGAGCAGACGTAATTGTCACTTCAAATCGATTTGTTTCTTTTTCAAGTCGGTTCAAGCAATCTACAAGCACATCATAAAAAAGATTTGCTCTGTGATTGTATGCCAGAACCTGGATCAAGTTTTGCAATAAAGGTGACACTGAGTCTTGGAAGAAAGCAATCGTTTTTTCCTTGTCAGACTCGTCTACTGCCACTTTTTTTAAAAAAGAAGGTAAACCTGTTTCTTCAGCAACTTGCTTGATTTGAGTCAAGTCTGAAAAGATTCGGTCTTCTTCTCCTTTTTCAAGTACCAATTGGACAAAAGGCATGCTGTATTTTTCAATTACCTTTACTGTTTTCTTGTCCATTAAGCTTCTCCTAGCTGATCGATATACTGATCAATGAGTTCTTTATGGGCATGACCGTCAAGGTTTTGTGAGATGATTTTACCAGCCAAGCTGATTGTCAAATCTGCTACCTCACCCTTAACGCTTTGTAAAGCTTCAGCTTTGTTTTGAGCAATTTCTTGGTTTGCTTTTTCTTTTAAGCGTCCTGCTTCTAGTTTAGCATCTGCTAAAATACTAGCCTTACTTTTCTCAGCTGTTTCTTTCGCATTCTCAATGATTGTCTTAGCTTCTTTACGGCTACCAGCCAATTCATCTTCGCGTTTTTGAGCCAATACTTCTGCTTTTTGACGTGCCTCTTCAGCTCTGTCAATATCTGAAGCAATTTTTTCAGCTCTTTCTTCGAAAATGCTTGTAATATTAGACCATGCAAATTTTTTAATCAAGACTAGCAAAAGGATAAAAGAGCCAGCGATTAAAATAAAATTACCAATTAATTCACCTACTGTTACGTGCATCAGTTACTCCTTTCTACTCTTCATCATTAATTTTATTTCCTAGGTACATAGAGGATAATAGTGTAAAGACATAGGCCTGTACACAAGAAATGAACACGGAAAATGCAGTCCAAACTAAGTTTGTCCCAAATGCGATTGGATACCAAAAAATAGCCTGATGTGAAAGTACAAGAAGCAAGCTTGTCATTACTTCACCTGCAAAGATATTCCCAAAAATCCGCAAAGCAAGAGAAAGGAAATTCGTGACTTCTTCAAGTAGATTCATCGGTGTCATAAATGCAGGAGTTACAAAACCTTTGAGGTATTGTTTAATCCCACGGCGACGAATCCCCTCAATATGCGCCATCACAATAATACAGAAAGACAAGACAAGGTCAAATGAAAGATTTGCAGTTGGCGATGTCCAAAGGTTTGTTCCATCTGTTGTTTGAAGTTTAGCCATCAAACCAAGATTATTGGCGATGACCATAAAAAGAAATAAGCATAAGTAAAAGAGTGAGTAATCTTTCATGTAGTGGGAACCAAGGTTAGGTTCTGTAAATCCAATTACAAAATCATAGAGATACTCTAGTACATTTTGTTTACCTTTGGGTTTCAAGGTCATATTACGACTTGCCCAATAGATAAAAGCAAAAATCAGAAACACAGACAGCAAAGTCAAGGCTGTCAAAGTTAAATCAAAGGTAACAGGACCAATATTGATGGTTGGATTGATACTTTCTTCCATCTAACATTCTCCCTTCTCCAATTTATATTTCGTTATTTAATAATAAATGAGAAGACAAGAGTTACGAAGAAAGTTCCTTCAATAAAGGCAACCCCTAAAAACATCAAGCTACGAAACTCAGCGATAATATCTGGTTGGCGAGCTACTGATTTCAACAAACCATTCATCAACATACCCTCACCAAGAGATACACCCATACAGGCAAGACATAGACCGAAAAATGTTAAATTCATGACGAATTCTCCTTTTAATTAAAATTTACTTACTTAGTTTAGTCCTAAAAATTGAATTTGTCAACTTTTTACTAACATTGAAAGCGTTTAATGAAAATTATTTACAATTTTACTATTTTTGAGCTTATTATATAGAAAACTTTGTAAAAAACTTGTAATAAATCCGACCATTATCTAGACCTTTCTGAAACATATTGAAAAATCCGAGATGAAACCTCGGATGGAAATTAATATATTTTCTTTAACCTAATGCTCTTTTAGTAAGTAGGATTAAAGGGAAATCAACTAGAAAGCTTTCGTATCCTACATCTTTATTAAGCACGCACTGTGACGCTGGTTCCATCTTCCTTATAAAGATTGATGAGACCTTCTTTAAGAGCGCGAACCATGTCCCCAGCTTGAACTGGTTGTGGAACCTTGATAGTCAAGAGTTCCATTGGATTTGGAGCTCGGTCAATTTTATTGCCCTTGGCATCATGCAAATCTTCGATATACGTTTCAAAATGACGGAAACCTGGACCATAAAACTCTACTTGGTCTCCTTCGTTAATGACGTTCCGTTGACGAATGGTTGCTGTTTGTGTCGCATCATCATAAGAAACCACTTCAGCGACAAACTTGTACTCAGGAATTTTTCGACGAGCACCAAATAACTGCTCATTTTCAGATGGTGTTCCGTAGTAGAAACCTGTTGCTAATTCACGTTGGGCAACCTTCCACATTTCATCAATCAAGTCTTGCTTGATAGCTTCGAACTTTTCTGGACTTTCTAGATAAGCATCAACAGCTGCCTTGTAGCAGTTAGTCACTGTTGAAACATAGTGAATCGACTTCATACGACCTTCAATTTTCAAACTATCCACACCATTTTCAATCATATCTGGGATATGGTCAATCATAGACATGTCAACGGCTGACATTGAAAATTCTTCTGGAATCTCTCCCTTAAGGCTCTTACGTTCTTTCCCGAATGGCATATCATAAAGATCATACTTCCAACGGCAAGACTGAGAGCAACCACCACGGTTAGCATCACGCATACTCATGTGATTTGAAAGAGTACAACGACCAGAGTAAGAAATACACATAGCCCCGTGGACAAAGGCTTCAATCTCAACGTCTGTGCGTTTACGGATTTCAGCTAATTCTTCCATTGAAACCTCACGCGCCAAAACGACACGAGTCAAGCCCAGTTCTTTCCAGAACTCAAGAGTTTCATAGTTAGTGGCACTGGCTTGGGTAGAGAGGTGGATTTCAAGACCTGGTGCTTCTGTCGCTGCAATCATAATCAAGGCTGGGTCAGACACGATAACTGCCGCAATACCGATATCACGTAGTTTACGGAACCACTCACCAGCACCAGCTTCATTTCCTTCGTGCATAACCATATTGGCAGCTACATAGACCTTAGCTCCGTACTTAGCCGCAAACTGGACACCTTCTTCCATCTGTTCAAAAGTAAAGTTTCCGGCACGGCTACGAAGACCATAGGCCTGACCACCGATAAAGACAGCATCTGCCCCATATTGAACAGCTACCTTTAGCTTCTCTAAAGTCCCTGCAGGTGATAAAACCTCAGGACGTTTTAATGTTTTTGTCATGTTTTCTCCTATTTGCAATATAAAAGTTTGACGTTTTTCCTTCTCATTTTATAGTAAATAAGCCATAAAATCAAGCCTAGACAGATTGTTTTGACAATTCTAATCTTTTAATACTCTTCAAAAATCTCTTCAAACCACGTCAACTTCCATCTGCAACCTCAAAACACTGTTTTGAGCAACCTGCAGCTATCTTCCTAGTTTGTTCTTTAATTTTCATTGAGTATAAGCTTTGCATCATGACTGATAAACTGTCGAAAATTAACCCAGTTGAAACAAGTAGTCAAAAAGCCAGATAAAGTAAAAACCAGTACCCAAAGATACTGGCTAATTAAACTACATAAATTAGTCCTTAAATGACTATTCCCACTCAACTGTTGCAGGTGGTTTACTTGTAATATCGTAGACGATACGGTTAACATGATTCACTTCATTTACGATACGTACAGAGATTTTTTGTAGGACATCCCAAGGAATTTTGGCGAAGTCAGCAGTCATACCATCGATAGAGGTGATAGCACGGATAGCAATTGTGTAGTCGTACGTACGACCGTCACCCATAACGCCAACTGAACGAACACCTGTATTAACTGTGAAGTATTGCCAGATATCGCGGTCAAGACCAGCTTTAGCGATTTCTTCACGAAGGATAGCGTCTGACTCACGAACAGTTTCTAGTTTTTCTTCAGTGATTTCACCCATAACACGGATCGCAAGACCTGGGCCTGGGAATGGTTGGCGCCATACGATGTGGTCTGGCATGCCAAGCTCTATACCAAGGGCACGAACTTCGTCCTTGTAAAGAGTGTTAAGTGGTTCAATCAATTCAAACTGCATGTCTTCTGGAAGACCACCCACGTTGTGGTGTGACTTGATAGTTTGAGCTGTATCCGTACCAGACTCAATCACGTCTGTATAAAGAGTTCCTTGAGCAAGGAATTTCACATCTTTAAGCTTGCTTGCTTCGTCATCAAAGACATAGACAAACTCGTTACCGATGATTTTACGTTTTTGTTCAGGGTCAGAAACACCAGCAAGTTTGTCAAGGAAACGCTTAGCTGCGTCTGCTTTGACGATATTCAAACCAAACTTACCACCAAGCATGTCCATAACTTGATCCGCTTCTCCTTTACGAAGAAGACCGTGATCCACGAAGATACAGATTAATTGATCGCCAATAGCCTTTTGGAGAAGAACCCCAACGACAGATGAATCAACTCCACCTGATAGACCAAGAAGGACACGTTTATCACCGACTGTTTCACGGATTTTTTGAATTTGCATGTCGATGAAGTTATCCATTGACCAGTCGCCTTTAGCCTTACAGATGTTAAGGGCAAAGTTACGAAGGATATCATTTCCGTATACAGAATGGCGAACTTCTGGGTGGAATTGGATACCGTAAATATGTTTATCTGGGTTTTCAATGGCTGCATAAGGGCAGTCAGCTGAAGTTCCAGTACGAACAAAATCAGCAGGAATCTCAGTAACCGCATCACCATGACTCATCAAAACAGTCTGCTCATCTGGTGTTGATTCAAAAAGAGCTGATGGTGTGTGAGTAAGAGTTGATTGACCGTATTCGCGATTTCCAGCGTCACCTGCAGGGACAACTTTTCCTCCAAGTTTATGAGTTAACAACTGCATACCGTAACAAATTCCCAAAATAGGAATTCCAAGTTCGAAGATTTCTGGGTCAATATCAAATGAACCATCTTCGTATACAGAGTTTGGTCCACCTGAAAGGATAATTCCTACAGGATTGATTTTACGAACTTCAACAGCTGAAATTTTATGGCTTTTTAGTTCTGAAAACACACCAATCTCACGGATACGGCGTGAAATCAGCTGGTTGTACTGGCTACCATAGTCCAATACGATGATTTTTTCTACATCTTGCAAATCAGTTGAAATGTTGCTCATCTTTTTCCTTTCTCAAAAGAAATATCTTTTTTCAATATTCTATCACAAATAAGGGCGAATTACCAACTAAACAAGGCGAAGTTTGACTTTTTCTAGTTTATTGAGGTACAATAGAGAAAAGATAGAAATGAAGTGAAAAATATGCTACCTGCTTATATGAAAATCCACGATCAGATTAAAAAGGATATTGACGAACATCGTTGGGCTATTGGAGAGAGACTCCCAAGTGAACGAGATTTAGCTGAGCAGTTTGCGGTCAGTCGCATGACCCTCCGCCAAGCCGTATCTCTATTAGTTGAAGAAGGTGTTTTAGAGCGTCGTGTAGGAAGCGGCACCTTTGTTTCCAGTACTCGAGTACAAGAAAAGATGCGAGGGACAACTAGTTTTACTGAAATTGTTAAGTCCCAAGGCAAAGTTCCCTCTAGCCAGCTTATTTCCTACAGAAAAACTATTCCCAATGAGCAGGAAGTTGCAAAGCTAGGAATTTCTCCAACGGAGAATATTATCCGAATGGAACGTGTTCGCTATGCTGACCAGGTTCCTCTGGTTTATGAGGTTGCTTCTATTCCTGAAAAATTCATTAAGGATTTTAAAAAAGAAGAAATCACCAGTCATTTCTTCCAAACCTTGCAAAAACATGGCTACCGCATTGGTAAATCACAGCAGACTATTTATGCTCGTCTCGCTAAAGAAAAGATTGCCCACTATTTGGAAGTTGAAAAAGGACATGCTATTCTTGGTTTGACTCAGGTTTCCTACCTAGAAGATGGAACTGCATTTGAATACGTAAAAAGTCAGTATGTAGGCGAACGATTTGAATTTTATCTTGAAAACAATTAATACTCTTCGAAAATCTCTTCAAACCGCGTCAGCTCTATCTGCAACCTCAAAGCAGTGCTTTGAGCAACCTACGGCTAGTTTCCTAATTTGCTCTTTGATTTTCATTGAGTATAAAATACTACATAAAACCTCTCTGTCACAGACAAAGAGGCTTTTTTATTTTTCTAAGAGTAAATCTTTCAAAGAAATCAGGGTTACAGCAACTAATATCATTGCCATACCAAGAAAATCAATGGGATAAAATTGTTCATTCATGATTAGGAAGGCAAAGAAAACCGCCGAAATTGGCTCAATTGAAGCCAACAAACTTGACTTGACCGGTCCAATCAGACTGGCTCCTTTTAAGAAGGCTGTATAGGCAAAGACAGTCCCGATAAGTATAATACCCGCAAAAGCAAGGAGGAAATCAAGACTAGTTGGAATGGTAGCCTGTAGAACTCCTGTAAAAGGAAGGGCGACCAAACCTGCTATAACCATTCCCACACCAATGACCAAGCTACTCCCCCACTTCTTAATCAAGGCTATGGGCAAAATGATATAAAGTGCGTAAGTCAGAGCAGAAAAGAGACCCCAAAATAGGCCAGAAGGTGTGATGGATAACTGGTCCAACTGACCATGAGTTGCAATGAGGAATGTTCCTCCAATGGCTAATATGATAGAAATAATCTCTGCCAAGGTCGGTACCACCTTATCCTTGATACAGCTATAAATCAAAATTCCAACAGGACAAACATACTGAAGGACCGTTGCTGTTCCTGCATTGGTTTCCTGAATTGCAGACAAATAGGCGAATTGGTTGAGGAAGAGGCCAATCAGTGCAAAAATGAGAAGTGACAGCAAACTTTTTCTATCCTTTAAAAAGGCCAGCATTTTATCCTTTGCAGTAGCATAAGCCAAGAGCATGAGAATCCCACCAGCGATTAAAAGGCGCAAGTTGGTCAAGACCAGAGCAGAAATACCATGTGTCATCAGGTATTGGCCACTCGTTCCTGACAAGCCCCAAGCAATACCAGCTACAACTGTTAATAAAGTCCCTTTTAAAGTGTTTGACATGTCTCTCCTTACTCTTCTTTGCGAATCAAGTCCATCACTTGATTACGATCTAAAATCCATTGAGCCCTCTCATCCTTTTCATAGGTACGATTGGATAGGAAAATAGCCGCTTCTTGCTTCTGACGATTCCACATGATAAAGGTACCTGTGTAACCCGTATGGTCTAGCCATTCTCCCTCCAAATTCCATGCTAAAGAACGTTTCTTGTCATCCAAAGGAGAAAAATTTTGACTCAAATTTCTTGAAAAATCATCTGCTAAATAGTGTTCTAAAAAAATTTGTAAATCCTTTACAGTCGAAAACAAACCAGCACTACCAGCATGTCTGCCCAAGAGACGAGCCTTGGGATCATGCGCGATGCCTGCCTCTACACCTCTGACTGTTGGAACAGCAAGTTTAACAGGCCCAAACTGGGTTTCCGTCATTCCCCAAGGTTTCCAGACTTGCTCCTGTAAAATCACATCCAAATCTTGATCGAAAATTCTTTCTAAAATAAAGCCCAACAGCAAAAAATGAACATCCGAATAAAGAAAGGCTGGCTGACTTCGTCTGTTAAGATGAAACATGGCTTCCTTTAATTCTGAAGCTGTTAAAAGGTCTCGATTTGGAATAAAAGGATCAAGGTCTGTAACGTGAGTCAAGAGCTGACGATTAGTAATATCTGGATAATCACTTTCAGGTAAAAAATCGGTTACTGGTCTGTCAATATCTAATTGACCTTTTTCCCACAAGAAGGTGAAAACAGTACCAACCCCAACAACCTTACTGACACTAGCTAGGTCGTAAACTAGTCCTGCCTCAGTATCCAAGCTATGTTCTGGGTCACTCTGGCCTACATAGATCTCCGTCCATTGATGGTCCTTAAAATACGCAAAAGAGGCTCCGGGATAAATCCCTGCCTCGATTTGTTCTTCTATTTTTTTAATAATCTTGGTCCACTTCATACTTCTTCAAACCACAATTCAACATTATTTCTATCTTTACCAAGGAAGAATTTTTCAGACTTAGGAATAAAATATTCGGTAGAGTCAAACTTCTGGCGCAGACTTGCTATATCTAGTTCATTGACCAGGAACTTGAGCATAGACAAGTCCCAAGTAACCGTATTTTCCACAGTCAGATCCTTCCCCTGAGCTGGGATAAAATCAAGGGATGTCCCAATTTCAGATAGCTCCAAGAAACTTTCGACATCAGTTGGAAGGTGTAATTCCATAGAAATCTCAAATTCACTTAAAAGGATTGACTTCAAATCTGTTTGAAATTCAGGTTTTTCTTCTACTTCTACTAGACTTGCTCTGTCATCTTCTGCATGAATCAAAATCAAATCATCTTCTGGCGAGTAAATTTCAAAAGCGTAGCCATTTTGACCTTTATATAATCGATGAATCGAATCTGTTTTAGATAAGAGTCCTTCAATTTCCAAGGGATTTTCCACCTTGACAATCAATCTAGCCAGTTTTTTTCGTCCCTCTACCTTACGAGTACGCATACTGGGAGCTTCTTCTAAAACCAGCTTTTCAAGACCTGTTTGGTCCCCTAGTGATAGAAAGGCTGATTCCTCTAACAAGGCCTTCATTCCAAGGGTTTCAATATAAAATGTTTCATTTAATTTTCTATTATTAACTTTTAAAGTAGGAATAATCCGTACAATCTGATTTACATTCATAAATTCCTCCGTCACTTTTTATTTTATAGGATTTTAGAATTTTTTACAAGATATTATGCTCAAATTCACCAATTTTCACCCCATTAAAAATTTTTCTTCAAAATGCTGGCCCAAAACTCCATTTTTAGGAAAAATACAAAAGTCAAAAAGCAGACCAGGAGACTTGTTTTCTACAATTCAAAATACTGATTTTATATTTATACTCAATAAAAATCAAAGAGCAAACTAGAAAGCTAGCAGCAAGCTACTCAAAGCACTGCTTTGAGGTGGTAGATAAGACTGACGAAGTCAGCTCAAAACACTGTTTTGAGGTTGTGGATAGAACTGACGAAGTCAGTAACCATACCTACGCTAAGCCGACGCTGACGTGGTGTGAAGAGATTTTTGAAGAGTATTAGGATAAAACTGGAACGCTAATCAATGTATTGATAACAAATAATTAACTGTCTTTGTTGATTTTTGATTACGGAGGAATATTAGAAATAAAAAGGGCTCTATAATATTTGTAGTGGGTAAATCCCCTGTAGATATTATGGAGCCTATTTTGTTGTAGAAAAAAAGTCCCATATGACCTATAATGAAAAGCGACTAAACAACTCATTAGAAAGAATCATATGGAACAATTACATTTTATCACAAAACTACTCGATATTAAAGACCCAAATATCCAATTTATGGATATCATCAAGAGGGATACACACAAGGAAATCATCGCTAAACTGGATTATGAAGCCCCATCTTGCCCTGATTGCGGAAGTCAAATGAAGAAATATGACTTTCAAAAACCGTCGAAAATTCCTTACCTTAAAACGACTGGTATGCCTACCAGAATCCTTCTTAAAAAGCGTCGATTTAAGTGCTATCATTGCTCGAAAATAATGGTCTCCGAGACCCCTCTCGTCAAGAAAAATCATCAAATCCCTCGTATTATCAACCAAAAGATTGCGCAAAAGTTAATTGAAAAGACTTCTATGACCGATATTGCCCATCAGCTTTCCATTTCAACTTCAACTGTCATTCGCAAGCTCAATGATTTCCACTTTAAGCATGATTTTTATCGTCTTCCTGAGATTATGTCCTGGGACGAGTATGCCTTCACTAAGGGAAAGATGAGTTTCATTGCACAAGATTTTGATAATCTCAACATTATCACCGTTCTTGAAGGTAGAACACAAGCTATCATCCGAAATCACTTTCTGCGCTACGATAGAGTCGTTCGTTGTCAGGTGAAAATCATTACGATGGATATGTTTAGCCCCTACTACGATATTGCCAGAAAACTTTTTCCTAA
>CAJNBS010000022.1 GCA_905221065.1 bacterium
TATCAAAAAAGAAAGGACGAAATTTGTCCTTTCTAGATCTTAGCTTTTCTTCAACCCACTACAGTTGACAAAGAGCCCCTTTTAAGTGAGTATCCGTTGGTAGAACAAAAGTAGAACAGACACACAAAAAAGCCTTGAAACCAAGGCTTTTCCTGTTGTATTAGATGCCCCCTACAGGGATCGAACCTGTGACCCACGGATTAAGAGTCCGCTGCTCTGCCAGCTGAGCTAAGGAGGCGAAGAAAAAAGCTGTATTGGTGCCGAAACTTCACGGTTTGTATTGAACCCGCGCAATTAAGCAGGTGGGCAACTCGCTCTAACTGAAGCTGTTTCCGTGTGAGACGGCCTACATGCTGTTAGAAGACTTTTGTTTCCCTAATAATACAAAAAATAGTCGGTCAACACTTAAGTGTGAAGTCGTACACCACAGCGTTTCTATGTTTATATGATACCACTTTTTCAAAAAAAATCAAGAGGAAAATGCAATTTTTTGAAAAGGATTTCAGATTTTTCGCAAACGGTCGATGGCTTCCTTTCTTTGAGCCAAAGCCCGTTCATATTTTCCAGTATCTTCTGCTTGGAAATAGTGATGATTACGAATTTTTTCTGGTAGATAGTCTTGTTTAACCCAATTTCCTGGATAGTTGTGTGGATAGAGATAGTCTTGGGCATTTCCCAGTTCCTTACTTCCGCTGTAGTGGCCATCACGCAGGTGTCGCGGAATAGGCAAGTGCCCTGATGTTGTGAGATCAGCGAGGGCCTTATCCATAGCTACATAGGCTGAGTTGGATTTTGGAGAAAGGGCCAAATCAATCACTACATTGGCAATGAGAATGCGAGCTTCGGGAAAACCAATCTTCTGGGCAGCATCCAGAGCAGTCACGGTGTGAATCTGGGCTTCAGGATTGGCCAAACCGATATCTTCATAGGCGATAACGGTCAAGCGACGCGCGAGACTAGGCAAATCACCTGCCTCAATCAAGCGGGCAGCATAATGGAGGCTGGCATCCACATCCGAGCCACGGATGGACTTTTGCAGAGCTGATAGGACATCGTAGTGTCCATCCCCGTCCTTGTCCATTGTAATATAACTTCGCTGCAGGCTATTTTCCATGATATCAAGAGTAATGTGGCGGATGCCCTTGTCATTCTCAGGGGTAGATAGAACGGCTAAATCCAGCGAGTTAAAGGCAGAACGCAGGTCTCCGTTTGTAGAGGTCGCGATGAAATCCAGCGCATCCTCATCTAGTTCCACTGGAAAATCAAAACCACGCTCAGGGTTGCTTAAAGCTATCTGAAGGGCCTCTTTGACGTCTTGGTTAGACAGAGGTTCTAGTTCAAAAATCTGAACACGACTGCGAATGGCAGGAGTGACAGAAAAGAAAGGATTTTCAGTCGTAGCCCCAATCATGATAACCAGACCACTTTCCAAGAGTGGCAGAAGAAAGTCTTGCTTGGTTTTATCTAGTCTATGAATCTCGTCTAGTAATAGGACGAGACCACCAGAGAATTTAGCCTCTTCCGCAATTTCTTGCAGTCGCTTTTTACTATCAACTGTCGCATTGAAAGTTCGAAAGGCATACTTGGTCGTCCCAGCTATGGCCGAGGCAATACTGGTCTTGCCGATTCCCGGAGGTCCGTAGAGAATCATGGAGGACAGGCGATTAGCTTCCACCATGCGGCGGATAATTTTTCCAGGTCCGACCAGATGTTCCTGACCAATGACTTGGTCTATGGTTTTAGGGCGCATGCGAAGCGCGAGATTGTCTGGCATAGCAGTCCTTTCTAACGTGGATTTTCTGATACATATGTGGTAAGATGGTAGTATCTATTTTAGCATATTTCCGAGCAATCGGGGCGATTAAAGAGTCGCATAGAAAGAGTACAAAATGGCAACATATGGATTTTTAGATGTTTTAGAGGAAGAGTTGGAGAAGAATTTTCCATTTGACTTTGAGATTAGTTGGGACAAGCGTAACCACGCGGTAGAAGTGAGTTTTCTATTGGAAGCGCAAAATGCTGCAGGTGTGGAGATGGTAGATGAGGACGGAGAGGTTTCGTCAGATGATATCCTCTTTGAGGAAGCAGTCCTTTTTTACAATCCTGCCAAGTCAACCGTCAATGAAGAAGATTATTTGACGGTCATCCCTTACCTGCCTAAAAAAGGATTCTCTCGTGAGTTTTTAGCTTATTTTGCTCTTTTCCTTAAAGATACTGCCGAGGTTGGGCTGGATGCTCTCATGGACTTTTTGGAAGACCCAGAAGCAGAAGAATTCGTCATGGAATGGAACCAAGAAGTCTTTGAAGAAGGAAAAGTTGGCTTGGAAGAGGGAGAGTTTTATCCTTATCCGAGATATTAGGAGTTGGTTGGAGATTTTATGAAGAAAATTGGGATTTATTTGGTTTATGTGCTAGCTGTTGTCTTTATTATGCTAGCTTTTGCTTGTGGAACCATCGCATTTGCAGAGTTGGGCTATTCTGCATTATTAGTTTTTAGTTTTGGTTATGCTTTTGCTTTTCTAAGCATGTATGTAATCTTGATTCTTCATGAGCTTGGTCATGCATTTTGTGGTTATCTGACAGGCTATCGTCTGGTGGCTTTTGGATTAGGGAACTTTCTTTTAACCAAAAAGTCAGGAAGGCTTCATCTTAGTCGAACAGCAGTTATAAAAAATGTTGGTGCTCAGTATATAGGTTTAAAAGAGGATGAAAGTGATCAAAGAACCATCTTGATGCTTTCAGGAGGCTTGATAGTTCACCTTTGCTTGATATTATTGGCAACACTTTTTGGTTTTTTGACAAAAAACTGGTATTTTGCAGGCACTTGGATTTGTCTAAATTTATCTCTTCTTCTATTCAATGCTCTGCCAGTTGGGATTACCGATGGAGCAAAAATTTGGGAATTACTACAACACCCTGAAAATACCAAATACGCCTACCTGATGTTGAGGCATTCTGCCCAGACATTGCTAGCTCCTCAAGAATATGATTTAAAAGACTTTATCATGCCTGTTGATGAGGATGTGAGAGGGAGTTTTGCAGAAAGTGTTCGGACTCTTCAGGGATTGGTATTCATATTGGATGATAATATAGAGCTTGCAAAGCAACAGTTTCAGTCTGTGTTAGAGAAAACAGATAATCCAATGTCTAAAACTATTTCTCAATTATACCTTCTTAAAGTTGCTCTGATGGAAGGAGATAATAAGAAAGCGGAAGAATATGCAAGTATTCGAGGGGTCAAATCCTTTTTATCTCTAAAAACAGCAGATATGCAGATCATTCAAGCTTGGTATCAATTTAAGGTAAAGAAAGATGTAGTTCAAACTCACAAGGCTATGAAGATTGCTAGACAGAAAATGAATAGCAGCCGGATGTTACGGGATGAGAAAAGCTATTATCAAAACTGGTTATCCGAGCTGGAAAAGGAATTAACCGAAGGAGTCTAATATGGAAATAGAAATTTCTGATTTCACAGGCTGCAAGATTGCTTTGTTTTGTGGGGATAAGCTCTTGACTATCTTACGCGATGATAAGGCAAGCATTCCCTGGCCCAATATGTGGGAATTGCCCGGTGGTGGACGTGAAGGCGATGAAAGTCCTTTTGAGTGCGTGGCGCGTGAAGTTTATGAGGAGCTGGGGATTCATCTGACTGAGGATTGTCTGATTTGGGAGAAGGTTTATCCAAGTATGCTTTTTGCGGATAAGCAATCCGTTTTTCTAGTTGGGAAGTTGACACAGGATCAGTTTGACAGTATCGTATTTGGAGATGAAGGACAGGGTTATCAGTTTATGAGTGTTGAGGAATTTCTTAGTTCCAATCAAGTTGTACCTCAGTTGCAGGATAGAGTGAGAGATTATTTGGAGGAAGTTTGATAAATGGAAAAACGTAGCAAAAATATCAATATGTTTCTCATGGATGGTGAAGTGACTGGAAAAATCAAATGTACTTTGTCAAATTGGACGGGAGTGATTTACAAAATACCTCGTATTCAGTTGGGAGATTTGAAGTCACGTGATGAAATGAAACAAAGTGGTATTTATTTCTTATTTGGTCGAGATGAAGATAAGCAGAAAGATATGACATATATTGGGCAGGCAACAACCCGAAAAAATGGTGAAGGGGTATTGTTGCGAATTCAAGAGCATACCCGTGATACTCATGCAGATTATTTTAATGACGTCATCATTCTAACAACTCAAAATAATTCTTTCGGTCCAACAGAAATTAGTTATTTGGAAAATAAATTTACTCAACTTGCTAAAGAAGCTGGTCGCTACATTGTGAAAAATGGGAATGATCCAAATCCTGGTAATGTGACTGAGGAAAAGGAATCTGAACTGGATGAAATTGTTGAAAATACGCTAATGATTATTGGAACTTTAGGTTATCGTGTTTTTGTTCCAATGACAAAGAAAGTTAGTCAAGATTTGACTGATAATCATTCAACTTATCTTTATTTAAAGCGTAAAACTAAGAAATCTAACAAAGTAATAGAAGCAACTTGTGAACAGACAACTGAAGGTTTTGTTGTTTTAGAAGGAAGTCAAGTAGAAATAATGGATTCTCCAAACCTTCCAGCAAGTTTAAAAGAAATGCGTCAGAATTTAATAGCTTCACAGGTCATTCAAGATGGAGTGTTGAAAGAAAAACAACTCTTTTCTAGCCCTTCTTATGCAGCGGCTTTTTTGCTGGGTATGCAAACGAACGGTCGAACTGATTGGAAAGACCAGGATGGAAGAACTTTAAAAGAATTAGAAGAATTAATAGATTGATAAGGAAAAAATTTATGGAAACATGGCAAGAGTTAAAAGTTACAGTGAAGCGTGAGGGAGAGGAGTTGGTTTCCAATCTCTTGATTGAGCTGGGAGCTCAAGGAGTCGCAATCGAAGACAGTATGGACTATGTGGGAAATGTTGACCGCTTCGGAGAGATTTTCCCAGAAGTTGAGCAGCAAGAAGAAATCGTAGTGACAGCCTACTACCCTGATACGGTTGATATAGCGACGGTTGAGGCAGATTTGCAGGCTCGTCTCGCGGAACTAACTGATTTTATGGACTTGGGTGAGGTAAAGATGGGGACGACTGCCTTGGCTGAGGAAGACTGGGCAGACAACTGGAAGAAATACTACGAACCAGCTCGTATCACTCATGACTTGACTATCGTGCCGTCTTGGACAGACTATGAGGCGACTGCGGGAGAAAAGATTATCAAGCTGGATCCTGGTATGGCCTTTGGAACTGGGACGCATCCAACTACTAAGATGAGCCTTTTTGCTTTGGAGCAGGTTCTGCGTGGCGACGAAACGGTGCTAGATGTGGGGACTGGTTCAGGTGTCCTTTCTATCGCCAGCTCGCTTCTTGGTGCCAAGGAAATTTTCGCCTATGACCTGGATGATGTAGCGGTTCGTGTGGCTCAGGAAAATATTGAGCTCAACCCTGGAATGGAAAACATCCACGTTGCTGCTGGAGATTTGCTCAAGGGTATTGAGATTGAGGCAGATGTGATTGTGGCTAATATCTTAGCGGATATTCTCATTCATCTGACGGATGATGCTTATCGTTTAGTCAAGGATGAAGGCTATCTCATTATGAGTGGGATTATCAAGGACAAGTGGGACATGGTGCGCGAGTCGGCTGAGTCAGCTGGATTTTTCCTTGAAACCCACATGATTCAAGGGGAATGGAATGCCTGTGTCTTTAAGAAAACCAAGGATATTTCAGGTGTGATTGGAGGCTAGCATGCAGCAGTATTTTGTAAAAGGCAATGCTATTTCTCCTGTCACCATCAAGGACAAGGAAACCAGCAAGCATATGTTTCAGGTTATGCGCTTGAAAGAAGATGATGAGGTTACTTTGGTCTTTGATGATGGCATTAAGCGCTTGGCGCGCGTTCTGGATGTGGAAAATCGTCAGTTTGAGTTGGTTCAAGAATTAGCTGACAATGTGGAACTGCCAGTCCAAGTGACCATCGCATCTGGATTTCCCAAGGGGGACAAGCTGGAGTTTATCACTCAAAAAGTAACCGAACTGGGCGCCAGCCAGATTTGGGCCTTCCCTGCTGACTGGTCAGTTGCCAAATGGGATGGCAAGAAATTGGGCAAAAAGGTTGAAAAACTAGAAAAAATTGCCCTCGGAGCAGCAGAACAAAGCAAGCGTAACTTCGTTCCGAGCATCAAGCTTTTTGAGAAGAAAGCTGACTTTCTAGCTCAACTGGACCAGTTTGACTCTATCGTAGTAGCTTATGAAGAGTCAGCTAAAGAGGGAGAAGCCGCTGCGCTCTTACAAGCAGTCTCTGGTCTTGAAAAAGGAGCTAAATTGCTCTTTATATTTGGTCCAGAAGGCGGTCTCTCACCTGCAGAAATTGAAAGTTTTGAAGTTAAAGGAGCCGTCTTGGCAGGACTTGGCCCTCGCATCTTGCGAGCAGAAACAGCCCCACTTTACGCCTTATCAGCCCTTAGTGTTTTATTAGAATTAGAGAAATAAGAGGAAGAAAATGGAACAAAAACATCGTTCAGAATTTCCAGAAAAGGAACTATGGGATTTAACAGCCCTATACCAAGACCGTGAGGATTTCTTGCGTGCAATCGAGAAAGCTCGCGAAGATATCAACCAATTTAGCCGTGATTACAAGGGTAATCTTCATACTTTTGAGGATTTTGAAAAGGCTTTTGCGGAATTGGAACAAATCTATATCCAGATGAGCCATATTGGCAACTATGGCTTTATGCCTCAGACGACAGACTATAGCAATGACGAATTTGCCAATATTGCCCAAGCTGGGATGGAGTTTGAAACAGATGCCAGCGTAGCCTTGACCTTCTTTGATGACGCCTTGGTGGCTGCAGATGAGGAAGTCTTAGAACGTTTGGGAGAGTTGCCACATTTAACAGCAGCTATTCGTCAGGCCAAAATCAAAAAAGCCCACTATCTTGGGGCTGATGTGGAAAAAGCCTTGACCAATCTGGGTGAAGTATTCTACAGTCCACAGGATATTTACACCAAGATGCGAGCTGGGGACTTTGAAATGGCCGACTTTGAAGTCAATGGCAAGACCTACAAAAACAGCTTTGTCACCTATGAGAATTTCTACCAAAACCACGAGGATGCTGAGGTTCGTGAGAAATCCTTCCGTTCTTTCTCAGAGGGACTTCGAAAGCACCAAAATACGGCTGCCGCAGCCTATTTAGCCCAAGTCAAGTCTGAAAAACTCTTGGCAGATATGAAGGGTTACGACTCCGTCTTTGATTATCTTCTGGCTGAGCAAGAAGTGGACCGTGCCATGTTTGACCGCCAGATTGACCTCATCATGAAGGATTTTGCGCCAGTTGCTCAGAGATACCTCAAGCATGTTGCCAAGGCCAATGGTCTTGAAAAGATGACCTTTGCAGACTGGAAATTGGACTTGGATAGTGCCCTAAATCCTGAAGTGACTATTGACGACGCCTATGATTTAGTCATGAAGTCGGTAGAACCTTTGGGGCAGGAATATTGTCAGGAAGTTGCTCGCTATCAAGAAGAGCGCTGGGTGGACTTTGCTGCCAATAGTGGCAAGGATTCTGGCGGTTATGCAGCGGATCCATATCGCGTGCACCCTTATGTCCTCATGAGCTGGACAGGTCGTTTGAGCGATGTCTATACCTTGATTCATGAAATCGGGCATTCTGGTCAATTCATCTTCTCAGATAATCACCAAAGTTACTTTAACGCCCACATGTCTACTTACTATGTCGAAGCGCCGTCAACCTTCAATGAATTGCTTCTCAGTGATTACTTGGAACACCAGTCTGACGACCCGCGTCAAAAACGTTTTGCCCTTGCTCACCGCTTGACAGATACTTACTTCCATAATTTCATCACCCACCTCTTGGAAGCAGCCTTCCAGCGTAAGGTGTATACATTGATTGAAGAAGGGGAGACCTTTGGAGCAAGCAAGCTCAACAGCATTATGAAGGAAGTCTTGACAGACTTCTGGGGAGATGCTATTGAAATTGACGACGATTCGGCTCTGACTTGGATGCGCCAAGCTCACTACTACATGGGCTTGTATAGTTACACCTACTCAGCTGGACTAGTCATCTCGACAGCTGGTTACCTTCATTTGAAACATTCAGAAACTGGAGCTGAAGACTGGCTCAATCTCCTCAAATCAGGTGGGAGCAAGACACCGCTTGAGTCAGCTATGATTATTGGAGCAGATATTTCAACAGACAAACCACTCCGTGATACCATCCAATTCTTGTCAGACACAGTTGACCAGATTATTGCCTACAGTGCCCAGTTGGGAGAGTAAAGATTGGACAGAGTTTTAGGAGAATAATATGAATAGAATCAAAGAATGGCTAGAGCAAGATCCCAAAAGAATGCTTTTTATCAAAATTGGTCTAGTTTTGTTGGGAATCATTTTATTGATTGCTCTACCTACTCTCTATCTTGTTTTGAGTGGAGTCGGTATTTGGTATTTTGTAAAGAAAGCACCAGATATTCGAAAAAGAAATTTAATGATAGGGCTTTTCATTGTTAGTTTTGTTGCAGTTGCTCTCCAAACTCCAACAGTCACAAAGAAAACTTCATCTTCTCAGTCAGAAACTAAGCAGACTATGACATCTACTACTTCGACATCTTCAACGACGGATACTTCATCTAGCATAGAGGAGGCGAAACGAATCGAAGACGAGAAAAAAGCTAAAGAAAAAGTAGAAGAAGAGAGAATTGCCAAAGAAAAAGCTGCAAATGAGTTGCAAGAAAAAGGTGAAAATTTAGTCAAACAATTGGAAGAAAGTCAAGATGCGAGTCAAGTGCAGTCTGCTAAAGAAACAGTTAATCAAATTGAAAATAACGATAAAAAGGCAGAATTGTTCGATAGGATAGGTGCGGTTGAGTCATTAATTTCTCAAAAAGAAGAAGAGAAAAGAATTGCTCAGGAAGCTGAGAATAAAGCCCAACAGCAAGATAGAATTGTCTATGTTGCAAATCATGGGAATGCGAAAGTTTACTGGTATAGTAAGGATAGAATGCCTTCAAAAACGAATAAAGCGAACGTTGTTGAGATGACAGAGGCCGATGCAATTGCTGCAGGAAAACGTCCATCTAAAAAAGAATAAGATAGAAAGTTATCTTGGGCTGGCTTTTTGAACAGTTGTTAGAAATCTAGAGGTATTGCCCATGTATCAAAAGTTACTTAGAAAAATAGCAGAAGAAAAACCAAGTTATCATCAGGAGGAAATCCAGTGGTTGCTTGACCATTTGGGAGATCCTTCTCCAGAAATTCGCGATGATCTTGTTTTTACAAGCTTTGCTAGAGGGATTCAGGAAGAGCTATTTACAAAGGAGCAATTTCATTTCATTGCTGAGGTGGTGTCAGTTGATGGAGGACTAGATAAAGAGATTGATAAGGTAGGCCTGCCAACACTTGAGCGTTCTTTTAGGGCACTTGTTTATGCAAACCTCTTGTCTGCGGATGCCAACCAGCAATCGGTTTTTTATCAGGAATTACAATCAGAAATTCGTAATGTCCTTTTAAATCAAGGTTTGCACTATCTTTCAAAAGAAAAAGACATTACAGGTTTTTCAAGCCAGTATGGTTGGGTTCACGCTTTTGCACATGGAGCCGATTTACTGACAGAGGTAGTTTGTCATCCAGACTTTCCTAAAAACAGAGTTCATGAAGTATTTGACATACTTGGCCAACTGTTTAAAAGAATTGCGATTCGTTTTACAGATGATGAAGATTGGCGTTTAGCCAGAGTACTTTATGAACCGATTTTACAAGGGAAGTTGGAGCAAGAGCAAGTAGCCTCTTGGATAAAAACTGTTGATTTTCCGATAGAAGAAAAGGAAGATTTTTACAAATTTTCCAACTTTAGATCCTGTTTGTTGGAAGTCTATGTCCAACTTGACCAGAGAAATAGTTTACAAGATGACTTGAAAGAAGCTATCCAGTCTTTTCAATACTAGGGATAAGCGAGTCAGATTTTCGAAAAACTTTCCAATCAATTTTCTTGAAACCCTTTCCCTCTTTTGATAGACTAGTATCTAGTTTTTGAAAAAAGGAGAAAGAAAATGAAAAAATTTGTTGCTGAATTGATCGGTACTTTCATGCTTGTGTTCGTTGGGACAGGAGCTGTTGTTTTTGGAAATGGTCTTGATGGCCTTGGTCATCTTGGAATTGCTTTTGCCTTTGGTTTGGCAATCGTGGTTGCAGCTTACTCAATCGGAACTGTTTCAGGTGCTCACTTGAACCCAGCTGTTTCAATCGCTATGTTTGTAAACAAACGTTTGTCATCTTCGGAACTTGTTAACTACATCCTTGGGCAAGTAGTTGGAGCTTTCCTTGCATCAGCTGCGGTATTCTTCCTCTTGTCTAACTCAGGCATGTCAACTGCTAGTCTTGGTGAAAATGCCTTGGCAAATGGTGTTACTGTCTTTGGCGGTTTCTTGTTTGAAGTCATCGCAACCTTCTTGTTTGTCTTGGTTATCATGACCGTGACTTCAGAAAGCAAGGGAAATGGCGCGATTGCTGGTTTGGTAATCGGTTTGTCATTGATGGTCATGATCCTTGTGGGATTGAACATTACTGGACTTTCAGTAAACCCAGCTCGTAGCTTGGCACCAGCTGTCTTGGTAGGTGGCGCAGCCCTTCAACAAGTATGGATTTTCATCCTTGCCCCAATCGCTGGTGGAGTTCTTGCAGCTCTTGTTGCGAAAAACTTCCTTGGAACAGAAGAATAATTGAAACTCAAAAAGCCTTGCTCCTCAGCTTGAGGAACAGGGCTATTTCTTATCTGTTTAGCGGTTGTCAATTTTCTCTGGATAAAGGTCGTGTTGGAAGAGGCGTTGTTCTGCCAGGCCTTCATATTTAGTTCCAGGCTTACCGTAGTTGTAGTAGGGGTCGATTGAAATGCCACCGCGCGGAGTGAATTTTCCCCAGACTTCTAAATAGCGAGGGTCTAGCAAGTTGACCAAGTCTTTCCCGATAGTGTTAATACAGTTTTCGTGAAAATCCCCATGATTTCGGTAGCTAAAGAGGTAGAGTTTAAGGGATTTTGACTCAACACAGAGTTTGTCAGGAATGTAGGAAATATAAATGGTCGCAAAGTCTGGCTGAGCAGTGATTGGGCACAGTGAGGTGAATTCAGGGCAGTTGAATTTGATGAAATAGTCGTTCTCCACATGACGATTGTCAAAAGATTCGAGGACTTCTGGTTGATAGTCGAAAATGTAGTTGGTTTCTTTGTTGCCGAGGAGGCTTAGGTTTTTCATTTCTTCTGGTTGTGACATAATTTTTCTTTCTAATTTTATACTCAATGAAAATCAAAGAGCAAACTAGGAAGCTAGCCGCAGGCTGTACTTGAGTACGGCAAGGCGACGTTGACGTGGTTTGAATTTGATTTTCGAAGAGTATTAAACACCGCGTTGGTTATCGTAGAGAAGGGTATGCAGTTGAGGAAGGACGCGGACATTGCTCCAGCTATCGTCAGCAGCAACGCGTTCCCAGAGTTCTTTGAGGCGGTCCAGTTGGTCTTGGACAATATTGCCTGTAGCCTTGGGCTCAGGATTTCCTGCTGATAAGAAGAGAACATCTGGTTGGTAGCGTTCTTGAATCCCTTTAGCAAAGGCTAGATCAACATCGTCAAAGACAGGGATTTTAAAGGTGACCTTGTCTGGATCCAATTGGGAAACGATAAAGTCCAAGGTCTCAAAGTTGACTTCCATCTTGGATGAGGGAGGTTTGGGGCTGAGAGTGACCTGGTCGATATCTTTTAACCAATTTTGCCAGCGGGAGCCTTGGGTCTCAACAGCCAGAGTGACACCACGTTCCTTGAGCTTGGTGACCAGTTCAGCCATGTTGGCTGCTAGGATAGCGGGATTTCCCCCAGACAGGGTGACGTAGTCGTAGCTCCCCAATTTATCTAACTCAGCAATGACTTCGTCAGCTGTCATGCGAGTTGGTTTTTCAGAACCATCCCAAGTAAAGGCAGAATCGCACCAGTCGCAGTGGTAGTCGCAACCAGCAGTGCGGACAAACATGGTTTTCTGCCCAATAGCACGGCCTTCACCTTGAAAGGTTGGGCCAAAGATTTCCAGAACTGGTAGTTTGAGGACACGTTCCCTAGTCATCTAACCACTCCCGTCTAAACTCTGCAAAGGAAGTCGGAGTTTCATAGAGGCGAACGTATTCCAAACGAAGACCACGCTCATCTGGCAACTCTTGATTCATGGTTTGGAAAATCCAGTAAACCATATTTTCAGCAGTCGTGTTCATATAGGGCAGGGTTTCATTGAGATAGCGATGATCCAAGTGGGGTTCTAAGAAATTCTTGTAGATAGCTTTGATGTCTCCAAAATCGTAGGCCATGCCCCGTTCATCTAAAAATCCACTGACAGCAATCTGCAGATGATAAGTATGACCGTGCAGGGATTTGCATTTCCCCTCATAGTGAAAGAGGTGGTGGGCAGCATCGAAGGTAAACTCTTTTGATACCAAGGTTCTGTGGGGGTTGTAGACAAGAGACTCCCCAGTTTCCTGTTTGATTTCTTTGGGTGCAAAAAACATTAGCTCTCTCCTTTCTGTGAGAGATAAACATCTAGACCATGCTGACGTAGGTGGCAGGCTGGGCAATCTCCACAGCCACTTCCGATAATCCCATTGTAGCAGGTCAAGGTCTTTTCACGAACATAGTCAAAGGCACCGAGTTGGTCAGCTAATTCCCAAGTTTCAGCCTTGTCCAGCCACATGAGAGGTGTTTGGATAACGAAGTCGTAATCCATAGCAAGGTTGAGGGTGACATTAAGAGATTTGACAAAGACATCTCGACAATCAGGGTAGCCTGAGAAGTCTGTCTCGCAGACACCTGTCACGATATCTTTAATACCACGTTGCTTGGCAAGAACTGCCGCAAAGGACAGAAAGAGGTGGTTGCGACCATCAACAAAGGTATTGGGAAGCTCTCCTTCTTTTTGCTCAATCTCCAGATCAGAGGTCAGGGCATTTTCAGTGATTTGCCCCAGCAGAGACATATCGAGGATGTAGTGACGAATCCCCTGTTCCTTAGCGATTTCTTCAGCAACTTGAATTTCGAGATGATGGCGTTGGCCATAGGCAAAGGTGACAGCTTCGACTGTTTCATAGTGTTCTTTGGCCCAAAAGAGGCAGGTTGTGGAATCTTGACCGCCACTAAAGACGACCAAGGCTGATTGACGTTTCATAGTACTCCTTCCAAAATGGGAAATGTTCAGAGCACGCAAAAAGCTCCCATGAGGGAGCTAAAAAATACCAAGTAGAGGTTTTTTTTAGCGATGGCATGTCCCAAACATCGTAATATTCTACCTATAGTCTAGCATATTTTTCGAAAAATGGCAAAGGACAAGAAAAAAGAGACCAAAGCAAGTACTTGGTCTCTAGTATGATTAGCTCAATTCAGCAACGATGGCCTTGATTTGTTCTGCTGTGTGAACACCAGCAACTTGTTTTACCACTTGGCCGTCTTTTTTGAAGAGAAGAGTTGGGATAGACATGATTCCAAAGGCACGAGCTGTGTTTGGATTTTCATCAACGTCCATTTTAACGATTTTCAAGACATCTTCTGAAAGTTCTTCAGACAATTTATCCAAGATTGGACCTTGCATGCGACATGGACCACACCAAGTTGCCCAGAAGTCTACCAAGACCAAACCGTCTTTTGTTTCTTGTTCGAATGTTGCATCTGTAATTGCTTTTGCCATTGTATTTCTCCTTTTTTAGTTATATTGGCTTAAATCTTGTTTCATGAGATAGAAGAAGACATCTCCATAAGTCCCATGATAGTCCAAATCATGACCGTTGTAAGTCAATTTTTGAACAGGGTAGTAGTCTGCGACGCCGATAAGGCAAGCTTGTTGTGAACGATCAAAATCTTCATAAGACTCGAAAGTCACAGTTCTTTCGTTCTTGCTGGCATCTAGATAGGTAATTTCAATCATTTTAAAAACTCCTTTGTTTAATGATGACTTTATTTTACTCCTTGTAAAAGAGAATGTCAAGAAAAATGATTGCGCACGCAACTTTTTTTGAAATCATCTTAAAGCAAGAAATCCAAACCTGTTTCCAAGCTTTCTTCGACAGCCTTTTGTAGTGTGGCCAGTGTCTTTTGCCCATCACTTGTCAGGCAGATAAAGCTAGAGCGTCTATCTTGATCACAACACCTGCGACTGAGTAGACCGCAATTTTTAGCTTCTAAGCGAGCCACCATCCGAGAAACAGCGCTCGGGCTCAGATGAAGTTTATCTGGCAGGTCAATCTGGCGTAGAGACTTTTCTTGGGCCAAGTCCAGATAGTAGAGCAGGTAAAACTCTTTCAAGGTCAGACTTTGGTCACTCTGCTGGGCAATGGTCTCTTCCAAGAGACTTTCAATTTCTTTCTGACGCCGATTGAAATCAAACCATTTTTCCAAATAGGTCATAGTATCTCCTTTCTTTTTAGAGTCATAAATAGAAGAAAGTCCATTCACGGACAGTTTCTACATCACAAGATGATTGCGCATGCAATAATTATACTACTTTTCAAGAAGGCTGGCAAGAAGGACGCTAAAATCTTTCATCCTATATCACGCCTGTTTTCACTAGTCTGTAATTGCCTGTATCCCCTTTCCTCTCAAACTTTCATCAACTCTTGTGTATTTCCTTGAAATTTTCTGAAAAAAGAGTAAACTGGTATGCAAGAAGTCTATTTCGTGGAGTTTAGGATGAAATTATATGTTCAATTAATGATTCTCTTTGTGATTTCTCTAATCGGAGAGGGGATTTCCAGTTTCTTTCATTTGCCCATCCCGGGCAGTATTATCGGTTTGATTATTCTCTTTCTAGCCCTACAATTTAAGTGGCTGAGAACAAGGCATGTCAACATGGTCGGGAATTTCTTGCTGGCCAATATGACCATTCTCTTTTTACCACCAGCAGTGGGAATTATGGAAAAGTTTGATGTGATTGCTCCCTACCTTTTGCCCATTGTTTTGATTGTCTTTTTTGCGGCTGTTATCAATATTATCCTTATTGCCTTGGTGGTTCAGTTTATCAAGAGACGGTTTGAGGGAGATTATGAGAAAGGAGATGCCAAATGAGTGAATTTGTTTCCAATCCCCTGTTCGGGCTTGCCCTGTCTATCTTAGCCTATCTAGTGGGAATGCTGATTTATAGACGTTTTCCCCATCCATTGACAACGCCCTTGCTTTTGTCAGCTGTTTTCATTATCATCTTTCTAAAAGTGACGGGGATTTCTTACCAAGATTACTATCAAGGTGGGGTTTATCTGAATAATTTGATTGTCCCATCGACCGTGGCTCTAGGGATTCCCCTTTATAAGAGTTTTCACCTGATGAAGCACCATGCTCGCAGTATTCTCTTTGGTAGTCTGTTAGCAGTAGTGGTCAATACCTCTTTCACAGCCCTTGTAGCTAAAATCTTTGGCATGGACTTTTTCCTAGCAATTTCTCTCTTTCCTAAGTCAGTGACAACCGCCATGGCAGTGGGGATCACAGAAAAATTGCAAGGTTTGACGACTGTGACTTTGGTTGTCGTAGTGGCGACTGGGATTTTAACCAGTGTTATTGGCCCAACACTTTTGAAGTGGTTGAAAATTGATGATCCAGTAGCTGTTGGGCTTTCCCTTGGAGGAACAGGGCATGCAGTCGGAACAGGAACAGCCTTTCGATACGGTTCTGTAGCAGGAGCTATGGGTGGCTTGGCTATCGGTGTTACCGGTATTCTCTATGTCTTTGTCAGCCCTATTGTAGCTAGTTTGATATTGAGTTAAAAAAATTAACGGCAAAATTTCGAAATTTCGAAATTTTAAAAATTTTTCAAAAAAATACTTGACAATCTACATGCGAAGATATACAATGAAGTCAGAGAAAACGGATACAAAAAAATTTTTACTTAACAGTATATGAGATTTTTCTTTTCTATAAAAGAATTATACGTATAATAAATTTTTTAAAAAAGGAGGGAAAGTGATGCTTAATTTGACTGATGTTATCAAAGTTGTTAAAAAAGGTCACCTAGCCTCAGTACAGCAGCATCCAGATAAATGCCCAGGGCGTTATCGTTAGATTGCCTTGAGTTGCTTATGTAAAAGCGATAATTTATCACTTTACTATTATAATGATGAGGCTGAGGGGGATCCCCTCAGCCTTTTTAAAGCGGGAGATAAGTTATGGAAACAATTTATTCTTTTTCTACAGATGATGTAGTTTATTTAAAAAATTTATATACAGGATCTATTTGTGAAATTGATGAGGAACTATTCAAGAAGTTATCTTTAAAAGAATTTCCTTACTTGATAAGTGAGATTGATAAACAAGTGCCCTTTATTCACTCTAAACGAATAGTAGAGGGAGATGAATTATCACTATATATAGTTACAACTATGTCGTGTAACTTGACTTGCTCTTATTGTTTTGAGAATGATAAGGATAGGAAACCGTCCTTAAGTAGTGAGTATGACGGTAAAAAGATTGTGAATTTTATATTAGATGAACTCAATTTTAAGAAGTATAAATCTCTGGATATCTGTTTTACTGGTGGTGAACCATTATATAACTTTCAGTTTATACGAAATTTATGTGAAACTTTAGATGAGAAACTAGCTATTTCGTATACTTTGATTACAAATGGAACGATATTCACAAGTAAAATAATGTCTTTTCTTGACTGTCATAATTTCGCTATTCAAGTTTCTTTTGATGGTGATGAGCACTATCATAACCTAGAAAGATGCAATCGATTAGGGAAAGGAACTTATCATAGAATCATAAATAACTTGTCAGTTATGTTGGAAAAGTATAAAAATTTATCCATTCAGGCTAGAGTTAACATATCTAAAAGAAATTATATATCTATCCAGAAATTATTTTTAGATTTAAAAAAGTATACAGAATTTGAAAATTTTAATCTTTATTTTGATTTTGTAGCTGTACCTAACGATTCAATTCTATATATTGATAGTGAAACTAAAAAGAAGATTTGTCTAGATTTATTGCTGTTTTTATCAAAGGAAAATATACCGTATTATCATGATTTAAAAATAGGAGGGTACTGTATGTTCAAAAATCAAGATTCTCTTACAATTCATGCCAACGGTAACTTATATAAATGTTATTCATTAGTAGGGAATGAAAACTATCAGTTGGGAAGTATTGGTCAAGTTACTAATGAATTAACAGGTCTGGGAAGCATGTGCCCTTATAAAGATTGTGCTTATTATGAATTTTGTTATGGAGGTTGCCCATTTAATACATTTGTAAATAATGGGAAGATGGAACGCGATTGTCAGTTTGACTATTTAGAGTGGTTTCACAAGATTGTATTTTTAGATGAATTAGGATTATTGACAAAGGAGGATGTTGAAGGGACTATCCAACATATATCTGTTCATAAAATATATGTTGATAAAAATTTAACTATGGAGGCATGCAGATGAAAAGATTGTTATCCTATAACAATAAAGTGCTATTTCTAAAAAGCTTTATTTTGAATACCCTTGTTACTATACTGACTGTAGCTATTCCTTATATTAGTAAGTTATTTGTTGACCATATTCTATCTCAGAAAGTTCATGCTATGATTGTTTATGGGGTGCTTTATGTAGGAATTTCTCTGTTTATTCAAGTTTTATATTATTTTTGTGATGTGATTCAAGGAGAATCAGAATCGCATGTTTGGCAGAATATTTGCCAAAAAACTGCTGAAAATATCCAGCTCTATGATATGGTAGAGACAGATTTGTCTGAAACTACCATTACACAAGAATTAGGGCAGACCTATGAGCTGTTAAAACGATTTTTTAACGAATATCCTGTTGCTCTTCTCCTGTACTTGATACGAGCGCTTGTAATTATAGGGATTTTATGGAGTATTTCTCCTACTATTGCTGTGATGATAGGTATTTTGATACCTATATTTATATTTATTTCGCAGAAATATAGTGGACGACTATCTAAGCTTGGATCCGATACAGTGAATTGTATGAAGGATATACGCGATTATCTAGTGGATAGCTATAAACTCATGCCTAGTATGCGATTTTCAGCTCATTCTAGCTTGATTGATTTCTCTCCCTTGGTGAAAAAATATATTTCATGTAAAAATAAGGAAGTGAGGATGACTTCTTTATTTGAAAATTTTCTCTCCTATGCATTTTTGAATTTTATGATTATGATGACGACGATTATATCAGGTTATCAGACTTATAAAGGTTGGATTACGATTGGTGATTTAATGGCTATCCAACTATATATTTCACAATTTTGGACACCTATTGAATACTTCCTTGATGTTTATAAGGAGTACTCAGGAAGTAAGCAAATTATCGAAAATTTTGTCAATTTTTTAGAACCTGTTCAGATTTCGTATGAGTCTACTCCAATTTTAGAGATAGTCTTAGAAAAGTATGTTAGCCTGGGGAGAGATGGTGAAGAACTGCATGAGCCATTAACAACTCGTTTAGAAAAAGGGCATATTTATCGTATTGTTGGAGAAAATGGTGTGGGTAAGACGCGATTGATTTTAGCGATAGTAGGCTACAGCATGAATTATCATGGTGAGATTTACTTACCCAATTATAGAAAGAATTCGAATTTTTCGTACTGCCCTGCAGAACCTGTTGCAAGTCGATTTTATAAAAATGAATTGAGTCAAGGTGCATCCATGGGACAACTAAAATTGTTGCAGTTGCAAGAAGCAGTAGCTGTGGATAAAGATGTTTATATTTTTGATGAGCCAAGTAATTTTTTAGATTCACAAAACAAGAAAAAAGTCGTGCAAATCCTGTCCGACTTGTTAGCACAAGAAAAGTTAGTGATTTTGATTAGTCATGATGATGATTTAGTCGATTTTCCAACAGAAGTTATTACTCTTCAATCATGTGACAGTGAGTAAGGAAAAGTATAACTTTATTGAGTTTAAGAAATAGATTAGTAAGAATAGACTGGGTAAAAAGTCTTTAAAATCAGAAAAATGCATAATATCAGGTGTGCAAAAACTTGATATTATGCGTTTTATTGTGGTAATATTAATTCATTTTCTCCTGAAATTGAATTTTTGCCTAGCCTCTTTTTCAAATCGTATTTTATAGACTATCACTTCTCTTTGCTTAGGTGAATGACTTGGTCATAGTGTTTTAAGTCTTCTTCTGTGTAGTGGTGAATGACTTCAATAACTGTTTGAGGTAGGGAGAAGAGCAAGTCACTAATTTTTCTGCTATTTTCCGAGTCAAGATTGGCCTTAATCTCATCAGCTAAGATGAGTTGGCTATCGTGGTAGAGGGCGCGAGCAATTTCTAGTCGTTGTTTCTCGCCACCAGACAGACTATCATTGCTGAGCGTTCGATTTTTCAAATGTTCTAACCCAGTTGTCTCGAGGATATGATTTAAAGTCTCTGGATTTTTATCCAGTCCCAGAAGGATATTGTCTTCCAGAGATAGCGTGTTAAAGTAATGGCTATCTTGGAGGATATAGGAACTAATGCCCGTGATTTCCTGACGGGACAGGTTTTGACCAGCAAAGTTAATCTGTCCACTTGTTGGTATCTCTTCTCCATGAATGATATTGAGCAGGGTTGTTTTACCAGAGCCACTTTCGCCGATAATGGCAATTTTTTCTCCTTGCTTGATGTGCATGGAAATCGGAGATAAGAGGCTATTCCCCTCTTTTTCCAGGGAAATGGTGTCAAGCTGGATAGGGAAAATATTTTCTATGTTTCTAGGCGAGATGAAGTCAGACTGGCCCAAAAGTTTTTGGTATTTGTTGAGAAGAGTTCGAGTCGCTTTTCGGGTGTTGGTAAAGTAGGCCAACTCTTGGAATTGATAGCCGATATTATGGGAAACCAGATAGATGGCCACAAAACTCGCCGCATCTAAATAATTATAGTAGGTCATAAATCCACCAATGACGATAGGTGTGACAGAACAAAAGGCATCGATGCTATTGATAAAGAGACTGTTTAAAGTTCGTTGTTTTTCATAGTTGATTTCGGCATCCAGACTGGTTTGTAATTGCTTTTGGTAGCGAGCAAAAAAGAAGTCTTGTCCCTGATAATGGCGAATTTGTTGGCTGCCACCAATAAAATTTGTCAAGCTTGATAAGTAGCTCTGGTTAATAGTTGACCGCTTTTCAGAAAGTGAATCCAAACGCTTGGATCCGATAGCACTGCAGAGGACAGGAAAGGAGTAGAAGAGGATGAAAATCAAGCCTAGGTAAAAATTGGTCCACAGGGCATAAAGAATGGATACAGTTGTGAAGCCCAGAGAAGAAATGATGATGACGGTTGGTTCGATATAGTTTTCTTCTAGTTGCTTGACGTCGTTTTCTAGGTCGGACAAAATATCCTTTTCATCAATCTCATAACTGTTTAAAAATTGCTTGAAAATAGCACTCTTGATACCATATTTAAAATCAGTAATCAAACGGGCGTAGTAATAGCGTTTCCCAGCTAAACCCAGTAAGAGGATGAGATTACCAAGGATTCCTAAAATCAAAACTTTCCAAAGAAGGCCTAGTTCTTGATTGGTAAAACTAGCAACAATATTTTGAACAAGGGCTGGCGTGATAATTGCTTCTAGCCAAGTAATGGCAATAGAAAAGAAGTAAAGTATGAGGTGCTTCTTAGAAATAAATCTTCTCAGCATAAAGAGTTGCCCTCCTTATCGATATACATGTAATTAGTTTTAAAGTCATTATACTCCTTTATCTCAAATACTTCATATAAAAATGTAAATTTTATGTAGATATACAATTAAATGAAAATGTCAAAATGTAACAGATTAAATAAAAAGCGAACAAAACAGAATTCGTTGTTTTGTTCGCTTTTTGTATTATTATCTAGATTTTTCTTGTAGTTCTGATAACATTTAGTCTGGGCAGGTACACTAATAGTTGATGGAATAAAATGTGTACTTTAGATTATTGCCAAGCGCCACTGGCATCTACATAGTAACCATCAGGTGTGTAGGTATTGTGAAGCATCTTACCTGATGAAGCAAGGTAATACCAAGAGCCGCTATCTTTCACCCAGCCTGTTGCCATAGAGCCTGAGTTGTTTAGATAATACCAAGATCCACTATCTTTGATCCAACCTGTCGCCATAGAACCTGAGTCTTTTAGGTAATACCAAGAGTGATTATCATATAGCCAATCACTAGCAATCATAGCTCCTGATGATTTAAAGGCATACCAGTTGCCACCTTGATAGAGCCAAGTTTGATTGAACATGACTCCTTTATCATTCATAAAGTACCAAGTTCCCTTGTCCTTAACCCAAGCATTTTGAACTAATTGTCCTTGTTTTTGATAGTACCACTTTTCACTGTAATTCTTTTTTAGCCAACTTTCTGCTTTTACAATCGGATAAAGTATTTTGAAGGCTCCTGCCCCTCTGTAGGAATGACTGATAACTCCTGGTTTTTGAAGTTTCAATTCTACATAGTCGTCTGCCCAAGCAAATACTTTTTGACCATTGACAGTCTCTGGTAAGGTAGCAGTGTAGGTCTTGGTTTGATAGTCCCATTTTGCATCAAGGTAGGTGTGTTGATCATTTGATTCGTCAATACGGAAGTAACCACTCTTTCCACCGTCATTATATACATCATCTACTACTTTAGTGGACCAGGTCTTTACCTCATTTCCGCTCTTGGCTTCTACCTTGATATTCCCTCTATAGCCATAAGGAACGTAGAAATTCAGGTAACGCCCCTCTACACCCATCATAGACTTGTCCTTTTCTTGACCTAGGAAATTGACAGTTTGATCTTGACCATTGAGACTAACCGTCCACTCGATTTTCTCAGTTTTTGGCAAATCCAATACTTTGATATCTACTTCATTGCCATTGTCAAATTGAAGAATTTTGCCATCTTGATACTTAATACCACCCTTGACAACCCATTCTTCTTTCAATTCGAAGGCCTTTCCTGAATGAGGGAAAGCTAGTAAAGCTAAACCTGCTAGAGATAAACCAAATAATGTGATTTTTTTTGATACTTTCATTTTCTTAACCCCTTATTTTTGAAATAAAACAAATTGGCTGTTTTTAGGATAAACTGATACATGTTGCTCTTCGTGAATTTGTGATGCAGCTTCAAGGACTAGAGGATAAGAGTATTGATACAGTTCCTCTAAAGTGATTTTTCCGTTAGTATTGGTGTCTGCCATAGGCGAAATCATTCTATTTTGAAGTGAATCCCAACCTGTACCCATTGCCCAGTATCTGGTGGCAAGACTACCTATTCCGACTGCACTATACGATTTTTCACCTTTCCAAGAGGCACATAGTACGAGGAATTTAGAATCAAGCATTTCACCATTCTTACTTGCTACATCTCCTGTTGAGAATCCTGCCAAAAATGCTTGTTCATCAAATCTTTCTTCAGAATTGGAGACGACCTTTTCATCTGATTTACCTACATCTATAATTTTTCCTGAATAGCAACAATCCAGCATAACCACAAACTTACCTTTGTATTGTTTCAGTATAGATGCCAATTCCCAGCCTGAAAATGTCTGACCATCGCTACCAAGATAGATTCTTCCGTCTCTTCCTCCATGACAAGTAAGGTAAAGATAGTTCACATCGCTTTCGCTAGAAGATTTGAAAAGTTCTTGCATTTTTGCAATAATCTCGGACTTAGTTTTATCTGG
>CAJNBS010000023.1 GCA_905221065.1 bacterium
AATTAAAAAGCTAGAGTTCCACAATTGGAAATCTCTAGCTTTTTTGTGGTCGAGAACTATTTTGTCCCAGTCTCTTTTTTGAGGCTCTTTTGTCTTATTCCTGTTTCCATTGACTATATTATGCTACACGAAAAATCCACTCAGTTGTCCGAGTGGATTAGGTGTATTTAGACTCTTAGTCTTTATTTTCGTATGGCAAGATCAAGTTCAAGATGATTCCTGTCATGGCTGATAGGGCAGTTCCTGAAAGGGTAACTGGACCAAGTTTAAGGATAGCCCCTCCAAGTCCAAGGACCAACATAGCACTTGCGATGATGAGGTTACGCATTTGACTGAAGTCTACACGTTCTTTGATCAAGACTTTCAAACCATTACTTGCTATAACTCCGTAGAGAAGGATTGACATACCACCAAGTACAGCATTTGGAATGGTTGAAATCAAGGCAGTGAATTTACCAAGGAAGCTAAGGGCAATCGCGATAAAGGCAGCGTTACGGATAACTGAGACAGAAGCGATACGAGTCATACCGATAACCCCTGTATTTTCTCCGTAAGTTGTATTGGCTGGTCCACCAAGGAAAGCAGAAACAGAAGTTGCGATACCATCACCAAGAAGAGTACGGTGAAGACCTGGTTCTTTCAAGAATTGACGGCCACAGATTTGACCCAAAACAGTATGGTCTCCGATATGTTCAGAAATTGTTACGATAGCGATTGGCAAGATAGCGATGGTTTCTGGTCCAAAGTAAAGATTGTATTCTTTAAAGGCACCACCTGTGCTAAATGGCAAGTAGAAACCAGGAATTTCAAACCAGTTAGCTTTAAGAACTGGTGTAAAGTCAACCAAGCCAAGAGTTAGTGCGAAGAGGTAACCACCGATAATGGCAAAGAGGAAAGGAATGATTCGTAGGAAACCTTTTCCTTTTGTATTGATAAAGGCAGCAATCAAGAAAGTAACAACGGCTACAAGAGCATTTTTCCAATTCCCGTCTGCTACAAGCCCAGCGTTGGTAACAGCTGAACCTGCAAGTCCAAGACCGATAACGATGATCATAGGACCGATAATGATTGGTGGTAAGAGTTTATCAATCCATTTTGTACCTGCAAAACGAACACCAGCAGCAACAAGGACGTAGACCAAACCAGTCAAGATAACCCCTGTTTGAGCAGCGGATACATCCCCACCCATTTCTTTCATAGCCAGTGACATAGCTGTGATAAAGGCAAATGAAGAACCTAGATAAACTGGAACTCTAAAACCAGTTGAAATCATGTAGATAAGTGTTCCAACACCTGAAGCAAAAAGGGCAACAGATACAGGCATTCCCAAAATCAATGGTACCAAGATGGTCGCACCAAACATGGCGAAAACGTGTTGGAAACTAAGGAGAATTCCTTTTCCAGCTGAAGGACGTTGGTCAACGTCTAGTAACAAATCAACAGTTGATTCTTGTTTCATATAAACCTCACTTTTGGGCATCAAAAAAGAGCCCATTATTTTACAGCAATAGGCCCTCAGAGTAAGACTTCTCTAAAATCTAGACTTTAAAGAGTTTTAAATATTTCTGCGTCTTCGTCACCTCACGGGATGACATTAAAAACCTTTGCTTGTGATAGTATAGCAAAAATTAAAAACTTTGTAAATCATTTTTAGTAAAAAATTTAGAGCGGGCGTTTATTTGGCATGCCAGCTTTACGTGGATATTTATTTGGTGTTTCTTTTTTCTTTTCCACCACTGTGATGTAGCGCGGATCTCCATTTGGTAGGGCGTAGCTGAGATTGTCTTCGACTTTACTAAAAAGGAGGTTGAGGGCATTCTTAGCTTCTAATAATTCTTCAGGCGCATTGCTAGCCTTGAGTGCCAATAGTTTTCCGCCAACTTGCAGGTAAGGAATTGTCAATTCAGATAAAACCTGCATGCGGGCAACCGCACGAGCTGTTACAAAATCATATTGAGCACGGAAGTTCTTATCTTGGGCAAAATCTTCGGCACGTCCATGGTAGAAATGAACATTGTCTAAATCCAGTTCCTGAGCCAAAAGTTGAAGGAAGTTGATGCGCTTATTTAGCGAATCAATGATGGTCACATCTAGCTGAGGATAGAGGATTTTCATCGGTAGACTAGGAAATCCTGCCCCAGCACCGATATCAAGCAATTTGATATTTTCATTAGGAATCAAGCCTTGCAGAATAGGTGCAATCGAATCATAAAAATGTTTGAGATAAACTTCTTCCTTATCTGTAATAGCTGTCAAATTAATCTTTTTATTCCACTCGACCAAGAGCTCAAAATAACGTTCAAATTGTTCTTTTTGCTGGTCTGAAAGTGGAAGATTCTGTTCGGCAAGCAAGTTGTAAAATGTTTCTGGTTTCATAGTTATTTCCTTCTTTAGTATGATCTTATTTTACCACAATCATTAAAAATTTGATATACTGGTACTAATCTAAAAGAAGAAAGGACTTATATCATGACTTGGATTATTCTTGGAGTTTTGGCTCTTATTGTTATTTTTGTGATTGTTAGCTATAACGGTTTGGTTAAGAATCGTATGCAAACCAAGGAGGCTTGGAGCCAGATTGATGTTCAGTTGAAACGTCGAAATGACCTCTTGCCAAACTTGATTGAAACTGTAAAAGGTTACGCTAAATATGAAGGTTCTACCCTTGAAAAGGTGGCAGAACTACGTAACCAAGTGGCGGCAGCGACTTCACCAGCAGAAGCTATGAAAGCTAGTGATGCCCTTACTCGTCAGGTTTCAGGTATTTTTGCAGTTGCAGAAAGCTATCCAGATTTGAAAGCCAGTGCCAACTTTGTTAAATTGCAAGAGGAGTTGACCAATACAGAAAATAAAATTTCTTACTCTCGTCAACTCTACAACAGTGTTGTCAGCAACTACAATGTAAAATTAGAAACTTTCCCAAGCAATATCATTGCAGGAATGTTTGGATTTAAAGCAGCAGATTTCCTTCAAACACCAGAAGAGGAAAAGGCAGTTCCTAAAGTTGATTTTAGCGGTTTAGGTGACTAAGATGTTGTTTGATCAAATTGCAAGCAATAAACGAAGAACCTGGATTTTGTTGCTGGTATTTTTCCTACTCTTAGCTCTGGTTGGCTATGCGGTTGGTTACCTCTTTATGAGGTCTGGGTTCGGCGGTTTGGTTATTGCACTGATTATCGGCTTTATCTATGCCTTATCCATGATTTTTCAATCAACAGAGATTGTCATGTCCATGAATGGGGCGCGTGAGGTTGATGAGCAAACAGCACCAGACCTCTACCATGTAGTGGAAGATATGGCTATGGTTGCTCAGATTCCCATGCCACGAGTTTTCATCATTGATGATCCAGCCTTAAATGCCTTTGCGACAGGTTCTAACCCGCAAAATGCGGCGGTTGCTGCGACGTCAGGTCTCCTAGCTATCATGAATCGTGAGGAGCTAGAAGCTGTTATGGGACATGAAGTCAGTCATATTCGTAATTACGATATCCGTATTTCGACTATTGCTGTTGCCCTTGCTAGTGCTATCACCATGCTTTCTAGTATGGCAGGTCGTATGATGTGGTGGGGTGGCGCAGGTCGCAGACGAAGTGACGATGACCGAGATGGAAATGGCTTAGAAATCATTATGCTAGTGGTTTCTCTTCTAGCTATTGTGCTGGCACCTCTCGCTGCAACCTTGGTGCAACTAGCTATTTCTCGTCAGAGGGAATTCCTAGCTGATGCTTCCAGTGTCGAGTTGACTCGCAATCCACAAGGGATGATCAATGCTCTACGTAAGTTGGATAATAGCGAGCCGATGCATCACCATGTTGATGATGCCAGTAGTGCACTTTATATCAATGATCCCAAGAAAGGTGGAGGTTTCCAAAAACTCTTTTATACCCACCCACCTATCTCGGAACGGATTGAACGTTTAAAACATATGTAAGTAACATTTGCCTATAGAATACTAAAAAATGAGCATTCTCGCAGTTGGATATGCTCATTTTCTTATATAAGGAACTCAGAAATCAATTTGTTATGATACAACATATATTCTTCGAAAATCTCTTCAAACCGCGTCAACATCGCCTTGCCGTAGGTATGTTACTGACTTCGTCAGTTCTATCTGCAACCTCAAAACAGTGTTTTGAGCTGACTTCGTCAGTCTTATCTACAACCTCAAAGCAGTGCTTTGAGCTGTCTACAGCTAGCTTCCTAGTTTGCTCTTTGATTTTCATTGAGTATAATCATAAAAAAGTTTCCAATCAGATGACTGGAAACTTTTTTATAGTCTATTTCGGAAAACTTCGTACATGAGAATGGCTGCAGCAACACTGGCATTAAGACTTTGAACATGCCCATTCATGGGAATGGTAATCATTTCATCGACCTGTTTTTTGATGTTGCTAGAGATGCCTTTTCCTTCATTTCCGATGATGAGGGCGATTTTCCCTTTTGTATTCCACTTGTGGCAAGGAGTACCGTTCATATCTGTTCCAAAGGTCCAGAAGCATTCATCCTTGAGTTTGTCTAGAGTTTGACTGAGGTTGGTTACTCGGGCAATCGGAACGTGTTCAATAGCACCTGTGGCCGTTTTAGCAACGACAGGAGTAACTCCGACAGCACGGTGCTTGGGAATGATGACGCCTGAAACGTTGGTCGCATCGGCTGTTCTCAAGATAGAACCTAGATTATGGGGATCAGTTAGACCATCCAGAATCAATAGAAGTGGATTTTCTTCTTGGCGTGTTTTGGCTAGGATGTGATCCAGCTCGCTATAGGCAAATTCGGATACTCGTAAAACAAAACCTTGGTGAACAGCACCTTCGGTCATCTCAGAGAGGGATTTTTTTGAGGTCCAAGAAATGGACACCTTCTTTTCTGTAGCCAGTTCCTTGACTTTTTCAACATTCTTACCTCGGAGATCTTCTTGGAGGTAAAGTTTGTTTCCTGTGTTTGCAAGTAGAGCTTCGGTAACGGCGTGGACGCCATAGACAATATCATTTGTTTTCATGCCTCTATTATAACACAAAACCCCGTCTTGCAACGGGATTTTCTTTATTCTAGAATTAGTAAACCATCTTTAACTTCAAATGGGTCTTTTTCATTGATACGGTCGTAAAACATGATTCCGTTGATGTGGTCAATTTCATGCTGAACAACAATTGAGTTGTAGCCTTTGAGTTTGATACGGTGTTTTTCTCCATCCTTGTCAAAGTAGTCAACAGTAACGCGAGCATGGCGCACCACATAGCCAGGCACGTTGCGGTCAACAGAGAGGCACCCTTCTCCTTCGCCAAGAGCAGCGTCTTGAACCGAGTGAGAGACGATTTTTGGATTGTACATAATGGCTTGCAAATCGTAGGCTTCCTGCGGAGTTTCGCCTTCTTCAACAATATTTGGTACTAAAACAGCGATAACGCGTTTTGAGATATCCAATTGAGGAGCAGCAAGTCCAACACCACCTCGTAACCCCATCTTTTCAGCCATGACAGGATCTTGGGAATGTTTGAGGAATTGCATCATCTTTTCACCGAGAATGATTTCCTGGTCAGATAAGGGGAAGGTGACTTCCTCAGCAACCGCGCGTAGGGTTGGGTTCCCTTCGCGGATAATATCTTTCATATCAATTAAGTGAGTAGCTTTTGTAATACGTTCTATAGCAGACATTGTCTCTCCTTTCATTACCTCTACATGATAACACAAAATGACAAGGATTGAAAGTATTACAGCCTTTAGGATTTATAGAAAATAGATAGGAAGTTCAATTCATACTCAATGAAAATCAAAGAGCAAACTAGGAAACTAGCTGTAGGTTGCTCAAAGCACTGCTTTGAGGTTGTAGATAGAACTGACGAAGTCAGCTCAAAACACTGTTTTGAGGTTGTGGATAGAACTGACGAAGTCAGTTACATATACACGGTAAGGCGACGCTGACGTGGTTTAAATTTGATTTTCGAAGAGTATCAATTGTGAAAGAATTACTTATCTGTGATATAATAAAAAGAAAAGGCTTGCATTAGAAAGTAGGGAGAATGAAGATGCAAAGAAGACAAGATAGACATAAACGTGGACCAGTTTTTCATTTTGTGAGAGGCTTTGTAAACTTTTTTAGGAGTTATCGCAAGTGGAGTAATAAGGGATTTGTGGCGATACTCTTGCTAGCAGTTGCTTTATCAATGGGCTTGGTCTTGTTGTTTGAAAGCTTCCAAGGAATCCCTTTAACCAGTCAAAAAAAGGAGACCATTTCTCAAGAAGGGACTAAGCAAAAGTCTCAGGAGCAGGAAGAGGAAAAAATTGCCAGAATTATGGCTCACGGGGATTTGCTCTACCACGATGGACTTTTCTTTTCAGCTAAAAAAGAAGACGGTACCTATGACTTTCATGAGAATTTTGAGTATGTGACACCTTGGCTTAAGCAAGCGGATTTAGCTATTGGTGACTTTGAAGGAACCATTAATAAGGATCATTATTTAGCAGGTTATCCTCTCTTTAATGCTCCTGCTGAAGTTATGGATGCCATTAAGGATGCAGGTTATCATGTGCTAGATTTGGCTCATAATCATATTTTGGATTCGCAAATTGAGGGAGTTATTTCAACGGCCGATATTATTGAGAAAGCTGGAATCACTCCAATCGGAGTTTATACGCACGAGCCACGGGATCAGGCTCCGCTGGTCATTAAGGAAGTGAATGGTATCAAGGTTGCACTGTTAGCCTATTCCTATGGTTTCAATGGCATTGAGCAGTATATTTCTCAGGAAGACTATAATCGTTATCTTTCAGATTTAAACGAAGATAAGATGAAGGCTGAAATTGAACGGGCGGAAAAGGAAGCGGATATCACCATTATCATGCCTCAGATGGGTGTTGAGTATCGATTGGAACCAACTGAAGAACAAAAAGCTCTTTATCACAAGATGATTGATTGGGGGGCGGATATTATCTTTGGTGGGCACCCTCACGTAGTTGAACCATCTGAAACGGTTGAAAAAGATGGAGACAAGAAACTCATTATCTATTCAATGGGGAACTTCATTTCCAATCAACGGATTGAATCTATGGGAGATGAAGAAAATGCTAAGTGGACTGAACGTGGCGTTCTCATGGACGTGACCATTAAGAAGAAGGATGGAAAAACAACTATCGGAACAGCTAAAGCTCATCCTACTTGGGTCAATAGAACACCAAAGGGAACCTTTTCACCAGAAGGCTATCCTTTATATCATTATCAAACCTATATCTTGGAAGATTTCATAGAGGGTGGCAGTCATCGTGACCAGTTAGATGAAGCGACTAAGGAACGAATTGATACAGCCTACAAAGAAATGAACGAACATGTAGGATTGAAGTGGGACTAGCTTGAATCCAGAGGAAAGTAAATGACGATTAAAGTAATTGCGACAGATATGGATGGGACCTTGCTGGATGCTAGAGGCCAGCTGGATCTTCCACGCTTGGAAAAGATTTTAGATCAGTTGGATAAAAGGGGCATTCGTTTTGTCATTGCGACGGGCAATGAGATTCACCGCATGAGACAACTACTGGGCCACTTGGTGGATCGAGTGGTTCTGGTTGTTGCCAATGGTGCTCGTATTTTTGAAAACAACGAATTGATTCAAGCTCAGACATGGGATGACGCCATTGTCGACAAGACTTTGGCTCATTTCAAGGGTCTAGAGTGTCAAAATCAATTTGTTGTAACGGGGATGAAGGGTGGTTTTGTCAAGGAAGGTACGATTTTTACAGATCTTGAAAGTTTTATGACTCCAGAAATGATTGAAAAATTCTACCAACGGATGCAGTTTGTGGATGAGTTAACCTCTGATCTCTTTGGTGGGGTTCTCAAGATGAGCATGGTTGTTGGTGAGGAGAGTTTGAGTTCGGTCTTGGCAGAGATTAATGACCTTTTTGATGGCCGTGTTCGGGCTGTTTCGAGTGGCTATGGTTGTATTGATATTCTCCAAGCTGGGATTCATAAAGCATGGGGCTTGGAAGAATTACTCAAGCGCTGGGACTTGACCCCCAAACAAATCATGGCTTTTGGTGACAGTGAAAATGATGTTGAGATGCTTGAAATGGCTGGGATTGCCTATGCGATGGAAAATGCTGATGACAAGGCCAAAGCTGTTGCGACGGCTCTAGCGCCAGCCAACAGCCAAGGAGGAGTTTACCAAGTCTTGGAAAATTGGTTAGAAAAAGGAGAATGAAGTGGCAGTACAGTTATTAGAAAATTGGCTCCTAAAGGAACAGGGTAAAATCCAAACCAAGTATCGTCACTTAAATCAGGTTTCCATTGTAGAGCCCGATATTCTCTTTATTGGGGACTCCATTGTTGAGTATTACCCTCTGCAGGAGCTGTTTGGGACTTCAAAGACAATTGTTAATCGAGGAATTCGTGGCTATCAGACAGGTCTGTTGCTAGAGAACCTAGATGCGCATCTTTACGGTGGGGCGGTAGATAAAATTGTCCTTCTGATTGGGACGAACGATATCGGAAAGGATGTTCCTGTGAATGAGGCTCTCAATAATCTCGAAGCTATCATTCAATCCATTGCTCGCGATTATCCACTGACAGAGATTAAATTACTTTCCATTTTGCCAGTCAATGAGGGAGAGGAGTATAAGCAGACAGTCTATATCCGCACGAATGAAAAGATACAGGAGTGGAATCAAGCCTATAAAGAGCTTACTTCTGCCTATATGCAGGTGAAATTTGTGCCAGTATTTGACAATTTGACAGATCAAGCAGGCCAACTCAAAAAAGACTACACTACTGACGGACTGCACCTCAGTATTGCCGGTTACCAGGTTTTATCAAAAGCCTTGAAAGCCTATCTTTTTTAGTTAGTTGATTTCCCTTTTGCATTTTTGAGTTAGATAAGGTATAATGGTTTTGTTGTCTTTTGGGGTCGTTACGGATTCGACAGGCATTATGAGGCATATTTTGCGACTCGTGTGGCGGCGTAAACGCTCAGTTAAATATAACTGCAAAAAATAACACTTCTTACGCTTTAGCTGCCTAAAAACCAGCAGGCGTGACCCGATTTGGATTGCTCGTGTTCAATGACAGGTCTTATTATTAGCGAGATACGATCAAGTCTTGTCTAGCGGCTTGATAAGAGATTGATAGACTCGCAGTTTCTAGGCTTGAGTTATGTGTCGAGGGACTGTTAAAATAATACATAACCTATGGTTGTAGACAAATATGTTGGCAGGTGTTTGGACGTGGGTTCGACTCCCACCGGCTCCATTATTCCTTTGCATTCTTTCGCATTCCTTGGTAAAACGTTGTTAAATCAACGTTTTTTATTTTTGTCTTTGGTATTCCTTGGTATTTTTTTGCAAAAAAGGGAGTCACAAAAGGAGTCACAAAAAGGAGGGTGAACCTCCTTAGAAATCAATATAACTCGCAAAGCGTTCTCCGATGTCATCCTTTGCTTGCTTGGTTATGTGATTATAAACATTCATGGTCGTTTTTAAGTCAGAGTGTCCAAGACGATGTTGGACCTGTTTCAAAGTCATACCTGCATCGAAACATAGACTGGCATGTGTGTGCCTGAACCCGTGGATTTTAATCGGACGCAGGTCGCTACCTTCCACAATTTTGATAGGCCATTTTCTGGGAAGAGTGCTGGGAATTGGCTTTTTTAAATCATTTTCAAAAATGTATTTGGTATCTGGGTTTTGCTTTCTCCATTTTTTTAAAATGCTTTTTGTCTTTTTGTCCAGGCTAATCAGTCGATTACTGCTGATCGTTTTAGTATTGCCTATCTCTTCGCCTGTAAAACCTCTTGTAATGGCCTTGTTTATGTCCAGAGTATTATCATTCCAGTCGCTCCATTCCAGGGCTAAAATCTCCCCTTTTCGTGCCCCTGTGAAGGCTAGAAGACGAAATAGAGTTATCTTCTCTAGATCCTTTGTTTTAGCAACAAGTTTCAAAAACCTTTGAAGTTCGTTTTTGTTGTAAAAGTCGCTTTTGATATCAGATTTCTTTCTTGTTGAGGTAATCACGCTATCAACTGGATTGGTTTCAATGTAACCATGTCTGATTGCGTATTTGAAAACATTATTCATCAAGCCCTTTAACTTACGACCATAGACTAATTTTCTAGACCATTCATTGGCTTGTTCTTGCATTTGAAGAGGTGTGATTGTTGCTATCTTTCGTTTGCCGAAAGCTGGATAAATGTGATTTTTGAAATTCCTAGATGTTTTGATATAAGTGCTCTCTTGGACTGTATCAGAATAATCTTTGAGCCATCTTTTGGCAATTTCTTCGACTGTAATATCTTTCCTGTATTGTTCTCCGTTTTCTATATCCTCTTGAAGTTGGAGTAGTGCTGCCCTTGCTTTTGCTTTCGTTGCAAATCCTCTTCGTTTAATATACTTGTCTTTTCCATTTTCTTTTCCGACATAGATTCTAAAACCGAAAGCTGTTTCTCCGTTTTTCTTTTTATAAGATCTAATTTCCATTGATTTTTACCTCATTTCTTGATAAAATGGGTATAGTAAAGAGGGCTTTTTAATGCCTTTTACTATACATGATTTCCTCACACTCAGAGTCGCCAAACTTTGCGAGTGTGGGGATTTTTTTGTTGACAAAGTAGAGTTATATAATGTATAATTATTTTAACGGAAGAACAGTGGTCTAGGTCCGAATAGCCTGGGTGGCAAGGGTGAAATGCCTTGTCAGCTTGCAGTTGAAATTACTGCTACCCTGTTCATTTTTTATTTCCATTCTTCGCAATTTTGATAACTATAACCAACATACTTTTGATTGTTGTCCCTCGGGAACCGTGGAAGCAACATTTTAGAGTATGTTTTTTTGTTTTTTTCTACACCTCGCCACAATGCACCAGCTATAACATCTGCGATTTGTACCCCGATGGTAAATTCCGAGTCCACGAAGTTTATTGATGGCGAAAAATGCTTTTTATCAAAGCCTATAAAGTCAATGGATTTGCTTTCGAGTGCTTCTTTGTATGCTATATAGACTTTCTTATTATTCACTGCATCTACTCGATCTATGAAAACAGTTACAGATTCATTGATATTCTCATGCTTCAAGTAACTATTGACGGCTGATAAGATATGTAAAAAGCAAATTTTGTAAATTTGATCTCTATTTTCTAAAACCCCGTTTTTCTGCAGCGAAGGTTTATGTACTTGTGCACCGAAACAACAACAATTTGATGTTGCAATTGTTCGATGAATATTATCTAAAAATTCATCTTTATTTTTGTCGCTCTTTAGTGTCTTTGATTTAGCCGTTGATTTTAATTCCAGATATGGATCTTTGAGATAGGTTGATTTTAAATTTTGGATTTTTTCCTCAATATCGCTTAAATCTTCTGCCTTAATGAGGACAGCCCCCATGACAAAGTATTCCGAGTTTCCCTCTTTGTTATTTTCTCCTCGGTGCAAATCTTTGGTACCTGATTCGTCAATATATAGTAGATACATTAGAATGGGAGATCCTCGTCAGAAATATCAAGAGAAGAAGATGCCAATCCGTAGATTTTGAAGAGGGTTTCAGAACCACAGAGAGGACAAAATGCAGCTTCATCGAACAAAGGAACATCTTGCTCCCAGTTTAAGCATCTTCTATTAGTACAAATATTTTTAAGTGGTGCGCCGCATTTAATGCAGTAATTGTTTTGCTCATCATTCTCATGCTGACATCTTAAACAAATTTTCATTGTTGAATTCCTATAATCTTTCTATTTTTAGTATTATGCGTCAATATCGTAATATTCTAGTAAAATGTTATTTTCTCAAGCGTTTTGTTGATTTTATTTTTATTGTTGCCAACTATTTCCAAAACGGAAACAGTTGGCAACTCGTCAGATAATAAAATAAGGCGTACCTCTTAGAAGTACACCAGACGAGTTTATCCTTGACGAACAAGGCTTTTTTACATTCTTAGTGTATTTCTTTTTTTTATTTCTGTCAAGCAACTGTTTCTAACTTGGAGACAATTTCAATTCCAACGTTTTAAATAGTTTCAAAAAAAGCCTCCTCCAAGCAAATGGAGAAGACTTCTTCCGCATCAGACCCCGTGGAGTTACTGACACTTTTCTCTTTAAAATTATCTCCATTTTACTGTGTTGTTTAAATTTTGTCAAGATATTTTTGTTAAATATATTTTTATTGTTGCTAACGCTAACTATTTTCATTTTTGAAACACTTACTGCCTTTGTAGAATATATTTTCTAAAAACAGTAAAAGCCGGCTAGGAACTAGTCGACTTTTTCTATGGTATGGACTCCCTTGTAAATGCACGCATTTATTATAGGGCGCTGAACTAAATCAGTCTTACACTATATCCATAATATCAAATTATTTATAAGATGTCAACGATTTTTTTGAATACAACCATCATTTTTGTTAATTCCACATTTTTAGCATAAGCTGATTGATTCCTCTGGCAGCGCACTATAAAATTATCTATAGCTTGTTTTTGGTAGTTTAGTACTGCAGGAGAGCAATAAGCTTTAGCCAATACTAGAAGTGAAATTAAATCGTTTACTTTCTTATAGTTTTTGTATTTGATTACATCGACTTGTTTTGCAAAAGTAGTAATAACAGCGTTAACGTTTGATAATTTATCATTCTTTTCAAACACATTAAGTAGTAAGACGCTATTATGGGCACAGGCATTTCTTATATGTCTAGCTCCATCACCTAATTCTGCAGCTTTTTTTAATGATTTACATCCATGTTTTTGGTAGTAGAATGTTACGAATTTGATGAGACAACCATAGTCCATATGTTCTAGCAAGGCCCAATATGGATAATCATGTTTTCTTTTATTAAACATAGCGTTTTGATAACGTGACTCTCTGAATTTCTTCTTTGTAAACTCGTAATATTTATTGTATTGCGAGTTTTTGAACTCAGTCAGAATGCTATATCCATCTTCTTGTGAATTATTGTTTATTTGGCGAGAAAGTTCAACCTTAATAAAATGTTCCACATCGATTGCTATGTTTAAAAGTATAGCTCTGATTTTCATATCAAGAGATGCAAGATCCTGTAAATACGAGAAATCTAAATCCACATATTTACCATCTTTCTTTTTAAAGTTTTTCCTAAAGGCAGCGAGTTTGTAGTAGTAGTTATTCTTATCCAAGAAAGTTATTGCTTGACCTATAGAAATGTTGTTGAAGGTAACATCTTTAGAAACTAGGTGATTGATAAGTTTTCTATTATTCCATTTTGGTTGACGACTCAATAGATAACACCTCCTCTATACACCCCGACAACTGCATAAATCTTGATGTGTGTATCTTCGGCTGGTGGGAAGTCTAGGATGATGTCTTCATACTTGTCATTGAGGGACACTAGGCGTAAGCGTCCGTTTTCGGTATATATCTTCTTGAAGTAAGAACGGTCTCCGTATGCGATAACTGCCAAATCTCCGTTGTAGGTGGTCAGTCCTTTATCTACCAAATAGAGGATATATCCGTCTTGGTAGTCAGGTTGCATGGAATCTCCGCTTACCTTAGCCGCAATATCGTGGCGTGGTGGTTGCTCGTCAACCTCTATAATCTCTCTGTCTGTATCGTCGTAACCGAAACCATAGTTAAATCCGCAAGCTGCTGCCGTCTCAGATACTACCTCAACTTGATACAAGCTGATAACTTCCGATACTTCGTTTATCTTCGTTTCTTCTTCGTTTTTCTGTTCTTTCAGTTGCTTCTTGGCAAAAGTCAGGACTTTGCCTTGTCTAGGTGGTTCTAGTTGGTCGTAGATGGATTGGATTGGGGAAGTGGTAGGAGTAATTTCAATAGATGAAGGTTTGGCTAGGTCAAATAGATATTGAGGAGAAACCTCTAAAGCCTGAGCGTATATTCTAATATCCCTTTCATCTAACTGTCTATTTCCGTTTTCATGGTTAGAAATTGTATTTTGTTTAAAACCTGTCAGCTCGGCAAGTTTTTTTTGAGTTAATTTCTTGGATTTTCTTACTTCTTTAATTGAGCTACCTAGTATATTCATATTAAACAACTGCTTTCATTTTTTATTATATACTAACGTGACAAAAAAATAAATAAAAAAATCTCAAAAAGTGATAAAAATTATTGACAAATATCTCAAAAAGAGATGTAACTAAATCAAGCTTAAGGAAAAGGAGGTAAGGCGAATGATGGAACACATCATAAAAAGCCTAGCAAACAAGGACACTGCAACCGTCATCTTGATACTAGGCTTAGTAAACGAAGCTCGTCTTTGGCATAAGCAGTACTTAGCTTACAAACTCAAAGACAAAGAGCTTAAGAAAAAGTAGAGAAAGGGGCAGAAGCCCCAACCTCTACTTGATAGTGTACCATCATTTGCCGTGAAAAGCAATGAGTGAAGAAACTGTATTGATAATCCTAGCAGGATTTGTGATTGTATCTTTTACTATCCGTAAGATAGTGGAATACCGATGTGATAAAAAAGATAAGGAGTAGGAAAATGAACGAACTAGAAAGAACAGCCCTCAACGAGATATTGAGGACCGTGACATATATAGCTGAGAAAGTGGATGAGTTAGATTCTAAGATTTCTTTGAACGATTCACAAGTTCCTCTGGTGCCTTACATTATGCGTTTTTGTGATTTTAAAACTTGTTAGCTGATTTTTTACAATCCTGCAAATTCTTTGATTTCGTGTGCTGACATTGAAGAGTCGCAACGGACATTGATTTGGCCATCTGCAATGTGAACAAAGCCTGGTACAGTTGGGATTCCGTAGCGTGAGCGGAATGCTTGCAACTCATTGAGTTGGCTTGGTTCTTCACTGTTGATGAAGTAGATGTGAGCTTTAGTTTCAGCTACGACACCTGCCAATGTACCTGCAAATTTACGGCAGTAAGGGCAAGTTTTGCGACCGATAAAGAAAGTTGCAGTTTCTTTCTTATCAAGAGCTTCTTGCGCACGCGCAACTGTAGTGACTTCAAGGTCTTTGATATTATCTAAAAATTGTTCCATGAGATTACCTCGCTTTCATTGATATGTCTAGTATGCCATAAAGTTTCTAAAATTGCTTAGATTTGATACGAAAAAAAGATGAGATTGGTTGGTCTCATCTTTTATAGGACTTTATTTTACAAAAGCATTGATTTCTGCTTCGATGTTGGCAATTTTAGCTTGTGATTCTTCGTTTGTTTCCCCTACAACTGCAATGTAGAACTTGATTTTTGGTTCTGTACCTGAAGGGCGAACGGCAATCCATGAACCGTCAGCAAGTGTGTATTTCAAAACATCGCTTGGAGGAGTTGTCAAGTTTGTAACAGTTCCGTCAGTAGCAGTAGCAGTTTGAGCTTTGAAGTCTTCTACGACAGTGATAGCTGTTGCGTTCCATTCTTTTGGAGCATTGTTGCGGAATTTAGCCATAATTGCTTTGATTTGTTCTGCACCATCGACACCTGAAAGGGTAACAGAGATAGTCTTTTCTGCGTAGTAGCCGTACTCTTTGTAGATTTCTTCGATACCGTCAGCAAGTGTCAAACCACGTGAACGGTAGTAGGCAGCAAGTTCAGCAACGACAAGAACGGCTTGGATTGCATCTTTATCACGTACAAATGGTTTAATCAAGTAACCGAAGCTTTCTTCAAATCCCATCATGTAAGTGTGATTATGTTTTTCTTCAAATTCTTGGATTTTTTCAGCGATGAATTTGAAACCAGTCAAGACGTTGAACATAGTTGCGCCGTAGCTTTCAGCAATCTTCGTTACCAAGTCAGTTGATACGATAGATTTGCAGAGGGCTGCATTTTCAGGAAGAGTTCCAGCGTTTTTGTGGGCTTCCAAGATGTATTTAGCCATGATAGCACCAATTTGGTTACCTGAAAGGTTGAGGTAGCTACCATCTTTTTGAAGAACTTCAACACCAACACGGTCAGCATCAGGGTCAGTTGCCACAAGAACATCTGCACCCACTTGACGACCAAGTTCTTCAGCAAGGGCAAAAGCTGCTTGGCTTTCTGGGTTTGGAGATTTTACAGTTGAGAAGTCTGGATCAGCAGTTGCTTGCGCTTCAACGACTTGAACAGAGTCAAATCCTGCTTGGGCAAGAGCACGACGAGCCAACATTTCACCAGTACCATGAAGTGGTGTGTAGACAATTTTCATGTCTTTACCAAATTCTTCAATCAAGGCTGGGTTGATGTTTACGTCCTTAACTTCTTTGAGGTATTCAACATCGACAGCTTCGCCGATAACTTCAATCAAGCCAGAAGCTTTTTCAGCTTCCACGTCAGCAACTTCAACTGTAAATGGGTTTTCGATAGCACGGATATAAGTAGTCAAAGCGTCTGCATCGTGTGGAGGCATTTGTCCACCGTCTTCACCGTAAACCTTGTAACCGTTAAATGGAGCAGGGTTGTGGCTGGCTGTGACCATGATACCTGCGAAACAGTTGAGGTGACGAACCGCAAATGAGAGTTCTGGAGTTGGACGAAGGCTTTCAAATACATAAGATTTGATACCGTGTTTAGCAAGAACTGCTGCAGATTCAAAGGCAAACTCTGGTGAGAAGTGACGGCTATCGTAGGCGATTGCGACACCACGTTCTTTTTCGTTTCCACCTTTTGACTCAATCAAACGAGCCAATCCTTCAGTAGCTTGGCGAACAACGTAGATGTTGATGCGGTTTGTACCAGCACCAATCAAGCCACGCATACCTGCAGTACCAAATTCAAGATTTGTATAGAAGGCATCTTCCTTTGTTTTTTCGTCCATATTTTCCAAATCTTGACGAAGGTAGTCAGGAAGCTCCGCAAAATAAACCCATTTCTGGTAATTTTCTTGGTAAGACATTAAAATTCTCCTTTTTGTAAATTGTTTTAACCGTTCACATTATAGCACTTTTTAGCATTTTAGTAAAACCTTAGCATAAGTTTTTAGTCAATGAGCGAAGAAGACTGTACTATTCATGATTTTGATATAAGTATGTTAATTACAAACAGAAATGACAACTCAATTTTATCCCATTTACAGTCTCTAAAAATTGCAATTAAACCTTATTTGTTATATAATTTAGAAAAAAGTATTATTATATAAGGTCTGGTATAATATATGTATCTTTTGATATATATATATATATATATGGAGGCGATCATGAATAGTCCAGAAAAACAACTAAAATACAGTATTCGAAAAGTAAGTATTGGTGCAGCTAGTGTCGTTATTGGGGCGCTCTATTTTTTGATGGGAGCTGGGGTTGCCCATGCTGAGGGTGTGGAGTCAGCGAGGGAAGCTGAGAGGACAGCAAACCCGACAGATACAGAGCGGTCTGGAGATGGAGAGACTGGAAATAAGGCTGATCTCGATAATACTGATGCAGCAACCACCTATAGTGCTCCAGCAACTGAAAATCCGCTAGTAGCTCCAGAAGCTGCTAAACCTCGTACAAGAAGAGCTCTAGCTGATGGGGAGACAGGAGAAGCTCCTGCCGACGGAACTTCTAATACTTCTACTGGAACTTCAACTGGAAATAACGGAGCATCAGATTCTACTGTAACCGAGCGTAAGGGAGCTACTGTAAAACCAGGTCAACCTGGGGTAACTGTAGCGGAAAATGGTACACATGATCCGAGTGCTCACTTGAGTTTCGATGATCCTGATCATACTGCAACAGTTGAAGAAATGTGGAATATTATCCAAAACATGCCGGATGACTTCCAAAATAATGAGCGTTCCTACTTGAGAAACATGGATACTCTAGGAGACGAACTTCGATTTGATAAAAACGGAAACGTCACTACTGACCCAAGTGGTGTAAAACTTCAACCAGGTGAAATTAGAGAAATCAGTAGCTTCGGTGGATGGACAGCCATTATGAAAAAAGATGGTACAACTGGTAAGTTCGCTATTGGGATGAAAAATAAAGAAGGTTACTTCACTGGTTGGTACACTGACAAAGATGGCAAACGCCAAGAAGGTGGAATGGTTGGATCTAACGCTCTTGACCAAATCTACGTACACGAGCAAGCCTTAGACCGTCGCTTCAAATACATGTTGATGCTGGCCAAAGGTCGTACAATTGCCAATAAAACTGATAAAGCACAAGATCACTCTGATTTCGATATAAAGACAGCAAATAGTGATGAAAATAAAGCTGAGCTTGCTAAATTACCTGTCAAAGAAAGGGAAGATATTCTCCAACACGCTCCAAATGTTGAGGGGTTCAATGGAATTGAAAAAACTTTTAAAGCCTTTTCAACGAAATATGGAAGTCGTTTGAAAATTGACTTTGTAACAGGGTATATCTCAGACTTTGCAGGGTCAAAAGGAACTTATCGTATCGTTGTTAAAGCGATTAAAAAGGATAACTCTGAAGAAACTGTCTATGACCACACTATCAACCGTATCGACGGAGTAGTAGAGAACGAAGAACGTTACAGCCAAGGTGTGGATTTAACGGCGGTTAATAAAAAGATTAAAGACTTATTGAAAACAGAGTACAATAATAAAGTTCACACTCTTGCAACTGAACGATATAAGGAAAAATATGGGCGAGGTAAAATAGATAGAGATAAATTAAATGAAATAAAAAGCGATATCGAAAAAGAACTTGCTAAAAACGGAGAAGCGATAGTTGAGTTGCCGGTAGATAAGGATAAATTGAATGAAAAAAATTTCAAAAAGGAGACTAATTTTAAAGAATCGTTTACTAGATATGGAAACGAGCTGAATACTATATTGAAAAAAATACCTGATGCTAACTTAAAACAAAACTCTCCAATTTGGGATGCTACTAATGAAAAAAACTCAGATGGAAGTGTGAAGTCTAAAGACCCAGATCGTGTCTATAAATTACTAGATTTTATATTGCCAACTGCGAAGAAAATTATCTATCATGGAGATACAGAACAACTGGAACTAGTGACAGATCCAGAAAAAGTGAAGACTCATCGTGCAGAACTTAAGGCTAAGCTAACGGAAAAAGAAGCTCTGTTAGAGACGACTACGGATGAAACTCAAAAAACTAAACTTAAGCAAGAAATTTCTGGACTAAAATCAGCCATTGGGTCCACAAATGCTTATACTTACATGGAGGCTAGAGACGGTAAAGAAGCAAAAATCCTTGGTTCAAACATGTACGCTACCAGACAACCTGACAAAAGCGAATTAACGGAAGATGAGTATAATAAAATACGAACCAATGCACTCGCTTTGGAGGCACAAGATGGTTTAAAAAAATTCACTAACTACTTTGTTGAAAAAGATAATGTTTCGCGTGATAGGGTTATTTCTGATGAAAAATTATCAGAAGAAATTACAAAAGCAATTGATGGCGATAAGGAAAAACTAGGTAAAGGTGGCTACTTCTCAACAGGAGATATTCCACTAGGCAAAGACGTTGTATCCTATAAAGTACAAGTGTTTGCTGAAAACGAAAAACGTGTTGGTGTTAATATGCAAAGTCCAAGACTCCAATACAACTTACCTATCCTAGCCGATTTCTCAGTAATTCAAGATACCGTTGAACCATCGAAGGATGTCGCAAGACGTATCATTACTAAATTAAAAGAACAAGGTAAGATTACTGAAGAGCAAGAGAAAAAAATAAAAGAAGAAATCGACAAGAGCAAGAAAACATCTGAATTAAGATCGGCTATGTCAGGGAATGTAAAAGTTAAGTATCAAACTGTCGATGGAACTCTATTGACGCTTGATAATACTAAAGAACATCAAAAAGAGACTGATTTAGGTAAAAAAGATACAGACGGAACATATATTGCTCAAAAAGATCAATTATTAGGTACAGATTATGATGTAACAGGCAAAAAACTTTCTACTTTAACAACAGCTGATGGTAAACGCTATAGATTGAAGAGGTCATTAGCTGACAATTCGGTTGAAGATGGAAGATTAAGATCTTCTGCAAGTGACACAGGAACGATAACTTCAGGAGCAAGAACAGTAACTTATGTATATGAGGAATACACTACAGGTAAAGGCCTAGTACACTTCAAAAAACAAGTATCTGAAACTACAACTGAAGCATTAAACGGATATCCAGATATTAGTCTTGAAGGTGGTGTAGGGGAGACATTCTCTTCAACAGATGTAGATACAAAAATCACAGAACTTAAAAATGCAGGATATGAGATTGTAAGTGATACATTTACTAATGGAGATAAAACAATCGATTCTGTGACTGATACTGACGGACAAGACCCAAGTCAGGTGTATAGTGTGACTGTGAGAGAAAAAGTAGTAACAGTAACAACACCACCAACTCCAGATACGCCAATTGATCCAGAAAATCCAAACGGACCAAAATGGACAGAAGCGTTAGTGAACCAATTGTCACTTAAGAAAGATGTTACACGTACGATTACTTATGTTAAGAAAGACACTCCAAATGGAGAAGAAATTCCAGACGCAAAACCAACAGTAAGACAAACAGCACACTTTAAACGCAATGTAAAAGTAAACGTAGTAACTGGAACAGTTGTAGAGTATACAGACTGGACAAGTGCGGATAAAGAGTTAGCAAAAGTAGACACACCTGCATTAACAGGCTATGTAGCAGACAAAGCTTCTGTTGAAGGAGTAGAAACAAGCGTAGATTCAACAGACTTAGATAAGAAAGTTGTGTATACTAAGTTAGGCTCATGGGTACCGAATAAACCAGGTGAAGAAACACCAACTCCAATTCCATATCCAAACCATCCAACAGATCCAACTAAACCAGGAGAGCCAACGGATCCAAATTCACCAGTGATTCCATATGTGCCAGGATATACACCTAAGACACCAGATGGAAATTCGTTAGTACCAAAAGTGCCAAATGATCCAACACAAGGATACATTCCACCAGCGATACCAACAGAACCTGGAACAAACACGGATATTACATATGTGGCAGATCCACAAAAAGCTGTAGTGAAAGTATTCAATACAACAACAGGAACAGAGGTAGAATTACCGGCTGAGAAAGTAAGTATTGATAATGGAACAACCGATGCAGTAATTCCAACAACAGACCTAAACACTAAGATTGCAGACTTAGAAAAACGTGGATATATAGTTGAAAATAAAGACTTGTTGAAAGATCAAAAATTCGATAAAGAAAAAGATCCAACAGATGGAGATCCAACACAA
>CAJNBS010000024.1 GCA_905221065.1 bacterium
ATTACCGCTGTCTTACCTTCTGGGGTTGTAACTGTCGCATTTCCTTTATCATCTACAACTACTGTTGCATCTGGGTTTACAGCTTTAACTTTATCTTCGATCGCTTTTTTCTCAGCGTCAGTCAGTTTATCTGGATTTGCTACTACAGTCTTATCTGCTGGGTTTACAATGTCATTTCCTGCATTTGGTGTAGTTGCATCTGCTTCTGATCTGAATAAATCTTCTGATGGGATTGTTGCTGTAGTTCCATCGTTTAATGTAACTGTTGCATTTCCATTTTCATCGAATTTAACAGATTTAGTTTCTGGGTTTAATTCTCTTAATTTTTCTTCTGCTTTAGCTTGATCATCTGGATCATTTGCTTCACCAACTACTTTGTTTGCTGGTTTAACAATATTAGAGTTACCTGCTCCAGCTTTTGCTGTATCTTCTTTAGTTCTTACTAAATCTGATGCTGGAATTGCAGCAGTTTTACCATCTGGAGTAGAAACAGAAACAGTTCCGTTTTCATCTATTGTTACGATAGCATCTGGATTTACTTCTTCAACTTTAGCAACAATCTTAGCTTTTTCTTCATCTGTTAATGCACTTGGGTCTTTTACGATAACTTTATCAAGTGGTTTATGAATGTTATTTCCACCTTTACCGTTATCTAAATCTCCCTCAGTTTTAACTAATTTAGCTGGCTTAATCGTTCCTTTATTACCATTTTCTGTAGTAACTTCAATATCACCATTCTCGTTATATTTAACTTCTTTGGCTGTAGGATTAACTTTCTTAACTTCTTCTAAGACTTTAGCTTTTTCATCATCTGTTAATGCACTTGGGTCTTTTACTAGAACTTTATCGATTGGTCTATTGATATCTCCAATTGCTTTAATAGCTGCTTTATCTGCTTCTTCTATTGTATTAACATCTTCTACACTAGTTACTGCATCGATTGCTGCTTTTGCTTTTTCAGCAACTTTATCTACTTTAGCTTTTAATGCTTCTTTAGCTTTAGGAGTTAAATCATTACGTGCATCGATTGATGCTTTTTTAGCTTTAGCTTCGTCTTCAATCGCTTTACGCGCATTTGGTTTATCTTCTACAACAGGAAGCTCATCGATTGTACCTTTGGCACCATCCTTACCTACTGCTGCATCTTTTTCAGTTTCAACTGCCGCATCTGTTGTCGCTTTATCAACTGCTGCTTTTGCTTTTTCGGCTGCCGCTTTTGCTTTTTCAGTTGCTTCTGCTTTTTCTTCATCAGTAGCATCTGGAGTGTTAGCAATATCTTCCAATTGTTTTGCTAATTTATCTTCGATTGCTTTCTTAGCTGCTGGCTTAGCTTTAGCTTCTGGATTTACAGCTTTAACTTCATCTACACCTGTTTTCTTAGCTGTATCTACCGCTTGTTGCGCTGCTGTTGCTTCTTCTGGTGTGTCTACAGTATCAGGTTGAGCATTGATTGCATCAGTCGCTTCTTTAGCTTTAGCTTGTGCTTCTTTCTTAGCCGCGTCTTTTTCTTCCTGTGTTAAATCATCACGAGCATCGATTGCTGCTTCTTTTTTAGCTAGTTCATCTGCCACTGCTTGTTTCGCAGCTTCTTTAGCGATTGGATTTACAGTCGCGATGTTATCTGTACCTGTAGTTTGTGCTGTTTTTACTTCTGCATCTGTTGTTGCATTATCGATCACTTTTTTAGCTGCATCTGCAATGTTTTTCGCCGCTAATTTCGCAGCTGCTTTTTCTTTATCTGATAAGTCCGTACGAGCGTCAATTGCTTCTTCTTTCGCTTTTAATGCATCATCGATTGCTTTTTTAGCTTCTGGTTTAGCTTTAGCTTCTGGATTTACTGCTGTAACTTCATCTACACCTGTTTTCTTAGCTGCGTCCACTGCATCTTGAGCTGTTTTAGCTGCTGCTGGTGTAGCTGCTGCATCAGGTTGTTTAGCGATTTCTGCTAATTGGGCATCAGCTTTATCTTTCGCTTCTTTCTTAGCTGCAGTTTTTTCTTCATCAGTTAAGTCTGTACGCTTATCAATTTCGCTATTTTTATCTTCTAATGCTTTTGCAATTGCTTTCTTAGCTTCCGCTTTGGCTACTGGAGTTACATTTGCAACTGCTGTAGTTCCAGATTCTTTAGCTTTAGTAACTTCTGCATCTGTTGTTGCATTATCAACTGCTTCTTTAGCTTTATCAGCGGCTGCTTTAGCTGCATCCTTAGCGGCTTTCTTCTCGTCGTCTGATAAATCTGTACGAGCGTCAATTGCTGCTTCTTTAGCTTTAAGAGCATCATCAACTGCTTTCTTAGCTGCTGGTTTTGCAGCTACTACTGGGTTGTCTGCTGCAATTGCAGTTGTACCAGATTCTTTAGCTTTATCTAATGCATCTTTCGTAGTCACGTTAGCATCATTAATTGCTGTTAATGCTTTTTCTTTATCAGCATTTACTTTATCGATTGCTGCTTGTTTCTCTTCATCAGTTGCGTTCGCAGTTTTATTAATTTCTGCAATTTTGGCTTCTGCTGCTTTATTAACCGCATCGATAGCTGGTTCTTTGTCCAATGTTACAAAGTCTGCTAATGGGTGTTTATCTGTAGAATCATCTGTATATGTTACTACAAGATTTCCATCAGCATCTTTTGTTACTGATTTAATCTTAGCCTTAGCATCTGCAGCATCTACAGTTTTACCTTTTTTGTCAGCTAAGTTAGCATCATCATTATTATTAGAGTACTCAATTTGTAGTTTTTCTTTGATTTTCTCTAATTCTGCTTCTGTTACGTTTGCTGGATCTGTTACAGTAACTTTTTCAGTTGGTTCCTTGATTTCGTACTTATCTGCTTGTGATTTAACGATGAATTCAACATACCCAGGTTTTTTCTGGCGAAGTGCAGGGTCGCTCTCAACATTGTAGGCTTGATTTGCTGGCATAGATTTAACACCGTCATTATCTTTAGCCTCGATAAAACTTGTCCACTTGTTTGGAGCTTTAAGGTTTGTAACACCTGTCATCTTGATTGTCGCTGTTCGCTTATCATCAGATACAGTTCCTTCCCCAGATGCTACAGCACTATTAGTTACCTTTCCTATGGTAAAACCAAAACCACTAGCGTTATCACTTTCATCTTTACCTTTATTTCGTAGATACAAATCTTTAACTGTTGTATCGTCTTTACCTGTGAATGTTAAATCAGTATTCTCACCAGTGTAAACATAGATTTGTTTCTTATCTGGGTTTGAGTATGGAAGTTCAACTGTTGGAGCTTCGTTAGTACGTACTATTACTTTATGAGTGTATTCAGCAGACTCTTTACCTTGACTATCTACTGCTTTGTATTTAACAGTATATGTTCCTGGCGCTGCTAAATCTGCTGCTTCAAGAGTTGTTTTACTTGTATCACCATTGATAGATACTACTGTTGGTGTACCTTTGGCACCTAATGTAGCATTTTGATCATCTTCATGGTCTGTTACTTTCGCTAGAGTTGAAAGATCTACAGTTCCCCCTGCAGTTACTGTTGTTACATCTGAGTCTGTTGCTGATGACACTACTGGTGCTTCGTTAGTTACATTGACTGATTTTTTTCCTGAGTAACTTCCATGAGAAGCTGAACCATTATGCGAAATGATTAGAATGTTCTTATTTCCTTCAGCAACTGGTTTTGTCAGTGTTAATGTAATTGTGTCAACAAATTTACCGTGGTCAACAGATTCAATAGTTGCTCTTTCTGGATTTTCTGTAATAGACCATCCTCTATCTTCGCCTCGTTTCAATGTCACTTGAGGTGCTGAATTTGTTTCTTTATCTTTGTACCAGAAATATGAATATCCTGTATCGTGCGGAACTGTTAGTACAACTTTCTTAGCTCCAGCGACGACGCTAGCCTGGTCTTTAGCTGCCTCTGATGGTAAGATTTTTGATTCACCAATAGAAACCTCTAAGTTTGCCTTTTCGCTTTCGATACCATTTGTAACACTCACAACCTCTACTGGATTTTTAGGAGCATAGAATGTTCTCGCAGCTGGACTAGCACCTGGTAAGGTTTCATTACTGTTCAATCCTTTATCTAAAGTAAGTTTCCAGTTTCCATCTTGTCCTACTTCTGTTGTTTTTTCAGACAATACAGCTCCAGTGCCCTGATCTTTGACCGTTACTTTAATTGTTGATCCAGCAGTTCCTGTACCTGTAATTTCATTATCAGTAGAATAGATGGTATTTTTTGCTTTAGTATTTACTACTGGAGCAGCTCCACTATTGATTAGTTTAGACTTATCAATTAAATCAGTTGTTCCATCGTTATAAGTAATAACAACTTTATCTCCTGATTGAGTAACTGTAGCAATCTTACCGTTAAGATTGTTATCAGCACCTTCTTGCAATTTAGCTTTAATTTTATCCAATTCTGGTTGTTGAAGTTGTGCTGGATCAGCTACAGCAACTTTATCAAAGTTTGCAGCTTTATTTGCTAAATCTTCTGTGTATTTTACGTTTTGTGAACGAATTTTGAAGAATACTTGATATTCCGGATCAGATGAACCTTCGTTGTCGATTTCATTGTTACTTGCATCTTTAGCACGAACTTTACGTGATACTACTGTTGAACCATTAGACCATGGTTTCCCATTAGGATGACGATCTTGCAATTTTCCAGTGATGCTAAGTGTCGCTGGTTGGTCAGCTGTTGCTGTTGTTTCACCATCAATATTAGAGTTGTTTAATCCATACCCTATATTAGTATCAGTTCCACCACCCATTTTTTGCATCCAAGCTTTAACAATCTTACCACTGTTATCTGTAATCTTGATACGTCCAGTGATATTTGTTTCTTCTGTTGGAGTTACCCAAATAGTCTTAGATGCTGCATCATCATAATCGATTGATACTTTTGGTTTTTCTGTATCAGTTTCCGCACGGAAAGCATTGTTTTTGTCTAATACTTGGCCATTACGAGTATCATTAGAACCTGTGTTTTCGATAGCGTTAGTACCAGCTTTTGGTTCTGTGTTTTCAGCTGACTTACCTACAGTTTCTTTACCTTCAGTTGTGTCTACTGCTGGAGTTTCTTTTTTCTCTACAGGTTTGTTTCGTAATTTAGAGTTAACTGTAGTGACAAGTTTGCTGTAAGCTGTTTTTAGTTCAGCTTGAGTAGTTGCGTTCGCTAATGTAGCTTTTGCAGATTCTAGGTCTGCTTTTAATAATGCTACAGATTCTTCTGTTTTGTTAGCATATGTTCCGTTAGCAAATTTTGTCTCAATTTCTGAAATGTAGCTTTCAAGTTGGGTCTTGTCCAAAGTTGGAGTTGTTGCTTCAGTAACCTGTGATCCCTGAACTTCAGCCGCTTGAACAGATACAGCTCCATTCCCTAAGAACATGAAAAGAGCAGCGACCGCTACACTAGCCGCTCCAAAGCTATATTTACGGATCGAGTAACGCGTGACCTTTTCTCGGTGCAGACGTTCAACACGACTCATAGATGGTTTGTTTTCCATTATTTTCTCCTTTTGTGAGGTTAGTTTATTTTATTTCCACATGACACCTGCATACAGAAATCTACAATTTACATTTTATCTTATTTTCAATATATATGCAAATGATTTAATTTGAAATTTTCGCAAAAAAAAAAAGCGTTTTGGGAAAGTAAGGAATTTTCAGACAAATACGCTTAGTATGTTTTTACGTTTTCTTGAATAAATAATGCAAAGTTATTCTATTAAATTCTCACGTTTTTAAAGTTTATTCATAAAGATAGCGCATTCATATAGGATTGGTAGTAAAATAAATAAGTTTGAGGGGTGAAATAAACTATTTTTGCATTGCATAAGAAAAAATTATTCGTAAAAAATACAGACAAAAAAATAAAACATGCTACCTTATTTCGGCAACATGTCATCGTTTTCTACTTACAACAAGGCCTCAAACTCAGCGACGCTCATGCCCAATTGCTGGCTAGCAACTTCAGAAGTCAAAAGACCTTGACGAACGAGATTTACTAGACCTACTTTTAATCCCTCTTCGATACCCTCTGCTCGTCCTCGTTCCAGTCCCTGTTCAATGCCCTCTGCACGACCTCGCTCCAATCCTTTTTCTTCAGCTTGTTCCAAGGCATAGTCCTGTGCTAACAAGGCTTGTTCTTCTCGCATACGTAGTTGACTAAACATTTTCCTGTCCTCCTCGGACCAGCTCTTGTAGTCTAGCAGTTGGTCTGCCTGGCTGATGGCTCGCTCGGGTTCTTGAGTAAAGGGCTTATTACCGAAAAACTCCAACCACGGCTTGCGAACCTCGTCTTTGCTGGTTTCTCTGTATTTTTAGATCTTATTTATGATGGTCTTTCAATAGCTCCTCAAACTCAGCCACGGTCATGCCCAACTGCTCACTTGCAAATTCGGAAGTTAAAACATGTTGGCGCACCATATCCAGAAATGCAAAAAGTTTCCCTTCTTCCCTTCCTTCAACTTTTCCACGTTCAAGTCCTTGTTCAATCCCCTCAGCACGGCCACGTTCAAGTCCACGCTCTAAACCTTGTTCAATACCTTTTTCAATACCTTCTGCCCTAGCTGTTTCCAAGGCATAGTCCTGCGCTAACAAGGCTTGTTCTTCGCGCATACGTAGTTGACTAAACATTTTCCTGTCCTCCTCGGACCAGCTCTTGTAGTCCAGCAGTTGGTCTGCTTGGCTGATGGCTCGCTCGGGTTGCTGGGTAAAGGGCTTGTTCCCGAAAAACTCCAACCACGGCTTGCGAATGCTATCTTTGCTGGTTTCTCTATACTTTTTTAATTCTAAGAAAGCCATTTTAACCAGATGGTTTTCTTGACCGTTATTTGTGATAGTTAAGACCTCACCTGTCGTATCCTCGCGCATACTAAAGCTATGAAAAGCCAGGTCATCTGAGAAATAATTACTATCGACAATTGCGATTGCGTATACTGGTGCGATATGTTTGTAACTCTGGTGTGTATTACCTTCTCGCTGACGAATTTTTTCTAGATTTTGATTGACCTGACTACACAGATAAGCCCACAAACGATTGATGAAAAAATTCTGATGATGAACTTGAATCTCAATGATAACCTGTGTCCCATTGTCTAGTTCAGCTAAAACGTCTATGCTGGTATAGAAATCCTGAGCCGAGTACGGCAGGGAGGGTAGTACATGAATATTACTCCCCTCCAAAATGGTCACATTTTTTGCTGGTAAGTCCAGCATATCGCGAATAAATTGACAAGTGATTTCTGGATTACTAAATATTTTCTTAGCTACCAAGTCATTGGTCGGGCTGATGCCCGGATGTCTTAAAATCATCCATTTCCTCCTTCTATTATACCATAGTTTGAAATCTAATTTTGTTAGATTCGATGGTTCTATCTATTTATTCGGAAAGGAAATGAATTATGAAGATATTTTATCTCGTTTCAACTAAAATATGAGCTTGATCAACCAACTGTCCATCAACAGTCAGATTCAGATAGAAATCCAAGGTCTTGTCGGCAGCAAAATACAGGGTTGGTATGGTCAGGTCTTTTTTGCTTTCCCCAGCTTGAAATTGAAGGAATTGAATCTCATCCTGATAGGCGACGCCATGAACACCTGTCCCCGGTTGAATCGAAATCTTAGCCTCCAAAGGAGTACTACTTTCGCTACGTTCAACCTTAAAATGAAGAGTCTCTCCCTTTGCCACAGCTAGACTTTTTTCTGCAAATACTAGCCCCTGAACAACTTCTTTGTTTACTAAGCTAGGAGTTTTATAAAGTGAAATTTTTGTTAAAACGGGCAAATCTTGTGCCTCCGTAATCATCACGCGCACCTTCTGTGCCTCTACCAGCGGCCCTCGCAAGAGGCGCTTATGACCAACTGTGAATCCCGTTCCAAATTCCTGCCAGACGCCGTCCACCTCTACTTGCACATGAAAAGCAGCGATTCGTTGCCCTGGCTTCAAATTTTCTCTTAACTCAATTACATCAAAAGTTTTAGGTGACCCTAAGTCGAGTTCTAACTGGATGGGCAGGTCTGCATCGCTTGCCCATGAACTAGTCTCAAGACCGTCTGTCAGATGATGACAGGCAAAGTCTGCGGAAAGTGCTGGACCAGATACCTTGGCTCCCAGAGCCAAATCTTCCCTATAGAGCTCGTCACGGTAGGCAGCAAATTCATAGAGGCGCTGGATATCTTTCTCATCAAGGAGCCCATCTTGATTCGGTGGGACATTGAGCAAGAGAGGGGTGCCTCTCCCTACCGAGTGAAAGTAGACTTCGACCAACTCTTCAAGTGACTTAGGATCCTGATCCTCATGGTAAAACCAGCCCGGCCGGATGGAAACATCTGCCTCTCCGATTGAAAAAATCGTGCCTGAAGGATCTCCGTGCTGAAGATAATCCAACTCTGCTTCTGTTCCTAGTTGATCTGGATTCACCTTTTGCCACAGGGGATCACCTGCATACCCTCGTTCATTGCCAATCCAGCGAATGCTGGTGCCTTCTGTTGAAAAAATCAAGCAATCGCCCTGCAGGTCACGAATGGTTTCAAACCATTTTTCAAATTCATAATTGACCTTTTGAGCGCCTTCTCCTCTGGCACCATCCATCCAGACCTCAGCAAATTTTCCTCCATTGCCATAGGCAGGATTTGATAAGATTTCCTTCAACTGTGCCAGATAATAGGCATTATAGTCCGCTTCTCGCTCCACATGATAGAGAGAACTGTGGGCATCCCAAGGCGATAGGTAGACCCCCATGTCCATATCAAACTCTGTGGCAGCTTGGGATACCTCGAGGAGCAAGTCCCCCTCTCCATTCCTCCAAGGACTGTCCTTGACCGAATAATCTGTGTGAGCCGTCGTATAGAGGACAAAGCCATCGTGGTGCTTGACCACCAAAATCAACTTTTTAAAGCCCGTTTCCTTGAGGACGCGAACCCACTCACGCGCATCTAACCTGGTCGGATTAAAGCGTTCAGGATCCTCCTGACCTGTCCCCCATTCCTGGTCATAAAAGGTATTAGGGCCAAAATGGATAAAGGCTGCTAGTTCATCCTCTAAATAAGCTAGCTGGGCCTGACTAGGCAAGGGGCCGTGCGGTTTTATTTCTCTTACCATACTACTTCCTATCTACATTTTTCTTTACTTTTTTAGCATGCACTTGCAATTCTGTTAAGGCTAGAGGGCTTGCCAAGCCGTCAAATCGAAGACGAAGGGCGTAAGTTTCCACCTTATCAAATTCAAAACGAAGCTCTTCATCCTTATCACTTGACACTTTTCGGACAGCTGACACAGGGTGCCAATTCTCCTCTTGCTTGAGCAGAGAATCCTTGTCCAAATGGTTAGGAGTCCGAGGCAAGGCAGGTTCATTCCCCACATAATAATCAATAAAGGTAGGATTCACCACCACGTAATCTTGATTTTCAACATAATACAAGGTCACATTATCCACAAATTGCGGTTTTAAAATCCCTGCATCTCCAAAAAGAATACCGACGCTGGCTTGCTCTGACTTGGCAATCCAAGTATTGGCTGTCGATTTCTTCCTAGCAACAACCTTGTCATTGAGGTAAGAGGCTGGGTGATTAGGCTCTGAGTGGGAAGCAAAGATCAGAGGCAGGTTAGACCCTGTCCACTGATTGGAAATAACTTCCCCATCTACACTAGCATCTGTCACATGAGTGGTGACTGTTGCTGGCAACTCACAGCCCATTACCCGACCTGTAAGCACACATTCTCCTACCTGAGCATAGATTTGAGGATCGAGTTCATCCCAAGTCACCTTGGCCGTATCTCGTCTGCCATCTGATAAGATTAGCTTAACTCGGTCTGGTAAGTGTGGAGCTTCCTTGACAAGCGTCCAAACCCTTTCAGGCTCAATAGCGCAAATCCCTTGGACACAAACCTGAGCCGAAGCCTTTAGATCCAGATCCTCTAGCTGGCCAGATACCGTAAATTCGTGAAATTTTTCCAAATCTTCTTTAGGAATTACCTCCCAAACAACCTTGACTCGTTTTGCACTACCGGACTCATAGTCCACCAAGACCGAGGACGGAAACTGTGGATAAATCCCCTTAGCTGTATACAAGCGAAGCAGTCTTACAGAAACTGCCTTCCCTAGTGAGGTATTGTCTGCGACCTGCAAATGAGTTTGATAGGTTTTCCCTTGATAAATGGCGCGGATAGCCAAGTCGCCTGCAGACAAGCAATGAAGCACCCCCTGCTTGATAATGGCATGGGCACTACCACTCGTCTCCCAAATTACTTCACTATTCCCCACCTTGTTCACAGGGTTATCCACAGTTTGTGGATAAAGTCCAATAACTGGGGAATCTCCTTCTTGTAAACTATCTTGATTGTCCACTCGAATCTCAAACAAGCTCTTATTTTTCACTGGTTGGAAAGCCAAAGCCTCTCCCACTAAGAGATCAAAACTTGCTGGCTCTAGCCCTCTAGCACTGGCTTTTACTCTCACTTGACCTGCCTGATCCAAGCTTTGAACTAAAACAACACCCCTGCCATGAAAGGCTTTCCTCTTAAACCGACCATTTTTCTGAGCCTGATAACGTTCACGACTGGCCTGTCTGCCGTTATCCACACCCACAATGCGAGCAGGGCCTGCAATTTCAAAATGAAGTTGATTGGAAGCAGTCGGCACCCAATTTCCATCCTTGTCCAATACATCAAAATAGAGATAAAGAATATCTTGCCCATCTGGCTCCAGTTTTGTTTTCTCGGCATGTAGCCCGATTTTGGCTGGTTTACCTGCAGTCACCACCCTATCTTCTGCCACAAGCTGACCTTGACAGTCACAGGCTACAGCACGCAATTCTCCTGGTTGATAAGGCAAACGCCATTCGAGATAAAGTTGGTCAGAACTTGCTCCCTCTTGGTATTTTCTACCATCTGAGGTCCATTTTTCCTGAAAGGTCTTCCTACCTTGAGATTTTCCATTTAGAAATAGCTCTACTGAACCAGCATTTGAATACACTCGAACAGGGATATCCCCATACTTATCCACAACTTGTTGATAACTCTTGTGAATTTCCCAATTCCAGTGAGGTAAGATATGAACCATGTGATGCTGATCTAGGTCCAACCACTGACTTTGATAGAGATAATAGTCATTTTTAGGAATCCCTGCCGTGTCCACAATCCCAAAATAGGAACTCTTGACGGGCGTGTCATTTTGATTGTGCCAAGGAGTCGGCTCACCGATATAGTCCACTCCTGTCCAGATAAACTGACCTGCATAGTCTAGCCGATTTCGATCTGCTATCCAAGCAGCCGTCGCCGTCTTCCCCCAAGGAACCCGATCATTGCCATAGTCTGACTGTTCAAAATTCCGCACGCGACGATTATCCCCAACCCATTCCTTATCTGGTCGAAAATAGCTGTCACGCGTCCGTGTAGCCGATGAGGTTTCAGACCCATAAAGTCGCCACTTGGGATGTCTTTTGCGAATCGTGTCAATATTATCTTCCGAGTAGTTCAAGCCCACCACATCCAGCAAATTGGCTATCTTCTCATGACCTCCAGAACCATCGCCAAAGCGGAATTGGTCCATTCCCATAGTCACAAAACGGCTATCATCAACCTCCTTAACCCTTTCTAGCAAGCGTTTGATCGTCTTCAATGAATGAGCATCTCCATTTGCTTCGCTGACTTCATTTCCCAAGGACCACATAAAGATAGCTGGATTGTTCTTGCCACGCTCAATCATAGTGCGCAAATCGTAATCTGACCAAAAATCGCCTACCTTCGCTTCTGGATGAGTCGCTTCTTCCTCAAAAAAGCGACCATAGTCATATTCTTTCTTGCCTCCATACCAGGTATCAAAGGCTTCTTCTTGGATGAGGATACCCATTTTGGCAGCCAAATCCAGCAAAATGCTACTGGCTGGATTATGGGTAATTCGAATAGCATTGACCCCCATTTCCTTCATCTGGCGCAAGCGTCTCTCGGCAGCTGACTTGTTTTCCACAGCTCCCAGCGCTCCGTAGTCATGGTGCAGACAAACCCCATGAATCTTCAACCAGCGATCATTTAGAAAGAAGCCCTTATCCGCTTGCCAATCCATATAGCGATAACCAAAGGTCTCCTCTTCTTCATCAACCAAGACGCCATTTTTGTACAGGCGAGTCTTCAATTGGTAAAGGTGAGGATGGTCAATATCCCAAAGCAAGGGTTGAAAAATTGATATTGCTTGTTGGAAAGAATATTTGTCCCCAGCTTCAATCACTACAGAGTCTGTCGCCTGCCAGTCTGACAGCTGCTGTCCATCATACCAGATACTCTGTTCCAAATATACCGACACAGACTGAGGCCCATCATTTGAAATCTTGCTTTCAAGCTGGGTTTCCACCCATCCATCTCTTTGTTCCTTTAGCTTGGGACTTGCTATCTTAATCCCATACAAATCTAGATGAACTGCATCTGTAATCAACAATTTCACTTCTCGATAAATACCGCTACCCGAATACCAACGACTGCTAGGTTGCTGATTTTCCACAAAAACCGCAAGATGGTTGGCACTCCCATCGTTTCTTAGATAAGGAGTGATATCATAAGAAAAAGGTGTATAGCCATTTGGATAATAGCCCAGCACTTGCCCGTTGATATAGACTTGAGCATTCATGTAAACGCCATCAAAGAGCAAACGCACCGAAACAAGACTGGCATCTTCTTCCAAGTAAAACTGTGTTCGATACCAGGCTTGACCCCCGTTTAACTGACCACCCTCATTTTGCGCTGGCGAATAATGGTCAAAATCATTGTAAATACTCCAGTCATGGGGCACTTGAATCGCCTGCCAATTTTCCCTCTGAAAATCCGGTGCCAAGGCTTCTTCTTTCCCCACCTCCTGGCTAAAAAACCAGTGATTTCGTAAAACTTCTTCTCTTCTCATACAAACATTCCTCTTTAAACGAATCGATTTACTTGACTATAGCACAAAACAAAAGCGCTTTCAAGATTTCCTCCGTCACTCCCTAAATACTCAGAAAAGATTCTATAATTTGTGGAAAAGTCTGAAAATCACTCCATGTTCATATAAACTGTCATTTTTAAGAAATAAGATCAAATCTGACAAGAGCAAAAAAAACACCCCTCTGAATGTTCATTCCAGAGAGATGTTCCTTTTGTCTTAGCTATTGTAAATCGATTGTCTAAAGTCATCTGAATCTTTGAGATAAGCTTTATAAATCGCTTTTTTCAGTTTTTGAACGGGTGTTTCGATAAATTTAAACTTTTTAGCCGTTGTATTGCCTGATTTTATTTGAGCAAGTTCTTCTTTAACAGCTTTCTGCATCAAGTCACTTAACTTCTGACTTGTCAGCCTTATTTGCTGACCTTCATATTGGATTGTCAAAGGTTTCAATTGATCAATCTTAGCTACTCTTTCCTTGAACTGTGCTTTTTTGAACTCAGTATAGCTCTTACCATTCAAAACTTTATTGAAAATGTAAGTATCAGACAAAGGCTTGTTTTCAGCCTCTGCTGCTTCTTTAAACTGATTTGACACATAAGGAACAAATCCTTCATAGTAGCCCAAAGCAGCCATCAATTCAAAGGCTTGTTTTCTAAAGGTGATATCTCCACTCATACCAGAGTCATTTTGACTAACACCATAAATGGTATCAAACATATCAACGAAATAATAACCATTTGCTGCAATTTTTCCTTTATCTGAAAAACCAGCAATGATATAACGATTGACCAGAATATGATTGTCAATCAAACTATCAATATCTGTCAATTTTTTGGCATCTTCTAAGGTCAGAGCTTGAATTTCCTCACTCTTATGAGTTGGTTTAACCGCTGTATTGCGGTAATCTACCCAAGTTCTAGGACCTGTTGAATTTATCGGCATTATTTTTTTGAAATAACTCATCTTGTCTTCTGCAGATAAGCCTTTACTTGCCTCTGCTTCTAGGTAATCTAGAGTATAAAGGACATCAAAACTTCCCTTCATGTAAGATTGTAAATCTTCTGCCGTTTTAAATCGATCGGGTGTTTTATTGTAAAATCCATTCTTATCACTCTCATCATATACAAAGTTGAGATTGAAGTAAGTATCCTTTTCTGGATTATAGGAGTTTTCAAAAATACCACGCGCATAAAACTCTGCTCCTGTACCATCTCGACGACCGTGATTATTAAACAAGACCGTTCTATCTAGTAAGTGCGTCATTTCATGAGAATAAGTCGCTGAACCTCTATCATCCAAAACCCTATCTATAAAGTAACGGACACCTAATCCATTAGCCTCAGCTCCCACCTTACTTACTGGAGAATAGTAATTCATAGGAGTCATAAATTGGTCGACTCCCTTATCAGCTCCACTACCAGAAGCTGGTGACCAAGTGCTATCAATCTGGGCATTCGGATTGCTTGTATATTTCTTCATCGTATCAATAATCAAGCGATTTGTCAGCAACTTATCACGATTTTCTGGTTTTGTTATACGATAAAGAGTATCAACATAGTTGGCTTGTTGTACAGCCGCCTTTTCAATTAAAGACTTGACTCTAGCAAGCTCAGACTGATACTTAGTTGGATTAGACTGGGCAAGAGAAGTATCTATATAGGAACCAATATTACCATAGGTAATTGTCGCCATATTACTAATCACGTAAACATTTGGTTCTTTCACATTTAAAAGTCCCAAAATAGCAGCCATATTAGCCTCTTGTTTACGAGGATCCTTTTCTCCAGCTGTCAACTTGCTATACAGCCCGACATGCGCTGAAGGATTTTCCTTAGATGATTTTTCAACAATCATAGCTTGGCTAGATTTTTTAAGCCAGGTATCCGCATCATCTGACGTAAAGAGTTGGCGATTGCTGTCTAAAAATTCCTTCAAGCTAGCCTTACCTGTAATGGTAGATAAGTATTTTGTAAATGTTTGAGGACTATTGGTCAATTTCATCTCTTCATAAGACATGGATCCTAATTTTTTCAAACTATCCAAGGCGGTCATTGTCTTATTGCCAAATGAACTTGGATTAAAGGCCAGAATATCACGAATATTCGTGTCCCCAAATTGAATATTATAAAAACGATTGATATAAGACAGTCCCAACAAGATCTGCTCTTTGTATTGCTCCAGCTCTTGTTTGACCTTACTGCGATTTTCAGGGGTATCTCCTATAATTCCCAAAGTATGTGAGGCAATCTTTTTGAAACTTGACTCAGCTTGCATCTTCGTCTGATCAAAGCTTTCTTGAATTGACAGTTTTTGAAGATACTCTGTACGCAACATATCTTTGACCTCTTGGTCAGTGATATTTGGGTGTGTTTTTCTGAGCGCAATTCTCTTTGTTATAATATCTCGAGGATCATAGACAGGCTCCAACTGTGCTTTTAATTTACTATCATTTAAGAAATCTACTGACCTCGCGCTTGTGGTAAGAGCAGACACATCTACAGCATCTTCTCTCTCACTATTGTCTGGAAGGAGGTGTGGTTTATCCTCCTGACTACCAACTAAAATAACTCTCGGTTTCATTGGTTTTGTTATTTGACTCACTTCCTGAGGATTAATCAATTCACCAGTTTGTTCATTGATAGCGTAAGTTCTGGTAAGTGTATTCTCACCAACTTCTCCTTCAGAGACTACCTTTTCTATGTTTTTAGCAAGTGAAGAATCCTCTCTTCGCTCCTCAGTAACAGCAATCGGTTGTATTACTTTTTCCACATTACCAACTTGAATCACTTTATCTACTGCTGAATTTACTTGTTTAGTAGTATCAGATACCGTCACCTGACCTGTTGACTTATCTAGTTGATAAGTCGTCCTAGTTTCCACCGAACCATCACTCCCTGCAACCGCTACTTCCTCTTGTCTGAACTCCAAAGCAGGATTCACTTGGTAAATCGTTTTATGAGATAGGACAGTAGTTTCAACACTCGGTTTAGTTCCAACTTCTACAACTTGATCAACTTTATTAGCTACTATTTTGACAGTTTTATTCTCAGAAATATTTCCACTTGCTTGATCTTTAGTATAGGTAGTAGTAACTTGTTCTTGTCCCTCAACACCCGGAATTTTTACTCTTGTAACACCGTGGTCTAGTGCCTCATTCTTTTCATAAATGGTTTCATAAGAAACAGCTTTGGTCTCTACTTTGGTCTGAGGAAGTTGAGTGTCTTCTTTATACTCTGGGAGAGCCTCCTGTATCTCCGGCTCACCGGAAACGCCACCTTCATAAGAGGGGAGAGACGGCTCTACCAAGGATTCACCGGAAACACCGCCCTCATAAGATGGAAGAGACGGCTCTACCAAGGACTCACCAGAAACTCCGCCTTCATAAGAGGGAAGGGCTGGTTCTACCAAGGACTCACCGGAAACACCGCCCTCATAAGAGGGAAGGGACGGTTCTACTAAGGACTCACCGGAAACACCACCTTCATAAGAGGGAAGCGCTGGTTCTACTAAGGACTCACTGGAAACACCGCCCCCATAAGACGGAAGTGGTGGTTCGACCAAGGACTCACCGGAAACTCCGCCTTCATAAGAGGGAAGTGGTGGTTGGACTTCTGGGGCTGTACTTATGCCATTTTCTTGAGGTTCCTTCTCTTTTGTCCCGACCAGAATTACCTGAGTAACTGGTTCACGAAGCACTTCTCTCCCTACTTCTTTTCGCGTAGCAATACCATCGATAACCCTTACTTCTGTTAAGATTCGTTCTTGTCCCGTGGCACCTTCTATAGAAATTCTTTTTTCTCCCTTAGCCAGAGTTGGGTCCGACTGCAATTGAGTTTCAAACTCTATCTCCCCTACCCTAACTTCCAGTTCTGGCTTGTCTTCAATAACAGTTTTCATTCCTTCATCTGGTACTTTTTTAGACTCAATACTCATACTTTTTTCAGGAGTTGGATTTAAAACAGGCTCAACTGCGTAGGATGGTTGAGGAGATTGCACAAGATCTTCAGTCGAGCTAAAATGAGATGCAGTCTGTTGTACAATCTTCTTAGACTGAGATTCTGAACTTTCCTCCTTTTGAGATAATGCTGGCGATTCTACCTTATCAACAGAAAGTTCCTTGCTAGCACTATCTCTTACCAAATAATATCCCGTAAATTCATATCCTTGGACTGTTTCAGGACTTGGTAGAAACTGACCTTCTACTCTCTTAACAAGGGCTGGTTGCAATTCTACCAGATTTTCAAAAGCAGAGATGGATGCTCCCCAGCCACCAACAGCAAAGACTGTCACAAGGAAGTAAGACGCTCCCTTTTTTCTCTTGATTAAAGTGAAGGAAAGCAATAATAATCCTGCTCCCAAGATAAACATCCCATCATTAGAAAACAGACCTGTTTCTGGTAATCTTGTAGCCAATTTTCGATAGACAAAGTAATATTCTTTTCCTTCTTTTACCTCAATCTTATTTTCTTCAAACCATTGCAACTCAGATTTTAGCTTTTCAGATAAATCCTGCTCATCCAAATAATGACTTGAAATTAGTGTTGAACTCGTTTCTGTAGCCTGTACAGGTTGAGCTCCCATACCAGCAAAAAATAAACTCGTTCCTAGCAAGACCGAACAAGCTCCTATTGCATATTTTCTCAAAGAAAAACGCTGCTTTCTCTCAAATTGAAATTCTTTCATCCCATATCCTATCATTCATTATTACTGTATATTTAGTATATCAGAAATAGTTTGTATTCACAAATCTTTCTAGTTATGAAAATGGGCAAAAACTCAGTTTCAGGAGAAAATGAAGTAAATCTTCCTGCAATAAAATGCACAGTATCACGGTTTTTCAACACCTGATATTGTACTGACCCCAAAAAGTTGGACAAATAATTATTGAAAGGATTTAGTTCTGTATTGCACAGGACTAAGTCCTTTTAGTTTTACCTTAATTCGTTTGTTGTTGTAGTAATCGATATAGTCTATAACGGCTTGTTC
>CAJNBS010000025.1 GCA_905221065.1 bacterium
GCTGAGGTAGACGCTACAGCGCTAGTACTTGCTGAGGTAGACGCTACCGCACTTGTTGACGCTGACGTAGACGCTACAGCGCTTGTACTTGCTGAAGTAGACGCTACCGCACTTGTTGACGCTGAAGTAGACGCTACAGCGCTTGTGCTTGCTGATGTTGATGCTACAGCGCTTGTACTTGCTGAAGTAGACGCTACGGCACTTGTTGACGCCGATGTAGACGCTACCGCACTTGTTGAAGCTGACGTAGAGGCCACAGCGCTTGTTGATGCTGAAGTAGACGCTACAGCGCTTGTTGATGCTGACGTAGAGGCTACAGCGCTTGTACTTGCTGATGTTGATGCTACTGCACTTGTGCTTGCTGAGGTAGAGGCTACGGCACTTGTTGAGGCTGAGGTTGATGCTACAGCGCTAGTACTGGCTGATGTAGATGCTACAGCGCTTGTGCTTGCTGATGTAGAGGCTACCGCACTTGTTGATGCTGAAGTAGACGCTACAGCGCTTGTACTTGCTGAAGTAGAGGCTACAGCGCTTGTTGAAGCTGAGGTAGACGCTACAGCGCTTGTACTTGCTGAAGTAGAGGCTACAGCGCTTGTTGAAGCTGAGGTAGACGCTACCGCACTTGTTGACGCTGACGTAGACGCTACCGCACTTGTTGACGCTGACGTAGACGCTACAGCGCTTGTACTTGCTGAAGTAGACGCTACTGCACTTGTTGACGCTGAGGTAGACGCTACAGCGCTTGTACTTGCTGAAGTAGACGCTACCGCACTTGTTGACGCTGACGTAGACGCTACAGCGCTTGTGCTTGCTGAAGTAGAGGCTACAGCGCTTGTACTTGCTGAAGTAGAGGCTACTGCACTTGTGCTTGCTGAAGTAGACGCTACGGCACTAGTACTTGCTGAAGTAGAGGCTACGGCACTTGTTGAAGCTGAGGTAGACGCTACAGCGCTAGTACTTGCTGATGTTGATGCTACGGCACTTGTTGAAGCTGAGGTAGACGCTACCGCACTTGTTGATGCTGACGTAGAGGCTACAGCGCTTGTTGAAGCTGACGTAGAGGCCACAGCGCTTGTTGAAGCTGAAGTAGAGGCTACAGCGCTAGTACTTGCTGAAGTAGAGGCTACAGCGCTTGTTGAAGCTGAGGTAGACGCTACCGCACTTGTTGATGCTGACGTAGAGGCTACGGCACTAGTACTTGCTGAAGTAGAGGCTACGGCACTTGTTGAAGCTGAGGTAGACGCTACAGCGCTAGTACTTGCTGATGTTGATGCTACGGCACTTGTTGAAGCTGAGGTAGACGCTACCGCACTTGTTGACGCTGAGGTAGACGCTACCGCACTTGTTGATGCTGACGTAGAGGCTACAGCGCTTGTTGAAGCTGAAGTAGAGGCTACAGCGCTAGTACTTGCTGATGTTGATGCTACAGCGCTTGTTGATGCTGAGGTAGACGCTACCGCACTTGTTGATGCTGACGTAGAGGCTACAGCGCTTGTTGAAGCTGAGGTAGACGCTACAGCGCTAGTACTTGCTGATGTTGATGCTACGGCACTTGTTGATGCTGAGGTAGACGCTACAGCACTTGTTGACGCTGAGGTAGACGCTACCGCACTTGTTGATGCTGACGTAGAGGCTACAGCGCTTGTTGAAGCTGAAGTAGACGCTACGGCACTAGTACTTGCTGAAGTAGATGCTACGGCACTTGTTGATGCTGAGGTAGACGCTACAGCGCTTGTGCTTGCTGAGGTAGATGCTACTGCACTTGTGCTTGCTGATGTAGAGGCTACCGCACTTGTTGACGCTGACGTAGACGCTACAGCGCTTGTGCTTGCTGAAGTAGACGCTACGGCGCTTGTGCTTGCTGAAGTAGACGCTACAGCGCTAGTACTTGCTGAGGTAGAGGCTACTGCACTTGTTGACGCCGATGTAGACGCTACCGCACTTGTTGATGCTGACGTAGACGCTACAGCGCTTGTGCTTGCTGAAGTAGACGCTACGGCGCTTGTGCTTGCTGATGTAGAGGCTACCGCACTTGTTGATGCTGAAGTAGACGCTACAGCGCTAGTACTTGCTGATGTAGAGGCTACAGCGCTAGTACTTGCTGAGGTAGAGGCTACTGCACTTGTTGAAGCTGAAGTAGACGCTACCGCACTTGTTGATGCTGACGTAGACGCTACCGCACTAGTACTTGCTGAGGTTGATGCTACGGCACTAGTACTTGCTGATGTAGAGGCTACCGCACTTGTTGAAGCTGAAGTAGACGCTACCGCGCTTGTTGATGCTGAGGTAGACGCTACCGCACTTGTTGACGCTGACGTAGACGCTACCGCACTTGTTGATGCTGACGTAGACGCTACAGCGCTTGTTGAAGCTGAAGTAGACGCTACGGCGCTTGTGCTTGCTGAAGTAGACGCTACCGCACTTGTTGACGCTGACGTAGACGCTACCGCACTTGTTGACGCTGACGTAGACGCTACAGCGCTTGTTGAAGCTGAAGTAGACGCTACCGCACTTGTTGACGCTGAGGTAGACGCTACCGCACTTGTTGATGCTGACGTAGACGCTACCGCACTTGTTGACGCTGAGGTAGACGCTACTGCACTTGTTGATGCTGACGTAGAGGCTACTGCACTTGTTGACGCTGAAGTAGAGGCTACTGCGCTTGTGCTGGCTGAGGTAGACGCTACGGCACTTGTTGACGCTGACGTAGAGGCTACCGCACTTGTTGACGCTGACGTAGACGCTACTGCACTTGTACTTGCTGAGGTAGACGCTACAGCGCTAGTACTTGCTGATGTAGAGGCTACTGCACTTGTTGATGCTGAAGTAGACGCTACTGCACTAGTACTTGCTGAAGTAGATGCTACTGCACTTGTTGATGCTGAGGTAGACGCTACAGCGCTAGTACTTGCTGATGTAGATGCTACTGCACTTGTTGACGCTGAAGTAGACGCTACAGCGCTTGTGCTTGCTGATGTAGAGGCTACCGCACTTGTTGATGCTGAAGTAGACGCTACAGCGCTTGTGCTTGCTGATGTTGATGCTACGGCACTTGTTGAAGCTGACGTAGACGCTACAGCACTTGTTGATGCTGACGTAGACGCTACAGCGCTTGTGCTTGCTGATGTTGATGCTACTGCACTTGTTGACGCTGACGTAGACGCTACTGCACTTGTGCTTGCTGACGTAGATGCTACAGCGCTTGTGCTTGCTGAGGTAGACGCTACCGCACTTGTGCTTGCTGAGGTTGAGGCTACCGCACTTGTGCTTGCTGAGGTAGACGCTACTGCGCTTGTTGAAGCTGACGTAGACGCTACTGCACTTGTTGACGCTGACGTAGACGCTACTGCACTTGTTGATGCTGACGTAGACGCTACGGCGCTTGTGCTTGCTGAGGTAGACGCTACCGCACTTGTTGATGCTGAGGTAGACGCTACAGCACTAGTACTTGCTGACGTAGACGCTACCGCACTTGTTGATGCTGACGTAGACGCTACGGCGCTTGTGCTTGCTGACGTAGACGCTACTGCACTTGTTGATGCTGACGTAGACGCTACGGCGCTTGTGCTTGCTGAGGTTGAGGCTACCGCACTTGTTGATGCTGAGGTAGACGCTACAGCACTTGTTGACGCTGAAGTAGACGCTACAGCGCTTGTTGACGCACTTTGTGATCTGTAATCCGAGTCAGATAAATTAGGCTTAAATATATCCGTCGTATCATCTTCATAGGTAACTGTGACCGTACCATCTCTACCTACAGAGACAGTTTTTATCTGCATGTTAGGATTCGCATCTTCAATAGCCTTGCGAATCTTTTCCTTATCAGCTTCTGTTGGTGTAGTAAGATTTTCCACCTGAATTACTGGGGAAGCTGGAGTATATTTCTCACTCAACGGAGCTTGTATAATGACATACTTTTCAGCCTTTAAATTGCCAGACAAATCTTTAACCCTTGCAAAACGTGTCCAGACATTGGGTGTATCATCATCATTATCTGGTGTTGCAGTATTAGTATAATCTTTTCTTGGATTAAATACCTGATTAGCATTATAAGTTCCATCACTCGTTAAATTATGAGTATAAGGCTGTGCTTGAGACGCATCTGTTAATTTATTTGTTCTTTGATCAGCAATCCCTCCTGTAGAATGATCAATTACATTTCTTGTAACATATTTCAACTGCTCACTAGTCTCATTGTTCCAAGCTTCTATATGAGTAACTTTTCCACTATTATCCCAAGTTTCAACTCTGACACGGAACTGATCACCCGCATAGATTTTATTTCTTCCCTGTGAATCTTTAGGAGCATCTACCCACACGCCATCACGAAGAACTTGAACCTTAACAGTAACATTCGGTGCTTCTGTTTCCTTAGTAATCGTACCAGAACCTGGCTCTGAAGTTAACACTTCAGTTGTATTTGGTCCTGCTGGCACACTTTGAGTCGCAGTTACATTAGGTACAGTACTTGAAGGAAGAAGACCATTATTTGTATCATAGACTTTTTGCAATTCGTCAGCAGTAAAGGTTACACTTGTAGCATTTGTTGGAACTTGCTTTTTAAAGGTTTGGTTCCCTACTGTCAAGGTTACAGTTGCACCTGGAAGAACATTAGTTACCGTGATGGTTTGATTTGGCAAGCCTCCACGTCCAGTTAGATTTTCAACAACTGGTTGGTTAACTTCCATTGCCAATTCTGAGAGTGGTTTGATACGAGATTGACCATCTTTATAGGTAATCTTAGCATTAGTTCCTTCGAAGGTAACTTCCTTGATACGGTCTTTTTCTTTTTGTGTAGCTGTATCATGGGCATTCTTGATGGATTCTACAATGCTTGTTTTTTCCGGATCTGTCAAAGTAGACAGACTTGTAACTTTAATCTTCTTATCAGGATTCAAGTTAGCATTTTTTACTGCTAAATCACCTTGCACAAGTTTAAATGTATTTCCTACTGACTCATTTCCTGCAACATCTGTAGCTGTAATCGCACGATTCGCAAAATTTCCGGTGCGGTATTGAAGTTCTTCTTTGACTTTCCCCTCTGCAACTAGGCTAGCTGGATTGGTAGCTGAGGCATCTGTAATAGAAGCAATATTGGATACAATTGCTGTTCCAAAAGCGTCATCCAAAGCATTTCCATTCGGAACCTTCTTTCCGTCAGAGCCACCTATTTTAATCTCTGTTTTGTTTATATAGTTACTATTGTCAGTGGCTGATGTTGTAAATCTAATTTGGTCACCAGCATAAAAAGTATATACTGGATTTCCACCTGAAATCGTCTTAGGAGCTTCTACCCATTGATCAGTCGCTTTATTGTAAATTTCTACAACTGTATTCGCTACTGGCCTAATCGTCTCAGGGGTAATATTGACACCTGTACTTTCAGCAGATGGGGTTGTAACGCCATTAGAATCCGTAACATTAGCTGTAGCTGTTACACTGCCTCTGGCTGGCAATACATTCAAACCAAGTTCTGCAGGAGTTACTGTCAGTTCAGTTGCACCTGCTGGCTTATCGACTGTATAAGTTTCATTTCCGATTTTAATCGTAACAGACGTTGCTTTTGGTTCAATATTTGTAATCGTAATGTTCTTGGCAAGACCACCTTGATCTGTCAAATCATTTGTAACCGTTGGAGCTTTTGGTTTAGCAATATCTGCCACCTTGAGTGTACGACTAGTTCCATCTTTATATTGGATAGTTACAAGGTCACCACTAAATGAAATATTGCCAATTCTGCCATCAACACCATGTGCGTTCTCGATATTAGTCTTAAGAGTCGCTTTTTCTGTCTCTGTTGGATTACTTAGATCATTTACTGTTGGCTTTTCAGTTGGATTGAGATTTGCATTTCTTTCTGCTAAACTCCCTTGTACAAGTTTAAATGTATTTCCTACTGACTCATTTCCTGCAACATCTGTAGCTGTAATCGCACGAGTCGCAAAAATTCCGGTGCGGTATTGAAGTTCTTCTTTGACTTTCCCCTCTGCAACTAGGCTAGCTGGATTTGTAGTTGAGGCATCTGTAATAGAAGCAATATTGGATGCAATTGCTTCTCCAAAAGTATCATCCAAAACATTTCCATTTCGAACCTCGCTACCTCCATCACTCCCTTTTCTAACCGTCGTTCTCTTGATATAGTTACTATTGTCTGTGAAGGTTGTGGTAAAGCGAAGTTCATCACCTGCATAGAAGGTATATTCTGGTAGATTATTTGCGGTTCCTGTTGGAACTAATTTCCACTTGCCAGTCGCTGGGTCTTTTACTTCTACAAGAGTACTTGCTACTGGTCTTTCTGTTTCCTTCGTGATAGTTACAGGGTCACTTACTGTTGACTCAAGAAAAGTACCTGCTGGCTTACGAGAATCTTGCGCAGCAACCTTAGCTGTTACTGTTCCAGTTGCAGGCAATACACCATCGTCCAAACCAAGTTCAGTTGGTGTAACAGTTACACTAGATGTCCCTGCTGGAATATCCTTAGTGACAGATTTATTCCCCACTGTTACTGTAACCTTAGTTGCCTGTGGGTCAATATCTGTTACCGTAATAGACGTTGGCATACCACCTTCTTCAGTCAAATTCTTAGTAACTGTAGGGGTGCTTGGACGAGCAACAATCGTTACCATATCATTTTGAATGTTCCCACGTCCATCTGTTGCCGCGAAGGCATAATTTTCATAAGTTCCGACTTTACTAATCGTTCCACGTAAATTAGCAGACATTGTCTTATCCGCATTCACATGTTTATTTTCCAACGATAGCGAACCATTTTCTGGTGGAATTGGAACAAATGCCAAACCGTTTAATGATTTAATACCTGAATTACCTGTTTCATTATCTGAAGCTGTAATTGCTAAATCGACAGAATCTCCTGCAACTATGTCAATTCGTTTATTGGCTGGAACTCCTGTAATAACTGGTTTAATTGCATCAGGTGTAGAAGTTGCAGGGGCACTGCTTTCAGAAGATAAGGTTCCCTTGTTATTTGGTAAGGTCACATTTGTCTTAGCTACATATGAACCAGCCTGAACATTTGGAACAGTAATCGTTGCTTTCCCGTTTGAAACTGTACCTGTGTGGCTTGTATTGTTTGGCCCCTGAAGGGTAACTGTTGAACCGTTTGGAATGTTTGATCCGACGTTAACTACGACATTCGCTCTCTGTCCAACTGTATTGTCAAGATTTGTTTCAATTGTTGGAGGAGCTGGATTAACAGCAACAGTAACAGTTTTCTCAGTTGTATTGCCAACCGCATCTGTAGCCGTCACCTTAACGTTTTCATAAAGCCCAATTTTTGAAGGAGTACCTGTCAAAGTAGTTGACATAGAACCGTCATTGTTTTTAACAGCTTTGCTTGCTGTCAAAACATTGTTAAAGTTTGTAGTCGATTTATCAAGGTTGGTTCCTGTAGACTTACTTGCATCATAAGTAATGGCCTTCATGCCTGAATTACCAGTTGTCGCATCAGAAGCTGACAAGCGGACATTAGCTGGTTGTCCAACGGTCAAATTGATTCGTCCGTTGTTATCACCTGCTGTAATAACAGGTCCAGTCTTATCAATATTAATTGCGCGAACTGTATTACTATAATCAGACTCAACAGATGTCTTAGTGGCTCCACTTCTATCTCTATATTCTGGCTGTCCATCAACTACCGTTTGAGCCTTGTAGTCTGCATTGTTTTTTAAGGTAACATTACGGAAGGTCACTTGACCGTTATTATCAGCCGTTGCCTCTTGGATTTTTGTTCCATTTTCATATAGGTAAACTTTCTTACCAGGAGTAGCGTTTTCAACTTGAATATCTTGTTGTTCCTTACCTTCAACTAACTTATTGGTAATTTTCGGAGTATAAGGCTTAACGATAAACTGAGTATCTACATCTTTTGTTGTATTATCAGGGAAAGTTACATGTAGCTTATTGTTAAAGACCCCTGGAGTGCGTCCAACTTCCCTCTTCTCGATAGTTCGACCGTTAGAATCTCTCCACTCTATCTGTGAGCCAGCAGGCAACTTCCCACTACTCCAGTCATTGGTTCCCTTTTTCACCAAGTACTGGTTCGGATCCGTAAAGGCTTGGTTTGTATCGTTATTTGAATACCACCATTTCAATTTTGCATTATTATAGCTACTGGTATTATACGGTTCTTCCACTTGGTTAACAAAATATTTCCCACCTTGTGCTGCGGCTAGTGGATAAGCTTGTTCGTAGCTCATCCCAAGAGGATTGGTGTGGAGCCCCACCGTTGCAAAGGTCGTACCTGGTGAGCCTACACCAAATAACAGTTTCATATTTTTTATTTGCTCAGGAGTAACACCTGGTTTTACTCTTGTTTCAAAGCGTGTTACGTTTACTTCACTTTGCGTTCCACCGATATTAACCGTTTGCCAAATAGTACGTGGGTCTGAAACACGCGGAACGATTGCTGGAGAAATTTCGTTCCATATAGGGCGTTTATACTCGTCATTATTATCAGATAAAGCTTTTAGCAAGTTTTTGGATTCATCTGGATGATAGAGAGAAACAAAGCCTTGACTTCCATTTGCAAACTGACCTCTATCATATGTTGCTGTCCCCTGTTTAGCAAATCCATCATTACCACCTGCAACAGTCTCACCAAATTTATCCGGCAAGCTAAGCGGATTTGACTTATCAACAGGAAGGTTAGCGAAATTCAGATTTGGTTTTTCTGTTGTACTTGTTATTAGATTTTTATAACCTGTCGTGACAATAGTATCAGGCATCTCTAGCTGGTCTGGAACCTGCATCCACTTAATCACATTAGTATAACCACGATTCGTAAGCGGATTTGCAATCAGTGTCCAAATGATAGAGGTTACTTTACCATTTGCATCATATACAGGCTCCGATGCAACAGCCACGTGATCTCTCAAATGATTTTGTGCAGAATCATTATAACCAGATACGTAAGATTTTAAGTTTTCGCCATTTTCACGATTCTCGTTAGCCACTCCTACCGCACGTGAACCAACCTGTGTATTAATGGCACGAGGCTGTGCCCCTCTCTCCATCTGTCTACCATTTAGCACACTACGTTTACCGTTGCTAGCACGAAGGACAGCGTTGACGATTGAGTTTTGCGCAGACGTAGCTTGCTTGATAACATCTGTCAAGTCAGCATTTGGATTTTTAAGAGCTTCTTCGATAGCTGTTACAGCAGCATTAACCTTAGCAACAGCTGATTCCGTATTTGGCAGACCGATAGACTTAGCGAGGTATTCACCCATAGTCGCTGAGATTTTAGACAGACGTTTGCGGTCTTCTTGAGCTTTTTTGTCGCTCTCAGCAGATACTGTTGTCGCTACAGCAGCTGTTGTCGTTGTATCTACCAAACTTGAAGTCGTTGAGGTGATTTGACTCAAACGAGTTTCAACTGCTTGTAGAGATGCGAGGCTATCAGTGATAACTTTTGAAAGAGCCGCATCAGCTGTCGCGTTAGCTGCATCTTCCTTACGAACAGATGTCTCTTTGTTTGAAGCTGTTTCTGATGCTACTGGTTTTGCCAGTTCAGAAGTTACTCCAGCTTGTGATTGAGAAGCACTTGTTGAGGCTGACTCAGATGCACTTGTACTTGCACTTGCAGAAGCAGATGTACTTGCTGATACAGAAGCACTTGTTGAAGTACTTACTGATTGGCTTTCACTTTCTGAAAGATGCTTACTTGCATTCTTGGAAGCTTCCTCAGACAAGGATTGGCTTTGGCTGACAGAAATTGATAAGCTGTCGGCTTGAGCCCCCTCCTGATCTTTTACTGTTCCCAAAGTTACTGTGTCTGTATTTGCAAGTGTTTGATTTGACTCTACTGTCTTTTCAAGAGCATCGTTGGCATAAACAGTTGTTTGTGTTGCAACCGCTCCTCCAAGTACCGTCCCTGCTGCGGCTAGCCCTTTCAGGATATCCAATCCTGTTAGTGTATTTGCTGATTGCTCTTCGATAACTTCAGTTGTTACCTGAGCAGCATCTACACCACCACGCAAGACTTTAAAGAGACCAAATTGAGAGGTCGAGGCACGCAACCAATGCTTACCCGACTTGATCAACTTGAAACGGGTCACACGATCCGTCTCTCTATATTCACCTTCTTGGCGTCTAAAAAACATATTTTAGATTCCTTCCTACTTATATTTATGTGTATTTGGCAATAAAATACCAATATACATTATACACTTTAGATGCAAGTAATTCAATAAGTTTTAAAACATTTTTACCTAAAAAAAAAAAGTATTTTATATGGATATTATAGGTGGGTATGCTGCTTTTTATAAATATTAGAAAAATGACAATTTTAAGCACTTTCAAAGGAGTACAGTCCAAATTTTAAGCGTTTTTATGTTTCTTAATTACGAAATATTAAATTTTTGTTACAGGTTTTCCGAATACAATTCCACGATAAATTTTTAAAATAGTTTAATTTATAACAAATTTGTTTTGCTTGAATTTTAATAATATACTAATTATATCGTATTTTACATAAGCACTTTTGGATGTCTCCGATATGAATAATACAGCGGTTTCATTTTATAATTATTTATAGAATGTTTCGTTCGTATGATATCTTTATCTCTATTTATTAAACTCTTCGAAAATCTCTTCAAACAAGCTCAGCTTGGTCTCACTATTTGTATGGTTTAGACCGAGCAGAAAGTCTTTAAAACAATAAAAGCGCATCGTATAAAGCCTTAAAAAAACTTGATGTTCTGCGTTCTTATTGTGGAAAACCTACCACATTTTCAACTAAAATTCAGTTTTTGACCAACCTCTATACATTTTTTGATTTTTGTTGAGTATATAAATAAGCTATCCATAACCTGCAAAAACTTCCTTAGCCTATTTTTAAAGTAAAGATAAGGTATTTACTTTCAACTGTTGATCTTTTAGGATTTCTTATACAACGAACCCGCTTCAAAGATTAAATCAAAGGTAAGGTCTCGGATCCATCTGTCGATTTTATCTACTAATTATCCAATTAATAGGAATATTTTAGAAGCTGCAGTCTAGTATTTTAATTTCAGTCTAGTATTTTAATTTCAATCTATTACAAGTTCCAAAATCGCATATATTTTCTTTATATATTGGGAATAAGCGAATAACAAAAGTTGCCCAATTTCAACATATAGTTCCACCAGGAAGCTTCTTGAATAGGATTCTAGCAACAAAAATGAGACTATTTTACATTAGTATAGTTGTCAGCTGTGGTGTACTATTCTAATTTCATTCTACAACAAAATAAAAAAGTGAACGAAACAGAATTCTGATTTACAGAAAACTAGTTTTGTTCACTTTTTCTTATGATCGAAACTTCTGTTCCATTCACTTTTCAATCATCTATCCACAGATAAATCTGCTCCAGAAAGATTGTTTACATTTCTTCTTCATCATCACGTTTGCGACGTTTCGCAATCAGACCTAGACCTGTTACAGCGGCTAAAGCTCCTAGAAGTGCAGATGTTTTGGATACTTCTGTACCTGTATTTGGCAGTTGTTGTCTTGACTTAGATGTAGATTCCGTACCATTTCCTACGTGTGAAGTCGAATGTTCAACATTTGATTCTACAAGCGAGCGCGACGTTGTGGCACTATCAGAAATTGCATCTGAAAGTGACGTACTTGTTGAAGTCGACATAGACATCGAAGTTGAGACTGACATACTTAGACTTGTTGACGCTGAGGTAGACGCTACCGCACTTGTTGACGCTGAAGTAGAGGCTACGGCGCTTGTGCTTGCTGAGGTAGACGCTACAGCACTTGTTGACGCTGAGGTAGAGGCTACTGCGCTTGTGCTTGCTGAGGTAGACGCTACAGCGCTAGTCGATGCTGACGTAGACGCTACTGCGCTAGTCGATGCTGAGGCAGACGCTACGGCACTTGTTGATGCTGACGTAGACGCTACGGCGCTTGTGCTTGCTGAGGTAGACGCTACAGCACTTGTTGATGCTGAGGTAGAGGCTACGGCGCTTGTGCTTGCTGACGTAGACGCTACGGCACTTGTTGACGCTGAGGTAGACGCTACGGCGCTTGTTGATGCTGAGGTAGAGGCTACCGCACTTGTGCTTGCTGAGGTAGATGCTACAGCACTTGTGCTTGCTGAGGTAGACGCTACAGCACTTGTTGATGCTGACGTAGACGCTACCGCGCTTGTGCTTGCTGACGTAGATGCTACAGCGCTAGTTGATGCTGAGGTAGAGGCTACGGCACTTGTTGATGCTGACGTAGACGCTACGGCACTTGTTGACGCTGATGTAGACGCTACAGCACTAGTCGATGCTGATGTAGATGCTACCGCACTTGTTGATGCTGACGTAGAAGCTACCGCACTTGTTGATGCTGAGGTAGACGCTACGGCGCTTGTGCTTGCTGAGGTAGACGCTACGGCGCTTGTTGATGCTGATGTAGATGCTACAGCGCTTGTGCTTGCTGAGGTAGACGCTACAGCGCTAGTCGATGCTGACGTAGATGCTACGGCGCTAGTCGATGCTGACGTAGACGCTACCGCACTTGTTGATGCTGATGTAGAGGCTACAACGCTAGTACTTGCTGAGGTAGACGCTACTGCACTTGTTGATGCTGATGTAGAAGCTACCGCACTTGTTGATGATGATGTAGAGGCTACGGCGCTAGTCGATGCTGATGTAGACGCTACAGCGCTTGTGCTTGCTGAGGTAGATGCTACTGCACTTGTGCTTGCTGACGTAGATGCTACGGCGCTAGTCGATGCTGACGTAGACGCTACCGCACTTGTTGATGATGATGTAGAGGCTACGGCGCTAGTACTTGCTGAGGTAGACGCTACTGCGCTTGTTGATGCTGATGTAGACGCTACTGCGCTTGTGCTTGCTGAGGTAGACGCTACAGCGCTTGTGCTTGCTGATGTAGAGGCTACCGCACTAGTACTTGCTGAGGTAGATGCTACTGCGCTTGTTGACGCTGATGTAGATGCTACGGCACTTGTTGATGCTGATGTAGATGCTACCGCACTTGTGCTTGCTGAGGTAGACGCTACGGCACTTGTTGATGCTGATGTAGATGCTACGGCGCTTGTTGACGCTGACGTAGAGGCTACGGCACTTGTTGACGCTGACGTAGACGCTACCGCACTTGTTGACGCTGATGTAGACGCTACCGCACTTGTGCTTGCTGAGGTAGACGCTACGGCACTTGTTGATGCTGATGTAGAGGCTACAGCGCTTGTGCTTGCTGAGGTAGACGCTACGGCACTTGTTGATGCTGATGTAGACGCTACGGCACTTGTTGATGCTGATGTAGAGGCTACAGCGCTAGTACTTGCTGACGTAGAGGCTACGGCGCTAGTCGATGCTGACGTAGACGCTACTGCGCTTGTGCTTGCTGAGGTAGATGCTACTGCACTTGTTGATGCTGATGTAGACGCTACGGCACTTGTTGATGCTGATGTAGAGGCTACAGCGCTAGTACTTGCTGACGTAGAGGCTACGGCGCTAGTCGATGCTGACGTAGACGCTACTGCGCTTGTGCTTGCTGACGTAGATGCTACGGCGCTAGTCGATGCTGACGTAGACGCTACCGCACTTGTTGATGCTGATGTAGAGGCTACTGCGCTAGTACTTGCTGAGGTAGACGCTACTGCACTTGTGCTTGCTGAGGTAGACGCTACAGCGCTTGTGCTTGCTGATGTAGATGCTACAGCGCTTGTGCTTGCTGATGTAGAGGCTACTGCACTTGTTGATGCTGATGTAGAAGCTACCGCACTTGTTGATGCTGATGTAGACGCTACTGCACTTGTTGATGCTGATGTAGAAGCTACCGCACTTGTTGATGATGATGTAGAGGCTACGGCGCTAGTCGATGCTGATGTAGACGCTACAGCGCTTGTGCTTGCTGAGGTAGATGCTACTGCACTTGTTGATGCTGAGGTAGATGCTACAGCGCTTGTGCTTGCTGAGGTAGACGCTACTGCACTTGTTGATGCTGATGTAGACGCTACAGCACTTGTTGATGCTGAGGTAGACGCTACGGCACTTGTTGATGCTGAGGTAGAGGCTACCGCACTTGTTGACGCTGATGTAGAGGCTACAGCGCTTGTGCTTGCTGATGTAGAAGCTACCGCACTTGTTGATGCTGATGTAGAGGCTACTGCGCTTGTGCTTGCTGATGTAGAGGCTACAGCGCTAGTACTTGCTGATGTAGAAGCTACCGCACTTGTTGATGCTGAGGTAGATGCTACCGCACTTGTGCTTGCTGAGGTAGACGCTACGGCACTTGTTGATGCTGATGTAGAGGCTACTGCGCTTGTTGACGCTGACGTAGAGGCTACGGCACTTGTTGACGCTGACGTAGACGCTACCGCACTTGTTGACGCTGATGTAGACGCTACCGCACTTGTGCTTGCTGATGTAGAGGCTACAGCGCTAGTACTTGCTGATGTAGATGCTACGGCACTTGTTGATGCTGATGTAGATGCTACAGCGCTTGTGCTTGCTGATGTAGACGCTACAGCGCTTGTGCTTGCTGATGTAGACGCTACGGCACTTGTTGAGGCTGATGTAGATGCTACGGCGCTAGTCGATGCTGACGTAGACGCTACTGCGCTTGTGCTTGCTGACGTAGATGCTACGGCGCTAGTCGATGCTGACGTAGACGCTACCGCACTTGTTGATGCTGATGTAGAGGCTACAGCGCTTGTGCTTGCTGATGTAGACGCTACAGCGCTAGTACTTGCTGAGGTAGATGCTACAGCACTTGTTGATGCTGACGTAGATGCTACAGCACTTGTTGATGCTGATGTAGAGGCTACTGCGCTTGTTGACGCTGACGTAGAGGCTACGGCACTTGTGCTTGCTGAGGTAGAAGCTACGGCACTTGTTGATGCTGAGGTAGAAGCTACCGCACTTGTTGATGCTGATGTAGATGCTACTGCGCTAGTACTTGCTGACGTAGATGCTACGGCACTTGTTGATGCTGACGTAGACGCTACAGCGCTTGTTGACGCTGACGTAGACGCTACTGCGCTTGTGCTTGCTGATGTAGACGCTACTGCGCTTGTGCTTGCTGACGTAGAGGCTACAGCACTTGTGCTTGCTGAGGTAGAGGCTACGGCACTTGTTGATGCTGAGGTAGATGCTACCGCACTTGTGCTTGCTGAGGTAGACGCTACGGCACTTGTTGATGCTGATGTAGAGGCTACTGCGCTTGTTGACGCTGACGTAGAGGCTACGGCACTTGTTGACGCTGACGTAGACGCTACCGCACTTGTTGACGCTGATGTAGACGCTACCGCACTTGTGCTTGCTGATGTAGAGGCTACAGCGCTAGTACTTGCTGATGTAGATGCTACGGCACTTGTTGATGCTGATGTAGATGCTACAGCGCTTGTGCTTGCTGATGTAGACGCTACAGCGCTTGTGCTTGCTGATGTAGACGCTACGGCACTTGTTGAGGCTGATGTAGATGCTACGGCGCTAGTCGATGCTGACGTAGACGCTACAGCGCTTGTGCTTGCTGACGTAGATGCTACGGCGCTAGTCGATGCTGACGTAGACGCTACCGCACTTGTTGATGCTGATGTAGAGGCTACAGCGCTTGTGCTTGCTGATGTAGACGCTACAGCGCTAGTACTTGCTGAGGTAGATGCTACAGCACTTGTTGATGCTGACGTAGACGCTACAGCGCTTGTGCTTGCTGATGTAGAGGCTACAGCGCTTGTGCTTGCTGATGTAGAGGCTACAGCGCTTGTGCTTGCTGAGGTAGACGCTACTGCGCTAGTACTTGCTGATGTAGACGCTACGGCACTTGTTGATGCTGATGTAGACGCTACTGCGCTAGTACTTGCTGATGTAGACGCTACGGCACTTGTTGATGCTGATGTAGAGGCTACCGCACTTGTTGATGCTGATGTAGATGCTACAGCGCTTGTGCTTGCTGATGTAGACGCTACGGCACTTGTTGATGCTGATGTAGAGGCTACAGCGCTAGTACTTGCTGAGGTAGACGCTACGGCACTTGTTGATGCTGATGTAGAAGCTACAGCGCTAGTACTTGCTGACGTAGATGCTACGACGCTAGTCGATGCTGACGTAGACGCTACAGCGCTTGTGCTTGCTGAGGTAGAGGCTACGGCACTTGTACTTGCTGATGTAGAGGCTACAGCGCTTGTGCTTGCTGAGGTAGACGCTACTGCGCTAGTACTTGCTGATGTAGACGCTACGGCACTTGTTGATGCTGATGTAGACGCTACTGCGCTAGTACTTGCTGATGTAGACGCTACGGCACTTGTTGAGGCTGATGTAGATGCTACGGCGCTAGTCGATGCTGACGTAGACGCTACAGCGCTTGTGCTTGCTGACGTAGATGCTACGGCGCTAGTCGATGCTGACGTAGACGCTACCGCACTTGTTGATGCTGATGTAGAGGCTACAGCGCTAGTACTTGCTGAGGTAGACGCTACGGCACTTGTTGAGGCTGATGTAGATGCTACGGCGCTAGTCGATGCTGACGTAGACGCTACAGCGCTTGTGCTTGCTGACGTAGATGCTACGGCGCTAGTCGATGCTGACGTAGACGCTACCGCACTTGTTGATGCTGATGTAGAGGCTACA
>CAJNBS010000026.1 GCA_905221065.1 bacterium
TTTCGGATATGTCGATAGACAGTTGAGGAGCTGACATCAAGATTGTGAGTTTTGAGGATATGATAGATGTGTTGTCCCTTTTTAACACCCTCAGAAATGACTTTGTCCATGTCCCAGAAGGTCTTGGAATTAAGGGGAGTCCCTTCACGAGCTTCAACAAGAGTTTGTTCGTACTGTTTTTGAGCTTGTTTAGCGAGGTATAAAATCTTCTTATAGCCACAATTTTGTCTTCTTTTAGGACATCCATTACAGACAAAGGGAGCTTTGACGAGTAAAGAGCAAGGAAGGTTATCATACGTAGACTCTCGGACTTGTCTGTTTCGTTTGACTTCTTTGGAGACAGTTGTCGGATCTTTTAGAATGGATTGTCCAATAGCTTTGAAGGTTTCACCGCGCTCTAAACCTAATTGGATATCATTACGGTCTGAAAGGGTAAGGTGTTTATGTTTTGTCATAGTAGACCTCATTTCTAACTCAAACGTCTCACACTTAATTCCACCATAAAAATCCGTTTTAGACTAATTTCCACTTTGGTTGGGCAAGTGGAAGTTACTTTGAGAAGTTACCACGAGCTAAAATTAACAATAAAAAAGAAAAATATCTTGACAACCAAGGGAAAATTTTGTTACAATAATAGACGGTACTTTTTACTTTTGGTCTCTCAAGAGTGTACAGGGACGTGCTGACAAATGTTGCAAAAGTACACACAGATGATAGCTGTCACCAAGTGTATCATCACCAAAAATAAAAAAACACAGGAGAATGTAGATGCCTACAATTAACCAATTGGTTCGCAAACCGCGTAAATCAAAAGTAGAAAAATCTAAATCACCAGCTTTGAACGTTGGTTACAACAGTCATAAAAAAGTTCAAACAAACGTTTCTTCACCACAAAAACGTGGTGTTGCAACTCGTGTTGGAACAATGACACCTAAAAAACCTAACTCAGCCCTTCGTAAATTCGCTCGTGTACGTTTGAGCAACCTTATCGAAGTTACTGCCTACATCCCAGGTATCGGACACAACTTGCAAGAGCACAGCGTGGTGCTTCTTCGTGGTGGACGTGTAAAAGACCTTCCAGGGGTACGTTACCATATCGTCCGTGGTGCACTTGATACTGCAGGTGTTAACGATCGTAAACAAGGCCGTTCTAAATACGGTACTAAACGTCCAAAAGCATAAGGAAAGGGGATAAAGAGAAATGAGTCGTAAAAATAGAGCTCCAAAACGTGACGTATTGCCAGATCCGCTTTACAATTCACAATTAGTTACTCGTCTTATCAACCGCGTTATGCTTGACGGTAAACGTGGTACAGCTGCTTCAATCGTTTACGGTGCTTTTGAGCAAATCAAAGAAGCTACTGGTAACGATGCACTTGAAGTATTTGAAACAGCTATGGAAAACATCATGCCTGTACTTGAAGTACGTGCACGTCGTGTTGGTGGATCTAACTACCAAGTCCCAGTTGAAGTTCGTCCAGAACGTCGTACAACACTTGGACTTCGTTGGTTGGTAACAATCGCTCGTCTTCGTGGTGAACACACAATGCAAGACCGTCTTGCAAAAGAAATCTTGGATGCTGCTAACAACACTGGTGCAGCTGTTAAGAAACGTGAAGACACTCACCGTATGGCTGAAGCTAACCGTGCATTCGCACACTTCCGTTGGTAAGATTAAGATACTAAGGGCGTTAAAAAAGCGACTGAAAATTAGGAAGCTTGACGAAGAATCAAAGATTCTAGGAGAGCTTATCTATTTTCCAAGCTTTTAGCCCGAGTTCAATTGAGCTCGATCAGCTCTTAGCAACAACTCAACTTACCAGCTTGTAAGTTGAAACCAACAATAGCATGAAAACATTGAGAACGGGTAGGTCCTGCCTATCCGTTTTTATTAAAATCGTGTTATAATAGAATAGAAATCAAAAATAAATAGGAGAAACAAACCTCATGGCACGCGAATTTTCACTTGAAAAAACTCGTAATATCGGTATCATGGCTCACGTCGATGCTGGTAAAACAACAACTACTGAGCGTATTCTTTACTACACTGGTAAAATCCACAAAATCGGTGAAACTCACGAAGGTGCGTCACAAATGGACTGGATGGAGCAAGAGCAAGAACGTGGTATCACTATCACATCTGCTGCGACAACAGCTCAATGGAACAACCACCGCGTAAATATCATCGACACACCAGGACACGTGGACTTCACAATCGAAGTACAACGTTCTCTTCGTGTATTGGATGGTGCGGTTACCGTTCTTGACTCACAATCAGGTGTTGAACCTCAAACTGAAACAGTTTGGCGTCAAGCAACTGAGTACGGAGTTCCACGTATCGTATTTGCCAACAAAATGGACAAAATCGGTGCGGACTTCCTTTACTCTGTAAGCACACTTCACGATCGTCTTCAAGCAAATGCACACCCAATCCAATTGCCAATCGGTTCTGAAGATGACTTCCGTGGTATCATTGACTTGATCAAGATGAAAGCTGAAATCTATACTAACGACCTTGGTACAGATATCCTTGAAGAAGACATCCCAGCTGAATACCTTGACCAAGCTCAAGAATACCGTGAAAAATTGATCGAAGCAGTTGCTGAAACTGACGAAGAATTGATGATGAAATACCTTGAAGGTGAAGAAATCACTAACGAAGAATTGAAAGCTGGTATCCGTAAAGCGACTATCAACGTTGAATTCTTCCCAGTATTGTGTGGTTCTGCCTTCAAGAACAAAGGTGTTCAATTGATGCTTGATGCGGTTATCGACTACCTTCCAAGCCCACTTGACATCCCAGCAATCAAAGGTATCAACCCAGACACAGATGAAGAAGAAACTCGTCCAGCATCTGATGAAGAGCCATTTGCAGCTCTTGCCTTCAAGATCATGACAGACCCATTCGTAGGTCGTTTGACATTCTTCCGTGTTTACTCAGGTGTGCTTCAATCAGGTTCATACGTATTGAACACTTCTAAAGGTAAACGTGAACGTATCGGACGTATCCTTCAAATGCACGCTAACAGCCGTCAAGAAATCGACACTGTTTACTCTGGTGATATCGCTGCTGCCGTTGGTTTGAAAGATACTACAACTGGTGACTCATTGACAGATGAAAAAGCTAAAATCATCCTTGAGTCAATCAACGTTCCAGAACCAGTTATCCAATTGATGGTTGAGCCAAAATCTAAAGCTGACCAAGACAAGATGGGTATTGCCCTTCAAAAATTGGCTGAAGAAGATCCAACATTCCGCGTTGAAACAAACGTTGAAACTGGTGAAACAGTTATCTCTGGTATGGGTGAGCTTCACCTTGACGTCCTTGTTGACCGTATGCGTCGTGAGTTCAAAGTTGAAGCAAACGTAGGTGCTCCTCAAGTATCTTACCGTGAAACATTCCGCGCTTCTACTCAAGCACGTGGATTCTTCAAACGTCAGTCTGGTGGTAAAGGTCAATTCGGTGATGTATGGATTGAATTTACTCCAAACGAAGAAGGTAAAGGATTCGAATTCGAAAACGCAATCGTCGGTGGTGTGGTTCCTCGTGAATTTATCCCAGCGGTTGAAAAAGGTTTGGTAGAATCTATGGCTAACGGTGTTCTTGCAGGTTACCCAATGGTTGACGTTAAAGCTAAGCTTTACGATGGTTCATACCACGATGTCGACTCATCTGAAACTGCCTTCAAGATCGCGGCTTCACTTGCTCTTAAAGAAGCTGCTAAATCAGCACAACCAGCTATCCTTGAGCCAATGATGCTTGTAACAATCACTGTTCCAGAAGAAAATCTTGGTGATGTTATGGGTCACGTAACTGCTCGTCGTGGACGTGTAGATGGTATGGAAGCACACGGTAACAGCCAAATCGTTCGTGCTTACGTTCCACTTGCTGAAATGTTCGGTTACGCAACAGTTCTTCGTTCTGCTTCTCAAGGACGTGGTACATTCATGATGGTATTTGACCACTACGAAGATGTACCTAAGTCAGTACAAGAAGAAATCATTAAGAAAAACAAAGGTGAAGACTAATCAGTCCTCACTCTAGAAGGAAGTCACTTAGTGGCTTCCTTTTGTCTTTAGAAAATACCTCTAAATATGGTAAAATAGTAGGAGAATAATGTGAGGAAAATGAATGTCAAACAGTTTTGAAATTTTGATGAATCAACTGGGGATGTCTGCTGAAATGAGACAGGATCCTGCTTTATCACAGGCTGATATTGAGCGAGTTGTGGTTCATAAAATTAGTAAGGTATGGGAGTTTCATTTCGTATTTTCTAATATATTACCGATTGAAATCTTTTTAGAATTAAAGAAGGGTTTGAGTGAGGAATTTTCTAAGACAGGCAATAAAGCTGTTTTCGAAATCAAGGCTCTGTCTCAAGAATTTTCAAATCAACTCTTACAAGCCTATTATAGAGAGGCTTTTTCTGAAGGGCCGTGTACTAGTCAAGGCTTTAAATCTCTTTATCAGAATTTGCAAGTTCGTGCTGAGGGCAACCAACTCCTTATTGAAGGCTCAGAGGCGATCGATAAGGAACACTTTAAGAAAAATCATCTTCCTAATTTAACTAAACAACTTGAAAAATTTGGATTTCCAACTTTTAACTGTCAAGTAGAAAAGAATGATGTGCTGACTCAAGAGCAGGAAGAAGCCTTTCATGCTGAAAATGAGCAGATTGTTCAAGCTGCCAATGAGGAAGCGCTCCGTGCTATGGAGCAACTGGAACAGATGGCACCACCTCCAGCAGAAGACAAACCAGTCTTTGATTTTCAGGCCAAAAAAGCTGTAGCTAAACCGAAGCTGGATAAGGCTGATATTACTCCTATGATCGAAGTGACGACTGAGGAAAATCGTCTGGTCTTTGAAGGGGTTGTTTTTGATGTAGAGCAAAAAGTGACTAGAACAGGTCGTGTTTTAATCAACTTTAAAATGACGGACTACACTTCAAGTTTTTCTATGCAAAAGTGGGTTAAAAATGAGGAAGAGGCTCAGAAATTTGACCTCATCAAGAAGAATTCTTGGCTCCGAGTACGTGGGAATGTGGAGATGAATAACTTCACACGCGATTTGACTATGAACGTGCAGGATGTGCAGGAAGTTGTTCACTATGAGCGGAAAGATTTGATGCCAGAAGCTGAGCGCCGGGTTGAGTTTCATGCTCATACTAACATGTCGACCATGGATGCTCTGCCAGAGGTTGAAGAAATCGTTGCGACAGCTGCTAAGTGGGGACACAAGGCTGTTGCCATCACGGACCACGGGAATGTCCAGTCCTTCCCACACGGCTATAAGGCGGCTAAGAAAGCAGGAATTCAGCTGATCTATGGAATGGAAGCCAATATCGTTGAAGACCGGGTTCCTATCGTTTACAACGAAGTGGAGATGGACTTGTCGGAAGCGACCTATGTGGTTTTTGACGTAGAAACTACGGGGCTTTCAGCCATCTATAATGATTTGATTCAGGTTGCGGCCTCTAAGATGTACAAGGGGAATGTCATTGCTGAATTTGATGAATTTATCAATCCTGGACATCCCTTGTCAGCCTTTACCACGGAGTTGACTGGTATTACAGATGATCATGTCAAAAATGCCAAACCACTGGAACAAGTTCTGCAAGAATTCCAAGAATTTTGTAAGGATACAGTCTTAGTCGCCCACAATGCGACCTTTGACGTTGGCTTTATGAATGCCAATTATGAGCGTCATGGTCTGCCAAAGATTAGTCAGCCAGTTATTGATACGCTGGAGTTTGCTAGAAATCTCTATCCTGAGTATAAACGTCATGGTTTGGGACCTTTGACCAAGCGTTTTGGTGTGGCTTTGGAACATCACCACATGGCCAATTACGATGCGGAAGCTACAGGTCGCCTGCTTTTCATCTTTATCAAAGAGGTAGCAGAAAAACATGGTGTGACTGATCTGGCTAGACTCAATATTGATCTAATCAGTCCAGATTCTTATAAAAAAGCTCGAATCAAGCATGCGACCATTTATGTCAAGAATCAGGTAGGTCTGAAAAATATCTTTAAACTGGTTTCTTTGTCTAATACCAAGTACTTTGAAGGAGTGCCACGGATACCGAGAACGGTTCTAGATGCCCATCGGGAGGGCTTGATTTTAGGATCAGCCTGTGCAGAAGGTGAAGTTTTTGATGCGGTCGTTTCCCAAGGTGTGGATGCGGCGGTTGAGGTGGCCAAGTATTATGACTTTATCGAGGTCATGCCACCAGCTATCTATGCTCCCTTGATTGCTAAGGAGCAGGTCAAGGATATGGAGGAGCTCCAGACTATTATCAAGAGTTTGATAGAGGTTGGAGACCGTCTTGGTAAGCCTGTTCTTGCTACGGGAAATGTCCACTATATCGAACCAGAAGAAGAAATTTACCGTGAAATTATTGTCCGTAGTTTGGGACAGGGGGCGATGATTAACCGAACTATTGGTCATGGTGAACATGCCCAACCAGCTCCTCTTCCCAAGGCTCATTTTAGAACGACTAATGAGATGTTGGATGAATTTGCCTTCTTGGGAGAGGAACTGGCACGTAAACTGGTTATTGAAAACACCAATGCCTTGGCAGAAACCTTTGAACCTGTTGAGGTTGTAAAAGGTGACTTGTACACACCTTTCATTGACAAGGCTGAAGAAACAGTCGCTGAATTGACCTACAAGAAAGCCTTTGAGATTTATGGAAATCCGTTGCCAGATATCGTTGATTTGCGAATTGAAAAAGAACTAACTTCTATTCTGGGGAATGGATTTGCCGTGATTTATCTGGCATCGCAGATGCTGGTGCAACGCTCTAATGAACGGGGCTACTTGGTTGGTTCTCGTGGGTCTGTTGGCTCCAGTTTCGTTGCGACTATGATTGGGATTACAGAGGTCAATCCTCTCTCTCCTCACTATGTCTGTGGTCAGTGTCAATACAGCGAATTTATCACCGATGGTTCTTATGGTTCAGGTTTTGATATGCCTAATAAGGACTGTCCAAACTGTGGACACAAACTCAGCAAAAATGGGCAAGATATTCCGTTTGAGACCTTCCTCGGTTTTGATGGGGACAAAGTTCCCGATATTGACTTGAACTTCTCGGGAGAGGATCAGCCTAGCGCACACTTGGATGTGCGTGATATCTTTGGTGAGGAATATGCCTTTCGTGCGGGAACGGTTGGTACAGTAGCTGCTAAGACTGCTTATGGATTTGTAAAGGGCTACGAGAGAGATTATGGCAAGTTCTATCGTGATGCAGAGGTGGAACGCCTTGCTCAAGGGGCGGCAGGTGTCAAGCGAACGACGGGACAACACCCCGGAGGAATCGTTGTTATTCCTAACTACATGGATGTCTACGATTTTACGCCAGTCCAGTATCCAGCGGATGACGTGACGGCTGAATGGCAGACCACCCACTTTAACTTCCACGATATCGATGAGAATGTCCTCAAACTCGATGTGCTGGGGCATGATGATCCGACCATGATTAGGAAACTGCAGGACTTGTCTGGTATTGATCCTAATGAAATTCCTATGGATGATGAAGGTGTGATGGCCCTCTTTTCAGGGACTGATGTGCTAGGGGTAACACCTGAACAAATCGGAACACCGACGGGTATGCTGGGAATTCCAGAATTTGGAACCAACTTCGTACGTGGGATGGTAGATGAGACGCATCCGACAACTTTTGCAGAGTTGCTTCAGCTCTCAGGTCTGTCTCACGGTACCGATGTGTGGTTAGGAAATGCACAAGATTTGATCAAGCAAGGAATTGCAGACCTATCAACCGTTATTGGTTGTCGGGATGACATCATGGTTTACCTCATGCATGCTGGTCTCGAACCTAAGATGGCCTTTACTATCATGGAAAGGGTGCGTAAGGGCTTATGGCTGAAGATTTCCGAAGAGGAGCGAAATGGCTATATCGAAGCCATGAAGGCCAACAAGGTGCCAGAGTGGTATATCGAGTCCTGTGGGAAAATTAAGTACATGTTTCCTAAAGCCCATGCGGCAGCCTACGTTATGATGGCCTTGCGTGTGGCCTACTTCAAGGTTCACCATCCGATTTATTATTACTGTGCTTACTTCTCAATCCGTGCTAAGGCCTTTGATATCAAGACCATGGGTGCGGGATTGGATGCTATCAAGCGCAGAATGGAAGAAATTGCTGAAAAGCGGAAGAACAATGAAGCTTCTAATGTGGAAATCGATCTCTATACAACTCTTGAGATTGTCAATGAAATGTGGGAACGTGGTTTCAAGTTTGGAAAACTCGATCTCTATCGTAGTCAGGCAACAGAGTTCCTCATTGATGGGGATACCCTCATTCCGCCATTTGTAGCTATGGATGGTCTGGGAGAGAACGTTGCCAAGCAACTGGTGCGAGCGCGTGAAGAGGGTGAGTTCCTCTCTAAAACAGAACTACGCAAACGCGGTGGTCTCTCATCAACCTTGGTTGAAAAGATGGATGAAATGGGGATTCTGGGCAATATGCCAGAGGATAACCAGTTGAGTTTATTTGATGAGTTGTTTTAAGAAATTCAAAAAAGTTAAAAGATGGACGAATTTTTTGATTAAACTGAGAAAAACTTAACAGTAGATTATTTATAGAAATAGGAGTACGGATTTATGGTTCAAAAAATTGACTTCCATCTTCATACTATTGCAAGCATAAAAGATTCTGATTTCATATTTTCATTAGATTGGTTGAGAAATTATGTTGAGGAAATGGAATTAGATGCGATAGCAATAACAAATCATGACTTATTTGATAAAGAAAATTTTGAAGAAATTACAGTAGCCTTAGACAAGGTTAAAGTTTACCCTGGAATTGAGCTTACCTTAGATGTTGGACATGTAAATATAGTCTTTCCTATAGACTGCATTGATGAACTATTAACTTTTTCAGATTGGTTATCTCAGATTCATCAGACCCAGTCGGATAGTATAACTTGTGAACAGTTATGTGACCAATTGCCTTGTTGGGAAAAAGGTATTTACATATTTGAACTTGGGAAGAGCAAAGGAATAAAAAAAGTACCAGGCGTATTAAGTAGTGTTGTGCATGTTGGTGGTGTGCCTAACCAACTAAGATTCAATATTGCTCATAATAATCCTGATAGTTTAGTTCCTTGTCTATTTAGTGACGCTCACGCTACAGATAATGATACAGATAACCGAAATGATATTCAAAAATTGCGAAATAAACAAACCTATCTACAAATTGATTCATGTGAGTGGGAGGATATAAAAAGATGTTTGTATGATAGGAATAAAGTAAGCATAAATAAGGACAACCTGCAAGATGTCATTAACATTAACGGAGTAAATATTTCTTCAGGGCTTAACTTAGTAGTAGGAAAACGTGGAACTGGAAAAACTCATTTTTTGAATAAGATAAAAGAAGAGTACAGCGAAGATGAGTACTATGAAATAAAGCAATTTGAAACTGCTCGAGCTGATGAATATATTGAGAAACAAAGAAAAGAACAAGGTTTATCAGCTCTACATTTTTGGCAAGGAAAATACAAAAATCAATTTTTAAAGATTAAAAATTATTTAAATAATAACGAAACTGAACAAGAAAATATTGAATGTTTTTTGAACGATGTCAAAAGATTTGCTAATGAAATGGCTAGGAGTGAATCAAGTCAAAAATATTTACTATTTAAGGAGACTGAATTTGAATTTTCCAGCATAGAGTATATAGAAACTGCACTTTCAAATATTAAAGGAGTTATTGAAAAAGATGAAATATGGAAACTGTTGTCAAATAGTGTTCAAAAGAAAAATAATTTTGTTGATGTTTATTTAGAACTTAGAAACTTATACATAGAATTTAGAAAGGATAATGAGATTAAGAAAAAAGTTAATAAAATAATGACAGAGGTTAAATCTACTGTTACAGCCCGAACAGGAATTTCAAATGTTCAAGAATGTAGTATTAACAAAATAATTCACAGACAACAATTGGAGAAAAAAATCAATGAATTTTTAAATAGTATTGTCACTAAGAGTCCACAAAAAAACGAACGCCTACACGGCTATCAAATACAAGTTAATTTAGTTCCTTATGAATCTGCTAGTCAGTTTCAAAAAGAAATTGGAACGAAAGAAGCTGTCAATAATGATTTAATGGAAGCTTATAAAAACAAAGATTTTATTACTTTTTTAAATAATTTGAAGCGTAAAAATTTTTACAATGAAGCAAATTTCGCAGAATATTTAGTTCGTAAAGAAGTTAAACTTCTTGACTCAGATGGAGTCCCCGCTTCAGGTGGCCAAGCTGTAGGGTTCGCCTTGATGTTGAGATTAAATGAAGCTAAAAATAAGCCGATTATACTAATAGATGAGCCAGAATCCTCTCTGGATAATGCTTATATAAAAACTGAGTTGAATACTGAATTAAAACAACTTGCGAGAAATAGCATGGTTGTAGTCATAACACATAATTCTACATTAGGAACACTACTAGAGCCAGATTATTTGATTGTAACTTCAAAAGACAATAACGGAAATTATTCTATTATGTCAGGGGAATTCAGTTCTAGTAAAATAAAAGATTCTATCAATGGTCTCGAAGAAAAAAGTCATGATAAATTTATTGAAGCGATGGAGTCGGGGATAGATTCTTACACTAAGAAGGGAGAAATATATGCAAATCTTAATAGTTGATACAGAGTGTCATTTTTTGATAGACAACAATAGGATAAAACCTGAAGACCTATCTAAGGACCATTTATTAAAATTATTCAATGAAATTTATCAATTAGAAGACATTAATGTAATACAAATTCCTCGAGAAGATGAGATTAATAACATCAAAAATCCCGTAGAAAAAGAAATTGTTAATCAAATTATCCAAAAAGTAATAGAATTTGTTAATAACCTAGGGCAAATAAAGCAAGATATAGAGTCATCATTTCCATGCCTTGATTAAAAAGATACATTTTCAGATAATGTTGTTAATCAAAACATTATCCTCCTCCAATCCATGTTTGCTGTGACCTTTACAGCCAATCGTGATAGTCGTTGGTTATATGAAATCTTGCAATTCCTGTTTAACCATATTGAAGAGTTAAATCAAACAGAATTTGCTAGTCTGTTTAAGGATTTTCTTGAAAAAATGGCAGTGAGATATGCTGAGGAAAGATTGTTTACTGAAGATAAAAGTATCAAAAAATATGGTGCAATTCCTGTTTATGCTTTTAACTTTGTAGATTATGTTTTATGGAAAAATCGTGCCGAATTAGAGAAAGAGTACAAGGATATTAATTTTGATCATTTCAAATTTGCCTATCGCCGTTCCATAGAGCATTGGTATCCTCAGAATCCAAATGGACATGATGGAGAGAGCCAATTACCTGCTGAGTTTTTACATTCTTTTGGCAATCTTTGTATCATTACAGATAGTCAGAATTCGAAGTTTGGAAATTTAGTTCCGAGTGCAAAATATAATCAATGGCAAGATATATTTTATCGTCAAAGTTTAAAATTACAGATGATGGCAGAGATAACTTCTAAAAAAGATTCTGGTTGGGGTCCGAAACAAATAATAGAACTGGAAAAGGAAATTTTGACTAGGGTAAATGATTTTATAGAAAATAAGTCATCAGAGCAACGATAATCATCTATTTAAAGAGGCTAATGTATATCCAATAGCTTTACATTAGCCTTCTTTTTTGTTAAAATAATAGATAGAAAGAGGGTGAGAGTATGTCAAAGACGAGTATGAGCATCCGTTTGGATAGTGAGGTTAAGGAGCAGGCCCAACAGGTGTTTAATAACCTGGGAATGGATATGACAACAGCTATCAATATTTTTCTTCGTCAGGCCATTCAATATCAGGGTTTACCTTTCGATGTCAGACTAGACGAGAATCGGAAATTGCTTGAGGTATTAACGGATTTAGACCAAAATCGTAATATGAGCCAGTCTTTTGAATCAGTCTCAGACTTGATGGAGGACTTACGAGTTTAAGATTCGTTACCATAAACAGTTTAAAAAAGATTTTAAGTTGGCTATGAAGCGTGGTTTGAGGGCAGAATTATTAGAAGAAGTTTTAAATTTTCTTGTTCAAGAAAAAGAACTTCCTGCTATATATCGTGATCATCAATTGACGGCATCTAAGCATTTTCAAGGAGTTCGTGAATGCCATATCCAACCAGATTGGCTTTTGGTCTATAAAGTAGACAAGGAAGAATTTCTTTTAAACTTGCTTAGGACAGGCAGTCATAGTGATTTGTTTTAATAAATTTTAAGGGGGCTCTCATGAAACTAAGAATATTCGCAGAAGATAAGCCGGCTGAGAAGGTATTTGAATATCAATTAGAACTTGCTGATCAGACAATTATCCTATCAACAGCGCTCTTGTCGAGTGCCATTGCTTTAGCAGGAATCTTTTCTGCTTTGAAAGAAAAATAAAAATAGAAAAGAGAAAACAACATGGTTTTACCAAATTTTAAAGAAAATCTAGAAAAGTATGCGAAATTATTGGTTGCGAATGGAATTAACGTGCAGCCTGGTCACACTTTGGCTCTCTCAATCGATGTGGAGCAACGCGAGTTGGCTCATTTAATCGTGAAAGAAGCTTATGCTTTGGGTGCACATGAGGTTATCGTTCAGTGGACAGATGATGTGATCAACCGTGAGAAATTCCTCCACGCGCCGATGGAGCGTCTGGACAATGTGCCAGAATACAAGATTGCTGAGATGAACTATCTCTTGGAGAATAAGGCTAGCCGTCTTGGGGTTCGTTCTTCTGACCCAGGTGCCTTGAATGGAGTGGACGCTGACAAGCTTTCCGCTTCTGCTAAAGCTATGGGACTTGCCATGAAGCCAATGCGTATCGCAACGCAATCTAACAAAGTTAGCTGGACTGTAGCAGCCGCTGCTGGACTTGAATGGGCTAAAAAAGTCTTTCCAAATGCTGCGAGCGATGAAGAAGCAGTCGATCTTCTTTGGGACCAAATCTTCAAAACTTGCCGTGTCTATGAAGAAGATCCTGTTAAGGCTTGGGAAGAACACGCTGCCATTCTTAAGAGCAAGGCAGATATGCTTAATAAAGAGCAATTTTCAGCCCTTCACTACACAGCGCCAGGAACAAATTTGACACTTGGTTTGCCGAAAAACCATGTTTGGGAATCAGCTGGTGCTATCAATGCACAGGGCGAAGGATTCTTGCCAAATATGCCGACAGAGGAAGTCTTCACAGCGCCTGACTTCCGTCGCGCAGATGGTTATGTCACTTCTACAAAACCACTTAGCTACAATGGAAATATCATCGAAGGAATTAAAGTAACCTTTAAAGACGGACAAATCGTTGACATCACTGCTGAGAAGGGTGATCAGGTCATGAAAGACCTTGTCTTTGAAAATGCGGGTGCGCGTGCCTTGGGTGAATGTGCCTTGGTACCAGATCCAAGCCCAATTTCTCAGTCAGGCATTACCTTCTTCAACACCCTTTTTGATGAAAATGCTTCAAACCACTTGGCCATCGGTGCAGCCTATGCGACTAGCGTTGTTGGGGGAGCAGAGATGAGCGAAGAAGAGGTTGAAGCTGCTGGCCTTAACCGTTCAGATGTTCACGTGGACTTTATGATTGGTTCTAATCAGATGGATATCGATGGGATCCGTGAGGATGGAACACGTGTGCCTCTCTTCCGTAACGGAGATTGGGCAAATTAAGGAGCCAAGATGATAGGAAGTATGTTTGTTGGTCTCCTAGTGGGACTCTTGGCAGGTGCTTTGACCAATCGTGGAGAACGCATGGGATGCTTTGGAAAAATGTTTCTGGGCTGGATTGGTGCTTTTCTAGGTCACTTGCTTTTTGGAACTTGGGGGCCAGTTTTGTCAGGAACAGCTATTATTCCAGCGATTTTAGGTTCTATGATTGTCTTAGCAATTTTTTGGAGACGAGGAAGTTAATTTCCTAAATCTAAAACGAAAAGGAGGTTGGTTATTGAGACGGCCTCCTTTTGAGTATGATATAATAGTTCTATGAGATTAGATAAATTTTTAGTTGCCTGCGCTGTGGGGAGCCGGACTGAGGTCAAAAACTTGCTCAAGGCTGGGAGCGTGATGGTAAATGGTAAAAAAGAAAAATCAGCTAAATTGCAGATTGATGAAAAAATAGATGAGATTCGCTTTGACGGGCAAGTGCTGGAGTATGAAGAGTTTGTCTACTACATGATGAACAAGCCCCAAGGAGTTATTTCAGCGACAGAGGATTCCAAGCACAGAACCGTGTTGGACTTGCTGGACGATATTGCTCGGAGCAAGGAAGTTTTCCCAGTAGGACGCTTGGATATTGACACGCATGGACTCCTGCTCCTGACCAATGATGGTCAGCTGGCTCATGCTCTTCTTTCACCCAAGCGTCATGTGGACAAGACTTATCTGGCACAGGTTAAGGGAATCATGACCCAAGAAGACGTAGAGACATTTGCTAAGGGCATTCCTCTCAAAGACTTTACCTGTCAGCCTGCTAGACTGGAGATTATTTCTATAAATACAGAAAAGAATCAAAGCCGAATCCGTGTGACCATTGCAGAAGGGAAGTTTCATCAGGTCAAGCGTATGGTGGCTTACTGTGGCAAGGAAATAGTGGACCTACAGCGTTTGACTATGGGAACTTTAGTTTTGGATGAGAATTTACAAAGAGGAGAATGGCGTCGCTTGACCAAGGAAGAATTAGAAGTTCTCCGTGCTAGTATTGCTTAATTGGGTTTATGTTAGAAAAAGGTGAGGAAGAATATCCTTGCCTTTTATGTTTTTCAGTTGCTTACTTTGTGAAAAGAGTTATAATAGACTGTAGAATAAAAGGAGGAATCTATGAACGCGATTCAAGAATCATTTACTGATAAATTATTTGCTAACTATGAAGCAAATGTAAAATACCAAGCGATTGAAAATGCTGCTAGCCATAATGGAATTTTTGCAGCCCTAGAACGTCGCCAAAGCCATGTAGACAACACACCCGTTTTCTCATTGGATTTGACCAAAGACAAGGTCACCAACCAGAAAGCGTCTGGACGTTGCTGGATGTTTGCGGCCCTCAACACCTTCCGTCACAAACTCATCTCGCAATACAAATTGGAAAACTTTGAGTTGTCACAGGCCCATACTTTCTTCTGGGATAAGTATGAGAAATCCAACTGGTTCTTGGAGCAAGTGATTGCGACTGCAGACCAAGACCTAACTAGCCGTAAGGTTAAATTCCTACTTCAAACACCTCAACAAGATGGTGGTCAATGGGATATGGTGGTATCTCTCTTTGAAAAATATGGTGTCGTGCCTAAGTCAGTTTACCCTGAATCTGTTTCATCTAGCAGCAGCCGTGAGCTCAATGCCATCCTCAACAAATTGCTTCGTCAAGATGCTCAAATCTTGCGTGACTTGCTTGCTTCTGGCGCAGACCAAGCGACTGTTCAAGCTAAGAAAGAAGATCTTTTGCAAGAAATCTTTAATTTCCTTGCCATGTCACTAGGTCTCCCACCACGTAAATTTGACTTTGCTTATCGCGATAAGGATAACAACTACCAAAGCGAAAAGGGTATCACGCCACAAGAATTTTACAAGAAATATGTCAATCTTCCTCTAGAAGATTACGTTTCTGTTATCAACGCACCAACTGCTGACAAGCCTTACGGCCAATCTTACACAGTTGAGATGTTGGGAAATGTGGTTGGTAGCCGTGCAGTTCGCTACATCAACGTTCCAATGGAGCGCTTGAAAGAATTAGCGATTGCCCAAATGCAAGCAGGTGAGACTGTTTGGTTTGGTTCTGATGTTGGTCAGCTCAGCAACCGCAAAGCTGGAATCCTTGCGACAGATGTTTATGATTTTGAATCAAGTATGGATATTCAACTTACTCAAGACAAGGCTGGACGTTTGGACTACAGCGAAAGCTTGATGACCCACGCTATGGTTTTGACAGGTGTTGATTTGGATGAAAATGGTAAGTCGACCAAGTGGAAGGTTGAAAATTCTTGGGGAGACAAGGTCGGTACAGATGGTTACTTTGTTGCCTCAGACGCTTGGATGGACGAATACACTTATCAAATCGTTGTTCGCAAAGAATTGTTAACAACCGAAGAACAAGCTGCCTATGAAGCAGAACCAATCGTACTTGCACCTTGGGATCCAATGGGAGCCTTGGCAGAATAAAAGTATAGAAAAAAGGAATGGCTCTATAATATTTGTAGTGGGTAAATCCCCTATAGATATTATGGAGCCTATTTTGTTGTAGAAAAAAAGTCCCATAAGATCTATAATGAAAAGTGACCAAACAACTCAT
>CAJNBS010000027.1 GCA_905221065.1 bacterium
TGGGACTTTTTTTCTACAACAAAATAGGCTCCATAATATCTACAGGGGATTTACCCACTACAAATATTATAGAGCCCATAATATTATGCGTTTTATTATTGAAAAATTTGGGCAATCATCAGATAAAATTGAGACTATATCGAGTATATAAATGTTTGTATAATCAATTTATTCAAAATCGTCAAGTTCTAAATGATTTAAAGGACTATAACATTCATATTTCTTTAAGTAATTGTTTATTTCTTCAGCAGTAGAACAAGGTAAATTAACTCTTAAATAGTCAATATCTTCTTTAGATAAAAAATGATTTGCATTCAAAATTGAGAAGCGAAATAATGCTTCATCAAAAGCAAAATCATAATCGTCATCAGATAATGATTCCATTAATGTTTGAATATGTTTTAGTGAGTAGTCAGGTATCGAATCGGGATAATATACTGGATAATCAGTGGCTGAAAAATTGTTTTCTAATCCTGAACTAGTAATTATCAAAGATTCTATGTAATATATTAAAGAATGTTTAATATTACCTTCTTGTTCCAAATGTCTTCCTTGAGCCTTTCGTGTGTTAGATAAACATCCAAAATCTCCTGATACAGTATTCCTATGAGCTTGTTTATTTAAAAGACTCCATTTTATATCACCAAAAGTTGCTTTAAAAGAGATATTATTTTTTTCTTTACAATAATCTTCCATAGTTATGTCTTTATCATAGTATGCTTTGATATAGTTACTATGTTCGATAATAAGATTTTGTGCTTCTTTTGTTAGTTTAAATTCGAACGGAATATCTAATTTGTCAACGTTGATATTATTAATTATTCTTGTAATTAATTCTGCTTTTTTTCCAGAAGTAGGTAAATTATGTTTAGATAATATAGTTTTTAATTCTACTACTTTAAGATATGATAAAGTCTTATTTTTAGTGAAGTATCCTAATTTGTATAATTGATTGTGTGTAGATTCAGGGTCAATTTGAAGAGAGTATTTAAAATATCTTGGGAAATTATAATTTCTCCCTGTTTTTTGAGTCCAATCTATGAGTATGAGTTGCCCAGGAGTAAGGCCGCACTCTAATTTGTTTAGGTAAAAATTGTTACAATCAGAATTTGTGTCTCTATTATGATTATTTTGTTTTAAATTAAATAGTTTGCTAAAAAAATTCATTGGATTTTATTGCTAATCAATTCTTATTGAAAAATGATACTTTTACAGTACCCACGTACGGATGGCATGGGCAACGCCGGATTCATCATTTGTTTTAGTGATGTATTTGGCGATTTTTTTGATTTCTGGATTTCCATTTTCCATGACAACGGGGTTCCCAACGACTTCCAGCATGGCACGGTCATTTTCTTCGTCACCGATCGCCATGGTTTCATCTTTGGTTAATCCTAGTTTTTCAGCTAGGTGAGTGATAGCTGAACCCTTGTCTACATTCTTTTTAAGGAGTTCGAGGTAGAAAGGAGCAGATTTGTTGATGGAGTAGCGTTCGTAAAATTCGGCTGGAATTTTTTCAATGGCAGCATCGAGAATTTCTGGTTCATCGATGAACATACATTTGACGATTTCCTTGTCAGCCATTTCTTCAGGGGTGCGGTAGAAGATGGGCATGCTGACGAGGGTTGATTCGTGCACTGTGTATTTTCCGATATTGCGATTGGCAGTGTAGATACCGTCCTTGGTAATGGCGTGCATGTGGACACCGAGCTTGCGACTGAGGAATTCCATATCTAGATAATCCTCATAGGTCAAGGATTCGCTGATAATCTCATGCCCAGTAGCAGTCTCTTGGACAAGGGCACCGTTGAAGGTTACAACGTAGTCGCCCTCGTCTCTCAACTGCAAGTCGTCCAGAAGTTTGGCAACACCTGCAATAGGGCGGCCAGTTGCAATCACGACTTTGACACCAGCTTTTTTGGCATCTTGAATGGCAGAAAAGACTTCAGGAGTGATTTCCTTTTGGCTGTTGACAAGGGTCCCGTCAATATCGACGGCGATTAGTTTAATACTCATAAAATTCCTCTTCTAGTTTTTATTTGGGGTAAAATGATCGTTCTTAATCAAGTGTAAAAATTGCTGGGTAATGCTTGCGAAGATGCTGTTTTGGTCCAACATTTCTTTCGGAAAATAAAAGCGATTATCTCCGTGGCGACTGCCAGCAAGGGATTGGACGATAGGAGACAGGCTAGAGAGTTCGGCAAGTTCTCCATTTTTTTGTAAAATCTCAATCTGTGTCCGTGGATTTTCAGATTCGGGACGATAGATATCATAAGGAAGGTCAAAGTTCTTATGAATGGCAGTGTAGTAGTTGGGATCAAAGCCGATGTCTTCAACCAATTTTCTCATGCTAGCGAGTTGGTCTTGGTCTTCTTGTGAAAAGGTAATGGATTTAAAGACCTTGCGGTTGACAAAGCGTTGCGACAAGTCTGCAAGAATCTTGTCAGGACTGGTCATCCAGAGCTGGAAGTAAGTATTCATCACACCATCATCCAGAGCCAGATAGTCAGACAAGGTCACATTTTTTTCAAAGAAAGGCAGGAGGTGTGGAGAAGTTCGTGCAAAGAAATCCTTGTCCTCAGGGTAGAGTTCCTTAGCGCGCTTGAGAAGATTCTGTAGGAGAACTTCCATAGCGCGTGTTGCTGGGTGGAAATAAACCTGCATATACATCTGGTAGCGACTGAGGACATAGTCCTCGATAGCATGCATGCCATTGCGCTGAAAGGCAATCCCATTTTCGACAGGACGAATGACTCGAAGAATGCGAGTCAGGTCAAATTCCCCATAAGATGCTCCTGTAAAATAGGAGTCGCGCAAGAGATAGTCCATGCGGTCTGCGTCAATCTGACTAGAAATGAGTTGCACGACCTGCTTATTAGGGTAGGTGTGATCAATGACACTAGCCACTTTTTCAGGAAAGTCAGGCGCCACTTGTAGCAGGACTTGGTGAATCTCTGTCTCAGGACTTTGAATAATCTCCTGAGTGATGGCCTCATGATCGGTATCAAAGAGATTTTCAAAAGTATGGGAGTAGGCACCATGCCCAAGGTCATGTAGGAGCGCAGCGGTCATGGTGAGGAGTGATTCAGCAGGATTCCATTCCTCAGTATATTTTTCTTCAAAAATCTCCGTGATGCGTCGAGCAATCTCATAGACTCCTAGACAGTGAGAGAAGCGACTGTGTTCTCCACCGTGGAAGGTATAACTGGAAGTCCCCAGTTGCTTGATACGGCGCAAGCGTTGAAATTCTTTTGTATTGATCAAGTCGTAGATGATTTGATTATTGACATGGATGTAGTTGTGAACTGGGTCACGGAATACTTTTTCGTTCATATGACTATTATAGCAAAATCCTGCTCTTTTTGGTAAAATAGTAGGACAAGAGACAAGAAAGAGGACTTGATGTGAAGATTCGGATGCGAAATACGATTCAGTTTGATGAGCAGTTGGAAGTAATTGACCAGCTTTATGACGTTAAAGTGCATGAGAAGGGAGATTATAGCTATTTGCTTTTCTACAATGAGGAAAAAGAAAAAGTAGTGATTAAATTTCATAGTCAAGAACTGGTGATGACCCGTTTTTCCAATCCGAAAACCATTATGCGCTTTCTAAAGGATAGTGATAGTTTAGCCTATATTCCTACACCTATGGGCATGCAGGAGTTTATCATCCAAACAAATCGTTATCAAGTGGATGGACAAAAGATCTATTTAGACTATCAACTACAAAATCAAGAGGGACACCCCTTTGCCAGCTATCAATTGGAAATTACTTGGGGCTAGTCTCTTGTCTTTTTCAAATTTAGCTAGCGATCTTCTCGGATTGGCTTTCTAGTGTGGTAGATTAGGCTAATTTTTGGTATAATAAAAGTTATGGAAATCGAAAAAACCAATCGTATGAATGCGCTCTTTGAATTTTATGCAGCGCTGTTGACAGATAAGCAAATGAATTATATCGAGCTCTACTACGCTGATGATTACAGTCTTGCTGAGATTGCTGAAGAGTTCGGTGTTAGTCGTCAGGCTGTCTATGACAATATCAAGCGAACAGAAAAGATTCTGGAAGATTATGAGATGAAGTTGCACATGTACTCGGACTACATTGTCCGCAGTCAGATTTTTGACCAGATTTTGGAGCGCTATCCCGAGGATGAGTTTCTGCAGGAGCAGATAGAAATTTTAACAAGCATTGATAATAGAGAATAAGAGGAAGAAACATGGCATTTGAAAGTTTAACAGAACGTTTACAGAACGTCTTTAAAAATCTACGTAAAAAAGGAAAAATCTCAGAGGCTGATGTCCAAGAGGCAACCAAAGAGATACGCTTGGCCTTGCTTGAAGCCGACGTTGCCTTGCCTGTTGTAAAAGACTTTATCAAAAAAGTTCGTGAGCGTGCAATTGGACACGAAGTCATTGATACCCTCAATCCTGCTCAACAGATTATTAAAATCGTTGATGAGGAACTGACAGCTGTTTTAGGTTCTGATACGGCTGAGATTATCAAGTCACCTAAGATTCCGACAATCATCATGATGGTTGGTTTGCAGGGGGCTGGTAAAACAACTTTTGCAGGTAAATTGGCCAACAAACTCAAGAAAGAAGAAAATGCTCGTCCTTTGATGATTGCGGCAGATATTTATCGTCCAGCTGCCATTGATCAGCTTAAAACCTTGGGGCAACAGATTGATGTGCCTGTATTCGCTCTTGGTACAGATGTTCCAGCTGTTGAGATTGTACGTCAAGGTTTGGAACAAGCCCAAGCCAATCACAACGACTATGTCTTGATTGATACGGCAGGTCGTTTGCAGATTGATGAGCTTTTGATGAATGAGCTTCGTGACGTGAAAGCATTGGCTCAACCAAATGAAATCCTGCTTGTCGTTGATGCCATGATTGGTCAGGAAGCGGCCAATGTTGCGCGTGAGTTCAATGCTCAGTTAGAAGTCACTGGGGTGATCCTTACCAAGATTGATGGGGATACTCGTGGTGGTGCGGCTCTATCTGTTCGTCACATTACTGGAAAACCAATCAAGTTCACTGGTACAGGTGAAAAGATTACAGATATCGAAACATTCCACCCAGACCGTATGTCTAGCCGTATCCTTGGCATGGGGGATATGCTCACTTTGATTGAGAAAGCTTCTCAAGAATACGATGAGCAAAAAGCCCTTGAAATGGCTGAAAAGATGCGTGAAAACACCTTTGATTTCAATGATTTCATCGATCAGTTGGATCAGGTGCAAAACATGGGGCCAATGGAAGACTTACTCAAGATGATTCCAGGTATGGCCAACAATCCAGCTCTACAAAATATGAAGGTGGATGAACGCCAGATTGCTCGCAAGCGTGCTATTGTGTCTTCTATGACACCTGAAGAGCGTGAAAATCCAGATTTGTTAAATCCAAGCCGTCGCCGTCGTATCGCAGCTGGTTCTGGAAATACATTTGTCGAAGTCAATAAATTTATCAAGGACTTTAACCAGGCTAAACAGCTCATGCAAGGTGTTATGTCTGGTGATATGAACAAGATGATGAAGCAAATGGGAATCAATCCAAATAACCTTCCTAAAAATATGCCAAATATGGGAGGAATGGATATGTCTGCCCTTGAAGGAATGATGGGACAAGGTGGCATGCCTGACTTGTCAGCTCTCGGAGGAGCAGGAATGCCAGATATGAGCCAGATGTTTGGTGGCGGACTAAAAGGTAAAATCGGTGAATTTGCCATGAAACAGTCCATGAAACGCATGGCGAATAAAATGAAGAAAGCGAAGAAGAAACGTAAGTAAGACGAAGGAAGGCCGCAGGGCTTTCCTTTTTTGGAAAGAATTTTTTATTTTAACATTTAAAAAATCCACTCAGTTGTCTGAGTGGATTAGGTGTGTTTAGACTCTTAATCTTTATTTTCGTATGGTAAGATCAAGTTCAAGATGATTCCTGTCATGGCTGATAGGGCAGTTCCTGAAAGAGTAACTGGACCAAGTTTAAGGATAGCTCCTCCAAGTCCAAGAACCAACATAGCACTTGCGATGATGAGATTACGCATTTGAGCGAAATCAACACGTTCTTTAATCAAGACCTTCAAACCGTTGCTTGCGATAATACCATAGAGAAGCATAGACATACCATCAAATACAGTTGATAAAGAGTCACTTAAAAAGGAACCAAAATGGTTCCTAAAACTATTATTAGTTACTTGCTCCAGATGTAGCGTCTGCGCCACCACCGTGGCCTCCAGCATCACCTGCATCAGAAGCTCCAGATGTAGCATCTGCTCCACCATGTCCTCCAGCAGGAGCTGCAGCATTTCCACCAACTAGACGTTGACCAGTTGTATTGAGGTACCAGTCAAGCCATGGTTGGAAATTAAAGATAATCTCATTGATTCCAGCATATGAACCATCTGGATAGTACATTGCTTGGTAATTATGGGTATTAATAACGCCTTCTGGTGTTCCTGGCACAATTGTACGGACATATTCTTGGTCCCCGTTACGCAATACGCCGACAACCCATTCAACGTTTTTCATTCTAGAATCTGGCAATGAACCGTGTACAGTTCCTAAACGGTTTCCTGATTGAGCACGTACACGTTTACCAAACATTGTATTTGGATCTTGGTGTGCGTTATTAAAGTACAAGAATTGGTTATTATCATCTGCAAATGTCAATTCAAATGGCATTGCTTTCAAGAACATGTCGATTTGGTTGACTGTCAAGATACCGTGGTCTAATTTAACGTAAGTATCTCCTGAAACAGCTCCAACAAGTTCAGCTGCTTTTTCTACCCATTCAGGATCATCTGGGTCAACACCTTGAATGGTAGTTGCAATTGAATTTGTACAATATAGATCTTCTGGTGCAATTGGTTTTGGTTTTTTCAATTTTGAAACGACTCCCACATATTTTACAAAGTTGTCCAAGCATGTTTCAAGGAAATTAACAGTTCCTTCATTTGTGATATTGCCCTCTGCGTCAAATGCTTCTTTAGCTTTACCAAGAAGGAATTCGTTACCTGGAAGCGTATAGGCATTAACCCCTGGAGCATCAAGAATCTTACGAAGGTGAACTTGGGCACGAGAAGTACCTTGGTCGTAGTAAGAAGCTCCCACAATCATGACTGGTTTGTTTTCAAATGGATGAACTTCATATGAAAGCCATTCAAGAACAGATTTAAGAGAAGCTGAGATTGTGTGGTTGTGCTCAGGAGTAGCAATAATGACACCATCAGCACGAGTAATTCTGTTATACAAGAGACGCAATTGGAAGCTTTCATCCCATTTTTCGTCTTGGTTAAACATTGGAACTTCGTCAATTTCAAGAACTTCTAATTCAAATTTGAGTTTGAAGTGACGACGGATGAATTCCAAGAGTTTACGGTTATATGATTGATCGTAGTTTGATCCTACAAGTCCAACAAATTTCATTCTTTTTGGTCTCCTATCTTACAAATTTTCCCAGTCAAAGTCTTCAGCATCTTTGCGAAGTAGGGCTTGTGCGTTGCGCAATTTTTCTGTAATTTTTACAAAGATACGGAAGTCGTCAAAAGTGGCATCCAATTTTTTAATAACATCAAGGTCAACCAAGTCGCCACTTGGGTTAAAGGCTTGAAGAGAGTGTGAAAGCAAGAATTCATCAGGCAGTACACTTGCTTTAATTTCTGGTGCGTTTAAGATTTGACGAAGTTGTAATTGGGCGCGTGATGAACCAAGTGTACCGTAAGAAGCACCTGTAATCATGATTGGTTTGTTCAAGAGTGGGTAAATACCATAAGACAACCAAGCAAGAGCGCTCATTAAAACAGCTGGGATAGAGTGGTCATACTCAGGCGTACCGATAATAACGCCATCTGCCTCTTCAATTTTAGCAGCAATTTCCAGAATTTCAGCAGGTACTTGCTTGTCAGCTGGTTTGTTGAAGACAGGGATATCCTTGATTTCAACAAGTTCAATTTCAGCTTTGTCAGCAAAGTGTTTTTGCATGTATTGAAGCAATTGGCGGTTTGTAGAACGTTTTGAATTTGTTCCAACAATAGCAATAAGTTTTAACATGAGATTTCCTTTCTCTTTTTACATAATACGATTTTAAAACTCCATTGAAACAGTTGTTTCTATAGAGTAGGAATTCCTGAAGAACAGCTTAGGTGACCTTCCTTATCAATCAGAATCGCTTCGATTCCCTCCAAACTTTCGACTTGCCAGAGGATAGAAGCAGGTCTTTCTCCAAAGAGTCGAGTTGTCCAGATTTCGCCATCGACTGATTTATCAGAGATGATTGTCAGGCTAGCTAGTTCCGTTTCAACAGGATAGCCTGTTTGGCTGTCAAAAATGTGATGGTAATCTTTTCCATCGACTGTCAGGTGACGCTCATAAATACCTGAAGTCACGACAGATTGATTGACAACAGGAATGGTCATTAAGTGATTGCCCCGAGGATTGGCTGGGTCTTGAATCCCGATTTGCCAAGGTTGATTATCTCTTGCCTGATTTTTTCCAATGGTCAGGATATTCCCTCCCAGATTGATCAAGGCTGAAGTCACTCCCTCTGCTCTCAGAAATTGGGCAACCTTATCCGCACTATAACCCTTGGCTAAACAACCAAGATCGATCTTCATTCCTTTCTGTTTTAGAAATACAGTGGAAGTAGTAGAATCTAATTCGATATAATGAGGATTGATTAAAGGGAGCACCTCTTTAATTTCTTGAGGTTGGGCAACTTTGGCATCTGAAAAACCGATACGCCAAGTTTGAATTAGGGGACCAATACTGATGTTGAGATGGCTAGAGGGCGCTAGGCTATGTTCTAAACCAAGAGAAATCAGTTCAAACAGGTCTGGATGAACCTTGACGGGGGCTATTCCAGCTTGATGATTGATTTCCATCAACTCAGATTCTTGGCTATTGGCATTGAAGCGGTATTCGAGCTCTTTGAGTAAATCAAAGGATTTTTGGAGCAAGCTATCTGCTCGCTCATCCACTAATGAAATCGTGATAGTGGTTCCCATTAGGCGTTCAAAATGTGAACTAAGAGGCAAGCTACCAACTCCTTTCTCTATGAAAAGAAGGTTGAAATATAGTAAATTTATGAAAAATGAACCCCTTACATTTTCTTTCCATGATACTAGCATACCATAAAGTCAGCGTTTTCACAAATAAAATTTGTAAAGATGTCAAGAAATATGCTCAGGAAATGAAGAAAAATTGCAAGAATCCGTGTTAAGATACAGATTATTTTCAATTTTTTACAAAAAAATAGGAAAAATCAGCCAAACTCTTGTAAACGCTAACAGTAAATGTTATACTAGTAGGGTAAATTTAGAATGAAGGTAGGAAATTTTTTATGAGTAAAATCGTTGTAGTCGGTGCTAACCACGCTGGTACAGCATGTATTAATACGATGTTGGATAATTTTGGAAATGAGAACGAAATCGTTGTATTTGACCAAAACTCTAACATCTCTTTCCTAGGTTGCGGAATGGCCCTTTGGATTGGGGAGCAAATTGACGGTGCTGAAGGCTTGTTCTATTCTGATAAAGAAAAATTGGAAGCTAAAGGTGCTAAAGTCTACATGAACTCACCAGTTCTTTCAATCGACTATGATAACAAAGTAGTTACAGCGGAAGTTGAAGGAAAAGAACACAAAGAATCATACGAAAAATTGATTTTCGCTACAGGTTCTACACCAATTTTGCCACCAATCGAAGGTGTTGAAATTGTTAAAGGAAACCGCGAATTTAAAGCAACTCTTGAAAACGTACAATTCGTGAAATTGTACCAAAACGCTGAAGAAGTTATCAATAAACTTGCTGACAAGAGCCAACACCTTGACCGTATCGCTGTTGTTGGTGGTGGTTACATCGGTGTTGAACTTGCTGAAGCCTTTGAGCGTCTTGGAAAAGAAGTTGTCCTTGTCGATATCGTTGATACTGTCTTGAACGGTTACTATGATAAAGATTTCACACAAATGATGGCGAAGAACTTGGAAGATCACAACATTCGTTTGGCTCTTGGTCAAACTGTTAAAGCAATCGAAGGTGACGGTAAAGTTGAACGCTTGATTACTGATAAAGAAACTTTCGATGTGGACATGGTTATCCTTGCAGTTGGTTTCCGTCCAAATACAGCACTTGCTGATGGTAAAATTGAACTCTTCCGCAACGGTGCCTTCCTTGTAGACAAGAAACAAGAAACTTCACTTCCTGGTGTATTTGCCGTTGGTGACTGTGCGACTGTTTATGACAACGCTCGTAAAGACACTAGCTACATCGCTCTTGCTTCAAACGCTGTTCGTACTGGTATCGTTGGTGCATATAACGCATGTGGACATGAATTGGAAGGAATCGGTGTTCAAGGATCAAACGGTATCTCAATCTACGGTCTTCACATGGTTTCAACTGGTTTGACTCTTGAAAAAGCTAAAGCAGCAGGTTACAATGCGACTGAAACAGGCTTTAACGATCTTCAAAAACCAGAATTTATGAAACATGACAACCATGAAGTAGCAATTAAGATTGTCTTTGACAAAGATAGCCGTGAAATTCTTGGTGCCCAAATGGTTTCACATGATATTTCAATCAGCATGGGAATTCACATGTTCTCACTTGCTATCCAAGAGCATGTGACAATTGATAAATTGGCCTTGACAGATCTCTTCTTCTTGCCACACTTCAACAAACCATACAACTACATCACAATGGCTGCCCTTACAGCTGAAAAATAAAAATGATGAACTATCTGGCCTTAAGTTAAGGTCGGATAGTTTTTTAACTATTCTGTACCCATACAATTATGTTTTTTTTATCTTGTGGTTCCTTCTAATCTGACTTAAAATGAAATGGTAGCTACCAAAACAAATGATGAGGATACAACAAATGACTGAAAATAGATATGAATTAAATAAAAACTTGGCACAGATGCTCAAAGGTGGGGTTATCATGGATGTTCAGAATCCTGAACAGGCCCGTATCGCAGAAGCTGCTGGTGCGGCAGCTGTTATGGCCTTGGAGCGGATTCCAGCTGATATTCGTGCAGCTGGTGGAGTTTCCCGTATGAGTGATCCAAAGATGATTAAGGAAATCCAAGAAGCGGTTAGTATTCCAGTAATGGCTAAGGTCAGAATCGGGCATTTTGTTGAAGCTCAGATTTTAGAGGCTATTGAAATTGACTATATCGATGAGAGTGAAGTTTTATCTCCAGCAGACGACCGTTTCCATGTGGACAAGAAAGAATTCCAAGTTCCTTTTGTCTGTGGGGCTAAGGATTTGGGTGAAGCCTTGCGTCGTATCGCTGAGGGGGCTTCTATGATTCGTACCAAAGGAGAACCGGGTACAGGGGATATCGTACAAGCCGTTCGCCATATGCGTATGATGAATCAGGAAATTCGTCGTATTCAAAACCTACGTGAGGACGAGCTCTATGTTGCTGCTAAGGAATTGCAAGTTCCTGTAGAATTGGTTCAATATGTTCATGAACATGGAAAATTGCCAGTTGTTAACTTCGCGGCTGGAGGTGTTGCAACGCCAGCAGATGCTGCGCTGATGATGCAATTAGGGGCAGAGGGTGTCTTTGTCGGTTCAGGTATTTTCAAGTCAGGTGATCCTGTTAAACGAGCGAGTGCTATTGTTAAGGCTGTGACTAACTTCCGTAATCCTCAAATCTTGGCTCAAATCTCTGAAGATTTAGGAGAAGCCATGGTTGGTATCAATGAAAATGAAATCCAAATCCTCATGGCTGAGCGAGGAAAATAGATGAAAATTGGAATATTGGCCTTGCAAGGTGCCTTTGCAGAACATGCAAAAGTGCTGGATAAATTAGGCGTAGACAATGTCGAAATCAGAAATTTAGATGATTTTCAACAATATCAGAGTGACTTGTCGGGTTTGATTTTGCCTGGTGGGGAGTCTACAACTATGGGCAAGCTCTTACGTGACCAGAGTATGTTGATTCCCATTCGAGAAGCCATTCTTTCTGGACTACCAGTTTTTGGAACCTGTGCAGGCTTAATTTTGCTGGCTAAGGAAATCACTTCTCAAGAAGAAAGTCATCTTGGAACTATGGATATGGTGGTCGAACGTAATGCCTATGGGCGCCAATTAGGAAGTTTCTACACGGAAGCAGAATGTAAGGGAGTCGGTCAGATTCCAATGACCTTTATTCGTGGTCCAATTATCAGCAGTGTTGGACAGGGTGTAGAAATTCTAGCAACAGTTGAAGATCAAATCGTTGCAGCGCAAGAAAAAAATATGCTGGTAACTTCTTTTCATCCAGAACTGACTGATGATGTACGCTTGCACCAGTACTTTATAAATATGTGTGACAAAAAGATAGTGGAATAAAAATTGATAAATCAAGTTTCGATTCGCTTTTTCCAAAGAATCATTTTTTAAGTCATCTGACAGTATTCTGTGATTTTAGCTTTATTTACGATAAATTAGAAAAGAATGATTGTTTTGACTTAGCGCATACAGCTTATATGCTGAATATGGTGTTCAAGTATCTTTTATTGAAAGCACTTTATAGGATAGAGTTAAAATACTATTCTATACTGCTTAATACTCTTCGAAAATCTCTTCAAACCACGTCAGCTTCACCTTGCCGTAGATATGGTTACTGACTTCGTCAGTTCTATCCACAACCTCAAAACAGTGTTTTGAGCTGACTTCGTCAGTTTTATCTGCAACCTCAAAGCTGTACCTTAAGTAACCTGCGGTTAGCTTCCTAGTTTGCTCTTTGATTTTCGTTGAGTATAAAAATGATGTATAGGACTGGTCAAAAAGATCACTTCGAAATAGCAAAAAACGAGGCTGAGAAAAAGTCTTTAAAATCAAAAAAACGCATAATATCAGGTGTTGAATGAACTGCACCCCAAAAGTTAGACAGAAAAAATCTAACTTTTGGGGTGTTTTTATTATGAAATTAACTTATGATGATAAAGTTCAGATCTATGAACTTAGAAAACAAGGATATAGCATAGAGAAGCTTT
>CAJNBS010000028.1 GCA_905221065.1 bacterium
TATCAAAAAAGAAAGGACGAAATTTGTCCTTTCTAGATCTTAGCTTTTCTTCAACCCACTACAGTTGACAAAGAGCCATATTATGGAGATAATGAACTGCACCCCAAAAGTTAGACAGAAAAAATCTAACTTTTGGGGGTCAGTACATAAATCCCCTATATTATGCGTTCTTTTAATATCAAAGACTTTTTGACAAACTTCTTTGATATCTAATTACATGCCCCCTGCCGGAATCGAACCAGCAACTACTCCTTAGGAGGGAGTTGTTATATCCATTGAACTAAGGGAGCTAGATAAAAACTCTGCTGAAAAAGCAGAGTTTTTTAGTCGAATTAACGACGGATTTCTTTGATACGAGCTGCTTTACCTTGAAGAGCACGCAAGTAGTACAATTTCGCACGACGTACTTTACCGTAACGAACAACTTCGATTTTTTCAACACGTGGAGTGTGGATTGGGAAGATACGCTCAACACCTACACCGTTAGAGATTTTACGAACTGTGTAGTTTTCTGAGATGCCAGCACCTTTACGTGCGATAACAACACCTTCAAAAATCTGGATACGTTCACGGTTACCTTCGACAACTTTCGCGTGTACACGAACAGTGTCACCAGGACGGAATGATGGGATATCTGTACGAAGTTGACCTTCAGTCAAGCTTTGGATTAATGGATTCATTTTATTCTCCTATCTTTGTCAATCTTGAGGAATCTTCCTCAGCGGATAAACTGTATTTTTGTGCGTCCATTACACACAAGATACAGTTTACCAAATTTCTACAAAAAAGTAAAGAAATTTATAGCAGAATTCCTAAAAAAATCGCAACTAAACCACCTAAATAGGTCAAAGCCAAATAAGAATAAAAGACCTTCTTATCACTTAGCAACCTTTGGAGTTCGTCATTCAAGGTCGAAAAAGTTGTCAAACCTCCACAAAATCCTGTCGCTAAAACAGCATAGACTTCCTTAGATTCCACATGATTGTAGAATAAGCCAATTAAAAAGCAACCTAAAAGATTTGCGATCAGAGTCCCGAGTGGCAATTTAGAAGTTTGATTATAGCGGGAAAAGAAATACCGTACTAAAGCCCCAAAACCACAAGCAATTGCAAGATAAATGATTACCATTTTTTCCTCCCTAGACAGTAAGCCAAAAGCAGGCCTCCACCGATGCTCAAAAGCAAATACAGAACTAAACTCAGATAACGCCCTGTATCAAGCAGTTTGACAGCATCAAGCATGAGGCTAGAAAAGGTTGTCAAACCTCCGCAAAAACCCGTCCCCAGTGCTAAAACCAATCCCTTACTAGTCCCCTTATAGACCAGATAGCCCTTGACAAGATAAACCAAGCAGAAAATTCCCAGATAGTTGACAAAGAGAGTTCCCCAAGGGAAATCTGGACTGGCTGGTAACCAAGTGGAAACTAGATAGCGAACCAATCCGCCCACCATAGCAGCTAGAAAAATTCCTAGCGGATAAAATTGTTCTTTTTTCATTTGATGTTTTGATCCTGATAATCACGTGAACGTTTGAGTATGTCCGAAAAAGTCGCAACGATAGTCTCCTGATAGCGCTTATCCTCTACACGACTTCTAACCTTTTCAAAAATAACCTCTTCTCTCTTAGTATCCAAAATCGGTTTACCTGATGCTTTTTTATAAGCAACTACCCCCTCAACCAAATGCATTCGTTCTTCTAACAATTTGACAATTTGGTCGTCGATTTGATCAATTTCTTGACGAATAATATCTAAATCCATACAGTCTCCTCCTTTATTTGAATTATTGTATCAAAAAGCCACCAAATAGGCTAGTAAAATCCCAACTCACGATAAGAAAAATGCACTGATTGATTGCATCAGCGCACTTTTATGCTTATCCTACTTTAGCAGCCAATTCTTCTGCGAATTGTTCCAAGCGTTCAATATCTTCTTCTTCGGCAGAAAGATCAACTTTAACACACTCTGAACCTTTTTCTGCTCCTGTTGAAACAAAGACACGGTCAAAGTCATCAACAGCCTTACAAAATTCATCGTAGAAGGTATCTCCTGAGCCAACCACTCCGTAGATTTTGCCATTCAAGTTGAGGTCAGCTAAGTCTTCGTAGAAGTCCATCATCTCATCTGGCAATTCTCCATCACCATAAGTATAGGTCGCAACGATAGCGATGTCTGCTTCCAAGAAGTCTGAAGCGTCAACAGTTGTACATTCATCAACATCGACATCCAAGCCCAAGTCACGTAATTTGTCTGCTACAATATCTGCAATTTCTTCGGTATTACCGGTCATACTGGCAAATACAATTTTTGCTAATGCCATATCGTCCTCCTCAATTTATCTTTCTCCATTATATCACATCTTTTTCATTTTAAAAATAAAAATTCTTGTGCTACAATGAAATGAGAAAGAATTGAGGTTATTTATGGACATTTGCCATCAAATTTTAGAAAAAATTAAAGAATATGACACGATTATCATTCACCGTCATATGAAACCAGACCCAGATGCCTTGGGAAGTCAGGTTGGATTGAAATCCTTGCTGGAACATCATTTCCCAGAAAAAATCATCAAAGCCGTTGGTTTTGATGAACCAACTCTTACTTGGATGGCTGAAATGGATCTTGTTGAAGATAGTACCTACCAAGGAGCCCTTGTCATCGTCTGTGATACGGCCAATACTGCTCGTATCGATGATAAGCGCTATAGTCAAGGTGATTTTCTCATTAAGATTGACCACCATCCAAATGATGATGTATATGGTGACCTATCTTGGGTGGATACTAGTGCAAGTAGCGCTAGTGAGATGATTACCCTATTTGCCCAAACAACCCAACTGGCCTTGTCAGATCGTGCTGCGGAGTTGCTCTTTGCAGGAATTGTGGGTGATACAGGTCGCTTCCTCTACCCTTCTACGACTGCACGCACCCTCCGCCTGGCTGCCTCTCTGAGAGAACAGAACTTTGACTTTGCGGCTCTCACTCGCAAAATGGACACTATGAGCTACAAAATTGCGAAACTTCAAGGCTACATCTACGACCATCTGGAAGTGGATGAAAATGGTGCCGCTCGCGTCATCCTGAGTCAAGAAGTCTTGAAACAATTCAATGTTTCCGATGCTGAAACTGCAGCTATTGTGGGTGCACCTGGACGCATTGACAGTGTAAGTCTTTGGGGAATTTTTGTGGAGCAGGCTGATGGCCACTACCGCGTTCGCTTACGCAGTAAAATCCATCCTATCAATGAAATTGCCAAGGAACATGATGGCGGAGGCCACCCTCTAGCAAGCGGTGCTAATTCCTATAGTCTAGAGGAAAACGAAATCATCTACCAAAAGTTAAAAAACTTGCTTAAAAACTGATAAAATACTTGCCAAACTTTTCAGAATCTGATAGACTAGTATGGTAACAATCTATGGCTCGCAAAGAGACCATGGCAGAAAGGAAATATTGCAAAATGAAAAAAGATATCCATCCAGAATATCGCCCAGTTGTCTTCATGGACACAACTACTGGTTACCAATTCCTTAGCGGTTCAACAAAACGCTCTAACGAAACAGTTGAGTTCGAAGGCGAAACTTACCCATTGATCCGTGTGGAAATTTCATCAGACTCACACCCATTCTACACTGGACGTCAAAAGTTCACTCAAGCAGATGGACGCGTGGATCGTTTCAACAAAAAATACGGTCTCAAATAATGATAAAAAGACAGCTTCGGCTGTTCTTTTTTGTTTCTTGAAATTAACTGCTGTTTCATGTTCCAGCCTCAAAAAAACTTTGCACTCTAGATAGCCACACAATGGTTTCCAGAGTACAAAGTTTTTTCTTGCCTAAAAAATATATACTAGCTATATATCGTATAGATTGGAGATATGCCATGACGACATCACTTACTAAGCAATACAATTTTAAAATCAATGAGTCATCCATGGAACAGGCTAGAGCTATCATTAAGGAAAAAGGAATGACTATGGCGGATGCTATTAGTCTTTTTATCGAGCAGATTGTTCTCGAACAGGATTTGCCAATAAAAACTGCAGAAGATTTACACCGTGAGCGATTGATTCAGGAACTACAAACCCAATCTGAACGCGCCTTAAGAGAATACGAATCCGGACAAGGAACCTCCCTAGACGATATGAGGCTACGATATGGCTTATAAAGTAATTCTATCTACTGAAGTGAGTCAGGCAATTGACAGTATTCATGATTACATTACTACTGTTCTTTTATCACCCCAGTCTGCTAAAAATACTGTGGCCAAAATTTTAGATGGGTTAAAAAGTTTAGAAACCTTTCCTGAAGCTGGCTTTGATGCAGATGAAAAAATCGGACTTAAAATCAATAGTAAGTACCCCACACGAGGAAAAATTATCGGTCAATATATCTTACTTTATCGATCATACTCAAAGAACTGTTTTTCTTTCCCACTTATTCCACACAAAAAGCGACTATGTTACCTTGCTACAAAGCAAAAATAACAAAAACTCAAAATCATCATTTTAATGTCCACTGCTCTCTTAATAGCCTTGTGATTATAAAGAATACAGTCTTCATTTTAACTAGAAAATCAAAAAACTTTGCACTCTAGATAGCCACACGATGGTTTCTAGAGTACAAAGTTTTTTAATTTGACAAGATTTAGTCTTCCTTATCTTGATTTTCAGTTCCTTACCAATAAAAAACTAAGCCTAGGACAATCTCCAAAGCTTAGTTTGATGTAGTTTCTTAATTTCCAGCGTAATATTTTTGAATTCCTTTAATAATACCTTCAACTAACTTATCTTGGTATTGTTCACTACGGATTCGTTGGTTTTCTTCTGGATTATCCATATAACCCAACTCTAATAACACAGCAGGTTTCGCAGTCTCACGAAGAACAGCGAAGGTAGCTTGCAGAAGCCCAGCATCTCTAGCTCCTGTCTCAGCCAAGAGAGATGAATGAAGATCTGCGGCCAAACGATTACTTTCACTCATACGGTCTGGATTATTGTGCCAGTACTGGTTAATCTTGCTCGGGTAACCCGCTTCTTCCTTATAAGAATAAGTCTGTATTCCCAGATTCAGCGTTGTGTCATTCCCAGTAGCATTAAAATGAATACTAATAAAGAAGTCTGCATTCGTCTTATTTGCCATACGAGAACGCTCTGTCACAAAGTCAACATCCACATCACTATCTCGAGATGTGAGAACTGTATAGCCCAGTTCCTCTAAACGTTTCCGTAATTTACGAGAGACCTGTAAGTTCAAATCTTTTTCAGCTATTCCATAATAGTAAGCACCCGAATCACGTCCACCATGCCCAGGATCTAGGAAGATAGTTTTACTATAGTACCCCTTTTCAAATCCTTTTGGAAGTTCTTGAACCCATTTACCATTATCTTTGAAAAAATGGCTGCTTCCATTAATAGTATAAGTTCCAGTGACATAAACGCCATCTTCTTTAAGATAATACCAAGCTTTGTAATCTTGATCATAAATCCATTCTTTGTGAGCCATGTAGCCACCAGATTTTAGATAGTAAGAGCCAATCCATTGCTGTTCAGCATAGCGTCCGCCTGACTTGAGATAAAACCAGCTAGAGTAGTTAGGATCGTACACCCATTCTTTATCTGCCATAGCCCCACTGGATTTCAGGTAATAATTTCCCTTCCAAGTATTAGCCATCATGGCACCATTTTGATCAAATGCATACCATTTACCATTGATTTGACTCCATTGGCTGGACAGATATTTTCCTGAACCATTGGCGTAGTACCACTTGTTAGCCATCTGATACCAGCTATTTTCAAGTAAGTAACCATTCTTATCAAATAGGTAGCCCTCATAAAGAGTATCTGTAAATTTGACACCCGTTTGACTATAATAAGTCCACTTCCCATCTTCTTTTACCCAACCAGTTTGTAGCTTAGACTCAGTAGGAAGAGTTGACTTTGTCTCCTGCTCACTCGAACTAGGGCTCGTTGGCTGGATTTCTGTAGTTGCTTGAGAAGCATTTGCAGAGCTAGTAGTTGAACTACCGGTAGAGTTATTCGTAGAATGACTAGCATCATTAGCTAGAACTGTTTGGCTAGTCAATCCAAGAAGAGCCAGAGCAAGAATCGTAAATTTCTTATATGATTTCATTTATTTAACCTTTCTAGGGGAATGGAATACCTGTGTTATTGAGTTCTTTAACTTCCTTGATGAAGGAGTTTTTTAAGGATAAAATTTCATTTTCTGGAAACAAGACCCTCATGGTATCAAGATGTTTAATAATGTGGATTCCTAACTTTATCCCCTCTTTTTTATTTTGTCTTAGTAGATTATACACCTCATACATCTTGATAGTCAGGAAAGGATGCAGAGGGAGATATCTTCCAGAATTGACAAAAAGATTACAATATTTTATTCGATATAATTCAATTCTATCTATCAATTGTTGTGCAAAGTCATAATAAGCATTTTCAGAATAATATTTAACTATTACTCGAAGTACATCCACCAACATATGGGTTTGATTCGTAGCTAAAGGAAGATTACTTGAGAGAAGTTCAAATGCCTCTCTTTCTTTTTGCTGATACACTTTCAAATCAAAGTCAAAGAAAGCAGTTAAACGACCGAATATATAATACTCATTAGGAAGCCAGTAGTCCATAGCAAATAAATCACTCTTTATCTGTTCAAGGACAAGCCAATCATTCTTTGTTAATCCATCTTTATCTAAAGTAAGATTCAAAAGATGAAGAAAATTTAAAATATATTGACTTACTTCCACATGTTCTACTACTTCATCTACAGTTTCAGAACTAAACGTTCTATCATTCGTTAATTCAACCAACTGTTCTGATTCTTTTGTATTCATAGAAGCTACGAGAATGATATCCTCAGTAGTAAATATATTCAGGTTTTCAAAAATTTTAAAAAATGTATCTGCTCTAACAATGGTTTCCCCCTTTTCAAACTTACTCAAATTATTGGGACTAATCGCTGTACCTGCAGCCTGTTTCAGAGTAAATCCTCTTTCTTCCCTAATTTGTTTAAGAATGAGTCCAAAATTTGTAGACATACTTTTCTCCTTTGTTTTAACCTTACCTTTATATTATACACGAATATTAAGAAAAAATGACAAAAACTACGAAAACGTTCTGTTTCCCCTTGATTTTGAATTAAAGATGATGAAAAACGTATTTTTTCGTCGCTTTTAGTTTTTTAGTAAAGATTTTTAGTATACTAGTTGTAAATCAATGGAAAGGAGATATTATGAAAAACTTTTGTTAGAAGAAAGAAGGAGGAAATTAATTGAACAAAAAGAGTCAACATTTTACACTTGCAACAATTTCAGCTCTATCACTTCTTGGAGCTGGACTCATCACAGCTAATCAAGTATCGGCTAGCGAAAATATCGTACTAGGCCGTGACTCGCATGGTTCAGACATCAATCCAAATTCTGGACCATTTACGGCGGACGGCCTGCAAGTTGTAGGTATTAAAGGAACGTTTGAAACTCCAGATAAACAAGCAATTGTAAATAGGATTAATGAAATTCGCAAAGAGGCCTACAACGAAGGTCTTGTTAATCAATACGTTCCAGTAAAATGGTCAACTAGTCTTGAACAAGCGTCACTTCGGCGTTCAGCAGAAGCGACTATATCTGAAGCACATCATCGTTTAGATGGCGAACAACTATACGCTGGAATATTCAAGGATAATTTCGCTCATTTAGCTGGAAATTTAGCCTACGGTAGTAAGACTGCTTTAAAAGCTGTTGAACTTTTCTATGAAGAAAAACAGAATCTAAAAACAGGTTCAGGTGAAACAGGTCACTACCGCCATATGATCGATCCAGAATGGACTACTGTCGCAATGTCTACATTTACGAAGTCTAATTCTACTTGGCCTACCACTTCACAATTATTTGCTAACAACTCTGGCGACTCTGAGTCTTTGATTGGCGAATATGGAGCTACTACTGTTTATATAGGAGCATTGAAATCTAAATTGTCCGATTTTGGATTAAAACAAAACATCTCAATCAAGTTAGATTCAACTTACTCTCTTAACTTGACCGCTAAATCAACCCAGTCTCGCGAAATAACATCTACAGATCCGACAGTCATCATTCCGACGAATCGTGATTGGTCAAGTACTGACACTTCCGTCGCAACAATCGACAGCGATGGTCAAATCACTGCTCATAAAGAAGGTATAACAACTATCAAAGTATCATCTGACGGAAAAACTTATACTACAACAGTAACAATTATAAATCCGAATAGCACAAATGATTCCCACGATTTCTTCAATAACATACAAGATTTTGTTAAAAATGTTGGTTTTTGGCGTCAATCAGGTTCTCGTTGGTGGTTTATGCACTTTGATGGATCTTACCCTTACAATCAGTGGGCAAAATTAGATAATATCTGGTATCATTTCGATGGTTCTGGTTGGATGCAAACTGGCTGGATAAAAGACAACAGCACATGGTACTATCTTGACGGATCAGGTGCTATGAAGACTGGTTGGCTAAAAAATAACGGTAGCTGGTACTATCTTGATAGCTCAGGCGCTATGAAAACTGGTTGGATGAAGGTATCTGGCAAATGGTACTATGCATATAGCTCTGGTGCACTAGCAATCAATACGACGACCCCAGATGGGCATCGTGTCAATTACAAGGGTGAGTGGGTATAGAATAAAATTATTAAAAAACAAATAAAAAAAGGAAATAATCATTATGAAAAAAATCATTTTAACGACTACAGCAGTTTTATCACTCCTAGCAACAGGAGCTACAATTTCAAGTGTCAATGCATCAAGTGGGCCAGCACCTCAAACAGTCAGTCAGTCAGATAGTATTATCGTAACAGATGTGACTCTTGTAGAGCAAAAAGAGGCAAAAATTAAAAACAATTTAAATGTTTTGTCTGGTGAAACAGTAGGTATAGATTTGGTTGATGAAAATTATCGTAGTAATTTTAAAAATCAATTCCCAAATTTTTTTAAAGCTCTTCCAGAAGGACAAGTGCAGATTGATGGCAAACGAGTTGAATTTAGGGCAACAAAATTTGGAGTCTATACTGTAAACTTTGACTCAAAAGGAATTCGATACAAAGCGACAGTAAATGTAAAAGAAAATGTAGGTAAAGGCTATCCTTATTATGTTTACCTAACTAAACTAGAAGTCCTATCAACTAATCAAACTTCTGGGAACACAACCACAACTATTCCATCTTCCCCTACAACTCCAACTTCTCGTACTACGACTACAAAACCAGACAGTTGGGTAAAATCTGGCTCTCGCTGGTGGTATAAACATGCTGACGGTTCATATACAACCAACGGTTGGGAACAAATCAATGGTGTTTGGTATCGTTTTGATAACTCTGGTTGGATGCAAACAGGCTGGTTGAAAGATGGTAGTTCTTGGTACTATCTTGATAGTTCTGGTGCAATGAAGACTGGCTGGCTAAAAGATAGCGGTAACTGGTACTACCTTCAAGACTCAGGCGCTATGAAAACTGGTTGGATGAAAGTATCTGGTAAATGGTATTATGCATACAGCTCAGGCGCGCTCGCGATTAATACAACTACTCCTGATGGCTATCGTGTCAATGCCAACGGTGAGTGGATATAATGAACTAAAACAAAAATAAACAAAGGACAATCATTATTTAATTTTAAAGATGATATCCTTTGTTTTTTATATACTTTTATTGTCTGCTGCTAAGCACAATTCTTAGATTCACTCAGAAAAAGATTAGACTTTTAATCTCAAAATTGATAAAATAGGAAAGAAAATAAGATAAAAGGAAACTATAAATCACTATGATGAACATGCAAAACATGATGCGTCAAGCACAAAAACTTCAAAAACAAATGGAACAAAGCCAAGCAGAACTTGCTGCTATGCAATTTGTTGGCAAATCTGCTCAAGACCTTGTTCAAGCGACCTTAACTGGTGACAAGAAAGTTGTCAGCATTGACTTCAATCCAGCTGTCGTTGATCCAGAAGACCTTGAAACTCTTTCTGATATGACTGTTCAAGCCATTAACTCAGCTCTTGAACAAATCGATGAAACGACTAAGAAAAAATTAGGTGCTTTCGCTGGAAAATTGCCATTCTAAAAAAAATCACAAAAACGCATAATGTAAGGTGCCAGATGTACTGACCCCAAAAAGTTGGACAAATAATTATTGAAAGGATTTAGTTCTGTATTGGACAGGACTAAGTCCTTTTAGTTTTACCTTAATTCGTTTGTTGTTGTAGTAATCGATATAGTCTATAATGGCTTGTTC
>CAJNBS010000029.1 GCA_905221065.1 bacterium
TTGACTTCTTTGGAGACAGTTGTCGGATCTTTTAGAATGGATTGTCCAATAGCTTTGAAGGTTTCACCGCGCTCTAAGCCTAATTGGATATCATTACGGTCTGAAAGGGTAAGGTGTTTATGTTTTGTCATAGTGAGCCTCATTTCTAACTCAAACGTCTCACACGTAATTCCACAATAAAAATCCGTTTTAGACTAATTTCCACTTCGGTTGGGCAAGTGGAAGTTACTTTGAGAAGTTAGCCTTCTTTTTTCATGAAAAGGGATTAGAGCAAAAGATGGAAAGAAATGATAAAATATGCTATAATGAAATGATGTAAAAAAGGAGTATTTATGGACATTTCAGTAATTCGTCAAAAAATTGATGCAAATCGTGAAAAATTAGCTTCTTTCAGGGGGTCGCTTTGACCTAGAAGGTTTAGAGGAAGAGATTGCCATCTTGGAAAACAAGATGACAGAACCTGATTTTTGGAACGATAATATCGCGGCCCAAAAAACGTCGCAAGAATTAAATGAATTAAAAAATACCTACAATACCTTCCATAAAATGGAAGAGTTGCAGGATGAAGTCGAAATTTTATTAGACTTTTTAGCTGAAGACGAGTCAGTGCATGAGGAACTGGTTGAGCAGTTATCAGAACTTGATAAGATGATGACCAGTTACGAGATGACCTTGCTCTTGTCAGAACCTTATGACCATAATAATGCGATTTTGGAAATCCATCCAGGATCCGGTGGTACTGAGGCGCAGGACTGGGGGGATATGTTACTTCGTATGTATACTCGTTATGGCAATGCTAAAGGATTTAAAGTGGAAGTATTGGATTATCAAGCAGGTGATGAGGCTGGTATCAAGTCAGTAACCTTATCATTTGAAGGTCCTAATGCCTACGGTCTTCTCAAGTCAGAAATGGGTGTGCACCGTTTGGTACGAATTTCACCATTTGACTCTGCCAAACGTCGCCATACCTCTTTCACATCTGTAGAAGTGATGCCTGAGCTGGATGATACTATTGAAGTGGAAATACGTGAAGATGACATCAAGATGGATACCTTCCGTTCAGGTGGTGCCGGTGGACAAAACGTCAACAAGGTTTCAACAGGGGTGCGTTTGACACACATTCCAACTGGAATTGTTGTCCAATCAACGGTTGATCGTACCCAGTATGGAAATAGAGATCGAGCTATGAAGATGTTGCAGGCTAAGCTCTATCAAATGGAGCAAGAAAAGAAAGCTGCGGAAGTCGATTCCCTCAAGGGTGAGAAAAAGGAAATCACATGGGGAAGTCAAATCCGTTCTTATGTTTTCACGCCTTATACTATGGTAAAAGATCATCGAACTAGCTTTGAAGTTGCTCAGGTAGATAAGGTTATGGACGGAGACCTAGATGGTTTTATCGATGCCTACCTCAAGTGGCGAATCAGCTAAGAAAGAAAGGAACTCACATGTCAATCATTGAAATGAGAGATGTCGTCAAAAAATACGACAACGGAACGACTGCCTTACGCGGTGTTTCGGTCAGCGTTCAACCAGGAGAATTTGCTTACATTGTAGGACCTTCAGGAGCAGGGAAGTCAACCTTCATACGTTCTCTATATCGTGAAGTAAAAATCGATAAAGGAAGCCTATCAGTTGCTGGTTTTAATCTGGTTAAGATCAAAAAGAAAGACGTCCCGCTTCTACGTCGTAGTGTTGGGGTTGTCTTCCAGGATTATAAACTCTTGCCAAAGAAAACTGTCTATGAAAATATTGCTTACGCTATGGAAGTAATCGGGGAAAATCGTCGTAATATCAAAAAACGTGTGATGGAAGTTTTGGACTTGGTTGGATTGAAGCACAAGGTTCGTTCTTTCCCAAATGAACTTTCAGGGGGAGAACAACAGCGTATTGCGATAGCGCGTGCTATTGTGAACAATCCCAAAGTATTGATAGCCGATGAACCAACAGGAAACTTGGACCCTGATAATTCATGGGAAATTATGAATCTCTTGGAACGGATTAACCTACAAGGGACAACTATTTTAATGGCGACTCATAATAGCCAGATTGTAAATACCTTGCGCCACCGTGTCATTGCCATTGAAAATGGCCGTGTCGTTCGTGACGAATCAAAAGGAGAGTATGGATACGATGATTAGTAGATTTTTTCGCCATTTATTTGAATCACTAAAAAGTTTGAAACGAAATGGTTGGATGACAGTGGCTGCTGTCAGCTCAGTCATGATTACTTTGACCTTGGTTGCCATATTTGCTTCTGTTATTTTCAATACAGCGAAACTAGCTACAGATATTGAAAATAATGTTCGAGTGATGGTTTATATTCGTAAGGATGTAGCTGATAATAGCGAGACTATTGAAAAAGAAGGTCAAACTGTTACAAATAATGACTACCACAAGGTATACAATGCCTTGAAGGGGATGTCTACTGTTAAAAGTGTTACCTTTTCAAGTAAAGAAGAACAATATGAAAAATTAACCGAGACAATGGGGGACAACTGGAAAATTTTTGAAGGAGATGCCAACCCCCTCTATGATGCCTATATCGTTGATACAAATACGCCGAGTGATGTAAAAACTGTAGCCGAGGATGCTAAAAAAATTGAAGGTGTGTCTGAGGTTCAGGATGGTGGTGCCAATACAGAACGCCTATTCCAACTAGCATCATTTATCCGTGTTTGGGGATTAGTTATTGCAGGACTTTTGATTTTCATTGCAGTTTTCTTGATTTCAAATACCATTCGTATCACCATTATTTCCCGCAGTCGTGAAATTCAAATCATGCGTTTGGTTGGTGCTAAGAACAGTTATATCCGTGGACCTTTCTTACTTGAAGGTGCCTTCATTGGTTTGCTTGGAGCAACTGCACCATCAGTGTTGGTCTTTATTGTTTATCGAATGGTTTACCAATCTGTCAATAAGTCCTTGGTCGGACAAAATCTTTCTATGATTGCACCGGAGGTATTTACTCCTCTGATGATTGCCCTATTATTTGTGATTGGGATTTTCATTGGTTCACTGGGATCAGGAATTTCTATGCGCCGATTCTTGAAGATTTAGGTAAACTAGCTACTTTTATGAGGAGATTAAATGATCTCCTTTTTTACTACAAAAATTTTAGAAAAAAGTGTAATTTTTTTTGTAAAAGCCTTTACAAAAAAAATTAAAGTGGTATAATTAAATCATAAAAGGTGCAAACGTTTTCGTAAAACGTTTGCCTAAATAAAAATAAAGGAGATTTGAATGATGAAAGATACATTCAAAAATGTCTTGTCTTTCGAATTTTGGCAAAAATTCGGTAAGGCTTTGATGGTGGTTATCGCGGTTATGCCGGCTGCTGGTTTGATGATTTCAATCGGTAAGTCTATCGTGATGATTAACCCAACCTTTGCACCACTCGTTATTACTGGTGGTGTACTAGAGCAAATCGGTTGGGGAGTTATCGTTAACCTTCATATCTTGTTCGCCCTCGCTATTGGAGGAAGCTGGGCTAAAGAACGTGCTGGTGGTGCTTTCGCCGCTGGTCTTGCCTTCATCTTGATTAACCGTATCACTGGTACAATCTTTGGTGTATCAGGCGATATGTTGAAAAATCCAGATGCTATGGTAACTACACTCTTTGGTGGTTCAATCAAAGTTGCTGATTACTTTATCAGTGTTCTTGAAGCTCCAGCCTTGAACATGGGTGTATTCGTAGGGATTATCTCAGGTTTTATTGGGGCAACTGCTTACAACAAATACTACAACTTCCGTAAGCTTCCTGATGCACTTTCATTCTTTAACGGAAAACGTTTTGTACCGTTTGTAGTTATTCTTCGTTCAGTAATTGCTGCAATTCTACTTGCTGCTTTCTGGCCAGTAGTTCAAACAGGTATCAATAGCTTTGGTATCTGGATTGCCAACTCACAAGAAACAGCTCCAATCCTTGCACCATTCTTGTATGGTACTTTGGAACGTTTGCTCTTGCCATTTGGTCTTCACCATATGTTGACTATCCCAATGAACTACACAGCTCTTGGTGGTACTTATGAAGTCTTAACTGGTGCAGCTAAAGGCACTCAAGTATTTGGTCAAGACCCACTATGGCTTGCATGGGTAACAGACCTTGTAAACCTTAAAGGTACTGATGCAACTCAATACCAACACTTGTTAGATACAGTACATCCAGCTCGTTTCAAAGTTGGACAAATGATCGGTTCATTCGGTATCTTGATGGGTGTGATTGTGGCTATCTACCGTAATGTTGATGCTGACAAAAAACACAGATACAAAGGTATGATGATTGCGACAGCTCTTGCAACATTCTTGACAGGGGTTACTGAACCAATCGAATACATGTTCATGTTCATCGCAACACCTATGTATCTTGTTTACTCACTTGTTCAAGGTGCTGCCTTCGCTATGGCTGACGTTGTAAACCTACGTATGCACTCATTCGGTTCAATCGAGTTCTTGACTCGTACACCTATTGCAATCAGTGCTGGTATCGGTATGGATATCGTTAACTTCGTTTGGGTAACTGTTCTCTTTGCCGTAATCATGTACTTTATTGCAAACTTCATGATTCAAAAATTCAACTACGCAACTCCAGGGCGTAACGGAAACTACGAAACTGCTGAAGGTTCAGAAGAATCTAGCAGTGAAGTGAAAGTTGCAGCTGGTTCTCAAGCTGTGAACATTATTAACCTTCTTGGTGGACGTGCAAACATCGTTGATGTTGACGCATGTATGACTCGTCTTCGTGTAACTGTTAAAGATGCAGATAAAGTAGGAAATGCAGAGCAATGGAAAGCAGAAGGAGCTATGGGTCTTGTCATGAAAGGACAAGGGGTTCAAGCTATCTACGGACCAAAAGCTGACGTATTGAAATCTGATATCCAAGATATCCTTGATTCAGGTGAAATCATTCCTGAAACTCTTCCAAGTCAAATGACTGAAGCACAACAAAACGCTGTTCACTTCAAAGGTCTTACTGAGGAAGTTTACTCAGTAGCAGACGGTCAAGTTGTTGCTTTGGAACAAGTAAAAGATCCAGTATTTGCTCAAAAAATGATGGGTGATGGATTTGCAGTAGAACCTGCAAATGGAAACATTGTATCTCCAGTTTCAGGTACTGTATCAAGCATCTTCCCAACAAAACATGCTCTTGGTATTGTGACTGCAGCAGGTCTTGAAGTATTGGTTCACATTGGTTTGGACACAGTAAGTCTTGAAGGTAAACCATTTACAGTTCATGTTGCTGAAGGACAAAAAGTTGCAGCAGGTGATCTTCTTGTCACAGCTGACTTGGATGCTATCCGTGGAGCAGGTCGTGAAACTTCAACAGTAGTTGTCTTCACAAATGGTGATGCAATTAAATCAGTTAAATTAGAAAAAACAGGTTCTCTTGCAGCTAAAACAGCAGTTGCTAAAGTAGAATTGTAATATACTTGAGGTTGGAAGCTGTATTCCAACCTCTTATTTTGGGAGAAAAGAATGAAATTTTTAACACTCAATACTCACAGTTGGATGGAAAAAGAAGCTGAGGAAAAATTCCAGATTTTACTTGAGGATATTCTTGAAAAAGACTATGATTTGATTTGTTTCCAAGAAATCAATCAGGAGATCACTTCGCCAGAGGTGGAGGTTAATGACCTTTATCAAGCTTTGCCAGCAGCTGAGCCTATTCACCAAGACCACTATGTTAGACTCTTGGTTGAAAAGTTGTCTGAGCAAGGGAAAAATTACTACTGGACTTGGGCCTATAACCATATCGGTTATGATCGCTACCATGAAGGTGTGGCTATTTTGTCTAAAACACCTATTGAAGCTAGAGAAATTTTGGTCTCAGATGTGGATGATCCAACAGACTATCATACTCGCCGTGTCGCCCTGGCTGAAACTGTAGTCGATGGAAAGGATCTTGCAGTTGCCAGTGTCCATCTTTCTTGGTGGGATAAAGGTTTCCAAGAAGAATGGGCACGATTTGAGGCTGTCTTGAAAGAATTGAACAAGCCACTTTTGCTAGCTGGAGATTTCAACAACCCAGCCGGTCAGGAAGGCTACCAAGCTATTTTAGCTAGTCCATTAGGATTACAAGATGCCTTTGAAGTTGCTCAAGAGAAAAGTGGTAGCTATACAGTTCCACCAGAAATTGATGGCTGGAAGGGAAACACAGAACCCCTTCGAATCGATTATGTCTTTACTACCAAAGAGTTAGCGGTAGAAAATTTACATGTCGTATTTGATGGTAACAAGAGTCCACAAGTGAGTGATCACTATGGCTTGAATGCTCTTTTAAACTGGAAATAAAGATTGAAAAGAGGTTGGGATTCTCAAATTCCAGCCTTTTTCTGACTAGAAAAGCTACAGGAAATAGCCTAAATAAGTGAGACTACTGAAATGGAATAAAATGTGGTATAATTGATAAGGTAGATAGAATCGAGGATATTATGTCATTTACGAAATTTCAATTTAAAAACTATATTAGAGAAGCCTTGCAGGAGTTGAAATTTACAACTCCAACAGAGGTACAAGATAAGTTGATTCCCATTGTCTTGGCAGGTCGTGACCTAGTCGGTGAATCAAAAACAGGTTCGGGTAAGACACATACTTTCTTGTTACCAATTTTCCAGCAATTAGATGAAGCTAGCGATAGTGTACAAGCAGTGATTACTGCACCGAGTCGTGAGTTGGCTACTCAAATTTACCAAGCAGCCCGTCAGATTGCAACTCACTCAGAAGTGGAAGTTCGTGTGGTTAATTATGTGGGTGGTACGGATAAGGCTCGTCAGATTGAGAAATTGGCAAGCAATCAGCCTCATATTGTTATCGGAACACCAGGTCGTATCTACGACTTGGTTAAGTCTGGTGACCTAGCTATTCACAAGGCCAAGACCTTTGTGGTCGATGAGGCAGACATGACCTTGGATATGGGATTCTTGGAAACTGTTGATAAGATTGCTGGAAGTCTTCCAAAAGACTTGCAATTCATGGTCTTCTCAGCGACTATTCCACAAAAGTTGCAACCATTCTTGAAAAAATACTTATCGAATCCTGTTATGGAGAAAATAAAGACCAAAACGGTCATTTCTGACACCATTGATAATTGGTTGATTTCAACCAAGGGACGTGACAAGAATGCTCAAATTTATCAATTGACTCAGTTGATGCAGCCTTATTTGGCAATGATTTTTGTTAACACTAAAACGCGTGCTGATGAATTGCATTCATATCTGACTGCTCAAGGCTTGAAGGTAGCGAAGATTCATGGAGATATTGCCCCTCGTGAACGTAAGCGAATCATGAATCAGGTGAAAAATCTGGATTTTGAGTACATTGTCGCTACAGACTTGGCGGCGCGTGGGATTGACATTGAAGGTGTCAGTCATGTCATCAATGATGCCATTCCGCAAGACCTATCTTTCTTTGTGCACCGTGTTGGTCGTACCGGACGAAATGGCCTACCAGGGACAGCTATTACTCTTTACCAGCCAAGTGATGACTCGGATATCCGTGAGTTGGAGAAATTGGGAATCAAATTTACTCCTAAGATGGTCAAAGACGGGGAATTTCAAGATACTTATGACCGTGATCGTCGTGCCAACCGTGAGAAAAAACAAGATAAACTTGATATCGAGATGATTGGTTTGGTCAAAAAGAAAAAGAAAAAAGTCAAACCGGGCTATAAGAAGAAGATTCAATGGGCGGTTGATGAAAAACGTCGCAAGACCAAGCGTGCTGAAAATCGCGCTCGCGGTCGTGCCGAGCGCAAAGCAAAACGCCAAACATTTTAAAATAGGTTGGGAAAAACTCAATTTTATAGTGAAATAAAATCTGAACAAATAAATCAGGGAATTTGTAATGGATTGCAGTTAGAAGAGTAGGTCATGGTTGCTAAAGCATTTCTAGAAATTAATTTGACTTTATTAATCGATTCGTTCGAATCCTACTTCAATCTACCATAGTAAAAAACGGAAAAAATCTTTCCACAATAAAACGCATAATATCAAGATTTTAGTGAACTGCACCCCAAAAGTTAGACAGAAAAAATCTAACTTTTGGGGTGTTTTTATTATGAAATTAACTTATGATGATAAAGTTCAGATCTATGAACTTAGAAAACAAGGATATAGCTTAGAGAAGCTTT
>CAJNBS010000030.1 GCA_905221065.1 bacterium
AAAGCTTCTCTATGCTATATCCTTGTTTTCTAAGTTCATAGATCTGAACTTTATCATCATAAGTTAATTTCATAATAAAAACACCCCAAAAGTTAGATTTTTTCTGTCTAACTTTTGGGGTGCAGTTCATTCAACACCTGATATTATGCGTTTTATTGTGTCAAGACTTACTTGATTTCTCCTCGAATCAAGTTTTGTCTCACCTTTATTATATTTTTTCAACTAAGTCTTTTATCATTCGATATAGTTCTTCTATCTTTTCAGATTGTTTCTCTATTAATATTCTCTGACTAGATAATTCATCTTGGAGTTTATCAAGTTTTATCTGTTCATCTGGATTATCTTTTACAAAAAAGTTCGTCAAGGCACTCGTTAACATTCCTATTGTACTAATCCCTACCAACATTAATAAAACAGCTATCCATTTCCCAAAAAGGGAAACTGGAACAATATCACCATAACCAACTGTCGTTACAGTAACAAGAGCCCACCAAAGACTATCTGAGAATGATTTTTCTTCAACTACAGATAAAATTGAACTTCCTACTAGCACGATAAAGATATTAACATACAAGATATAAAGCAGGCCATTTGTCCGTAAGAATCTACTAATTTTTCTTTCTAATTTACCTGTAAGTCCAATTATTCTAAGTAAACGAGTCAGTTTCAGTAATTTTGTCAGCCTTGCTAGTCGAAAGATACGCCCTAACCGAAATACTGTAAAAATAGCATTCAAAGGAAGGATAGCTAGCAGATCAAAGATATTTTCAAGTATGAATCGCCATTTCCCTTTACTTAAAAAGAACCGCCAGGCATAATCCACCACGAAAACACCCCAAAGTAGTAAATCAATAATATTGTACGGAGGATTGTCCAAATCAACCATCTCAGCAAATCCAAGCAAGACTAGAACAACAGATATCAACGCAAGTATGATAATCGTTGTATCATAGTAATCCTTAAATAACCATTTTCTTTTCACGCTATTTCTCCTATATCATGTTTGAACATTATACCACAACAAATATCTACTAATTTATAAAAAGAAGGCACTCGCCTTCTTTTTATATATCTGTCAATGGTGTTGCGGTATCTGGTGAGGTATCATAAACCTTAAAGTCTACTCCGACTCCCAGATCAGCTTGTGCTAACTGATTGACCATAGTCATGTGAGCTAGCTCCTTGATATTGTTTTCCTTAGACAAGTGACCAAGGTAGATTTTCTTAGTGCGATTTCCTAGCGTCCGAATCATAGCTTCAGCACCATCTTCATTAGAAAGGTGACCGAGATCCGATAGGATTCGTTGTTTGAGTCGCCAAGCGTAAGAACCTGCTCGCAAAATCTCTACATCATGATTTGACTCGATAAGATAGCCATCCGCATTTTCGACAATTCCTGCCATACGGTCACTGACATAACCTGTATCTGTCAAAAGGACAAAACTTTTATCATCCTTCATAAAACGATAGAACTGCGGTGCGACTGCATCATGGCTTACACCAAAACTCTCGATGTCAATATCTCCAAATGTTTTGGTTTTGCCCATCTCAAAGATGTGCTTCTGAGAAGAATCCACCTTGCCAAGATACTTACTATTTTCCATAGCTTGCCAGGTCTTTTCATTGGCATAAAGATCCATACCATACTTGCGAGCCAAAACTCCCACTCCATGGATATGGTCTGAATGCTCATGCGTAATCAAGATGGCATCCAGATCTTCTGGTTTGCGATTAATTTCAGCAAGTAGGCTAGTAATCTTTTTACCAGACAAGCCTGCATCTACTAAAAGCTTCTTTTTTGGGGTTTCCAGATAAAAGGAATTCCCACTGGAACCCGACGCTAAAATACTGTATTTAAAGCCTTTTTCACTCATTCTAGTCTTCTACTTCATCCTCCCATACTTCTTCTTTCACTGCATCCTTATCATAAGGGAGAACTATTGTGAAAGTTGATCCCTTACCGTATTCACTCTTGGCCCAAATAAAACCATTATGCTGTTTGATAATTTCTTTGGCAATAGACAGTCCCAGACCTGTCCCACCCTGGGCACGACTTCTAGCACGATCCACACGATAAAAACGGTCAAAGATGCGTGGTAAATCCTGCTTAGGAATACCCAAACCTTGGTCTGAGATGGATAAAATCATCTGATCATCAGTCGTCTTCATGGTCACTGTGATTTTCCCACCATCTGGCGAATACTTGATGGCATTGTTAAGAATATTATCAATGACCTGTGTCATCTTATCTGTATCAATTTCAATCCAGACAGAGGTAATTGGGTAATCTCTCACCAGTTCATATTTCTTCTCTTCATCCTGCCCTCTGATCTGATCAAAACGGTTGAGGATAAAAGTAATAAAGGCAGTAAAGTTAATCAGTTCCACATCCAGATGACTGGTCGCATTGTCAATCCGAGAGAGATGGAGGAGGTCAGTTACCATGCGCATCATACGATTGGTTTCGTCTAGAGACACCTTGATAAAGTCTGGTGCAACAGGTTCTGACAAGGCTCCCTCATCCAAAGCTTCAAGATAGGATTTTACACTAGTCAAAGGAGTTCGTAACTCATGACTAACATTGGAAACAAAGAGTCTCCGCTCGCGTTCCTCCTTCTCCTGCTCCGTCGTATCATGCAAAACAGCAACCAGACCCGAAATAAAGCCAGACTCTCGACGAATCAAAGCAAAGCGAACACGAAGGCTCAGATACTCACCATTAGCATCCTGGGAATCAATGATGAGCTCAGGAATTTGGGTGATCAAATCACGAAGTTCATACTCATCTTCAATCTTAAGTAATTCTAGAATACTTTTGTTGAGAACATCTTCTTTCTGAACACCTAACTGTTTCTTAGCCATGTCATTAATCATGGTAATCTTCCCACGACGATTGGTCGCAAGGACTCCGTCCGTCATGTAAGATAGGATACTATGTAATCGTTTACTCTCCTGTTCTAGATTTTCTTGAGTCAACCGAATTACTTCTGATAAATCATTGAGATTATTGGTAATATTAGTGATTTCAGAGCTTCCCTGCATATCCAATACCTGAGAATAATCTCCTGCAATCAGGTCTTTTACCTTTTGATTGATTTGCTTCAACCGAATATTATCCCGCCGATTTTCTAGCAAGAGCAAGGTCACTACTAAAATAAAGCCAAGTAAAATGAGGATAAAGATAAAATCACTAGTTAAAACTGTATCTTTAATTAGTTTAATCATTATTTCTCATATAATAACCAACACCGCGACGTGTTAGGATATATTCAGGACGACTTGGTGTATCTTCAATCTTCTCACGCAAACGTCTGATGGTTACGTCAACTGTTCGAACATCTCCGAAATAATCATACCCCCAGACCGTTTCAAGCAAGTGTTCACGCGTAATTACTTGACCGATATGAGAAGCCAAGTGATACAAAAGCTCAAATTCACGGTGGGTTAAATCTAGTTCTTCACCGTATTTCTTAGCAACATAGGCATCTGGAACAATCTCCAAATCCCCAATTTGCAAGGGTTGAGTTTTCTTTTCATCAGACTCTTGATTATCTACAGAAGTCAAATCTGTGCGACGAAGGAGAGCTTTGACACGCGCCTGCAACTCACGATTTGAGAAGGGTTTTGTCACATAGTCATCCGCTCCAAGCTCCAAACCGATAACCTTATCAAATTCGCTATCCTTAGCTGACAGCATGATAATAGGTACACTACTGGTCTTGCGAATAGTCTTCGCAACTTCTAAACCATCAATTTCTGGAAGCATCAAATCCAGAATAATAATATCTGGTTGCTCTGCTTCAAATTGCTCTAGAGCTTCACGACCATTAAAAGCAGTTACAACCTCGTAACCTTCCTTGGTCATATTAAACTTGATAATATCCGAGATTGGTTTTTCATCATCTACAATTAATATTTTTTTCATTTGTTCACCTTTTTCTCTACTATTATACCAAAAAAATAACAAGAAGACACAATAGCTAGTCTTTGCTCCTGTCTAAGTTGGCTTTTGCATAAGCCTGCCAGATTTTTTGTTGGGGTTTGGCAAGTGGGTAATTTTTAAACTCTTCTGGTGAAAGCCAGCGAACCTCTCTATCTGAAAAATCATGGAAATCACTCACCTGACCTGCTAGAATTTGAACATGCCATTTGCGATGGCTAAAAACATGCTTGACAGTCTCAAAACAAATATTAAGCCAATCAACATCTAGGTCATAGTCCTGCTGGAAACTCTCTTCTGGACTGGGTCCAAAATTCACACTTTCTTCTGCAACCTGATGAAAGAGGTCAAACTGCTCTTCTTGCGAAAACTCATCTACTTCTATCAAGGGAAAATGCCAAAATCCTGCTAACAACTTTTCGCTTTCATTTTTTTCAAGTAGAAATTGTCCCTGAGCATTTTTCACAACTAGGGCTTTTAGATAAATAGGAACTGGCTTTTTCTTGGGAGCCTTAATTGGATAACGGTCCATTGTGCCATTCTGATATGCCGCACTGAAGTCCTTAACTGGGCTTTCTTCTGGCCTAGGATTTACTGGCGCCTCAATATCAGACCCTAGATCCATTAGAGCTTGATTAAAGTCACCCGGACGCTCTGGGTCAATCAAGATTTCCATCATTGCCTGAAAAATTTTGCGATTACTTGGAATCCCAATATCATGGTTGACTTCGAACAGACGGGCCAAAACACGCATAACATTACCATCTACAGCTGGCTCAGGCAAGTTAAAAGCAATACTAGAAATGGCTCCTGCTGTATAAGGACCAATCCCTTTCAAGCTGGAAATTCCTTCATAGGTATTTGGAAATTGGCCACCAAAGTCAGTCATAATCTGCTGGGCTGCAGCCTGCATATTACGTACTCGAGAATAATATCCCAAACCTTCCCAAGCCTTCAACAAACGCTCTTCAGGGGCATTCGCCAGACTTTCAACTGTTGGAAACCAGTCCAAGAATCGTTCGTAGTATGGAATAACTGTATCCACTCTGGTCTGCTGAAGCATGATTTCAGATACCCAGATATGATAAGGATTTTTACTTCTACGCCAAGGTAAATCTCGTTTATTTTCATCATACCAAGCGAGAAGTTTCTCACGGAAAGAAATGATCTTCTCCTCCGGCCACATGACGATACCGTATTCTTTCAAATCTAACATATCTCTAGTATAACACAGAAGATTTCACCTGTCTTTGTATCTGATTTATAATATTTTCAATAGATAGTATATAACTTTTCTATCTACTTAAATATTTGATATGACTCAGCTGAAAATCAATAAAATATCGGAGAAGGTGATTATCCACCTTCATGGTTTGATTTTGAGACAAATAATACTCAATGAAAATCAAAGAGAAAACTAGGAAGCTAGCCGCAGGTTGCTCAAATCACTGCTTTGAGGTTGTAGATAAGACTGACGAAGTCAGTCACATATATAATCCAAGGTGAAGCTGACGTGGTTCGAAGAGATTTTAGAAGAGTATAAGCTAGAAATACAGTATTATTTAAAATAGTCGATCATCCTACGGATAAACAATAAAGACTCATCTCTCTTATAAAACAATAAAAACTCAGATTGATACCATCCTAAAACAAGTAACAAAGGGAAAAATAGTGTTTTGCCCCCTATACACAAAAAAAGCCTATTGACCAAGCTAGAAAGCTTGATACAATAGGCTTTTAAAAGGCTGATTATTTAACAGCGTCTTTAAGAGCTTTACCAGCTTTGAATGCTGGAACTTTAGAAGCTGCAATTGTGATTTCTTTACCAGTTTGTGGGTTGCGACCTTTACGTGCAGCACGCTCACGAACTTCAAAGTTACCAAAACCGATCAATTGAACTTTTTCACCAGCTGCAAGGTAGTCAGCTACTGCTGAGAATACAGCTTCAACTGCTGCTGCTGAGTCTTTCTTAGTCAATTCTGTAGCTTCTGCTACTTTAGCGATCAAATCTTGTTTGTTTGCCATGTTAATGATTCCTCCAATTTAATTTCTAATTAACAAATATAATCATATCCTAAAATCCCTTATAGGTCAAGTTAAAAACGCTATTTCTTCCCATTTTATTTATTTTTTTAGGAGTGGTAACGTACCAAAATAGCCCAAGCATTCTCACCAGTGTGCGTTTGAATAATAGATCCTGTTTCCAAAACTGAAATTGGCTGTTCAACATAAGCCTGTAAGCTTTCTTTCATCTCTTTTGCCCAATCAGCACTACCAGAATATGAAATTCCAATCTCTGCTACAGAACGTCCAGAAAGAGAACTTGTCAGCTCATCTAACCATTTTTTAAAGGTTTTAGCTCCACGACCTTTAACAATTGGTTGCAATTCATGGTCCTTCATCTGCATGACAACACGGATATTGAGAAGTGAGCTCAACAATCCAGTTACACGGCCAATTCGTCCACCTTTGACAAGATTTTCCAAAGTTGAAACGCCAATATAGAGTTCTGTGTGGTTTTTAACCTCTTCTACATGAGATAAAATTTCCTCCAACTCTTTACCTTCTTGTGCTAATTTTGCAGCCTCAACAACTTGGAATTTCAAGGCTTGGTCAGTGAAGGAGCTATCAATAACTGTCACGTCGGCAGTAGATAGGCTGGCACCTTGGCGTGCTGCTTCTACAGTCCCCGAAAGAGCATGGGACATATGAATAGCAAGAATCTGGCTACCATCCTTGCATAGCTCTTCAAAAACTTCAGCGAAGACACCTACAGGTGGTTGACTTGTTTTCGGAAGATTCTTACTTGCTTGCATCAACTGAAGAAATTTACCTTCTTCTTTCAAATCAGCATCCGAATAAACAACATTATCAATCATTACAGATAATGGAACAATTGTAATATCTAATTGTTTTACGAGTTCTGGCTCAATAGTAACAGATGAATCGGTTACAATCTTAATTTTTGTCATAGTATCAATCTTTCTATTTTAGGATTCAGATTGGTTTTCTTACTTCTAATTATATCAAAAAAAGATTAAAAACCCTAATGGAGTCAATCAAATTTTCCGTAAAAATTTGATAGGTAACTTCTCAAAGTAACTTCCACTTGCCCAACCAAAGTGGAAATTAGTCTAAAACGGATTTTTATGGTGGAATTA
>CAJNBS010000031.1 GCA_905221065.1 bacterium
GTATAATAGTAAGAGTTGAAAATAACAACTCTGGTCCGTTGGTCAAGGGGTTAAGACACCGCCTTTTCACGGCGGTAACACGGGTTCGAATCCCGTACGGACTATGGTGTGTTGCAGTTGAGACACTTGATGAAAAAAGTTTTAAAAAAGTTTCAAAAAAGTGTTGACAAGCGAAAGCGACTGTGATATACTAATATAGTTGTCGCTTGAGAGAAGCGAGTGACAAAGACCTTTGAAAACTGAACAAGACGAACCAATGTGCAGGGCACTATAACTAAGGTTATAGTACTGAACAATGAAAAAACAATAAATCTGTCAGTGACAGAAATGAGTGAGAACTCAAACTTTTAATGAGAGTTTGATCCTGGCTCAGGACGAACGCTGGCGGCGTGCCTAATACATGCAAGTAGAACGCTGAAGGAGGAGCTTGCTTCTCCGGATGAGTTGCGAACGGGTGAGTAACGCGTAGGTAACCTGCCTGGTAGCGGGGGATAACTATTGGAAACGATAGCTAATACCGCATAACAGTAGATGTTGCATGACATTTACTTAAAAGATGCAATTGCATCACTACCAGATGGACCTGCGTTGTATTAGCTAGTTGGTGGGGTAACGGCTCACCAAGGCGACGATACATAGCCGACCTGAGAGGGTGATCGGCCACACTGGGACTGAGACACGGCCCAGACTCCTACGGGAGGCAGCAGTAGGGAATCTTCGGCAATGGACGGAAGTCTGACCGAGCAACGCCGCGTGAGTGAAGAAGGTTTTCGGATCGTAAAGCTCTGTTGTAAGAGAAGAACGAGTGTGAGAGTGGAAAGTTCACACTGTGACGGTATCTTACCAGAAAGGGACGGCTAACTACGTGCCAGCAGCCGCGGTAATACGTAGGTCCCGAGCGTTGTCCGGATTTATTGGGCGTAAAGCGAGCGCAGGCGGTTAGATAAGTCTGAAGTTAAAGGCTGTGGCTTAACCATAGTACGCTTTGGAAACTGTTTAACTTGAGTGCAAGAGGGGAGAGTGGAATTCCATGTGTAGCGGTGAAATGCGTAGATATATGGAGGAACACCGGTGGCGAAAGCGGCTCTCTGGCTTGTAACTGACGCTGAGGCTCGAAAGCGTGGGGAGCAAACAGGATTAGATACCCTGGTAGTCCACGCCGTAAACGATGAGTGCTAGGTGTTAGACCCTTTCCGGGGTTTAGTGCCGCAGCTAACGCATTAAGCACTCCGCCTGGGGAGTACGACCGCAAGGTTGAAACTCAAAGGAATTGACGGGGGCCCGCACAAGCGGTGGAGCATGTGGTTTAATTCGAAGCAACGCGAAGAACCTTACCAGGTCTTGACATCCCTCTGACCGCTCTAGAGATAGAGCTTTCCTTCGGGACAGAGGTGACAGGTGGTGCATGGTTGTCGTCAGCTCGTGTCGTGAGATGTTGGGTTAAGTCCCGCAACGAGCGCAACCCCTATTGTTAGTTGCCATCATTTAGTTGGGCACTCTAGCGAGACTGCCGGTAATAAACCGGAGGAAGGTGGGGATGACGTCAAATCATCATGCCCCTTATGACCTGGGCTACACACGTGCTACAATGGCTGGTACAACGAGTCGCAAGCCGGTGACGGCAAGCTAATCTCTTAAAGCCAGTCTCAGTTCGGATTGTAGGCTGCAACTCGCCTACATGAAGTCGGAATCGCTAGTAATCGCGGATCAGCACGCCGCGGTGAATACGTTCCCGGGCCTTGTACACACCGCCCGTCACACCACGAGAGTTTGTAACACCCGAAGTCGGTGAGGTAACCGTAAGGAGCCAGCCGCCTAAGGTGGGATAGATGATTGGGGTGAAGTCGTAACAAGGTAGCCGTATCGGAAGGTGCGGCTGGATCACCTCCTTTCTAAGGATAAGGAACTGCGCATTGGTCTTGTTTAGTCTTGAGAGGTCTTGTGGGGCCTTAGCTCAGCTGGGAGAGCGCCTGCTTTGCACGCAGGAGGTCAGCGGTTCGATCCCGCTAGGCTCCATTGGTGAGAGATCACCAAGTAATGCACATTGAAAATTGAATATCTATATCAAATAGTAACAAGAAAATAAACCGAAAACGCTGTAGTATTAATAAGAGTTTATGACTGAAAGGTCAAAAAATAAGGTTAAGTTAATAAGGGCGCACGGTGGATGCCTTGGCACTAGGAGCCGAAGAAGGACGTGACAAACGACGATATGCCTTGGGTAGCTGTAAGTAAGCGATGATCCAGGGATTTCCGAATGGGGGAACCCAACAGGTACTACCTGTTACCCGCATCTGTTAAGGATGTGAGGAGGAAGACGCAGTGAACTGAAACATCTAAGTAGCTGCAGGAAGAGAAAGCAAAAGCGATTGCCTTAGTAGCGGCGAGCGAAACGGCAGAAGGGCAAACCGAAGAGTTTACTCTTCGGGGTTGTAGGACTGCAATGTGGACTCAAAGATTATAGAAGAATGATTTGGGAAGATCAGCCAAAGAGAGTAATAGCCTCGTATTTAAAATAGTCTTTGTACCTAGCAGTATCCTGAGTACGGCGGGACACGAGAAATCCCGTCGGAATCTGGGAGGACCATCTCCCAACCCTAAATACTCCCTAGTGACCGATAGTGAACCAGTACCGTGAGGGAAAGGTGAAAAGCACCCCGGGAGGGGAGTGAAATAGAACCTGAAACCGTGTGCCTACAACAAGTTCGAGCCCGTTAATGGGTGAGAGCGTGCCTTTTGTAGAATGAACCGGCGAGTTACGTTATGATGCGAGGTTAAGTTGAAGAGACGGAGCCGTAGGGAAACCGAGTCTGAATAGGGCGGATTAGTATCATGACGTAGACCCGAAACCATGTGACCTACCCATGAGCAGGTTGAAGGTGCGGTAAGACGCACTGGAGGACCGAACCAGGGCACGTTGAAAAGTGCTTGGATGACTTGTGGGTAGCGGAGAAATTCCAAACGAACTTGGAGATAGCTGGTTCTCTCCGAAATAGCTTTAGGGCTAGCGTCGACATTAAGATTCTTGGAGGTAGAGCACTGTTTGGGTGAGGGGTCCATCCCGGATTACCAATCTCAGATAAACTCCGAATGCCAAAGAATTATGGTCGGCAGTCAGACTGCGAGTGCTAAGATCCGTAGTCGAAAGGGAAACAGCCCAGACCACCAGCTAAGGTCCCAAAATAATTGTTAAGTGGAAAAGGATGTGGGGTTGCACAGACAACTAGGATGTTAGCTTAGAAGCAGCTATTCATTCAAAGAGTGCGTAATAGCTCACTAGTCGAGTGACCCTGCGCCGAAAATGTACCGGGGCTAAAACAATTTACCGAAGCTGTGGATACCTTTATAGGTATGGTAGGAGAGCGTTCTATGTGTGAAGAAGGTATACCGTGAGGAGTGCTGGAACGCATAGAAGTGAGAATGCCGGTATGAGTAGCGAAAGACAGGTGAGAATCCTGTCCACCGTAAGACTAAGGTTTCCAGGGGAAGGCTCGTCCGCCCTGGGTTAGTCGGGACCTAAGGAGAGACCGAAAGGTGTATCCGATGGACAACAGGTTGATATTCCTGTACTAGAGTATGTAGTGATGGAGGGACGCAGTAGGCTAACTAAAGCAGACGATTGGAAGAGTCTGTCTAAGCAGTGAGGTGTGATATGAGTCAAATGCTTATATCTGTAACATTGAGCTGTGATGGGGAGCGAAGTTTAGTAGCGAAGTTAGTGACGTCACACTGCCAAGAAAAGCTTCTAGCGTTTAAACATACTCTACCCGTACCGCAAACCGACACAGGTAGTCGAGGCGAGTAGCCTCAGGTGAGCGAGAGAACTCTCGTTAAGGAACTCGGCAAAATGACCCCGTAACTTCGGGAGAAGGGGTGCTGACTTTAAGTCAGCCGCAGTGAATAGGCCCAAGCAACTGTTTATCAAAAACACAGCTCTCTGCTAAATCGTAAGATGATGTATAGGGGGTGACGCCTGCCCGGTGCTGGAAGGTTAAGAGGAGTGCTTAGCGTAAGCGAAGGTATGAATTGAAGCCCCAGTAAACGGCGGCCGTAACTATAACGGTCCTAAGGTAGCGAAATTCCTTGTCGGGTAAGTTCCGACCCGCACGAAAGGCGTAATGATTTGGGCACTGTCTCAACGAGAGACTCGGTGAAATTTTAGTACCTGTGAAGATGCAGGTTACCCGCGACAGGACGGAAAGACCCCATGGAGCTTTACTGCAGTTTGATATTGAGTGTCTGTACCACATGTACAGGATAGGTAGGAGTCTAAGAGATCGGGACGCCAGTTTCGAAGGAGACGTTGTTGGGATACTACCCTTGTGTTATGGCCACTCTAACCCGGATAGGTGATCCCTATCGGAGACAGTGTCTGACGGGCAGTTTGACTGGGGCGGTCGCCTCCTAAAAGGTAACGGAGGCGCCCAAAGGTTCCCTCAGAATGGTTGGAAATCATTCGCAGAGTGTAAAGGTATAAGGGAGCTTGACTGCGAGAGCTACAACTCGAGCAGGGACGAAAGTCGGGCTTAGTGATCCGGTGGTTCCGTATGGAAGGGCCATCGCTCAACGGATAAAAGCTACCCTGGGGATAACAGGCTTATCTCCCCCAAGAGTTCACATCGACGGGGAGGTTTGGCACCTCGATGTCGGCTCGTCGCATCCTGGGGCTGTAGTCGGTCCCAAGGGTTGGGCTGTTCGCCCATTAAAGCGGCACGCGAGCTGGGTTCAGAACGTCGTGAGACAGTTCGGTCCCTATCCGTCGCGGGCGTAGGAAATTTGAGAGGATCTGCTCCTAGTACGAGAGGACCAGAGTGGACTTACCGCTGGTGTACCAGTTGTCTTGCCAAAGGCATCGCTGGGTAGCTATGTAGGGAAGGGATAAACGCTGAAAGCATCTAAGTGTGAAACCCACCTCAAGATGAGATTTCCCATGATTTTATATCAGTAAGAGCCCTGAGAGATGATCAGGTAGATAGGTTAGAAGTGGAAGTGTGGCGACACATGTAGCGGACTAATACTAATAGCTCGAGGACTTATCCAAAGTAACTGAGAATATGAAAGCGCAAGGTTTTCTTGATTTGAATAGATATTCAATTTTGAGTAGGTATTACTCAGAGTTAAGTGACGATAGCCTAGGAGATACACCTGTACCCATGCCGAACACAGAAGTTAAGCCCTAGAACGCCGGAAGTAGTTGGGGGTTGCCCCCTGTGAGATATGGAAGTCGCTTAGCT
>CAJNBS010000032.1 GCA_905221065.1 bacterium
GAACTTACCCTGACACGGATTTCCACTGGTTTTTAGGATTTTTATCAGACTAACTTCCACTTGTACTAGCGGTGGAACTTAGTTTGGGAATTTACCATTTTTAGCTCGTTTGTACTGCCCCCAAAAGAAAGAAAAGGAGGAATAAATCCCTCCTAAAGTTAGGTATTGTTCCATTCAATCCCATCAATTTCAGCACATAATGTTCAGGAAAATATTATATCATCACAACCAACCAGATTCTTTTGCGATATTAGCTGCCTCTGTTCGATTACCAGCATCTAGTTTAGAAAGAATATTGGTGACATAGTTTCGGACGGTTCCGTTTGATAAATAAAGTTGATCTGCAATTTCTTGGTTAGACAAGCCTTGAGCAATTCCCTTTAAAACGGCGATTTCTTGCTCTGTTAATGGATTGGGATGTGTCATCACCACTTCCATCAATTCAGGCGAATACTCCTTGCGTCCTTCGAGGACAGTATGCAAAGTTTGCATGAGGTCTGCAATGCTTCTTTCTTTCAATACATATGCATCCACTCCAGCCTTGACCGCACGTTCAAAATAACCAGGGCGCTTGAAGGTCGTTACCACAACCACCTTTGTTTCTAGCTTTTCTGCTCGTACCCATTCTAGCACTTCAAGACCTGTCTTAACAGGCATTTCTACGTCAAGAATGGCGATATCTACAGACTCCTTTTCTAATAGTTGGATTGCTTCTTGCCCATTCTTGGCTTGAAAGACAGACTCTACATCCGGTTGAAGCGTGAGCAACTGGCACATGGCATCTCGCAACATACTTTGATCTTCTGCGACTAATACTTTCATCTACTTTCTCTCCTTATAAGGTAGTCGAACCTGAACTTCTGTCGGTTGTTTCTGACTAATTACCTTTACTTCTCCCGAAAATGGAAGAACACGATCTCGAACTGTATGGAGGTCATCCCCCTTTATAGAAGTAAAGCCACAGCCATCATCTCTCACTGTTAGAATGAGTTCTTTCTCTGTCCGTTCTAATTTCAAGTAGACTTTAGACGCTTTAGCATGTTTGATGATATTGGTCACTAATTCAAGCAAAATCATGGAAGCCGTTGACTCCAATTCCTGAGTTAAGCTAGCTGTATCTAGTTGATTATCTGTCTCTACCTCAATTCCAGCAATTTCTAACATCTTTTTCACAGTCTCTAGTTCGGATGTCAAAGTTCTAGACTTAAGATTTTCCACAATCGTTCGAACTTCACGCATTGATTCTTTGCTAATTTGCTGTATTTCTCTTAATTCCTTTTCCACCTGTGGATAAGCCTCCATCTGAAATAACTGCAGGGCCAGATCTGTCTTGACACTCAGCATAGCAAAAGTATGTCCCAGACTATCATGCAAATCCTGACCGATACGATTGCGCTCGTTTTCTGCTAACAATAGATTTATCTGGGCATTTTGCTTAGTCTGAGCTTCTTTCAAATCTTCCACAATACGAATCCGAACCAAGCCAAAAGTCATCAAATCGACAAACGTAAGAATTCCAAACAGATAGATTAGAAACTCAACTTCGATTTCCTGAAAAATCAAAAGTTGCCCCACAACAAGGAATTGAGCAAGTAGAAAAGTCCGGACATGTAAAGAATTAAAACTACGTATACCGAAATGATAAATTAAGAGATTGGCAAGGAAAAAGAAGAACCAGATATAATTTACACCAACAAAGGCGGTATAGCCAGCTACATAGGCTAGCATGATAATCCAAAAGAGCCAGGATAAGCGCTGGCTCTTGGTGATTAAAACGCCTAAGTAGGCCACTACAAATAGAATATCAATCAATAAATGCCAGCTAGGAAGCTCCCCAGTCACTACAGGAACGACGGGAAAAACCATAAAAATCAAACTGGCCCAATACATATAGTCTATGCTTTTCAGTCTTTCAAGCATTAAGCATTCTCCTTATGACCTTGAAGGTAAATGGTCAAACCAAACAAAACTGCTGAAAAAACAAGTAGATAAACTGTGGCTGATAGATTGATGCTACCCTCGTTTAAGAAGGTCTTGAGCAACTCCATCAACTGATAGCTTGGTAAAGACTTACCAACTGCTTGCATCCAGTCTGGAAATAAAGAGATGGGCATCCAGAGTCCGCCTAAAACAGCCAAGCCAAAGTAAAGAAGATTGCCCACGACAGACATCAGCTGACTAGTCGGCAAGAGAGTCAAGGTCAAGCCAAGCGCTACAAAAGCAATACTTCCCGCAATCAGCAAAATCGCAGCTCCAACCCAGCTTCCTAGAGGCATGTCCACACCTCTGACTAAGTGCCCGACTGAGAATACAACTAGGATTGAAACCAGATAATCAACCAGCATACTTGTTATCTTTGATAGATAATATTCTACCATATTTACAGGGCTATGACGTAATGTTTTCTGCCAGTTGTTAATCTTGTCAGTATGTAAGACAGCTGGAAATGAAAACATAGCAGTCGACATCATGGAAAAAGTCGTCATGGAGATGAGGTAATCACGCATAAAATTAGCTGGCCCACCTGGTGTGTCCTGATACATGCCTGAAAAGAATAAATAGAAGGCCGTCGGCATCCCTACGGATAATAGATAATAGACTAATTGTCGTTTGGTCAATAGAAATTCTATCTTGTTTAGTGCGATCCATCGTTTCATCTTAGTCATCTCCCTTTTGTGTTTCTTCAAAGATTGTATCCAGCAAGCTACGATTATTGACTTCGATTTCTTGAATCCTACAGCCTGCCTGAACTAACAGTTGCCAGAAAGCATCTGATTCGCGTGTGACTACTTGCAGAGCATCTTGTTTTTGTGACCAGTTATCAACCAAGTTTGACTGTTCAACGACTTCCTTGTATCTCAAAGGTAGGATAAAGTGCTTTTCAATCTCTTCACTACGCATGGCTAGAGGTGTCGTATCACGAATCAACTCTCCCTTATTTAAGAGCAAAATGCGATCTGCGGTGTGTTCCACTTCCTCAATATAATGGGACGAATAGAGAATGGTGACTCCTTGCTCTTTTAGCTCCTGAACAATTTCCCAAAAACGTTGACGGGTAGAGGTATCCATAGCCGATGTAGGCTCATCCAAAAAGACAAGCTTTGGTCGCCCAATTAAGGTCAAGATAAAAGAGAAAAGACGCTTTTGTCCACCTGATAATTTTTCTGCGAATTGCTCTTTTTGTTGCTTGTCAAACTGCAATAGCTGATCAATTTCTTGCTCGCTCAAAGGATTTGGATAAATACTTTGAAAGAAAGCAATCAACTCTTTAACCTTCAATTTCTGTACAATCACATTTTCTTGAGAGAGGTAAGCCCTAGTATAGTCTAACTTAGAACTCGTCACTGATAAACCTTGAATAGATACTTGACCGCTGGTAACCAGTTTATCTCCGAGCAAACAGTCCAAAAGTGTTGTCTTTCCGGCACCATTTGGACCAATTAAGGCAACACATTCACCATCCTTGATTTCAAAGGAGATGTTCCGCAAGATCTCCTTGTCTTTTATTTTCTTACACAATTTCTCAACTTTAATCACAGTCATGAAACTCTCCTTTCAGCCACTCCTCTCCCATAGGAAAGGCGATAAAAATCATAAATCCTAGTCCCCAGGCACCACGGATGAATTGGTGAAGGAAGGCTTGATCAAACCAACCTGTAAACATTCCTACCAACCATACCAAGAGTGACAGGCCGATAAAGAAATAGATGATTGCTTTTTTCATTCCTCAAACTCCTTTTTCACATCTCTAACTAATTTCAAACCTTCTCTGACAATCCAAGACATCATTCCAAATCCAGCAAAGAGCTCCCAAGGAAAATGGTAGAAATCCTCATCCAATCCCGAAAACATGAGATAGGTCATAACTCCTGCTGCTACTAAACTCACTGCTACAATCATTTTATTTTTCATTTCTTCTTCCTCCATTTCATATTACAATTATAGTCTTTTGAAGTTAGCTGAGATAGAAGCTTCTGTCACTAGGAAATATGACAAATGTCATAAAAGATTCTGTTCAAAACAAGAAAGATACACTATACAATAAAACACAAGTAGAAAAATCTAAGGTGGCCTCCTCAAAAGAAATATCAAACCCAATTCACACTATAATGTAAACTAATACTTATTTAAAATTTTGATAGCAGAAATTTTTATAACATAAAAACATATACTATAGGCTCAACAGAAACTCTTCTATTGCTTTATTAAAAATTTATAAGAGTTATAAAATCTATTAAATTTCAATGTGTATAATTAACTACTGTATTATTAAACAAGGTAGGAAACAAAAAGCATACGCTGATTTTAAAGGAATCTTAGACGGTTTTTGAAAGTCATATTTCTTCATTTGACTTCCGCAATCAGGGCAAGATGGGGCGTCGTAGTCCAGTTTAGCACTGATTTCCTTATGTGTATCCATATTGATGATATCTACAATTTTGATGTTTGGGTCTTTGATATCGAGTAGTTTTGTGATAAAATGTAATTGTTCCATATGAATCTTTCTAATGAGTTGTTTCGTCGCTTTTCATTATAGGTCATATGGGACTTTTTTTCTACACAAAAATAGGCTCCATAATATCCCCACTACAAATATTATAGAGCCAAAAAAAGAGAGAAGCAAACTGATTCTCTCTTGATTTATATAATATCTAGTTAAAACAAAAAAGATACACTCATGTACCTCTATAACGAATCGGGAAGACAGGATTCGAACCTGCGACACCTTGGTCCCAAACCAAGTACTCTACCAAGCTGAGCTACTTCCCG
>CAJNBS010000033.1 GCA_905221065.1 bacterium
AAAGGGGAACCGGAAGTACAACCAGCGTTACCAGAAGCAGTTGTAACTGACAAAGGGGAACCGGAAGTACAACCAGCCTTACCCGAAGCTGTTGTGACTGATAAAGGCAAACCAGAAGTACAACCAGCCTTACCAGAAGCAGTTGTGACAGAAAAAGGGGAACCAGAAGTACAACCAGCCTTACCAGAATACAATATAAAAGCTGCACCTATTTTAACCTTGACCAAAGTAACAGAAGATGCTATGAATCGTTCTGCCAACTTAAATTATGAGCTTGATAATAAAGGTAATGCTAAAATATCAAGTATTGTAGCTGAAATTAAAGATGGTGATACAGTAGTTAAAAGGGTTGATTTATCTAAAGAAAAATTAACTGACGCTGTACAAAATTTGGATTTGTTTAAAGATTATAAGATTGTAACAACAATGATCTATAATCGTGGTCAAGGTTCTGAAACGTCTAAACTGGATGAAAAACCTCTGCGTTTGGAGTTGAAAAAGGTCGAAATTAAAAATATTGCATCTACTAATTTAGTGAAGGTAAATGATGATGGTACTGAAACACCTAGTGATTTCATGAGCGAAAAACCTTCTGATGAAGATGTTAAAAAAATGTACTTGAAAATCACTAGTCGTGATAATAAGGTAACTCGTTTAGCTGTTGACTCTATTGAAGAGGTGACAGAAGAAGGTAAAAAACTTTATAAAATCACTGCTGAAGCGCAAGATTTAATTCAACATACTGACCCAAGTAAGATACGTAATGAGTACGTTTATTACATGGAAAAACCACGATCAAAGGTTGGAAATGTATATTACAACTTCAAAGAACTCATTGAAGATATGCAGAAAAAACCTGATGGTGAGTTTAAATTGGGTGCTGACCTTAATGCCACAAATGTATCAGCATTTGGTAAATCATATGTCACAAAAGATTTCAAAGGTAAGCTCTTGAGTGATGGTGATAATCATTATACCATTCACAACTTGTCACGTCCGTTATTTGGCAATGTTATCGGTGGTACAGTAACCAAAGTAAATCTTGGGAATGTAAACATCGATATGCCATGGGCAGACCGAATTGCTCCGATTGCCGACACTATTAAAGGTGGCGCTAAAATTGAAGATGTCAAAGTGACTGGTAACGTATTAGGTAAAAACTGGGTATCTGGATTTATTGATAAGATTGATAACCAAGGTACACTCAGAAATGTAGCCTTTATCGGAAATGTAACTGCTGTCGGTGATGGTGGACAATACTTGACAGGTATCGTTGGTGAAAACTGGAAAGGTTTAGTAGAAAAAGCATATGTGAATGCTAATCTTGTCGGTAATAAGGCAAAAGCTGCGGGAATTGCTTATAGTTCACAAAACGGTGGGGATAACGGTGCTGTAAGTCGTGATGGTGCGATTAAGAAATCAGTAGCAAAAGGAACCATTAAAGTAGCTAAACCAATTGAAAATGGTGGTGTTGTAGGAAGCCTGAAGCACCACGGTTCCGTTGAAGATTCAGTTTCTATGATGAAAGTATCTAATGGTGAAATTTTCTATGGTTCTAGTGATATTGATTATGATGATGGCTATTGGACAGGAAATAATGTGAAACGAAATTACGTTGTAGTAGATGTCAGTGAGGGGAATTCTAGCTACCAGCGTTCAAAAGATAAAAATCGTATCAAACCTATTTCTGAAGAAGAGGCAAAATCTAAGATTGAAGCTACAGGTATCACCGCAGATAAATACGAAATCAACGAACCTGTGGTCAATCGCTTAAACCGTTTAACCAGAAAAGAAGATGAGTACAAGACAACCCAAGACTATAAAGTAGATCGAGATCTGGCTTATCGTAATATTGAGAAACTTCAACCATTTTATAACAAAGAGTGGATTGTCAACCAAGGTAACAAACTTGCAGAAGATTCAAACTTAGCTAAGAAGGAAGTCCTTTCTGTTACGGGGATGAAGAATGGTCAATTCGTGACCGATTTATCAGATATCGATAAAATAATGATTCACTATGCAGATGGCACTAAAGAAGAAATGGGGGTCACACTCAAGGATTCTAAAGTCCAACAAGTGCGTGAATATAGCGTATCTGGTCTTGGTGATGTTGTTTATACACCGAATATGGTTGTTAAAAATCGAGACAAACTGATTGCGGATGTGAAAGCTCAATTATCAAGTGTAGAATTGATTTCACAAGAAGTCCGTGCCTTGATGGATAAACGAGATACATCTAGAGACCCTAATGCTAATTCGGATGAACGTAAGAATGGTTATATTAAAGATCTATTCTTTGAAGAAAGCTTTGCGGACGTGAAAGAAAATCTTGACAAACTAGTTAAAGCTATTGTTGAAAACGAAGACCATCAATTGAATGGTGATGAAGCTGCGATAAAAGCACTTCTCAAGAAAGTAGAAACCAATAAAGCTAAAATCATGATGGCTCTGACTTATCTCAATCGTTACTATGATATCAAATACGGTGACATGAGTATCAAAAACATCATGATGTTTAAACCTGACTTTTATGGTAAGACACCAAGTGTTATTGACAGACTCATCAACATCGGTTCAAGTGAAAAGAACTTGAAAGGGGATCGGACTCAGGATGCTTACCGTGAAATCATCGCAGGTAATACTGGTAAAGGTAATTTACGTAACTTCTTAGAATACAACATGCGTTTATTTACAGAGGATAAAGACATTAATGATTGGTTTATCCACTCAGCTAAGAATGTTTATGTTTCAGAACCTCAAACTACAAATCCTGACTTTATTAATAAACGTCATAGAGTTTTTGATGGGCTAGATAACGGCGTTCATGGTCGTATGATTTTACCATTGCTCAACTTGAAGAAAGCTCATATGTTCTTAATTTCAACCTATAATACAATGGCTTATAGCTCATTTGAGAAATATGGTAAGTTAACAGAAGAATCTCGAAACGAATTTAAGAAAGAGATTGATAAAGTTGCTAAGGGACAACAAACTTATCTTGATTTCTGGTCCAGATTAGCTCTACCTAATGTTCGTGATAGACTTCTTAAGAGTCAAAATATGGTACCGACACCAGTTTGGGATAATCAGACCTACAATGGTTCTCCTGTAGGTCGTCGAGGATTTGACAGTAAAGGTAACCCTGTAGCCCCAATTCGTGAATTATATGGTCCAACATGGAGACATCATGATAGAGACTGGCGTATGGGCGCTATGGCCTCAATATTCCCTAATCCAAATAATGATGACAAGGTCTTGTTCATGGTAACGGATATGATTAGTCCGTTTGGTATTTCAGCCTTTACTCACGAAACAACACACGTAAATGATAGAATGCTTTACTTCGGTGGTCATAGACACCGCCAAGGTACCGACGTTGAAGCCTATGCTCAAGGTATGTTGCAAACACCTGACAGCTCAACGACTAATGGTGAATACGGCGCACTTGGAATTAACATGGCTTACCATCGTCCAAATGATGGTAACCAATGGTACAACCCAGATCCTGACAAATTAAAGACACGTGATGACATTGACCGCTACATGAGAAACTATAATGAAGCTATGATGTTGCTTGATCATGTAGAAGCTGATGCTGTGCTTCCTAAAATTAAAGGAGACAATAGTAAGTGGTTCAAGAAGATTGACAAAGAAATGCGCTCTAAGATTCAGTACAATGATCTTTTAGGTCCAAACCAATGGGATAGTGTCCGTGATTTGAAAGGTGAAGAAAAGGTAATGACTTTATCTAGCGTCAATGATTTAGTGGATAATAATTTCATGACCAAACACGGAAATCCAGGTAACGGACGTTATAGACCAGAAGATTTTACACCAAACTCAGCTTACGTAAATGTCAATATGATGGCTGGTATTTATGGTGGTAATACAAGCAAAGGTGCTCCTGGTTCATTATCATTTAAACACAATGCTTTTCGTATGTGGGGTTACTTTGGATATGCAAATGGATTCATTGGATATGTCTCTAGCAAATATCAAGATGAAGCTAATAGACAAAATAATAGCTTATTAGGAGATGATTTTATCATCAAGAAAGTATCTGGAGACAAGTTCAAGACACTTGAAGAGTGGAAGAGACATTGGTACGAGGAGGTTCTTGCTAAAGCTAAGAAAGGCTTTGAAGGTATCGATATTGATGGCGTCCATATCAGTAACTATGATGAGTTAAGGCCTTTATTTGATAAAGCAGTCGAAGAAGATTTGAAAAAAACAGATGACTTCTCTCATACTGTAGCTCTTAAATCTAAGGTATTCAAAGCCCTTCTTAAAAACACAGACGGTTTCTTTAATAAACTGTTTAAAGAAGATATTTAAACGTTTAAAATATAAAGAGGACAGTTTTTGCCCCCTCTGAAAAATCATCATTTGATGACTTTCAAAAAACACCTCAAAAGAGTCTGGGACAATAGTCTCTTGTCTCCAAAAAAAGCAACGGATTTGCCGTTGCTTTTTTGCATGGTTGCGA
>CAJNBS010000034.1 GCA_905221065.1 bacterium
CACCAGATGGAAATCCATTAGTACCAGTAGATCCAGAACATCCAGAAAATGGATACAAGGTACCACCAGTACCAACAATACCTGGAAACGATACGCCGATTACGTATGAAAAAGTGCCAGATAAACCAAAACCAGAAACAACTGGTACAAAAGAAGTGACACGTACAATCAAATACGTGGATGAAAAAGGTAATGAATTAGCTAAACCATCTACGGATAAAGTTACATTCACGCGCAATGGTAGTGATTGGAATGCAGTTGATGGAGATAGTACATTTGATAAAGTATCATCACCAGTGGTTAAAGGTTACATCTTAAAAGACGCTAACCAAAAAGAGGTCGCATCAGCAACTGTTAAATCAGATGCAAAAGATGAAACAATCACTGTGACTTATACTAAAGTAGGTTCATATGTACCAAAAGTACCAGAAGGAGTAACTCCACCAAGTCCAACACCGTATGACAACGATCCACAGGATCCAAGTAAAGTGGTAACACCAAACCCAGAAAAACCACAAGATCCACAAAATCCAAACAGTCCGAAAGTACCAGTACTTCCACAAGTACCAGGACATACTCCGGTAGTACCAAAAGACCCGACAAAACCAGTGGGTCCAGAAAACCCACTAGTACCGTTGACACCGGTGGATCCAAATCATCCAGAAAAAGGATATAACGTACCACCAGTACCAACAACACCTGGTCAAGATACACCAATTACGTATGTAAAAGACGGACAACAGCGTGCGATTACAAGCTTCGTAGATCCAAAAGGAAATGTATTAGAAACACCAATCACAGAAACAGGTGATTCAAATACACCATTAACAAAAGACGGTGAAATCAAAGCAACAATTGCGAAATTAAAACTAAAAGGATATGATGTTGAAACTAACACTTATCCACCAAAAGGAACGTTCGATAACGATCCTAAGGTTGATCAATACTTCAAGGTGACATTAACACCACGTGTTAAACCTGTGAAACCATTTGATCCAACAAATCCGAAAGATCCAAATAAACCAGTACCAGGACAACCAATCGATCCAGATACACCAGTCGATCCAAATAATCCAAATGATCCAACAATTCCAAGATGGACAGATGAATTAATTAAGAAACTGGACGTTAAAAAAGAAGTAACACGTACAATCAACTATGTTGACGAGGCTGGAAATAAAGTTTCTGAACCATCAACAGACAAAGTTACATTCACACGTGAAGCTAAGATTAACGTAGTAACAGGTGAGATTACTTATGGAGACTGGAAAGCAGTTGGTGGAGATAGTACATTCGATAAAGTATCATCACCAGTAGTTAAAGGTTACATCCTTAAAGATCCAGCTCAAAAAGAAGTTGCTGAAAGAAAAGGAATAACACCAACTGTTGCAAATCAAACGATTGAAGTGGTTTACAAGAAACTTGGTTCATGGATACCAAAAGTGCCAGGTGTAGAAACACCAACGCCACTACCATATCCAAACCATCCAACAGATCCAACGAAGCCTGGAGAGCCAACGGATCCAAATGCACCAAATGTACCAGTGATTCCATATGTACCAGGATATACACCTAAGACACCAGATGGAAATCCGTTAGTACCAAAAGTGCCAAATGATCCAACACAAGGATACATTCCACCAGTACCAACAGAACCTGGTAAGGATACACCGATTGAGTATGTAAAAGTTCCAAATACACCTAGTCCGGAAGAACCGGTAAAACCAACTCCAGAAAGTAATCATATTACAATCTGGGTGGATGAAAATGGTAAGCCATTGAAACCAGAAAAACCTGGAACTCATGAACCAGGAAATATTCCTGGCTATCGATTGATTACAACTCTAACAAAAGATGGTGTAACGATTCATAAATTTGAAAAGATAACACCAGTAGAGCCTAATAATCCTGTTCCACAGAAACCGACCACACCGATTCCAACTCCACAAGATCCGACTATTCCAACACCAGAAAGTCAAATTCCAACTCCAAACACTCCAGAAGCAAATACTCCGACTTCTGAGACAAGTAGAAGAGAGGAATTGCCAAATACAGGTACCAAAGCCAATGCTAGCTTAGCTAGCGCTGGTATCATGACCTTGTTAGCTGGTCTAGGATTAGGATTCTTCAAGAAGAAGGAAGAAGATGAATCCGAATAATATAGAAAATGTTGTTTCCTGCCAAAAGTTGGATGAATGATCCGGCTTTTGGCTCGGAGTCAACAATCTATAAACTAAAATAAATATAAAATCGAGGAAAATATGTCAAGACAATCAACTAAGAATAAAAAATATGCCTTACGTAAAATCGGAAAAGTTTTCGGTTCCTGTGTAGTGGCGACTGTCATTACCCTAGGTGGTGCTGCAATCATGGCACCTAATCTTACGGTTCATGCTTCAGATAATATAGCAGGTGGGGGGCATGAGAAAATTGAATATTTTAATAGTACTGATGATGGATATGAAGTACGGATTCCTAAAGGTAAAAAATATGTAAGAAATGATGAAATCGGAAGTCATACGCCAGTATTGACACATGAAGGTAAGGATGGTAGAAGCTTCATTCTAAAAGCTAAAGAGAGTGAAAATTTAAGCGAAGAGAATATTGAGGACCATTTTGCCGATAATCCAATGAAATCATTATTTGAAAAATTATATGATAAAGATGATGATGGAGTGATTGACGACAAATATAAAAGAGTTGATGCTGATACTATAAATGAGCATGCAGGTAAGCCAATTGCTGGTACAAATTTTGTTGAACCCAAAGTAAGTGAAGTTGATCCAAAATATCCTCATCGTGTTGATGCATATTTAACTGAAGTTAGAGAAGGACTTGCTCAGCCATATGATAGAAATAACGATGGAAAACCCGATCAAGCTGATGGTTTGATTGATGAGAATGATACTATTGTAGAGGCTAATAAACCAATAACAGTAGATCCAAATGCAGAAGAAAATGTTGTGAAAGAAGATGGGACAGTTGTCTTATCTAAGTATTATCGTATCCATGTTAACGAAGGAGATAAAGAGGACAAAGACGATGACATCTATGAAGTTGGGACTAAACCAAAAGTAGAAAGAACACCAATTCCATTTGAAACAACTTACAAACGTGATGACTCAGTTCCAGAAGGAACAGAAGAAGAAGTAACAGCAGGTGTCAATGGAGAAACTGTTAAGACAACTACTTATGAACTAAACCCAACAACAGGTGAAGTGACTGCAAATGAGCCAAAAACAACAACAACAAACGCAGTAACACGAGTTGTTAAAAAGGGAACACAACCAAAAGTAGAGAAAACACCAATTCCATTTGAAA
>CAJNBS010000035.1 GCA_905221065.1 bacterium
TATTTAGTCCTTAATCAACTAGACTCTTGGCTGGAAATGGACACAGTTATGGGGAGGATGGGAGGTAAAGTCCTACTTACCTTCAATTTATCTTTCTGTAACTTTATCTTTGCTAGACTTCTGGGTAATAAAACTGCTCTTGAGGTTACCAAACACCTCTATGCCATCAAGAACACTCTTCATGAAGCGGATAAAGATTTCTTCCAACTTTTTCCTGTCATCCTGACAGATAATGGTGGAGAGTTTGCCAGGGTTGATGACATCGAAATGGATGTGCGAGGAGAGAGTAAACTCTTCTTTTGTGACCCTAATCGCTCTGACCAGAAAGGGAGAATTGAGAAAAATCACACGCTGATTCGAGACATTCTACCTAAGGGAACTTCTTTTGACAATTTAACTCAAGAGGACATCAATCTCGTCTGCTCTCATGTCAACAGTGTCAAACGTGCTGCTTTGAATGGAAAGTCAGCCTATGAGCTCTTTGCCTTTACCTATGGAGAAGAGATTCCTAAGCTTCTAGGTATTTCTAAAATACCTGCAGAAGACGTTTGCCAGTCATCTAAATTACTCCAACATAAGTTCTAAAAATTAACCTTTAACCGCATTCAAACGTCTCACACTAACTTCCACCATAGCGGAACTTAATCTGAAACGCTTTCAGATGAGAGGATTTTGTGCGCTCTTTTTTTCGATTCATTTTGGCTACAAAAGCGATGAAATCAAGCATTAGTAAAACCAGTGGAACTTACCCTGACACGGATTTCCACTGGTTTTTACGATTTTTATCAGACTAACTTCCACTTGTACTAGCGGTGGAACTTAGTTTGGGAATTTACCTAAAAATTTGATATAATCAACTTATAAGAAAAGAGGTGTCCTATGATTAAAAAAATTTACCCCATTTTTACCATTTTACTAGGTGCTGCTATTTATGCTTTTGGACTGACTTATTTTGTAGTTCCCCATCATCTCTTTGAAGGAGGGGCGACAGGTATTACCCTCATCACCTTTTATCTTTTTAAAATCCCTGTTTCACTTATGAACCTGCTGATTAATATTCCCCTTTTCATCTTGGCTTGGAAAATATTTGGAGCAAAATCTCTCTATTCTAGTTTACTAGGAACATTAGCCTTATCCGCCTGGTTAGCCTTTTTTGAGCGTATTCCACTTCATATTGATCTTCAAGGTGATTTACTAATCACAGCCCTTATAGCGGGAATTCTATTGGGAATTGGCCTTGGAATTATCTTTAATGCCGGAGGTACAACTGGTGGAACTGATATTCTAGCTCGTATTCTCAATAAATACACTCATATATCTATGGGGAAACTACTCTTTATCTTAGATTTTTGTATTCTCATGCTCATTCTCCTAATCTTCAAGGATTTGAGATTGGTTTCCTACACTCTCTTATTTGATTTTATCGTTTCTCGTGTCATTGATTTGATTGGCGAAGGTGGCTACGCAGGTAAAGGCTTTATGATTATCACAAAACGTCCTGACCAACTTGCTAAAGCGATTAATGATGACCTAGGAAGAGGCGTTACTTTTATTTCTGGTCAAGGCTACTATAGTAAAGAAAATTTGAAAATCATTTACTGTATTGTCGGCAGAAATGAAATTGTGAAAATGAAGGAAATGATTCATCGAATCGATCCTCAAGCCTTTATAACCATTACAGAAGCCCATGAAATCCTTGGAGAAGGATTCACCTTTGAAAAAGAATAAAAAGAGGTAGTGTAGTGACCTCAAAAGTTAGACTTATTCAGCTATCTTTTGGATTACAAACAACCTCTTTTTTGTTTACTTATGCTCTTAAGACCAATTCCGAGCTACTTCTTCATCTGCCTTTAACTGATCCACTAATTGCTCAACTGAGTCAAATTTGGTCATATCTCGAATGCGATCAAACCAATAAACCATGACGGTTTCCCCATAAATATCTTGATTAAAATCAAAAATATTGACTTCAAAACGTGCTTCTTCTCCATCAAAGGTCACATTTTTCCCGACACTAGCCATAGCACGATACTTCTGTCTTTGAATCTCAACATCAACGACATAAACGCCATCTGCTGGCATATAAGTACGATCTAAAAGCACCAAATTAGCTGTTGGATAACCAATCGTACGACCACGAGCATTGCCATGAACCACCATACCTCTGGATGGAAGCGGTGCCCCCAAAAGTTCTCCTGCTTCTTTCACATTTCCGTCCAAAATAGCTTGACGGATACGAGTTGAACTAATCTTTCCTTTCTCATCTTCTACAGGTGGGACAATGATAACTTCTCCATCAAAGTAATCCTTTAAGTCTTCTGCCGTTTTTTGGTCAGAACCAAATGTATAATCAAAACCTGCAACAATAATTTTGGCATTCATAGCCTTGATATAAGTTGCAAAAAATTCTTCTGCCGTGAGACTAGCGAATTGACTACTAAAATCAAGGAGATATAATTCTTCTACACCTTCTCGTTTTAATTTTCTTTCACGTTCAGCAGGATTCAAAATATGTAAAAACAAATCAGGATGATAAGGCTCTAAAGCGATTTTTGGAGATTCATTAAAAGTCATAACGACGATAGGCAATAAATCCTTTCTCGCAGCCTTATTGGCAACACGAAATAATTCTTGATGCCCCTTGTGTATACCATCAAAATAGCCGAGAACAACGACTGAATCAGATGGTGTGCCAATATCTTTTTGGTTTTTTATAGGAATAGTAATAATCATAAAATAATTATATCATAGCGATAGCTATTTCTGGAACAGAAAATCTGAAATGTCGTTTTTTTCACCTGAAATAGCCATTTTTGCAAAAGGGAGTATCCTGCAACAAAAATGAGTAATTGACATTCTAAATTTTTCCCAATTTAGAATCATTTTTGAGGGAAAATTGATAGTTATAGTGAAATAAAATCTGAACAAAGTAATCAGGGAATTAAATTTAATTTCTAACATTTTTTAGAAAGCAAAGCGTATTATTCCAACTTCAATCCACTATAAACGAGGCTGGGCAAAAAGTCTTTAAAATCAAAAAACGCACAATATCAGGTATTGAATGAACTGCACCCCAAAAGTTAGACAGAAAAAATCTAACTTTTGGGGTGTTTTTATTATGAAATTAACTTATGATGATAAAGTTCAGATCTATGAACTTAGAAAACAAGGATATAGCTTAGAGAAGCTTT
>CAJNBS010000036.1 GCA_905221065.1 bacterium
TCATAATCATATCACAAATAAAAAAACAGGTTTAATTTTTTGCAGAAATGGAAGAGGAATACTATGGAAAATTTTGGAGCAGTTTTAAAGTGCTTGCCTTTTGTAGTATAATTGTCTTGCATCTCTGTGCCTTTCTTATGTTTTTGACTGAATAATAGTCTAATAAGTAGGAGAGGTTCTTTTCCATAATTTCTCGAATAGAATACAAAAAGCGAACAAAACAGAATTCATTGTTTCGATTCGCTTTTTGTATTATTATCTAGATTTCTTGTAGTTCTGATAACATTTAGTCTGGGCAGGTACATTAATAGCTGAAGGAATAAAATGTGTACTTTAGATTATTTCCAAGCGCCACTGGCATCTACATAGTAGCCATCTGGTGTGTAGGTATTGTGAAGCATCTTACCTGATGAAGCAAGGTAATACCAAGAGCCGCTATCTTTCACCCAGCCTGTTGCCATAGAACCTGAGTTGTTTAGATAATACCAAGAGCCGCTATCTTTCACCCAGCCTGTTAACATAGCACCTGAATTGCTTAGGTAATACCAAGAACCACTATCTTTGAGCCAGCCTGTTGCCATAGCACCTGAGTCTTTTAGGTAGTACCAAGAGTTATTATCATATAGCCAATCACTAGCAATCATGGCTCCTGATGGTTTAAAGGCATACCAGTTGCCACCTTGATAGAGCCAAGTTTGATTGAACATGACACCTTTATCATTCATAAAGTACCAAGTTCCCTTGTCCTTAACCCAAGCATTTTGAACTAGTTGACCTTGTTTTTGATAGTACCACTTTTCACTGTAATTATTTTTTAGCCAGCTTTCTGCTTTTACAATCGGATAAAGTATTTTGAAGGCTCCTCCCCCCCTGTAGGAATGACTGATAACTCCTGGTTTTTGAAGTTTCAATTCTACATGGTCGTCTTCCCAAGCATAGACTTTTTGACCATTGACAGTCTCTGGTAAGGTAGCAGTGTAGGTCTTGGTTTGATAGTCCCATTTTGCATCAAGGTAGGTGTATTGATCATTTGATTCGTCAATACGGAAGTAACTACTCTTTCCACCGTCATTATATACATCATCTACTACTTTAGTGGACCAGGTCTTTACTTCATTTCCGCTTTTGGCTTCTACCTTGATATCTCCTCTATAGCCATAAGGTACATAGAAATTCAGATAACGCCCCTCTGTACCGACCATAGACTTGTCCTTTTCTTGACCTAGGAAATTGACTGTCTGATCTTGACCATTGAGACTAACCGTCCACTCAATTTTCTCAGTTTTTGGCAAATCCAAGACTTTGATATCTACTTCATGGCCATTATTAAATCGAAGAATTTTGCCATCTTGATACCAAACGCCACCCTTAATAACCCATTCTTCTTCCAATTCGAAGGCCTTTCCTGAATGAGGGAAAGCTAGTAAAGCTAGACCTGCTAGAGCCAAACTAAATAGTGTGATTTTTTTTGATACTTTCATTTTCTTAACTCCTTATTTTTGGAATAAAACAAATTGACTGTTTTTAGGATAAACTGATACATGTTGCTCTTCGCGAATTTTTGATGCATCTTCAAGAACTAGAGGATAAGAGTATTGATACAGTTCCTCTAAAGTGATTTTTCCGTTAGCGTTGGTGTCTGCCATAGGCGAAATCATTCTATTTTGAAGCGGATCCCAACCTGTACCCATTGCCCAGTATCTAGTGGCAAGACTACCTACTCCGACTGCACTATACGACTCTTCATCCTTACAAGAGGCACATAGTACGAGGAACTTAGAATCAAGCATTTCACCATTCTTGCTTGCTAGATCTCCTGTTGAAAATCCTGCCAAAAATGCTTGTTCATCAAATCTTTCTTCAGAATTGGAGACGGCCTTTTCATCTGATTTACCTACATCTATAATTGTTCCTGAATAGCAACAATCCAGCATAACCACAAACTTACCTTTGTATTGTTTCAGTATAGATGCCAATTCCCAACCTGAAAAGGATGTTTTATCGCTACCAATGGCTATCGTCCCGTCTTTTCCTCCATGACAAGTAAGGTAAAGGTAGTTCACATCGCTTTCGCTAGAAGATTTGAAAAGCTCTTGCATTTTTGCAATAATCTCGGACTTAGTTTTATCTGG
>CAJNBS010000037.1 GCA_905221065.1 bacterium
ACAGGACTAAGTCCTTTTAGTTTTACCTTAATTCGTTTGTTGTTGTAGTAATCGATATAGTCTATAATGGCTTGTTCCAATTGATTAAGTGATTTAAAGTTTTTCTCATGGCCATAAAACATTTCGGATTTTAAAATGCCAAAGAAAGATTCCATCATACCGTTGTCTGGGCTGTTGCCCTTTCGTGACATGGATGCTTGAATTCCCTTACTCTCTAGGAACCGATGATAAGAATCGTGTTGGTATTGCCAACCTTGGTCACTATGGAGAATCGTATTCTCGTAGTGTTTCTCTGTGAAGGCCTGTTCCAACATCGTTTTTACTTGTTCTAAATTAGGAGAACAAGAAAGATTAAAAGCAATAATTTCGCTGTTAAAGCCATCTAAAACAGGCGATAAATACAATTTCTGCATGCTATTTGGAATGGCAAACTCTGTCACATCTGTGTAGCACTTTTCCATTGGTCTCGATGCTTCAAATTGGCGTTGAATAAGGTTCTCTGCTTTCTTGCCAACGTCTCCTTTATGAGAAGAATATTTTCGTTTCTGTCGCATTTTAGCTTGTAAATTGAGTACTTTCATCAAGCGTTGAACTCTTTTATGATTTACCAGATAACCACGATTTCTTAGTTCTAAATGAACCCGGCGATAACCATAATTTCCCTTGTGTTCGATAAAAATGGATTGAATTTCAGCTTTAAGCTCTTGGTCCTTATCTGGTTTATCTAGCTGTTTCAAGTGATAGTAGTAGGTCGAACGAGCTAGTTTAATGGCTTTTAGAAGAATATCTAACGAAAACTCAGTAATTAATTCTTGAACAATTTCTGTCTTTCTTCTTTCTCTTTTTCCTCCTTCAATCGGAGCTCTCTTAACTTTTTTAGGATGGCATTCTCCGCTCTCAGATACTCATTTTCTGCTTGAAGGCGTTCTAATTCTGTCCTCTCTTCAGGTCTCGTTTTTGGCTTACGTCCCATTTTAGTTGGTCTCCCTCTTGTTTTCTCAACAATAGTATACCCGTTTTTCTTGTATTGTGCTAGCCAATTAAGAAGTATCGTACGACTTGGGAGGCCGTATTCAAGAGAAACTCTATCTTTAGTCCAGCCTTCATGTAAGACTTTATGAATCATTTCTTGCTTTAAATCAGGAGAATAGTAACGATTTTTTCCTTTTTTGACGAACTCTATTCCGTAACGATCAATCAATTTAACCATGTATCTAATATTAGAATTGTTTATCCCAAATTTATTTGAAAGCTTCTCTATGCTATATCCTTGTTTTCTAAGTTCATAGATCTGAACTTTATCATCATAAGTTAATTTCATAATA
>CAJNBS010000038.1 GCA_905221065.1 bacterium
GCTACAGCGCTAGTACTTGCTGAAGTAGACGCTACAGCGCTTGTGCTTGCTGAAGTAGACGCTACAGCGCTTGTTGAAGCTGACGTAGACGCTACCGCACTTGTTGACGCTGACGTAGACGCTACGGCGCTAGTACTTGCTGAAGTAGATGCTACTGCACTTGTTGACGCTGACGTAGACGCTACCGCACTTGTTGATGCTGAAGTAGATGCTACTGCACTTGTTGATGCTGAGGTAGACGCTACAGCGCTAGTACTTGCTGATGTAGATGCTACCGCACTTGTTGATGCTGACGTAGACGCTACCGCACTTGTTGATGCTGAAGTAGACGCTACCGCACTTGTTGACGCTGACGTAGACGCTACAGCGCTTGTTGAAGCTGACGTAGACGCTACCGCACTTGTTGACGCTGAGGTAGACGCTACCGCACTTGTTGATGCTGACGTAGAGGCTACAGCGCTTGTGCTTGCTGATGTAGATGCTACGGCACTTGTTGAAGCTGAGGTAGACGCTACCGCACTTGTTGACGCTGACGTAGACGCTACCGCACTTGTTGATGCTGACGTAGATGCTACAGCGCTTGTTGAAGCTGAGGTAGACGCTACCGCACTTGTTGATGCTGACGTAGAGGCTACAGCGCTTGTTGAAGCTGAAGTAGACGCTACCGCACTAGTACTTGCTGAAGTAGATGCTACAGCGCTTGTGCTTGCTGAAGTAGATGCTACGGCACTTGTTGAAGCTGAAGTAGACGCTACGGCACTAGTACTTGCTGAAGTAGATGCTACGGCACTTGTTGAAGCTGAGGTAGACGCTACAGCGCTAGTACTTGCTGATGTAGATGCTACGGCACTTGTTGAAGCTGAGGTAGACGCTACAGCACTTGTTGACGCTGACGTAGACGCTACGGCACTTGTTGAAGCTGAGGTAGATGCTACGGCACTTGTTGACGCTGAGGTAGACGCTACCGCACTTGTTGAAGCTGAAGTAGACGCTACAGCGCTTGTGCTTGCTGACGTTGACGCTACAGCGCTTGTTGATGCTGAGGTAGACGCTACCGCACTTGTTGATGCTGAGGTAGACGCTACAGCGCTTGTGCTTGCTGAAGTAGAGGCTACGGCGCTTGTGCTTGCTGAGGTAGACGCTACAGCGCTAGTACTTGCTGAAGTAGACGCTACAGCGCTTGTGCTTGCTGA
>CAJNBS010000039.1 GCA_905221065.1 bacterium
AAAGAGACTGGGACAAAATAGTTCTCGACCACAAAAAAGCTAGAGATTTCCAATTGTGGAACTCTAGCTTTTTAATTTTGAGTTGTTCTCTTATTGTATTTTAGGAGGTTATTGGCCATAAGTACCAATCCCATGTCAATTCTCACTTGACGCTTCCCTCTCAGATTACATCTCTTGTAACCCAAACAAGCCTTTATCTGCCCAAAGACAGGTTCCACATCAATCTTGCGTTGAGCGAAAATCTGTCTACCTTGGGGAGATAAAAGCGCCTGACATTCTTTCATTTTTAAGTCTTGATAGCGTTCGTTCATATACAGTCCCTTTTTAGGGGCTGATTCAGGTTCGTCGGCGTAGTAAACCTTGATTTCCTGTTGAAAGTCTGTCTGTGTTTTCTGATGTTTGGTATGGTGAAAACGATAATACCAGCCATCAGGATGTATGTAGCTATCCTCCTTGTCATTATAGTGCCAATTCGCTAAGTTTTTAGCTGACTGTTTATACCCTCTCTTTTGTTCCTTATCAAACATGGCATATTTAATCAGATGGTTTACCCGCTTTTCATCTAAACGAAGGAGATTCTCTTCACTTCCATATCCAGCGTCTGCGACAACTGTCTTTACATCATGCGGATAGGTTTCAAGTAAGGGTAGAAGAGTCTTGGTGTCTGTCGGATTTGAGAAGACATCATAGTGAAGAACAAATTGGTTTTCAGTAGCGATTTGAAGATTATAAGCGGCCTTGAGTTGGCCATTTTTCATATGATCTTCTTTCATCCGCATAAAAGTGGCATCTGTATCTGTTTTGGAAAAGCTGTTGCGACCTTCAAATGTCTCCTGATAACTCTCATATTTTTCAGCACGTACTGAAAAATCATC
>CAJNBS010000040.1 GCA_905221065.1 bacterium
TTCCACCGCTAGTACAAGTGGAAGTTAGTCTGATAAAAATCCTAAAAACCAGTGGAAATCCGTGTCAGGGTAAGTTCCACTGGTTTTACTCATGCTTGATTTCATCGCTTTTGTAGCCAAAATGAATCGAAAAAAAGAGCGCACAAAATCCCCTCATCTGAAAGCGTTTCAGATTAAGTTCCGCTATGGTGGAAGTTAGTGTGAGACGTTTGAATGGGGTTAAAAGTTAGTTTTTAGAACTTATGTTGTAGTAATTTAGACGACTGACAGACGTCTTCTGCAGGTATTTTAGAAATACCTAGAAGCTTAGGAATCTCTTCTCCATAGGTAAAGGCAAAGAGCTCATAGGCTGACTTTCCATTCAAAGCAGCACGTTTGACACTGTTGACATGAGAACAAACGAGATTGATGTCCTCTTGAGTTAAATTGTCAAAAGAAGTTCCCTTAGGTAGAATGTCACGAATCAGCGTGTGATTTTTCTCACTTCTCCCTTTCTGGTCAGAGCGATTAGGGTCACAAAAGAAGAGTTTACTCTCTCCTCGCACATCCATTTCGATGTCATCAACTCTGGCAAACTCTCCACCATTATCTGTCAGGATGACAGGAAAAAGTTGGAAGAAGTCTTTGTCCGCTTGGTGAAGGGTGCTCTTAATATCATAGAGGTGTTTGGTAACCTCAAGGGCAGTTTTATTATCCAGAAGTCTAGCGAAGATAAAGTTACAGAAAGATAAATTGAAGGTGAGTAGGACTTTACCTCCCATCCTCCCCAGAACTGTGTCCATTTCCAGCCAAGAGTCTAGTTGATTAAGGGATAAATA
>CAJNBS010000041.1 GCA_905221065.1 bacterium
CCAAAATTTTCCATAGTATTCCTCTTCCATTTCTGCAAAAAATTAAACCTGTTTTTTTATTTGTGATATGATTATGATTATACAAAAATAAAACAGAAAGGACAATATGATTATGAAAAAAATTTTATTGTCATCAGTTGCTTTACTGAGCCTAGTGACATCACTATCAGTAAATAGTCCAGTTTCTGCTCAAGAATCTATTTCTCCCAAGGCTTATAGCCACTCTAATGGCAGTTGGATTCAATCGAATGGCCGTTGGTGGTATAAACATTCTGACGGTTCTTACACTAAAAACGGGTGGGAAAAGATCAATGAAACCTGGTACTATTTTGATAGTGAAGGTTGGATGAAAACAGGTTGGTTCAATGAGTATGGAAATTGGTATTATCTAGATGATAGTGGTGCTATGAAAACAGGCTGGTGTTTGATTTCTGGTAGTTGGTACTATTTAAATACTAGCGGTGTCATGCAAACTGGCCTACAGACTATCGAAGGAAAACAATATTATTTAGCTGATAGCGGTGCTATGCAGACAGGTTGGCACAATATTGGAGATGATACTTATTTCTTTGCTAGTAGTGGAGCAAGACAAACGATTAATCGCCGTGCTTTAGTTCTTGGTGAAACATCAACGATAGAAGTACCTATTGAAGACGTTAATGCTATGGAAAAAGTTTTCAGTAACCAAAACTTTAGCGAAGTTGTTCGTTTCCCAGATAAAACTAAGTCCGAGATTATTGCAAAAATGCAAGAACTTTTCAAATCTTCTAGCGAAAGCGATGTGAACTA
>CAJNBS010000042.1 GCA_905221065.1 bacterium
GCTATTGGTTGCCATCCTACTGGACTTGAATAACCTTTATCTTTAATATTTGAAATTGCAAATATTCTATCATCATCCCTTGCACCTACTTTGCTTGGAGTGCTTTCCTTAATGGATTCAGCCATTCTAAGAGTAACTGTATCTGTAAACGCATCCTTAGTAGTTGCCACTACTGTAGCATATTCAGTTTTAGTAGATGTCCACGGTCCAGTCAGACTATCTCGTTTTACTGAAATTTCTCTAGTTTGGTTTGTGACTTTATCATAATATTTGACATAGAAGATGCCGGCATCATGCGGTACCTTAACATTTATGTTATTAGCACCTGCATATACACTATTACCATCAGTCTCTGATGGTTGAACTCTCGTTTCACCTACCGCTACTGTAACGTTATTCTCTGAACTTTCTACTCCATCTACACTTTGAGTTACTTTGACAATATCTTTTTCCGGTAATTGCCCTACATTCGAAACATTATTACTATTGAAGCCTCTATCAAGTGTTACTGACCATGTTCCGTTTGGTTGTACTGTAGTTTCTTTTAGTACTGTATTATTTACCGTTACTTTAATTTTTGCGCCAGCTACCCCTCTACCAGTCACTGTTTTGTCGGTTGATAATATACGGTTTTCTGTTGTTGT
>CAJNBS010000043.1 GCA_905221065.1 bacterium
GGTAACTTCTCAAAGTAACTTCCACTTGCCCAACCAAAGTGGAAATTAGTCTAAAACGGATTTTTATGGTGGAATTAAGTGTGAGACGTTTGAGTTAGAAATGAGGTCTACTATGACAAAACATAAACACCTTACCCTTTCAGACCGTAATGATATCCAATTAGGTTTAGAGCGCGGTGAAACCTTCAAAGCTATTGGACAATCCATTCTAAAAGACCCGACTACTGTATCCAAAGAAGTCAAACGAAACAGACAAGTCCGAGAGTCTACCTCTAACAACCTTCCTTGCCCTTTACTCGATAAGGCTCCCTTTGTCTATAATGGATGCCCTAAAAGAAGACAAAACTGTGGCTATAAGAAGATTTTATACCTCGCTAAACAAGCTCAAAAACAGTACGAACAAACTCTTGTTGAATCTCGTGAAGGGACTCCCCTTAATTCCAAGACCTTCTGGGACATGGACAAATTCATTTCTGATGGTGTTAAAAAAGGACAACACATCTATCATATCCTCAAAACTCACAATCTTGATGTCAGCTCCTCAACTGTCTATCGACATATCCGAAA
>CAJNBS010000044.1 GCA_905221065.1 bacterium
ATGATGATTGAAAATCTCGCTATGCAGTACCTAACAGGACAGTTGGTTGTTAGCTATCGCACCATCAATCGTTTTCGTGTCGCTGAAGGGATGGAAGAACTCATACGTAATCTTTTCATCGATCTCAATCTTCGTTTAAAAATGGAAGAGTTAGTGACCTTAGATTGCTTGTTTATTGACGGGACTAAGATTGAAGCCAATGCCAACAAGTATAGTTTCGTGTGGAAGAAAGCGACAGAGAAATTCTCCGCCAAACTTCAAGAACAGATACAAGTCTATTTTCAAGAAGAAATCACTCCCCTTATCCATCAAGCTATCGAACTGGATACACAAGAGCCTATCTCCTCAGAGCAGTTGATTGAATTCTCTCAAGTCCTTGAAGAAGAATTGGAAAAACTGAGCCAGGACATTGAGGAGACACCCGTTAAAGGAAAGGATGAGCGTAAAACCCAACGTCGTAAACTCAAGAAAGTCTTGCGTAAAGTCAAAGATGATTTTTCAGTACGTGCTGAAAAATATGAGAGTTATCAGGAGACATTTGAAGGTCGCAACAGCTTTTCCAAAAC
>CAJNBS010000045.1 GCA_905221065.1 bacterium
CCAGCAGATAAGACAGCAGTTAAAGATCCAGCTAACTTAACTCCAGAAGAGAAGAAAGCGATCGAAGATAAAGTTAAAGCTGTAAACCCAGATGCAACAGTAGTTGTAGATGACAAAGGAAATGCGACAGTTACAACCCCAGAAGGTAAGACAGCCGTAATTCCAGCAGCAGACTTGACAAAAGATCCAGAAGCTGCAACTAAACCAAATGCAGGTAACGACATCGTTAAACCAGCAGATAAGACAGCAGTTAAAGATCCAGCTAACTTAACTCCAGAAGAGAAGAAAGCGATCGAAGATAAAGTTAAGGCTGTGAACCCAGGTGCAACAGTAGTTGTGGATGATAAAGGAAATGCGACAGTTACAACTCCAGAAGGTAAGACAGCCGTAATTCCAGCAGCAGACTTGACGAAAGATCCAGAAGCTGCAACTAAACCAAATGCAGGTAACGACATCGTTAAACCAGCAGATAAGACAGCAGTTAAAGATCCAGCTAACTTAACTCCAGAAGAGAAGAAAGCAATCGAAGATAAAGTTAAAGCTGT
>CAJNBS010000046.1 GCA_905221065.1 bacterium
TCAGCAAGCACAAGCGCCGTAGCGTCTACGTCAGCATCAACAAGTGCAGTAGCGTCTACGTCAGCGTCAACAAGTGCGGTAGCGTCTACCTCAGCGTCAACAAGTGCTGTAGCATCTACGTCAGCAAGTACTAGCGCAGTAGCATCTACATCAGCATCAACAAGTGCGGTAGCTTCTACATCAGCATCAACAAGTGCAGTAGCGTCTACCTCAGCAAGTACTAGCGCTGTAGCCTCTACCTCAGCATCAACAAGTGCCGTAGCGTCTACATCAGCAAGTACTAGCGCTGTAGCATCTACCTCAGCAAGCACAAGCGCAGTAGCGTCTACATCAGCATCAACAAGTGCTGTAGCATCTACGTCAGCAAGCACAAGCGCAGTAGCGTCTACATCAGCAAGTACTAGCGCTGTAGCATCTACATCAGCGTCAACAAGTGCCGTAGCATCTACATCAGCCTCAACAAGTGCTGTAGCATCTACATCAGCCTCAACAAGTGCCGTAGCGTCTACCTCAGCAAGTACTAGCGCTGTAGCCTCTACATCAGC
>CAJNBS010000047.1 GCA_905221065.1 bacterium
AGTCGACAAAGATGGAAAAGTAACTGTCACAATTCCAGAAGGAGCGAAACCAGGCGATAAGATTACAGGAGAAATCATCGTAACTTACCCAGACGGTTCAATCGATACAGTACCAGTAGAAGTAACAGTCACAAACCAAGACAAAGATATCTACACACCAGAGTACGACAAAGAAAATGGCAAACCAGGAACTAAGGTAGAAATTCCATTGAAAGAGGAAGCTGGTAAGACTATTCCAGAAGGTACTCAGTTCCACAGCAATACGCCAGGAATCACAGTCGACAAAGATGGAAAAGTAACTGTCACAATTCCAGAAGGAGCGAAACCAGGCGATAAGATTACAGGAGAAATCACCGTAACTTACCCAGATGGCTCAACCAATACAGTACCAGTAGAAGTGACTGTCACAAACCAAGACAAAGACATCTACACACCAGAGTACGACAAGGAAAATGGCAAACCAGG
>CAJNBS010000048.1 GCA_905221065.1 bacterium
GGCTCTTTGTCAACTGTAGTGGGTTGAAGAAAAGCTAAGATCTAGAAAGGACAAATTTCGTCCTTTCTTTTTTGATATTTAGAGCGATGAAAATCCGTTTTTTGAAGTTTTCAAAGTTCCGAAAACCAAAGGCATTTCGCTTGATAAGTTTGATGAGATTATTAGTCGCTTCTAATTTGGCGTTAGAATAGGGTAGTTGAAGAGCGTTGACAATCTTTTCTTTATCCTTGAGGAAGGTTTTAAAGATAGTCTGAAAAAGAGGATGAACCTGCTTAAGATTGTCCTCAATAAGTCCGAAAAATTTGTTAGTCTCTTTATTTTGGAAGTGAAAAAGTAAGAGCTGATAGAGATTGTAGTGGAATTTCAAGTCTTCTGAATAGCTCAAAAGCTTATCTAGAATCTCTTTATTTGTTAAGTGCATACGAAAAGTAGGGCGATAAAATCG
>CAJNBS010000049.1 GCA_905221065.1 bacterium
CGAAAACGATTGATGGTGCGATAGCTAACAACCAACTGTCCTGTTAGGTATTGCATAGCGAGATTTTCAATCATCATTTTTTCAATTTTTCGACCAGAGAAAATCCCTTGTGAATAGGCAAATAGAAGAGCAGATACAAGCATTTTAGGGTGATAAGACGGGCGACCAAAGGCATGATAGAAGGCGTGGAAGTGACTGTCCTCCAAGGTATTTACCACTTTATCAATAGTAAAAACGAGATGGTCTTGTGGCAAGAAAGAACTGATTTCTAGTGGCAAAGTTGTTTGATTTGTGTTATAGTGAATATGCATGGGATAGCCTTTCTAAATGGTTTATTAAGCAATTCTATTTTACCAAGACTATCGCAACCATGCAAAAAAGCAACGGCAAATCCGTTGCTTTTTTTGGAGACAAGAGACTATTGTCCCAGACTCTTTTG
>CAJNBS010000050.1 GCA_905221065.1 bacterium
TGGGTTGAAGAAAAGCTAAGATCGAGAAAGGACGAAATTTGTCCTTTCTTTTTTGATATTCAGAGCGATGAAAATCCGTTTTTTGAAGTTTTCAAAGTTCCGAAAACCAAAGGCATTTCGCTTGATAAGTTTAATGAGATTATTAGTCGCCTCCAATTTGGCGTTAGAATAGGGTAGTTGAAGGGCGTTGACAATCTTTTCTTTATCCTTGAGGAAGGTTTTAAAGACAGTCTGAAAAAGAGGATGAACCTGCTTTAGATTGTCCTCAATAAGTCCGAAGAATTTGTCAGGTTCCTTGTTCTGAAAGTGAAAAAGCAAGAGTTGATAGAGATTGTAGTGGTGTTTCAACTCTTCTGAATAGCTCAAAAGCTTGTCTAGAATTTCTTTATTTGTTAAGTGCATACGAAAAGTAGGGCGATAAAATCG
>CAJNBS010000051.1 GCA_905221065.1 bacterium
GCACTTGTTGACGCTGACGTAGACGCTACTGCACTTGTTGATGCTGACGTAGACGCTACGGCGCTTGTGCTTGCTGATGTAGATGCTACCGCACTTGTGCTTGCTGATGTTGATGCTACCGCACTGGTTGATGCTGAGGTAGATGCTACTGCGCTTGTTGATGCTGAGGTAGATGCTACCGCACTTGTGCTTGCTGATGTTGATGCTACAGCACTTGTTGATGCTGACGTAGATGCTACTGCGCTAGTCGATGCTGAGGTAGACGCTACGGCGCTTGTACTTGCTGACGTAGACGCTACAGCGCTAGTACTTGCTGATGTAGACGCTACGGCGCTTGTGCTTGCTGAGGTAGATGCTACAGCGCTTGTGCTTGCTGATGTAGACGCTACAGCACTTGTTGATGCTGATGTAGACGCTA
>CAJNBS010000052.1 GCA_905221065.1 bacterium
TGTTGGTACTGGTGGTACCTTGTATCCATTTTCTGGATGTTCTGGATCTACTGGTACTAATGGATTTCCATCTGGTGTCTTAGGTGTATATCCTGGCACATATGGAATCACTGGTACATTTGGTGTATTAGGATCCGTTGGATCTCCAGGTTTCGTTGGATCTGTTGGATGGTTTGGATATGGTAGTGGCGTTGGTGTTTCTACACCTGGCACTTTTGGTACCCATGATCCTAACTTAGTATACACAACTTTCTTATCTAAGTCTGTTGAATTTACGTTTGTTTCTACTTCTTCTACTGAAGCCTTGTCCGCTACATATCCATCTAGTTTTTCTGTTGTGACAGCTTCTAGAACTTTATCCGTACTTGTCCATTCTCCTGGCGTTACTACTTTTGT
>CAJNBS010000053.1 GCA_905221065.1 bacterium
ATGTATCCTTGTGTTGGATCATTTGGCACTTTTGGTACTAACGAATTTCCATCTGGTGTCTTAGGTGTATATCCTGGTACATATGGAATTACTGGTGAATTTGGATCCGTTGGCTCTCCTGGTTTAGTTGGATCTGTTGGATGGTTCGGATATGGTAGTGGCGTTGGTGTTTCTACACCTGGTACTTTTGGTACCCATGATCCTAGTTTCGTATAAACAACTTTCTTATCTAAGTCTGTTGAATTTACGTTTGTTTCTACTTCTTCGACAGTTGCTTTGTCCGCTATATAACCATCTAGTTTTTCTGTTGTGACAGCTTCTAGAACTTTATCCGTACTTGTCCATTCTCCTGGCGTTACTACTTTTGT
>CAJNBS010000054.1 GCA_905221065.1 bacterium
CTCCCCTTTTCGTTCGCTTAAAGCTCACTCAAATTTTAGATAGACAGTCCCTGTTTCGTTCTTCGAACGAACTCAAAATGACTTCGTCATTTTTCGGTCGCATCTATCGATGCGAAACGTAAGAGAATGTAACAAATTCTCTTACGTTTTTTCGGTTCTACCGAACCGACTGCCAGCAAAGCTGTCAGTTAAATGCACCTCGTGCCTATTATTTCCTCTCCTTTCTTTTTAATTTTTCGTAAAGATAATGTATCCTCGACACCTATCAATTCAGCATTACCTAGAGCTAACATAGCCTCGCCAATCATCCACACGGACAAAAGGTTCGCCTACCTCTCACCACACTATCGA
>CAJNBS010000055.1 GCA_905221065.1 bacterium
TTGCGTTGGATCTCCATCTGTTGGATCTTTTTCTTTATCGAATTTTTGATCTTTCAACAAGTCTTTATTTTCAACTACATATCCACGTTTTTCTAGGTCTGCAATCTTAGTATTTAGGTCTGTTGTTGGAATTACTGCATCGGTTGTTCCGTCATCAATACTTACTTTCTCAGCTGGTATTTCTACCTCTGTTCCTGTTGTTGTATTGAATACTTTCACCACTGCTTTTTGTGGATCTGCCACATACGTAATATCCGTGTTTGTTCCAGGTTCTGTTGGTACTGGTGGTACCTTGTATCCATTTTCTGGATGTTCTGGATCTACTGGTACTAATGGATTTCCATCTGGTG
>CAJNBS010000056.1 GCA_905221065.1 bacterium
TCTCCTGTAATCTTATCGCCTGGTTTCGCTCCTTCTGGAATTGTGACAGTTACTTTTCCATCTTTGTCGACTGTGATGCCTGGCGTATTACTGTGGAACTTAGTACCTTCTGGAATAGTCTTACCAGCTTCCTCTTTCAATGGGATTTCTACCTTAGTTCCTGGTTTGCCATTTTCCTTGTCGTACTCTGGTGTGTAGATGTCTTTGTCTTGGTTTGTGACTGTTACTTCTACTGGTACTGTATCGATTGAACCGTCTGGGTAAGTTACGATGATTTCTCCTGTAATCTTATCGCCTGGTTTCGCTCCTTCTGGAATTGTGACAGTTACTTTTCCATCTTTGTCGACT
>CAJNBS010000057.1 GCA_905221065.1 bacterium
GTGTGGAAGAAAGCGACAGAGAAATTCTCCGCCAAACTTCAAGAACAGATACAGGTCTATTTTCAAGAAGAAATCACTCCCCTTATCCATCAAGCTATCGAACTGGATACACAAGAGCCTATCTCATCGGAGCAGTTGCTTGCATTCGCTCAAGTTCTTGAAGAAGAATTAGAAAAACTGAACCAGGATATTGAGGAGACACCCGTTAAAGGAAAGGATGAACGTAAAACCCAGCGTCGTAAACTCAAGAAAGTCTTACGTAAAGTCAAGGATGATTTTTCAGTACGTGCTGAAAAATATGAGAGTTATCAGGAGACATTTGAAGGTCGCAACAGCTTTTCCAAAAC
>CAJNBS010000058.1 GCA_905221065.1 bacterium
GATCCAACGCAAGTCTTCAAATTACTAGTTAAGGAACGTACAGTAACAGTAACAGAGCCGACAAATCCAAATGATCCAGTAGATCCAGATAAACCAGAAGGACCAAAATGGCCAACAGAAGGTTTAGCAAAATCTGACTTAGAAAAAGAAGTAACAAGAACAATTACTTATGTTAAGAAAGAAACTGCAGATGGTCCAGAAATAGCGGATGCGAAACCAACTAAGAAACAAACAGCACACTTTAAACGTAGCGCAACATACAACTTAGTAACAAAAGTAGTAACGCCAGGAGAATGGACAAGTACGGATAAAGTTCTAGAAGCTGTCACAACAGAAAAACTAGATGG
>CAJNBS010000059.1 GCA_905221065.1 bacterium
GGATCATTTGGATTTTTCGGCTCTGTTACTGTTACAGTACGTTCCTTAACAAGTAATTTGAATACTTGTGTTGGATCGCCATTTTCAGGATCTTTCTGATTATCAAATTTTTGATTATTTAATAAGTCTTTATTTTCAACTACATATCCACGTTTTTCTAAATCTTTAATCTTATCTTCTAAAGATTTTGTTGGAATTGCTGAATCTGTTGTTCCGTTATCAATACTTACTTTCTCAGCTGGTATTTCTACCTCTGTTCCTGTTGTTGTATTGAATACTTTCACTACAGCTTTTTGTGGATCTGCCACATATGTAATATCCG
>CAJNBS010000060.1 GCA_905221065.1 bacterium
GTTCGTTGTCAGGTGAAAATCATTACGATGGATATGTTTAGCCCCTACTACGATATTGCCAGAAAACTTTTTCCTAACGCTAAAATCGTTCTCGACCGCTTTCACATTGTCCAACATCTCAGCCGTGCTATGAGTCGTGTCCGTGTTCAAATCATGAATCAATTTGAGCGAAAATCCCATGAATACAAGGTCATCAAGCGCTACTGGAAGCTCATTCAACAAGATAGTCGTAAACTCAGCGATAAACGATTTTATCGCCCTACTTTTCGTATGCACTTAACAAATAAAGAAATTCTAGACAAGCTTTTGAGCTATTC
>CAJNBS010000061.1 GCA_905221065.1 bacterium
TGAAATGCCGTCAGGTAAGGTGCAATAAAAACGGCGGACAACAGCAGACAGCTTATGGCGGCAAACCATACCCAGCGATAATATAGTGGATTAACAAAAACCAGTACGGCGTTGCCTCGCCTTAGCTCAAAGAGAACGATTCTCTAAGGTGCTGAAGCACCAAGTGAATCGGTTCCGTACTATCTGTACTGTCTGCGGCTTCGTCGCCTTGTCCTGATTTTTGTTAATCCACTATAAAGACCGTCGGGCATCTGCAGCCGTCATTCCCGCGCAGGCGGGAATCTAGGTCTGTTCGGTTTCAGTTATTTCCGAT
>CAJNBS010000062.1 GCA_905221065.1 bacterium
GCGCTAGTACTTGCTGAAGTAGACGCTACAGCGCTTGTGCTTGCTGAAGTAGACGCTACAGCGCTTGTTGAAGCTGAAGTAGACGCTACGGCACTAGTACTTGCTGAAGTAGAGGCTACGGCACTTGTTGACGCCGATGTAGACGCTACGGCACTTGTTGACGCTGACGTAGAGGCCACAGCGCTTGTTGAAGCTGACGTAGACGCTACCGCACTTGTTGAAGCTGAGGTAGATGCTACGGCACTTGTTGACGCTGAGGTAGACGCTACCGCACTTGTTGAAGCTGA
>CAJNBS010000063.1 GCA_905221065.1 bacterium
TAAAGCCGACGCCGACTGCAATGGATACAGCTGCGATTAAGAAGTTGTGTTCGTTATTTGCAAAATCCACACGAGCGAGCATTTGCATCCCTTGAAGAGATACGAAGCCGAACATCACAATCATTGCTCCACCAATGACTGGATCAGGAATGATTTGGGCTAAAGCACCGAATTTTGGAAGAAGTCCTAATAATAGAAGGAAGCCTGCTGCGTAGTAGATTGGAAGACGTGTTTTAATTCCTGACATTTTCACTAAGCCCACGTTTTGAGAGAACCCTGTA
>CAJNBS010000064.1 GCA_905221065.1 bacterium
AGTAGGACTTTACCTCCCATCCTCCCCAGAACTGTGTCCATTTCCAGGCAAGAGTCTAGTTGATTAAGGGATAAATAGTTTTGGAAATCCTCATAGGAACGGCCTTTTTTAGCTTCTTTAGGGATGGAAGGTAGTTTACTTTTCCGTCTTTCTTTGAATTTAACGGCTCTGGCTAGGTCAATAGGAGCGATAGATAGGTATCCTTTTCGGATATGTCGATAGACAGTTGAGGAGCTGACATCAAGATTGTGAGTTTTGAGGATATGATAGATGTGTTGTCC
>CAJNBS010000065.1 GCA_905221065.1 bacterium
CTTTTCAATTAACTTTTGCGCAATCTTTTGGTTGATAATACGAGGAATTTGATGATTCTTCTTGACGAGTGAGGTCTCGGCGACCATCATTTTCGAGCACTGATAGCACTTGAAACGGCGTTTTCTAAGGAGAATTCTAGTAGGCATACCAGTTGTTTCAAGGTAAGGAATCTTAGACGGTTTTTGGAAGTCATATTTCTTCATTTGACTTCCACATTCAGGACAAGATGGGGCCACATAATCCAGTTTGGCGATGATTTCCTTGTG
>CAJNBS010000066.1 GCA_905221065.1 bacterium
TCTGGATCTTTTGTCAAGTCTGCTGCTGGAATTACGGCTGTCTTACCTTCTGGGGTTGTAACTGTCGCATTTCCTTTATCATCTACAACTACTGTTGCACCTGGGTTTACAGCTTTAACTTTATCTTCGATTGCTTTCTTCTCTTCTGGAGTTAAGTTAGCTGGATCTTTAACTGCTGTCTTATCTGCTGGTTTAACGATGTCGTTACCTGCATTTGGTTTAGTTGCAGCTTCTGGATCTTTCGTCAAGTCTGCTGCTGGAAT
>CAJNBS010000067.1 GCA_905221065.1 bacterium
ATCCTTTAATAAACAAACTCTATGCCCTGCCCTTAAAAGACAAAAAAATTTTAAAAAGCCTAAAAATTCTTCTTAAAGCAAGAAAAAACAACTATAATGCAGTAATAGATCTACAAGGGCTCATAAAATCTGCTATTGTAAGTCGAATTTTAAGTAGAAATAATTTTGGTTTTGATAAAAATAGTCTTAAAGAAAGTTTTGCTCATAATTTCTACAACCAAAAACTTGAGTTAGATTACAATGAAAATGTAT
>CAJNBS010000068.1 GCA_905221065.1 bacterium
AAAGATTTAAAGAATTTTAGAGATGCTGGAAGATTCTTAGCAGTTTATATTGCTCAACCAAATGGCGAACTTGTTGTAAGCGATCCAGACTCTGATGCTAAAAATTTAGATTTTGGAACTTATGGAAAAGCTGATAATTATGATGCTAGAACAAGAGAGTATTATATAGAAGCAGTTAAAACAAATAAACTTTATATTACCCCATCTTATATTGATGTAACTACAAATTTACCTTGCTTTACATATTCTAT
>CAJNBS010000069.1 GCA_905221065.1 bacterium
GTTCATGCGGAAATCCTATCAGTAAATGATGTCGCAACGACTAAAGAGGTGAGGACTAATCAACCAGGCGTTTATCGTGTGAAATACAAAGCAGTCGATAGCCAAGGGAAACAATCTGGTGAAACGACAGTAACTGTAAATGTAAAACCAGAAACACCAACAGTAAATAGCACAACAACAGAAAACCGTATATTATCAACCGACAAAACAGTGACTGGTAGAGGGGTAGCTGGCGCAAAAATTAAAGT
>CAJNBS010000070.1 GCA_905221065.1 bacterium
AGAATCCGTAAGATTTTTCGTAATCAACTTTCTAATAAGAAAGAGTTGCCCAGTCTTCTAATAATTATTGGCTCCACTACACCCAACTGTAGGGAAAAAATAGTTTTGTATCATTAATGATACATCTTTAGGAAATTAAAAGGGAGTGTAACATTTTTGTTTCGTAACATAATTGTTACATCCTAAAAATCAAAAATAGGAAACAAGTTTTTCCGCTTTTGAAGATGATAAAATG
>CAJNBS010000071.1 GCA_905221065.1 bacterium
TTCGAACCCACGCACGCTTTTACACGCCTGACGGTTTTCAAGACCGTTCCCTTCAGCCGGACTTGGGTAATCCTCCAAAATAGTTTATACGGGAATAAACCCGTGTCCTCTTAGTGAAAAGATAATATTTCAATTCTCTAGTAATGGACTAAACACTATGGGCACGAGTGGACTCGAACCACCGACCTCACGCTTATCAGGCGTGCGCTCTAACCACCTGAGCTACGCGCCCAA
>CAJNBS010000072.1 GCA_905221065.1 bacterium
TACCGCCGTGAAAAGGCGGTGTCTTAACCCCTTGACCAACGGACCAGAGTTGTTATTTTCAACTCTTACTATTATACAGCCTTTTTATTTTTTGTCAACATCTTTTTCTAATTTTTTTCATTTTTTTGCATGGGGTAACTTCTCAAAGTAACTTCCACTTGCCCAACCAAAGTGGAAATTAGTCTAAAACGGATTTTTATGGTGGAATTA
>CAJNBS010000073.1 GCA_905221065.1 bacterium
ATTTCTACCTTAGTTCCTGGTTTGCCATTTTCCTTGTCGTACTCTGGTGTGTAGATGTCTTTGTCTTGGTTTGTGACAGTCACTTCTACTGGTACTGTATTGGTTGAGCCATCTGGGTAAGTTACGGTGATTTCTCCTGTAATCTTATCGCCTGGTTTCGCTCCTTCTGGAATTGTGACAGTTACTTTTCCATCTTTGTCGACTGTGAT
>CAJNBS010000074.1 GCA_905221065.1 bacterium
TCATATTTCTTCATTTGACTTCCACATTCAGGACAAGATGGGGCCACATAATCCAGTTTGGCGATGATTTCCTTGTGTGTATCTCTATTCACGATATCCATAATTTGGACATTAGGGTCTTTGATATCGAGTAGTTTTGTGATAAAATGTAATTGTTCCATATGAATCTTTCTAATGAGTTGTTTGGTCACTTTTCATTATAGATCTTA
>CAJNBS010000075.1 GCA_905221065.1 bacterium
CGATACAGTACCAGTAGAAGTAACAGTCACAAACCAAGACAAAGACATCTACACACCAGAGTACGACAAGGAAAATGGCAAACCAGGAACTAAGGTAGAAATCCCATTGAAAGAGGAAGCTGGTAAGACTATTCCAGAAGGTACTAAGTTCCACAGTAATACGCCAGGCATCACAGTCGACAAAGATGGAAAAGTAACTGTCACAAT
>CAJNBS010000076.1 GCA_905221065.1 bacterium
AACAACAAACGCAGTAACACGAGTTGTTAAAAAGGGAACACAACCAAAAGTAGAGAAAACACCAATTCCATTTGAAACAACTTTCGAACGTGATGACTCAGTTCCAGAAGGAACAGAAGAAGAAGTAACAGCAGGTAAGAATGGAGAAACTGTTAAGACAACTACTTATGAACTAAACCCAACAACAGGTGAAGT
>CAJNBS010000077.1 GCA_905221065.1 bacterium
TCTGGATCTTTTGTCAAGTCTGCTGCTGGAATTACGGCTGTCTTACCTTCTGGGGTTGTAACTGTCGCATTTCCTTTGTCATCTACAACTACTGTTGCATCTGGGTTTACAGCTTTAACTTTATCTTCGATCGCTTTCTTCTCTTCTGGAGTTAAGTTAGCTGGATCTTTAACTGCTGTCTTATCTGCTGG
>CAJNBS010000078.1 GCA_905221065.1 bacterium
CCTGGTTTGCCATTTTCCTTGTCGTACTCTGGTGTGTAGATGTCTTTGTCTTGGTTTGTGACAGTCACTTCTACTGGTACTGTATCGGTTGAGCCATCTGGGTAAGTTACGGTGATTTCTCCTGTAATCTTATCGCCTGGTTTCGCTCCTTCTGGAATTGTGACAGTTACTTTTCCATCTTTGTCGACT
>CAJNBS010000079.1 GCA_905221065.1 bacterium
TCATATTTCTTCATTTGACTTCCACATTCAGGACAAGATGGGGCCACATAATCCAGTTTGGCGATGATTTCCTTGTGGGTATATCTATTAACAACATCCATAATTTGGATATTAGGGTCTTTGATATCGAGCAGTTTTGTGATAAAATGTAATTGTTCCATATGAATCTTTCTAATGAGTTGTTTGG
>CAJNBS010000080.1 GCA_905221065.1 bacterium
GATAAGACAGCAGTTAAAGATCCAGCTAACTTAACTCCAGAAGAGAAGAAAGCGATCGAAGATAAAGTTAAAGCTGTAAATCCAGGTGCAACAGTAGCAGTAGACGATAAAGGAAATGCGACAGTTACAACCCCAGAAGGTAAGACAGCCGTAATTCCAGCAGCAGACTTGACAAAAGATCCAGA
>CAJNBS010000081.1 GCA_905221065.1 bacterium
TCAGCAAGTACTAGCGCTGTAGCGTCTACTTCAGCATCAACAAGTGCGGTAGCCTCTACATCAGCAAGCACAAGTGCCGTAGCATCAACCTCAGCAAGTACTAGCGCCGTAGCGTCTACGTCAGCGTCAACAAGTGCGGTAGCGTCTACCTCAGCAAGTACTAGCGCTGTAGCCTCTACTTCAGC
>CAJNBS010000082.1 GCA_905221065.1 bacterium
GATAAGACAGCAGTTAAAGATCCAGCTAACTTAACTCCAGAAGAGAAGAAAGCAATCGAAGATAAAGTTAAAGCTGTGAACCCAGATGCAACAGTAGTTGTAGATGATAAAGGAAATGCGACAGTTACAACCCCAGAAGGTAAGACAGCCGTAATTCCAGCAGCAGACTTGACAAAAGATCCAGA
>CAJNBS010000083.1 GCA_905221065.1 bacterium
TCTGGATCTTTTGTCAAGTCTGCTGCTGGAATTACGGCTGTCTTACCTTCTGGGGTTGTAACTGTCGCATTTCCTTTGTCATCTACAACTACTGTTGCATCTGGGTTTACAGCCTTAACTTTATCTTCGATCGCTTTCTTCTCTTCTGGAGTTAAGTTAGCTGGATCTTTAACTGCTGTCTTATC
>CAJNBS010000084.1 GCA_905221065.1 bacterium
TCTGGATCTTTTGTCAAGTCTGCTGCTGGAATTACGGCTGTCTTACCTTCTGGGGTTGTAACTGTCGCATTTCCTTTATCATCTACAACTACTGTTGCATCTGGGTTTACAGCCTTAACTTTATCTTCGATCGCTTTCTTCTCTTCTGGAGTTAAGTTAGCTGGATCTTTAACTGCTGTCTTATC
>CAJNBS010000085.1 GCA_905221065.1 bacterium
TTTCAAATGGAATTGGTGTTTTCTCTACTTTTGGTTGTGTTCCCTTTTTAACAACTCGTGTTACTGCGTTTGTTGTTGTTGTTTTTGGCTCATTTGCAGTCACTTCACCTGTTGTTGGGTTTAGTTCATAAGTAGTTGTCTTAACAGTTTCTCCATTCTTACCTGCTGTTACTTCTTC
>CAJNBS010000086.1 GCA_905221065.1 bacterium
GAAGAAGTAACAGCAGGTAAGAATGGAGAAACTGTTAAGACAACTACTTATGAACTAAACCCAACAACAGGTGAAGTAACTCCAAATGAACCAACAAGTGTAACAACAAACGCAGTAACACGAGTTGTTAAAAAGGGAACACAACCAAAAGTAGAGAAAACACCAATTCCATTTGAAA
>CAJNBS010000087.1 GCA_905221065.1 bacterium
TCAGCAAGTACTAGCGCTGTAGCGTCTACTTCAGCATCAACAAGTGCGGTAGCCTCTACATCAGCAAGCACAAGTGCAGTAGCATCAACCTCAGCAAGTACTAGCGCTGTAGCCTCTACTTCAGCAAGTACTAGCGCTGTAGCGTCTACTTCAGCATCAACAAG
>CAJNBS010000088.1 GCA_905221065.1 bacterium
GTTCAAAGCGGGTGACGAGAATCGAACTCGCGACAACAGCTTGGAAGGCTGTAGTTTTACCACTAAACTACACCCGCTTAAATGGGAGTTAACGGGATCGAACCGCTGACCCTCTGCTTGTAAGGCAGATGCTCTCCCAGCTGAGCTAAACTCCCTAGA
>CAJNBS010000089.1 GCA_905221065.1 bacterium
ACAGCTTTAACTTTATCTTCGATTGCTTTCTTCTCTTCTGGAGTTAAGTTAGCTGGATCTTTAACTGCTGTCTTATCTGCTGGTTTAACGATGTCGTTACCTGCATTTGGTTTAGTTGCAGCTTCTGGATCTTTCGTCAAGTCTGCTGCTGGAAT
>CAJNBS010000090.1 GCA_905221065.1 bacterium
GATAAGACAGCAGTTAAAGATCCAGCTAACTTAACTCCAGAAGAGAAGAAAGCAATCGAAGATAAAGTTAAAGCTGTGAACCCAGATGCAACAGTAGTTGTAGATGATAAAGGAAATGCGACAGTTACAACCCCAGAAGGTAAGACAGCCGTAAT
>CAJNBS010000091.1 GCA_905221065.1 bacterium
TCGATTACTACAACAACAAACGAATTAAGGTAAAACTAAAAGGACTTAGTCCTGTGCAATACAGAACTAAATCCTTTGGCTCTATAATATTTGTAGTGGGTAAATCCCCTATAGATATTATGGAGCCTATTTTGTTGTAGAAAAAAAGTCCCA
>CAJNBS010000092.1 GCA_905221065.1 bacterium
ATTCCAGCAGCAGACTTGACAAAAGATCCAGAAGCTGCAACTAAACCAAATGCAGGTAACGACATCGTTAAACCAGCGGATAAGACAGCAGTTAAAGATCCAGCTAACTTAACTCCAGAAGAGAAGAAAGCGATCGAAGATAAAGTTAA
>CAJNBS010000093.1 GCA_905221065.1 bacterium
TTAACTTTATCTTCGATCGCTTTCTTCTCTTCTGGAGTTAAGTTAGCTGGATCTTTAACTGCTGTCTTATCTGCTGGTTTAACGATGTCGTTACCTGCATTTGGTTTAGTTGCAGCTTCTGGATCTTTTGTCAAGTCTGCTGCTGGAAT
>CAJNBS010000094.1 GCA_905221065.1 bacterium
TCTTTGTCTTGGTTTGTGACTGTTACTTCTACTGGTACTGTATCGGTTGAGCCATCTGGGTAAGTTACGGTGATTTCTCCTGTAATCTTATCGCCTGGTTTCGCTCCTTCTGGAATTGTGACAGTTACTTTTCCATCTTTGTCGACT
>CAJNBS010000095.1 GCA_905221065.1 bacterium
TAGTTGAAAATAAAGACTTGTTGAAAGATCAAAAATTCGATAAAGAAAAAGATCCAACAGATGGAGATCCAACGCAAGTCTTCAAATTACTAGTTAAGGAACGTACAGTAACAGTAACAGAGCCGAAAAATCCAAATGATCC
>CAJNBS010000096.1 GCA_905221065.1 bacterium
GCACTTGTCGCATTATCTACTTCCGTTTGTGTCGCATTCGCTTTATCCTTGATTTGTTTTCCGCTTGCGATAGCTTGGTCATAGACTCTTTGTTTTTCTGGTGTCGCATTATAGTAAGCTGAACTTGCTTTCGTTGTTG
>CAJNBS010000097.1 GCA_905221065.1 bacterium
GATGACGATAGAATATTTGCAATTTCAAATATTAAAGATAAAGGTTATTCAAGTCCAGTAGGATGGCAACCAATAGCCGTCACAAACGAAGCCCCAACAATAGCACCGGGAAATCAAGGAAATACAGTGACAGTAGAA
>CAJNBS010000098.1 GCA_905221065.1 bacterium
GAAATCACCGTAACTTACCCAGATGGCTCAACCGATACAGTACCAGTAGAAGTAACAGTCACAAACCAAGACAAAGATATCTACACACCAGAGTACGACAAAGAAAATGGCAAACCAGGAACTATGGTAGAAAT
>CAJNBS010000099.1 GCA_905221065.1 bacterium
ATTCCAGCAGCAGACTTGACAAAAGATCCAGAAGCTGCAACTAAACCAAATGCAGGTAACGACATCGTTAAACCAGCGGATAAGACAGCAGTTAAAGATCCAGCTAACTTAACTCCAGAAGAGAAGAAAGC
>CAJNBS010000100.1 GCA_905221065.1 bacterium
ACTGTCGCATTTCCTTTGTCATCTACAACTACTGTTGCATCTGGGTTTACAGCTTTAACTTTATCTTCGATCGCTTTCTTCTCTTCTGGAGTTAAGTTAGCTGGATCTTTAACTGCTGTCTTATC
>CAJNBS010000101.1 GCA_905221065.1 bacterium
AAAGGAAATGCGACAGTTACAACCCCAGAAGGTAAGACAGCCGTAATTCCAGCAGCAGACTTGACAAAAGATCCAGAAGCTGCAACTAAACCAAATGCAGGTAACGACATCGTTAAACCAGC
>CAJNBS010000102.1 GCA_905221065.1 bacterium
GTAGCGTCTACGTCAGCGTCAACAAGTGCGGTAGCGTCTACCTCAGCAAGTACTAGCGCTGTAGCGTCTACCTCAGCAAGTACTAGCGCTGTAGCGTCTACTTCAGCATCAACAAG
>CAJNBS010000103.1 GCA_905221065.1 bacterium
ATTCCAGAAGGTACTAAGTTCCACAGTAATACGCCAGGCATCACAGTCGACAAAGATGGAAAAGTAACTGTCACAATTCCAGAAGGAGCGAAACCAGGCGATAAGATTACAGGAGA
>CAJNBS010000104.1 GCA_905221065.1 bacterium
CTGACTTCGTCAGTTCTATCTGCAACCTCAAAACAGTGTTTTGAGCTGACTTCGTCAGTTCTATCTGCAACCTCAAAACAGTGTTTTGAGCTGACTTCGTCAGTTCTATCTGC
>CAJNBS010000105.1 GCA_905221065.1 bacterium
AACCCAGATGCAACAGTAGTTGTAGATGATAAAGGAAATGCGACAGTTACAACCCCAGAAGGTAAGACAGCCGTAATTCCAGCAGCAGACTTGACAAAAGATCCAGA
>CAJNBS010000106.1 GCA_905221065.1 bacterium
AGTACTAGCGCTGTAGCCTCTACCTCAGCAAGTACTAGCGCTGTAGCGTCTACTTCAGCATCAACAAGTGCGGTAGCCTCTACATCAGCAAGCACAAGTGC
>CAJNBS010000107.1 GCA_905221065.1 bacterium
CCAGTAGAAGTGACTGTCACAAACCAAGACAAAGACATCTACACACCAGAGTACGACAAGGAAAATGGCAAACCAGGTGGAACAGTTGAGTT
>CAJNBS010000108.1 GCA_905221065.1 bacterium
GCTACCGCACTTGTTGATGCTGAAGTAGACGCTACAGCGCTAGTACTTGCTGAAGTAGAGGCTACAGCGCTAGTACTTGCTGAGGT
>CAJNBS010000109.1 GCA_905221065.1 bacterium
ACAGCCTTAACTTTATCTTCGATCGCTTTCTTCTCTTCTGGAGTTAAGTTAGCTGGATCTTTAACTGCTGTCTTATCTGCTGG
>CAJNBS010000110.1 GCA_905221065.1 bacterium
TCTACCTCAGCGTCAACAAGTGCAGTAGCATCTACCTCAGCATCAACAAGTGCAGTAGCATCTACCTCAGCATCAACAAGTGC
>CAJNBS010000111.1 GCA_905221065.1 bacterium
TCTTCTGAATAGCTCAAAAGCTTGTCTAGAATTTCTTTATTTGTTAAGTGCATACGAAAAGTAGGGCGATAAAATCGTTTATC
>CAJNBS010000112.1 GCA_905221065.1 bacterium
ATCACAGTCGACAAAGATGGAAAAGTAACTGTCACAATTCCAGAAGGAGCGAAACCAGGCGATAAGATTACAGGAGAAATCA
>CAJNBS010000113.1 GCA_905221065.1 bacterium
CCCCCCCCCCCCCCCCCCCCCCCCCCCCCCCCCCCCCCCCCCCCCCCCCCCCCCCCCCCCCCCCCCCCCCCCCCCCCC